>CAIKCI010000031.1 GCA_903825895.1 uncultured Actinomycetes bacterium
GCTCGACTCGCTCCGAGCGAGACTGCCCCTTCTCGCTCGCCAAGTGGTGTGAGGGAGAACACCTCACGACAGAGCGCAGTAATGATGGGCATAATCATGAAGCCGACGAGCGTCCCTGCGATAAAAAAACTCGAGGTGTACGTCGGCGTGGTTACTTTAAAACCTGGGATGAATCCTGCATGATCAGAAAGCCATCTTGCCAGTCCTTTCATGGAAGTCTGAAGGACAAAAAAGCCCCAGAGCCCATAAATCACTGAGGGTATCGCGGCCATCAAGTCAACCATCGACGTCAAGAGGCCTTTCAGCGGAAAAAAGCCGAAAAGTTTTGTCGGTGCATACTCATTAATAAACAGCGCACAAGCAATAGAAACGGGCACAGCGATCACCAGTGAGACAATGGCCAACACAACGGTTCCAACAAGCGCTGAACCTACGCCAAAGGAGGGGTGTTTACCCGAGAGGTTCCACACCTGCGTCGTCAGGAACCCCCAGTACCCCATGTAGTTAAATGCCGGGCGAGCCCTCAAATACAAGAAGAGTCCTATAAGGACCAAGATCACGAAGGTCGAAACAGCCGCCGTCCAAGCGAGGCGCCGGTAGAAGTTATCCGGTCGGCTCCGACGAACAACGATCTTGAGAGGCGTCGCTGTTGTCGTCAGTATTTCCTTTTCTAGCTCTTCGGTTTTCGTCGTCATGGCCCTTTTTTTTATCGACAGCGCACATCTTACATTGAGAACACTTACTTACATTGAGAACACTTACTTCCATTCAGGACACTTACGTTTTTGCCCAACGCTCAGATTGAACGTTGGGCAAAAACGAAAATGAACCACACTGCCCCGCCCCTGCCTCGACTGAACAGTTCAGTCGAGGCAGGTGCGGCCAGTGCGAAATTACTCCAGACGAGATCAGCTACCAGCGTTTCCGTCCGTAGTTGACACCACGCAGAACCCTGAAGGGTCCCCGTTGGTTGACTGGTAATTGCCTGCAAGACCAGTGCCTGAAACGTTCATGTACAGGCTGTAGTCGTTTGTGGTTGACGTTTGAGCACCAGATCCGTTCTCAATTGAACCAGTGGAAGTCAGCGTCATTGCGCTCACAGGGTGAGCAACCGATCCTTCATCAACCGGGTTGGTGTCCACCGCTCCATTGGCGTCACCAGCAGAGATCGGGAAGAATCCCTGAGCCGTGATGGTTGCTTGGATTTCAGATGTCCACGAGCGACCCGTCGCAGGATCCTTCAACGTCGTGTTCTGGGGCTTGCAAAGGAAGCCTGCCTCAGAGACATAGTTCAACGTCGCAGGAGTTGCGGCTGAAATCTTGGTGTTGAAACCGTTCGAGTAGACGTTGAACAGGTAACGGACGATTGGGAAGTTTTGGTTGATGTCGTTGAATTTGTTGATGTTGACACCACCAAGGTTTCCTAAGGTTGCCGTGTAACCAGGCGTCGCGCCGAGGTTGGCCGAACCGCAGTCCTGCGTTGTGCAGTTTGCGACGTTCAACGTTGACGTGGCGCCTGATCCAGTAATACCGGAACCTGTCTGGTTCGCCCACTTGCCGAAGCTGTAGAAGAAGATTGCGTCAGCACGCACGGTGGCGTTCTGGTCTGCAACTGTCCAGATTGCGTTCGTCACGGTCGTCTTGGTCCAAGACACAGTTGTCGCCACCGTCGTCGCTGCGGCGATAGGTGACGTGAGTGCGACGATCGCTGGCGTCTTCAGCGTGTGTGTGGCGTTGGTGTTGAAAACCGCTGGGGTGATTCCACCTACCGTGTAGGTGCCTGCGATGCCCGACAAGGTGATGACGTCACCGACTGCAAGGTTTGCAGGAACGCTGCTCGTCGATGAGTTATAAGCAGGAGAGCTCATGTAAATCGACGTTGAGCTCTTTGACGATACCTTCGGAACGGTGATACCCGAGATGTTGTTCACCAAAGTGTTGTGCTGGGTGCCTGTCCATGCTGGCCATGCATTGGCGCCGGTCAGGATGGCATTTTGAGCTGGCAACACGCTGCTTGCATTCAATGAAGCAAGTTGGTTCTCAAAGATGATGATTGGTCCCTGGCATCCAGTGTTCGCAGAGGCAAGGGTGTTGCCGTAGTTCGTGCAGTTCACCTTGGTGGAGCCTGAGGGGTCAAACCCAAGTGACGTCTTGAATTGCGACTGCGTTCCTGATCCGGTTTGTGCAGAGAACACAGCAATCGGAGCGTTGCCGCCAACGATGTTGTTGTTGTCTGCGTCGTGGACCTGGTTCCAGTTGGTGAAGGTACCGTTATAGATGCTCTGCAGCGTCGCCAAGGTGATGTCCTTGATAGCAGCCGAAGGCGTCGCAACGGTCTGACCGTTTGGCGTCGCCGTCGTCACTGGGTTTGCACCGTTGGTTTGCGTCGTGGTCTGGTCATTGCCAGGAATCGACGTGAAGTGGAACCATGAAATGGCGTCTTCAGCGTAGGCAACGAAGTTCAAACCGGTGTAGTCACCCGAGCCAACTCCACGTGATGAACGGGCAAAGTTAATGCCGGTGTAAACGTTCTGTGTCGTTGTGTGAACGCCTGAGGCCTTCGTGAGTTGACCGATACCGTTCGATGAACCAATGGCAGGCTCTTCCACAACGGCGTCTGCCCAAGGGTTCTCGGGGGTGTTCGTTGGTGAAGCGGTAAGCGCCAAGGGGTCACCACCGCCACCAGCAATGCAAGCGAAGTCAAGAGGCTGCGCTGCAACTGAACTGTTAGCGGTTGTAAGTGCACACGATGGTGCGTTGTTGAAGAGCAGGTCAAGCTGCTGCATCATGGTGTACGTAGTCGAAGAACCAGAACCTACGATGAGGTTGTTGGCGCTTTGCGACACCGTTGCCGCTCCTGCAGGTAGTGAAGCTGCAAGGGTGAGTGCGGAGGCTCCCGCCACCGCCAACCCTGCAACTACCACTCGCTGGAAGCGAGAAGTCGGGCTTTTTGCCATTGTTGTTGCTCCTTTCTCCACTCTCTCGAGCGAAGGATCTTGGATTGTGATGGCAGTTTGGGAACTTCTGGTCCGCACCACCAAGAGAAACACTAATAATTCAAGATGAACCGGATCTGACCGGTTAGTGATATTCGGGTAAATATCTCAAGAACTTCTAAGAATTTGCGATATTTACTTTCCCCACCCGCTGGAAGAAGTGGAGATTCCCTGAAACGTTGAGGTTTTAGGCACGTTTTTTGCTGGCCGTCAGCAAAGAGCGGGAACCCAAGGGCGAAACGGGGCGCACACGACCCGGACGGTCGCAGGAGAAGGCTCTCTTCTCCTGACGATTCCTGACAGCAAATTCGCTGTAGGTTGGCGCAGTGAATATCTCTCAAAAAACTTCTCTCGTTGCCGTCGCATGGCTTGCTGCAGGATGGCTCGCCTCTGCCGCTGGTGCATCCACCACACCGCCGGCTGCGGTTATCCAATCGAGCCAAAATGCTGCTCAAAAGGCATCGTCGGTCGCGTTTACGGATTTGACGACGCTCAATGGAAAGTCAGAAATGCTTTCTGGGCAGATCTCTTCCTCCCAGTCACAAGAGTCCCTCCGTGCATCGGGCCATGTGGTGCTCCAAGTGCGACTTGTTGGCGACACGCTCTATTTCACCACGACCGTTGCCAGCGCCCTTCAATCAATCCTTGGCTTGACAACAGCTCAGGCAACGGCGCACACCAATCAGTGGATTGAAATACCCGCCACCAATAAAGCAGCGACGGCCATTGCCCAGAGTCTGACCGTCTCTGCTCTCGTCAATATCTACGCCCCAAAAGCATCGGCATCGGTGAGCATGGCGCGTCATAAGGTCCAAGGGAAAACGCTGATTTCAATTACAGGGAGATCGAACCCGTCGGCCAAGACTCTCGAAGCCACCACGCTAATCATTGCGCAAGCAAGCTCTCTTCCCGTTGCGGGGACACTCAAAGCCACTCAAGGTAACGCCACTGAAAAGAAACGGGCGACGTTTCGAGCATGGGGCAAACCCGTGAGCGTCACGACGCCAGCGGGTGCAGTGACGCTTTCCAGCATCACGGGTTCTTAACCAGTTCCAGGCCGCCCTTGTCGTCGGCGACGAAGAGCCAGCACGACGACGACGACAACCCCGGCTACGGTCAGGGCAAACCCGAACTGTTGGGGTGAATCAGAGCGGTAACTCAGCACCACATGATGTGCCGTGGGGATGACCACCATGAAGTTTGGGCTGACTCGATAGGGTCCCGTTGCTCCACTGGCGTGCCAGCGCGGATAGTACGACTCACGGACCAAGACCGGTTTGCCAATCTGGGAACTGTTAAAACTGACTGAACTGTTCTGCACGTCGACGTGCGTGATCACCGCCGGATTCTTGACTGTCGGCGAGTTGCTGGTCGTGGCGGTGCCGATGGGCCACGAACGTGGGCCCGACGCCGCCAACGGCACGTCCCAACGCATGGGGTCCTCGAACCAAGCGACGTTGGCGTTCTTCCACGTGGTCGATGAGTCATCGATGCCGGGCACCACGACGGGTAGGTGCGTCAGCCCAACGACTGCCGGTGCATCATGAATTAAATAGACGGACCAAGTTGTGGGGCTCGTCGCTCCCCCCACCGCCGGCCACGGGCCAGTACTGGCGACCTTGGTCAATTGAGGGTCGGCGTTGGCTTGTTGGGTGACTTGGGTGCTTGAGGTCATGAAGTACCGCACCCCAAGGAGCTGGAGGTGTTGCACACCTAGCGCGACATTGGTCGGTCCATAGGGAAGACCGACTTGTGGATTAGAGGGGGTCTCTGAGACCTCGGCTTGAATCAAAAAGTGGTAGGGAACGGTGGCCGACGCTTCAAAGAACAGCCCTTCTTGACTGCCGATGCAGTTATTCGTCCAATACGGCAACAGCATTAAAGCCATAGGGGTGCCGAATCGATTCAAGGTCGAGCTGTACTCCCACATCGCCCGACCGCAGCCGTAGCGCTTGCCCACTGATGCCATGGTGTCGATCACGGCTTTGTATTCGGGGTAGGCAGGTTTTCCCTGATAGCCCGAATAGTTCCATGCGGCCCATGACGAGACTTGGTTGGCCCCCACATTGATGCCAACGCTGGCCAAGGTCGATGGTGGAATCACCGAAGGCAGTAACGGCGGCAGCACAATAGCAAAACTCAACAACAGCAACATGATCGGGGCAATCACTGATCCTGGAGCCCAGACACGGAATGCAGGCACAGCATCATCATCTTCGTGGAGCAGCGCGAATTGCGCTTCTCGACGACCACGCCACCACGTGGCGATGACGAAGGCCGTGGCACCGAGTGTCCACGCCGCGAGGAGATAGAGCGAGATATACCAAAGCGGAATCACTCGCTCGTTCCAAAGACTCCCCTGGGGCAAAAAGCGAAACACCATGGCCCACAGCAACGCCGAGGCACCAATGGTAATGACGTACTTGCTCATTTTGGTCAGTCCCCACACAATCGCCACCGCGGCCAGGGCGACCACCCAACGATCTGCCGTGGGGAAAAGTTTCGTCACAAAGTACGTGTCATTGACGTAACCCATGGGGTTGGCGTAGAGCTGGCCCGAAGTAAAGGGAAGAAGCCACCAGGCCGAAAACGCCAGACCCACTAACCCTGTGCGGATACCCCACCAAAGGGAACGTCGCCACGGCAAGGCTCCGTGAAGCGCACGATGTGGCTCAGAGGAAACGGTGTCGTCGTGGCGAAACCATTGGTCGGGAAGGATCCCCAACACCACGATGACAGCGGCCGCAGCGCCCGCATAGAGATAGGGGACCATATGGGAACCAAGGCACAGCGCCATGAGTACCGGGGTGACAATACTCCCCTTGCCTGTACGCACGCCACGAGCAAAGAGCCCAATGAGCAAAAGGGATAACGCCAACGAGAGGGAGAAGGCGTACTCCCCGGCCAAGGTAGAAAAAAGATTGCCGCCATCAATCGTGAAGGTCGGGTCAAAGAGAAACGGCAACATCATCACGGCCAAGGCCGCGGGGAACGGTGCTTTAAGCCGGAAGCACTTCCCCAATGCGTAGGCGCAGACCGGCATCAACAGCGAACCGAGGATGGTCGCAAATTTAAAAGCAATCGTGGAGGGTAGGACATAGGACACAATCGCAGCGACGAGATCTGGCAGCACGAAGTAGTAGGTGTAGAGCGGGAAGCCGTTATACCAACCCGAGTACCACCCCGTGAGATGCCACGGCAGAAGGTTGCTTTTGAGAAACGCTGGAAGCGCCACGTGGGCACCGGTATCTCCACCCGTCGTCAAGGTGTTTGCCAGGAGAAGGTTGGGGTGAAGCTGCCAGAGCGTGACCCAAAGCACGCCCACGATTGCCACCAGCACCGCTATCTTGGGCGCCTCGTCAACCCACTGGGTGCGTTGGCGGTGTTTTGGCCTTAGTGCCATGGAAGCACCGACCCAGAACTTGAGTAGTAACTCACCAGCGCAAGCCCATTAAAGGAAAGGTGGGCAACGATACACATCCCAAGGCGTCCCGTTCGAAAGAACAAGAACGCCAGCAGGGCCCCAAAGAGCGCCAGGCCCGGCAGTTGCACAAACTCTCCATGGGCCAGACCAAAAAGCAGACCATCACCGACCATGGCGGCGGCGATGATGCAGAGCGCTCCGATTCGTTTGGTCGCCAATGATGAGAAACCCTCAAGACCGCGGAAGAGGACCCCGCGGAAAAAGAGTTCTTCAAAAAAAGGAGCGCCAACAACCGTCATCATGACAATCACCACAACGTTTACTCCGTGACTCGAACCAGTCAACTTTGTGATGGGCGCATCGAAGTGGGCAATGTGAGAGCGAAACGGCAGATACAGCAAGCCGATGATCAGTTGGGAACCAATACCAATAATGACGCCAAGGAGGTCAATGGGGCGAAAACTCAGGCCAAGGGGGCGCTTGATACCCCCTCCAAACTTCCGAACAACGATCGCTGCTCCGAGAAGACCGACCCACAGTCCGGCCAAACTACAAATGATGTACCACGAAGGTGGCGATGAGGAGGTGGCCAGCGTCGATAGTTGTGATCGGTTTCCAGTCAGCGATGCCGCGATTTCGACCAGACCCGTCGAGATCAACTCGCCAGCCAGGAAACCAGCGACCGCAATAAAGGTCCATCGAAAGGCCTCTGACCTGGTCAATTGGTCCAGAAAGATACCTCGCCGTTGAGGGAGTGCCTTCGACGGTGGCACCAGGGGCTCAGTCACCTTTGCCACGTTAGTAAAAGGACACGGTGGCAATGGCCTCAGGACAGTGACCCGATGACAACGCCTGCCTGACCTCCGCCTAGCATGGGCACGTGGTTACACCCGAAACGCCAACCGAAGCAAAGAAAACAAAGAACCCTTTCGCCAAGGGTACGAAACCCAACAGAAGCTGGATCTGGCCGATTTTGGCCGCCGTCATCATCTTGGTGCTGGTGATCCCCTCGATCTTTTCCCATTCGAATGCCACATCTCTGAGCTATTCGAAGTTTCTCGCCGATGCCAATGCTCACCAAATAAAGACCGCTACCTTCAACAACAGCTCCGGCTCGATCAGTGGAGATTTCACGAACGGTAAGCACTACACGTCGATGGGCTTCAACCCGCCTCTCCCTTCCGACATCAATAAGGTTCGTGCCGATGGCGTGACGGTCAACGTGACGACTCCTTCAAACACGCTGGCTACATGGCTTCCTTACCTCTTCTTCATCTTGATTTTTGGCGGCATGATTATCTTTGTCTCACGCCAAGCACGGGGCCAGATGAACGGGATCATGTCGGTCGGTCGCTCAAAAGCACGGCTGTACTCGGAAGAGCGACCATCCACGACGTTTAAAGACGTTGCCGGCTACGACGGTGTCAAACAAGAAATCTCTGAAGTCGTCGACTTCCTGAAAACCCCGGAGCGATTCAAAGAGATCGGGGCCACGATTCCCAAAGGCATCTTGCTCGTCGGCCCTCCAGGCACAGGAAAGACGCTCCTTGCCAAAGCCGTTGCCGGCGAAGCCGGTGTGCCCTTTCTCTCGGTGACGGGAAGCGACTTCATGGAGATGTTTGTCGGCGTCGGTGCAAGTCGAGTACGAGATCTTTTTAACACCGCCCGCAAAGATGCACCCGCCATCATCTTCATTGACGAAATCGACTCCATTGGGAGAAAGCGCGGGGCCGGCCTTGGCGGAGGTCACGACGAACGCGAACAGACCCTGAACCAGATGCTCTCGGAAATGGATGGCTTTGACTCTGCCGAAGGGGTGGTGATCATCGGCGCCACCAACCGTCCCGATATTTTGGATGCGGCACTGTTGCGTCCTGGACGATTCGACCGACAGATCGTGGTGCCCCTTCCTGATCTCTCTGAGCGTCTTCCCATCTTGGAAGTGCACTGCAAAACGAAGCAGATCGACCCTGACGTTGACCTCCTCCTCGTTGCTCGAGGGACGCCGGGGATGAGTGGAGCCGACTTGGCTAACTTGGTCAATGAAGCCGCTCTCCACGCGGTGCGTCGAGGCTCGCTCACGATTGCCATGGCCGACTTTGAGTCATCTCGGGATCGTGTCTTGATGGGCCAACGGCGAGACAGTTTGATACTCTCCCCCGCAGAGCGGGAGCGTGTGGCCTATCACGAAGCGGGCCATGCCGTGTTGGCCTATGTCCTAGAAGAAGCTGATCCCTTGCACAAAATCTCCATCGTTCCCGCCGGCATGGCGCTCGGGGTCACCATGCAGATGCCGATCGAAGAGCGACACATTCATCCTCGACAGATGATTGAAGATTCACTCTGCGTGCGGATGGGTGGACGCGTTGCCGAACTGTTGGTCTACGGTGATCTTTCAACCGGTGCGTCGGACGACTTAGTGCGCAACACCGAGTTAGCCCGTCGCATGGTGCGCGAATGGGGGATGAGTTCCAAGATTGGCCCCGCTGCGTGGGGATCGCAGGGCCAAGTCTTCCTCGGCGACGACCTCATGCACACCCGGGACTACTCAGAGGACACCTCGCGCGTCATCGACGATGAAGTCGAAGGCATTTTGCGCGGCCAAGAAGAGCGAGCAATTGAACTCTTGACCTTGCACCGCGATGGCCTCGAAGCCGTGACGCAAAAGCTTCTGGAGGTCGAAACCATCGACGGGGAAACAGTCAGCATCTTGGTCGACGAAGCCCATGGGAAGCCGGTCTACGCAAGCGGTCCAAAAGCAGTCGTTCCTGCGCTAAGCACCCCGGCGACCAATGGAGTCGCCGCCACCCCCTTGGTCCTTGACGGAGATTCTTCGTCGACGGGTCCAGCATGGGAGCCACCGTCGTTTCCAGATTCTCCCGAGTCGCTCTAACTCTAAGGCTTAGAGCCGCGGTTCGCTCACCATATTTCCGATACTCGATGCACTAGCGCCGGGGAAGTCTTCGCTCATACTCAAGTCCCCGTTGGCGCTGATCGCCAAGGAGTGGGTGCGCAGGACCGAAGCAATTCTCCTCGTCAGAGACATGGACGATCCTGGTTGGAGAACCACGCTCTTCAGACCACTCACTGCATGATCTGACCCGTAGTTGATGACACTGACCTGCATGCTCACCGGTGTTGGCCCCGGATTGAAGAACGTGACACCTTTGGGACTCACCCCAAGATCTCCGACGAGCAGCCAGCGTCGTGCTGAGAGCGAGGATGGTGGCGTGGGGATGGCATTACCCCATCCTCCAGAAACTGCCCCCGCTACTTGGGTGGCCAAGGTGCCAATCACGCCGGGACCCTTCACCGTGACGAGGGCCGAATAGACATCATTCGTCGCCAGCCGCGATGAGGGAACCGTTGCATACGAGAGCGTGGAGTACGGCTGAATACTCTGGGTCACCGGGGCGAGCCACCCGCTCTTCAAGCGAATCCGAATCGTTGCGTACTCAAGAGATCGCGTGGGGTTGGCCAAGACCAGTGATTGCGCAGCACCAGGAGATGCGACACCGCGAGAGAAGGCAATGCGCCGCAGCAGTGAGCTTTGGCCGATGGTCACCGATGCTCCATTGGGTGAAGGGAGGACTTGTGTGGCAAACGCTGCAATTGATCCCTGTGTTGCCCTGACCGTGGTGGTCAAGGGCGTCTCGTGCGGTGCGAGGTTGACTCCCGACAACACGACGAGACCGTGTGGCGGCACCACGATACCTTGGGCGTTCTGGGGAGCCAGATACCCAGCCGGCGATGTGAAGCTTGTATCCACGACCGCGCTCGTCGCCGTCGGGTTCACGAGTGAAATCGCATAGGTCTGATTATTTTGCGTTGACCCATTGGCAAAAAACCATGTTGTTCCCGTTGTCGAGGCACATGGGGTGAACGAAGCATTACCACTGGCGTTCAGCGACTCAAAGACACCAACGCCTCCCCCGTTCACCAGGACAGTGGCAGCCACCCAAAACCCTCCCTGCGCCAAACGTGCAGGTGCGAACGCCGTCGTCGTCCCCGGAGGAATCGTGAGGGTCGCCCTTCCAGTTTTGCCGAGGTCATTCGAGGCGACAATGATGGCCGTCCTTGCGCTGTGCGTACTATTGACCAGTTCTATCTGGCCTTGGGTGGCCCCGGGGCGATCACCGAGGCCACCGCAGGTGGCCGATGCTTCTTGCGCGTCCACTGCTGCGATCGCCCCAGGAGCAATCGCTTGAGGCTGCACTGACGCGGTCTGACGGCTTGCCACACTCCACAGCGTCAGTGCCACGAGCACTGCAACAAAAGCAATGAGTACCTGTGGCCTTCGCTGGAGGACCCGCTCGGCGCGGTGACGTCGTGACGGGCTCATGAAGGTTCCTTCTCGACGGCCACTGCCGCATCCTTACGAACCCTGCCTCGCCACCACCAGTCAAGCCATCGGTGACGACCAATGAGGAGTAGGGCTGCAACAATCCAACCAGCCACCATCACGATGTTCATCAACGCGTTCAAGGGAAGCACCTGCAAGGTGACCGAAGCACTCCCCGGAGAAACAGTAACGGTTTTCGCCCAACCGAACGCCGATGACGATGTTGGACTCCCAAGCGGCGAAGAAACTGAAAATGCGCTTGACGGAGCGCTGCCGAGATACGCAACCTGCGCGCCTGCACCAATCATCCCTGATGATCCATTGCCAGAGACCGGGATCCACCCCACGAGGGCGCCAAACGACGACGACGTTGCCGACGCCGAGAGTGGGCGCGCTCGCGTTGAGAACCGAGCAAGAGAATCCGTTGTTTCATAGACAACTGCGCCACCGCCATTGGGAACCCGTACAAGATCGTTCTGTTGGTTAAGCGCTGGAATGAGTGTCGAGGGTGGCGCTGCGGGAGCTCCGGTCTGAATTCCGGTCAGTGTTGGTGCAACGGCAGTCACCACGACGATGGCTTGGACTCCCGTTGGCGCAAGGAGTTGGCCGAGTTCAGCAGTCTGCCCAGCGAGTGCTTGATGAAGAGCATCGGTAATCGCCCCCGATGCCGTCGCCGAAGGGGGAACAAAGAAGTTCGATGAACCGGGCAAGCCGTCTTGTGACGTGCTCCACGCCAAACCCGTCGCCACCGGCCACGAACTTCCCGGGATGGCCTGGGCGTTGCCCAGCCACAAGATGCGGTGACCCACGTTGGCGGGGGCATTCAAGAACGAAAGTGAATCGCTGTAGCCCGTGATGGGCATCTTCCATCGCCCATTCCCGGCGGATCCCAAAAGAGGAAGCAGCCCCACGAGGGCGGCCGCCACGCCGAGAATCCCGACGATCTGTCTCCACGAAAACTTCAATGACGCTAAGTCTTCGTCAAATGCCGCAAGGCCCAGTCCCACCAGTGCGGCGATGGCCACGGCCAGGGGTGCCAAGGTGCTCATGAGATCTGGAGCAAAGGTCCCAGCACCCCCTCGAGCGACGAACAACGCCAAGGCCAGCGCAGCCAACCCTATGCCGGCCATATGCGCCGCCAGACCGAAACGTCGTTCGCGGGCCAAGAACAGTGGCACCAGAGCTGCACACGGAAGCAGCCACTCCAATGCTCCTCCCCCATTGGGCCCAACCGCAAAGCGAAGAAGCCCACCTAAGCCCGGGTTTGCCCATGGTCCCCCCGCTACGCCAAAGACAGCGAAGCCACTCCACCCTGAAAGCACGGTCGTCGCCGTGAGCGGGAACACAAGGATCATGGCCACCACGACGGCACCCAGCACCCGCCCCAGGCCACGCAGCGCGTTGGGTGCACCGATGACCACACCTGCCAGGCCTGAACCCAGCGCAGCAACGAGCACGATCACGAGCAGGGCTGGATCCAAGGCACCTGACACGGTCAAAAGAAGCGCCAGCGCCGTTACCGAACCCGGTCGACTGGCACGCCAGCCTCGGGTCCCCACACGAACGCTTGGCCCAAAGGGTTCATCAAAAGGAGCCGTGCGTGTCAACCGCAACAGTCGAAGAATGAGAAAGGGCATAACGCCGATGGCCACCATGCTTGAAAACCGCCCCGAAGCGATGGCATTCGCACCGAGGGCCACGCCACCGTAGGCCACCGCTCCAAGCAGTCGGGCGCGCGCGGTTGCCACCGGCTTGATCAATCGACTGACACCCCACGCTCCAAATGGAATAGCACCGAGAAAGATCAGTCGCTCGATGATGCCGACGTGGCCGAGCGTCAAGGTGCTCGCCAACGCGAAGACTGCGTAGCCCGGGTGCGTTGGAGCTCCATTGCCGATACCTGGCGACTGCCAACTCGCCAGCACGTGATGCCACAGTGACGTCCATGAACCAAGCGGCACCAGTTGCCCGACCAGGGGGAGCCGACTTCCAAGAATATTTCGGGAGCCAACGAGGTAGACGACAACGGCGACAAGAGAGAGAACGAACACCGATCGCCCCGACGTCAGTCGTTTCTTTCCTCGTTGGTGGCGTTGACGACGGCCGAGGTCATCGAGTTCGTCGAATCCTTCATCGTCGCTGAACGCTCCACCAAAACTTGCTTCCGATGATCCTTCAAATTCGTCGGTGGTTTCTCCTGGGGCTAAGGCACCGCGGGCAACGTCGTAGCCGTTGTGGACCAGGCGTGAGAGAAAGAGACGGAATCGCCGTGCTCCTCGTGACTGATTCTTGCGAATCATTCGATCATTCATCTCTCTGATCTTGTGCAGTCTGGCGTGTTGTACTCCGAGGTCCCGGCGATTCCGCCACCTCAAGCGCCACGCTTCGCGAATATCCACCGCACGGTCCACATCACGTCCCAGCAAGGAAACGGCAACTTCACCCAGGTCAAAAAGTGCCAAGAGCAGGAGGGTGAGCACTCGCTCGAACCTTCCCCAGCAGACCACCAGGGTTCGAATTTGATTTCGTCGCCGAAGGCGAGCTTGGCTCGAGAGGTCAGCCACGGCGAGAAGTTCGGCACAATCACGTTCGCCATTGACGAGCGCTTCTCGATGGCCCACGACGGCCTGCGGTGCACAGACAATGCGCGCACCAACAACGTGGGCCCGCCATGAAAGGTCCAGGTCTTCCCCAAATGCCAGGAGCGACTCATCGAAACCCCCCAGTAAACGCAAAAGATCATCTCGAATGAGTTGCACTCCACCTGGAGCGATAAAAACGTCTCGGACGGCGTCGTGTTGGCCTTGATCAAATTCTCCAGGCTGTACTCGTTCAACCACCGTGCCGAATCGGTCAACGCTTTGACCGACATGCAAAATGATCGAAGGATCTGCGGCCGTGACGTACTTTGGCGTGATGATTCCAGCATTGGAGCGAAAACTCTCTTCGACGAGCTGATGGACGGCGTCAGGCGCCAAGACCACGTCATCGTGGCAAAGCAATAAGAACTGCGCACCTTGGACCATCTCCAAGCTTGAGTTCACGGCAGCGCCAAATCCACGGTTCTCGGGCGAGCGGGCAACAAACGCTGAAGGAAGGACTCGCTTGATGCGGTCGCTGGGGTCATGGTCCCCTCCGTTGACGACGACCAAGGTCGAGAGCGTCGAATAGTCCTGCGAAGCAAGCGATGCCAACGTCGCCTCGAGATGCTCGCTCAGCCCGGTGCTCACGACCACGGCGACAACTGCTGGTGCTTCGGTCTCCATGTAGGAACCGAGGCTAGTTCGCTAATCGTGCCTGACCCTGCTTGCTAAAGTATCTCTTAAAGCGTACTGTTGTATCAGAGAGGTTAAAACCCCCGGCGAAACAAGGAGAACCAACGATGACGCAAGCAAAGGGAACGCCCAAAACTGCTGCGACGAAGAAGAGTGGCGCGTCAACGACAAGCGCTTCGAAAAAGCCTGCCCCTAAAAAAACACCACCCAAAAAGAACGCCTCGAAATCAAGCACCCGCCAACAGGCGACAGCGACCACAGCTCCCCCAGAGCACGAAACCACAGCCACCGAACAACGCAGTCCACGACAGTCCGTGACCGACCAAGCAAAAGCAATTGGTTATACCGCCGTAGGCCTCAGCATTATGGCGGGAGCAAAGTCACAGTCCTTGCTACGGGACTTTCAAAGAGACGTCGTGCCAGCACCAGTAATGACCGCCGCGAAAAAGGTCGATCAGCGCGTCGAGCACACCCTCGAACAGATTGAAGCAGGCATCGAGCGCCTGGAACAACGACTTCCCGAGATGCCCCAAAGTGTCATCAAGACAGTTCGAACCACTGGGCACACCGTGCGCGGCAAGGTTCGTGCGCAGTTGTTTCCTGACGATTCTTCAGGCGCTCAGTAGTTTTCAGCCGCTCGCACCACGTCGGCGAGCGTGGCAGCGAGCGTGATTGAAGGCTTCCACGATGTTGCGGCGTGAAGTTTCGCAAAACTTCCGCGCAGAACGGGAACATCAACCGGTCGCACGAGCGCAGGGTCTTCAACTTGGGTCAAATTCACCCCAACAATCTCCATCAAGAGATCAACGATTTCGCTGATCTCGTGATCGACGCCTGACGCAACGTTGTAGATCTCGCCGGACTGGCCATGTTCAAGCAACAAGCGATAGGCCCGGACGACATCACGGACGTCCGTGAAGTCTCGACGAGTAGACAAGGTGCCGACGCTCAGTTCACTGCGGTGCTGTTGCTTGGCTTCTACAATTCGCTGGGCTAAGGCTGAGACCGCAAAGATCGGTGCTTGCCCTGGGCCGACATGATTGAAGGGGCGCACCACGATGACCTCTTGGCCAAACCCACGAGCCGCTTGGAGTACGACTTGTTCGGCGGCCGCCTTACTGGCCGCATAGGGCGTCGCTGGTGCGATCGTTCGCTCTTCATCGAGGGGAAGATCTTCTGGGGTCACGACACCATAGACCTCAGCTGAACTAATGAAAAGAATCTTCGGGTCGCTCGAGGCCTTGCGAGCGCCAGCGAGCACGTTGGCGGTACCCACAACATTCACCGCCAAGACGCGGCTGGGATCTTCCCACGACTCGCCGACATGAGACAGCGCAGCGAGGTGATAGATCGCCTCAGGTCTCGCTGCTGCGATCGCTGAACCCACCGATTCAGCATTCGTGATGTCCGTTTCTACATCGAGGATCGTTACCTCATCGCCATGCGACACCAAGTGGTCTCTCAGGTGCTGGCCGACAAATCCTTTGCCTCCAGTGATGATCGCTCGCACGAATGAACCTTACTTCCCTTGTTTTTCGCCGTGCGCCACTGCCGCTACTCGATACGCCTCAAGATGCGATGCCGCAGCTTTGTCCCAGGTGTAGTCCTGAACGCGTTCAAGCCCACTGATCTTGCGGCGCTCTCGCTCGGCAGTTTCGGCATGAAATGCTTCAAGGAGCATCCTGGCCAGCGAATTTGGGTTGGCGGGTTCCGCCAACCAAGCGGCTGGCCCGCAGATTTCTTCCATCACCGAGCCTCGGGTCGTGACCACCGCAGCGCCACAGGCCAACCCTTCGGCGGCGGGGAGGCCAAATCCTTCATTGATCGATGGGTACACCACCGCCGATGCCGTGCGAAGCAGCGATGGGAGATCTTCATCGGCAACGTAGCCGGTGAATCGCACTGAGTCAGGGGAAGGAAACACCTTGAGTGCTTGATCAAATCCCTCAAGGCCCCAGCCACGCTGACCCACGAACACCAGTTCTATCTCGGGAACGGCTGCAACAACTTCTTCAAAGGCCTTCAGCAAATCCACCAAGCCCTTGCGCGGTTCGAGAGTACCAACGTGAACAAACCGGGGCCGGTTGACATCAAGACCTAATCGCGTCAGAACCACCTCGTCCGTCGTCGGCGCTGGAGGAGTCGGAGAAAAGCGAAGGTGATCGATGCCGTGGGGAGCAGTAATAACAGGACCTGAATCGGGAAAGCGAGCGCGAAACGCCGCCGCCGTTCGAGACGAGACGCAAACAAGAGCGTCGGCACGACGTGCCGCTTGCTTGATGGCCGCTTGAAAAAAATGAACCTTCGCCTTTTCGTGGACATCAGGCTGATCGAAGAATGTCATGTCGTGGATGGTGACCACGGTCGGCATCGCGCAACGCCCTGGAAGCGTGTAGTGCGGACCGTGATAGATCGTTGGACCAAAGGACGACACCTTGGCGCCCAGGAGCACCTTTTCGTAGATCAACCGCAGGGGCCGAGGATCAGGAACCACCGAGACGATTGAAGCCGTCCGGTCAAGCTTGCTCCATCGAGGTCCGTCGCCCTTACGGGTGATAAGCCGTAATGAACACTCGTCGTGATAACTGAGGGCTTGCACCAGTTCAATGATGTACCGGCCAGCTCCCGCTGGTTGGACCGGAACAGCGCTGACATCCAAGGTGACGTTCACGTCGCTCATGCCAATGTCTTCCAAATGTCGAGGTGGGCCTGAGCGACATCAACCCACCGGTGTTGGCCAGCGAACGCTCGCCCCTGCTGACGAAGGTCCTCGAGCGAACCAGACAACTCGGCCTTGATCAACATTTCTCGAATCGCCGCTTGGTCCGTCGCGTCAACCTTCCAACATGCCTCACAGGCTTGCGTACTCGGTGTGGTGGTACTCACGATGACCGCTGCACCGTGCGCCATTGCTTCTAACGGCGGGAGGCCAAATCCTTCAAGAATCGGAACGTACACAAAGCAGCTGGCGCGCTCGTAGAGTCCGGCAAGGATCTCATCAGGCTGACGACCGGCAAAGATCACCCCGTCAGCTGGCTCTAAGGTCGGGCCCCAGCCCTGTGGGCCGACAATCAAGAGAGGGAGGGGTTCCGAGAACGCCAAGCGGGCTTCGCTGTAGGCATGGATCAGTCGTCGGAGGTTCTTTCTGGGCTCAAGGGTAGAGACCGTCAAGAAAAAACGTCCGGTGATCCCACTGTGTTCGAGCAAGCGCGTGGTCGCTTCGTGATTGGCCGGTGGCATATGGTCAGAGCCTTCTCCAATAATGCGCAAACGCTCTGGCGAGATTCCCGCTTCTTCAACTGCCTTCGCCACGGAGTCTGAAGGGGTCACCACCACTGCCGAAGATTTCACCACTTTTTGAAATGCTGCTTCATGCCATCGCACCCCTCGAGACGTCGTCAGGGCAGGAACCTCGCGCCACCCAAGATCGTGAACCATGACCGAACATGGCGGCATACTCTTGTTGCTCGTCGGTCCGGCCAGCGATGAACGGTGGAGAACATCAAGGTCGATTGCTGGCAGAGTGCAGCCGCGATCCCAGAGCGCCATCTGTAGGCGATGGCCAAAACGTGACGCCGCCACATCGATCCCTTCGCCGACCAAGGGGTCATCCTTCGGCGCTCGACTCGTCAGCGCCACAAGGTCGAGGTCAGGATTCTCAAGCGCGACAAGTCCGGCGAAGAGGCCCTTCAGATAGGTGCCGATGCCTCCAGGAATCTCTTGACGGAGCTGTTCGCTGAGAATTCCGACCTTCATCGATGCGAAGCCGCTCGGTAATAAAGATCTGTTAACCCAAGGGCCGTTTGCTCCCAGGAAAAATCTTGGACTCGCTTCGTTCCCGCAGTCACGAGCACCGATCGCTGCGCCTCGTCCGTGACGGCAATGCTCAAGGCCCGGGCCAGACCCTCAACATCAAAAGGTTCCACCATTAGTGATGCCCCGCCGATCACTTCGCTCAGGGCGCCAGCGCGCGTGCTGACGACCGGTACGCCAGCAACCATTGCTTGAAGCGGCGGATAGCCGAACCCTTCATACAGTGAGGGATAGGCCAAAACCCTGGCTGACCCCAACAGCGCTGAAAGCACGCCATCGCTGAGATACCCAGGTCGGAGAATTCTCTTCTCAAGTCCTGACGCCGCCACTGCCTCGTCGAGGGCAACAGTCCCCCATCCTGGTGGTCCAGCAAGAACAAGCGTGACCTCGGGGAGGTCGTTGGCGATCTCTCGAAATGCTCGGACTAAGCCAGGGAGGTCTTTACGCGGTTCGGCCGTACCGATTGACAAGATATACGGGCGGCGTAGATCAGTAATCGCTTGTGCTCCTTCAAGATCGGGTTCGCTCAACTTAGGAATTCCCGAATGAACTGCTCGTACTTGATGAGTGCTCACAGAAAAATAATCACGAATCTCTTCGGCAACGTAGTTCGAGTGCGTGTGGATCAGTGCCCCTCGCCTTACGGCGCGCTCGATGAGCATCGGGTAACGCAGTGTGTCAGCCTGACAGAGTTCGGGAAAGCGCAAAAACGTGAGATCGTGAACGGTAACGACTTGGCCAGCTCGCTTTGTTGGCGGGACCGTAAAATTTGTTCCATGGACGACATCAATCGGCCCGAGAAATCGCTCAAGGGAGACAAGATTCGATCGAGACCAGAGCATCGAGAGTGGCCGTGCTGGCATCGCTTTCTGCTCGGTCGATACTCCAGGCGGTACACGAGCAGCGAGGCCATCGCGCGTCCGCCAACTCACTGCATAGGCCGACAACGCAAGGTCATCCCGATCGCTCAGTGCCTCAAGAAGCGACGAGGTGAACACCCCAACGCCAGTGGGTAAACCCAAAAGGGGCGTTCCGTCTAGCGCAACATGGAGTTGAGGCACATCCTTCTTCGGCACCCTCTCAGCCTTTCACACTCGATTACGCGCTGATGCCACCATCAATCGCAAGAATCGTGCCCGTGGCGTAGGCCGCTTCATCAGACGCAAGGTAGACAATCGCTCCCGTCACCTCAGAAGGAGTACAAAACCCCATCGGCGTCATTAATCGATCGAGTTGCTTGAAATCAGCATCGTCCGGCAAGCCGAAGTTGTGGACGAGTGGAGTATCAACACCTCCGGGTGCCACCCCATTGCAACGTACGCCCTTCCCGGCATATTCCACGGCGATGGCCTTGGTCATCATGGACACGCCACCCTTCGAGGCACAATAAGCGGCCGAATAAGGCTGTCCCATCAATCCCGCTGTCGAGGTGACGTTCACGATGACGCCTCCCCCATCAAGAAGATAGGGGATGGTCTCTCGACAGACCAAGAATGTTCCCGTCAAGTTCACCCCAACAATACGGTTCCACCCTTCCAGAGATTGCTCTTGGGTATGTGCGAAACCGCCCACCCCCGCAACGTTGCAGACGACATTGATGCGACCCAGGGTGGCTGCTTGTTTGACTGCGCTGATCACGGAGGATTCATCTGCCACGTTGCACGAGATCGCCAGCCCCACGCCACCGGCAGTCACGATCTCGTTGACGACGCTGCTCACACCTTCATCGCTGAGGTCCAGACATGCCACGGCGGCCCCTTCGGCCCCTAAGCGAAGGGCCGTTGCTCGACCGATACCCGATGCTGCGCCGGTGACGACAGCAACTTTCCCGATGAACCGATCGCGCTGAACGTGCTCTGGTTCTGTCCCGCGGCGTAAGTCTGAAGGACCAAGATTATCGATGGGGGTCACAAGTTCTCCTCTTTTGTCGTTTCGAAACTCTACCGTGCTCTGCTAGACACTCACGATTGCTCTCGGCGTTCTTTTCGCTCCTTGGCAACCGCCGCCGAGCGATGAGCCGCCACATGCATGGCTTCGTCTTTCAGCGCCTTTTTATCCACTTTTCCCATTGCCGTCACCGGGAGGGCCTCTTTGGCGACCACAATGTCGGGCAGCTTGTAATCGGCGACTCGCTCACGAAGGAACGCTTTGAGCGAGTCTCGTGTGGGTGCCTCGCTCCCGGGTGTTACGACGACAAAGGCCACGCCAACCTCACCCAAGATCTCATCGGCGCCTGCCACGATGGCCACACTGGCCACGCCCGGTGCTCCATCAAGAGCTTGTTCGACTTCCGCCGGATACACGTTGTAGCCCCCGCGTTGATACATCTCGTTATCACGACCAACGAGGGACAGGTTCCCGTCTTCATTGACTACGCCGAAGTCCCCGGTGGTGATCCACCCATCACTTGACCGGACACTTTTCGTCAGTTCTTCGTCGACACAAAGCGCTTGGCCGCTCAGTCGAGGAGCAACATAGCCCCGCATAACGGCTCCGCTGCGCAGACGCACCCGTCCGACTTCTCCTTGGGCCACGTGCTGTCCGTCGAGATCAACGAGGACCATCTCCACGCCTGTGACGGGACGGCCTACCGTCGTGGCGATTGCGTCATCTTCGTCGTCGAGTCGGGTGCCACAGCCCAGTGACGTTTCGGTCGAGGTGTAACGAACAACGACGGGAGCGAAAAATCGTTCACGGAGTGCAGCAACCTGTGATGGGGCCATCCGTGCTGCTCCCGTTGAGACAAGCCGCAGCGACGCGACGTCCTCTTGGGTGACGGGGGGAAGCTCAAGGATTAACGCCCACTGCGTTGGCACTCCCTGGGCGAGGGTGACGCGTTCGTTGAGAATGGTCGCCAAGGCACTCGTGGCGCTCCAGGGCGAAGGCGTGATGATGGTCGTAATCCCATTGGCAATTTCATCCCACGGCCGGGTCATGTACCCGACGTGCGCAAAGGGAAGCGGCGACAGTTTCCGATCGCCAACATGGCTCAACAAGTCAGTTCCCGCCGCCACCGCTGCAAGGGCTCGGTGGTCAAACAGCGCACCCTTCGGAAGACCAGTCGTTCCACTTGTCCACACCACCGCTACCAGATCGTCAGCGGTCCTCTCTGGATCAGGCGCAAACGAAGCAGGCGGCACGGCAACCACCTCACTGCGCGTCATGATCATGCCCACTGAGGAAGGAAGCGAATCGCTGAGACCATCTTCAACAATGGTCACCACCGGCATCATGCGATCAAGAATGCTTTGTTGCTCCGCTGAGGAGAGTCGAGGATTGATCCCACTCGTCACCGCTCCACAACGCATCACGGCTTGGTACGCAACGGCGTAATCAATCGATGGACCCATAATCAACGACACGACGTCATGGCGCTTCACTCCTCGAGATCTCAGGACTGCGGCAAGACCATCGGCGCGTTCTTTCCAGTGACGAAAGGTGATGGCCTGACGACTCGAGCCCGGGGTCGCTGGTTCGACAAAGGCTTCGATCTCGCCATTTTCCTGAGCCGCCAGGTCAAGGACCTGATCGACCATTTGAAGTGCAGAGGTGTCAAGTGCCACGGGATCCATCTGTCCGAGATGCTACTCAGGCACGTGACCCTGAGCGACTTTGGCGCTCTCCTCTCACGAAATCAGTCATGGGACTCAGATGCGAAACTCCTCGTCAGGCGAGGAGCGGGGTGGCCCTAAAGTCTGTTCGTATGATCACCGTGTTGTGTGGAGGAGTAGGGGCCGCCAAGATGCTGACGGGCCTTCGCATGGTTGCCCCTGATCATGAACTCTTAGGAATTGTCAATACCGGTGACGATCTCTGGATGCATGGACTAAGAATTTGCCCCGATCTTGACACCATCACCTACACCCTGGCTGGACTCAACAACACCGAAACAGGTTGGGGTCTGGCCGGCGAATCGTGGCGAGTCATGGGGGAACTCGATGCTCTTGGCGGAGACGCATGGTTTTCACTAGGAGATCGAGATCTTGCGCTTCATCTTTATCGAACCCAACGACTCAACAACGGCGACTCGCTCTCGTCGATCACGGCTGATGTCTTGGCGCATTTTGGTGTCGGCCTCAGATTGTTACCCGTCAGTGAGGACCCCATCGCAACCCGTTTTTCAACGCGTGAGCACGGTTGGATGAGCTTTCAGGAGTACTTCGTCAAATTTCACCATGATGTCGTGGTCGATGCCTTGGCCTTCGATGGCGCTCTTGAAGCTCGGCCCACCGCTGGAGTACTCGACGCGATTCGAGATGCCGAGCGTATTGTCATCAGCCCGTCGAACCCATTGATCTCAATCGGGCCGATGGTAGCCATCGACGCCCTACGATCAGCCCTCATTGCCCGCAGAGACGATGTCGTCGTCGTCTCTCCACTCGTCGGCAACAAAGCATTAAAGGGGCCTGCGGATCGCCTTCTTGATGAGTTGGGTTTTTCAGCGTCAGCGAGTGGCGTGGCTCGGTTTTATCGAGAGATCGCTGGGACACTCGTTATTGACGAACACGACGCACACGATGCACCAAGCGTCGCCGCTGAATCAATGCGCTGTGTTGTCGCGCCCACCATCATGGCCGATCCGGCAACGAGTGAGGCGTTGGCGAAGGTCGTTCTTCATGGCTGATGCACGATCGCTCAGCGTGATTCCTATCGAAGGGATCGGCGAGATCACCCAGACCAGCGATCTTGCTGCAATCTTTGCTGATCTTTGTGGTGCGAATCGCGACGCTCAGACGCTGTGTGATGGTGACGTCTTAGTGGTCACCCAAAAGATCGTCTCAAAGGCGGAGGGGCGGCTCGTCAGGCTTGATCACAGTGATGAGGAAGCAAAAGTTGCCTTGATCGAGCAAGAAGCCACACGCATTCTTCGACGCCGCGGTTCATTGCTTATCACCGAGACCACCCACGGATTCGTCTGTGCCAACGCGGGGATTGATCTTTCGAACGTCGACGACGGCACTGCGGCCTTGCTCCCCATCGATCCAGATCGCTCTGCTCGACGCATCAGAGCAGATCTGCGACGAGCGTTGAATCTCGAGGTTGCCGTGATTGTCTCGGACACCTTTGGGCGTGTTTGGCGGCAAGGAGTCACGGATATTGCCCTCGGTTCAGCAGGAATTGTGCCCGTCCTGGACTTGAGGGGGACCCTGGACGCGAATGGCCGAGAACTCGTGGCGACCGAAATCTGCGTTGTCGACGAGATCACCGCTGCTGCTGATCTCGTGATGGGAAAGGCCACCAATATCCCCGCCGCCATTGTTCGAGGGTGTGACCCCGATTGGTTTGGAGAAGGATCCGTCGCCGACGACGTGATCCGACGCCCCGAGGACGATCTCTTCCGCTAGTTAGCGCCCGGTCGTCAGTGACGCAAGGGTGATCGCGGCGCCCTCACGAAACGTCGTCCACGATGCCCAACCCAATTCGTCGTGCGCCCGGCGAACATCCAGGCACGACCGCGCTACTTCGCCTACTCGAGGTGGAGCGAACGTGGGTGGTGTTGTTGTCGACGCAATGGAAGCCATGGTGGAAAAGAGTTCATTGACCGAAAGTTCTTGGCCTGTTCCGATATTGACCACGAGTCCTTCTCCACGAGACCCCGCCCGGACAAAGGCGTCCACAACATCATCGACGTAGACAAAATCCCGGGTCTGCGTTCCATCCCCGTAGATGGTCACACCATCACCGGCCAAGATCTTCTCCGCAAAAATGGCAACCACGCCGGCCTCTCCATGGGGATCTTGGCGTGGGCCGTAGACATTTGCCAGCGCCAACGCGACGTAGTCAAGACCATGGAGTTCTTTGTAGGCAACGAGATAGTCAATCATTGACTTCTTTGATACGCCATAGGGTGACAAGGGACGTTGAGGGGCGGACTCGTTTGTCGGGATTTGATCACCCGATGGCTCCCCGTAAAGCGTGCCCCCACTCGCTGCAGCCACTACTCGCCGGGCCTTCGCTACGCGCGCTCCTTCCAACACGTTGAGCGAGCCGAGAATATTCACCGACGCGTCAAAGGCTGGGTCGACCACCGACACCCTCACGTCCGCTTGGGCGGCAAGGTGGAAGATGACCTGAGGCTGACATCGTTCGATGAGGGCGATAGTCGACGCTTCGCGGATGTCTTGGTCATGAACCTCAACCTGGCCTGTCGCCAGGGCCGCCTGGAGATTCTCACGGCGCCCACTCGAGAAGTTGTCGACGACATCGACCGTCCACCCTTCAGCCACGAGGCGATCAACCAGCGTTGACCCGATGAACCCTGACCCTCCAGTGACGACGCAGCGCATGATTATGAGGGTACTCGGGCATCGCTGAGCACACTGTGCGCAGGAATCACTTCTCCGAAACCGATCACACACGTCGATTCGAGCTGCACCCCTGATTCAAGTATCGCTCCAGTGCCCACGATGGAATTCGTTACCGTCACACCGCCGGCGATGGTCACATCGGGAAAGATTACCGAATTGGTCACGACCGCTCCGCTGGCGAGGTGAACTCCTGCATCGATCATGCTCGAGCTCACCCTGGCATCAGCAGCCACCACCGCCTTGACATGGATAAAGGAGCCGTTCGCGAGAACACCCGGTGCAAACTTCCCGACCCGTTCTCCAGAAAGGAAGTCGTGATGGGCTTGGAGGAACGATGCGGGAGTTCCGGTGTCGAGCCAATAGCTCTCGTCACAGCGTGCGTAGAGAACACCGTCACGTACCATCTGCGGGAAAATCACTCGCTCGATAGAGACTTTCTCCCCGAGAGGAATACGATCAAGAACCGAAGGTTCGAGGACATAGGTTCCCGCATTGATCTCATTGGTCGGTGCATGTTGTCGGTCCGGCTTCTCGACAAATTCTTTCACGCGACCACGTTCATCCGTTGGCACGACCCCATAGCGACTGGGGTCATCAACGGGGTGGAGCGCGAGCGTTCCTTCAGCACCCGTTTCTCGATGAAAGGCCAACAATGAGGTGAGGTCAAGATCCGTCAGCACATCACCGTTCACGACGACGAAGGTCTCACCAACGTGCAGTTCTTCGGCTGCAAAGCGAATCGCCCCCGCCGTATCGAGAGGCTCGGGTTCGATGGCGTAGCGAAGACGCACCCCCGCACACTCGTTCGTGGGATAGGCCTCGAGAAACTTGTCAGGAAGATAGCCCAAGGACAGAATCGCTTCATCGACTCCATGGAGTCCAAGGTGACGAAGAACGCCTTCGAGCATGGGAATGCCCATAATCGGGAGCATTTGTTTGGGCTCGCTCGAGGTCAAGGGCCTCAGACGCGTGCCTTCCCCGCCCACCAGGATGACCGCTTGCACAAGCGTTACTTCTTCGTCGTGGTTGTCGTTGGTGCGGTTGTCGTTGGTGCGGTCGTCGTTGGAACCGAGATGGTCGGCAAGGTGGTGGCGCTGCCATTTACGGCAGTCGTCGGCGTCGTTGAGGTCTGGCCTGCTTGGAGCATGGCCGAAATAGTCGTGGCTGGTGGACGAGGAACTTTTGCACCACTTGGCAAGAAGGAAATTGTCACGAGAGAGTTCGCCGTGAGATGGAACGCACTCGTTGAACTACTCGTCTGCGGTTTGGTTGACGCAAAACTTGACCAGAAGGTATAGAGAACCGTCCCAGTTTTGCCAGCGTCGGGAGTTCCTGCCGCACACTTCTGGCCGTTGGTCACATTTTGCCCACTGCCGGTTGCGTTCTTCGGCGTTTGAAGCGAATTCGAAGTGAGGACAAGGCTCGGATAGCTCTTGGCGAAGAGTTCCAAGGTGGCATTGGTGCCAGACTCGGCTGCCGTTTTGGGAGCCACCTTCAAGACGCCTGACGCCAATGCGGTAATTGCCGCGGTTGTTGAAGCCGAGGGGAGAAGCGTGGGTTGGATCGTTCCACAAACGTCAATGCTCAAACCGGAGTAGCTCGTCGTTCCAATGGTCGGCGCCACCGTACTGGCCGCTGCCGTTGTTGCGTTGTGATAGTGGTTTCGGGCCCAAAAGACTGAGCCTAAGCCGATCACGAGAATCGCAACCAAGAGGAGGTAGTAGTTCGTTGGGCGCTGAGCGCGGTAGGTCTTCGACCCGCCAGTAGAGGCGACCTTTGCTACCCACTTGCCTGTTTGACTCTTTGCCACGGTTGCCAAACTACAACGTCACCAGTGGGGGGTCTGACTACAAGGCAAATCCTCTGATTTAGACCCTGTCTCGTGGAAGAAGGCCCGACCTCCTCTCGGTCCAAAAGGTGGTGCCAAAAGCGAAATGTCCAGGCGACGACACCGAGAAAGAGGTGAAATCGTGACAAGATACACTCCGAGAGTCCTCCATCGAGGCGGACGATGCGTGCGGGGGCGTAGCCCAACGGCAGAGGCAGAGCGCTTAAACCGCTTCCAGTGAGGGTTCGAATCCCTCCGCCCCCACCATGACAACCGGCGCACGGTGTGCTGTTTTGTCGACACCCCGCCGCTGGACCCCACACCACCTCATCAGGTGAGAGAGTGTCACCGTGCCTTCCGTCGACACCACCTTGATTATCCCCGCCTATAACGAGGAACAGCGCATCAGCGCTGGCTTTCAACGACTCGCCGCTGCCGCAGAGAGCGGACGAATTGATCTCACGAAGCTGCACATCTTGTACGTCGACGACGGAAGCACCGATTCAACGTTTTCCTTAGCGCAGGAGATTGCTCGTTCACTCCCCCATGCGACTGTCCTGAAGCTTCAATCCAACGTCGGCAAAGGGGCCGCAGTGACGGCGGGGGTTCGAGCAACCACGACGGCCCGCTTGATCTTCACCGACACCGACTTTGCGATCGATCCCGCACAAATTCCTCAACTTCTCGCTGGTCTCGACGATGCCCCTCTCGCCATTGGTTCACGCTTAGACAACGGACATATCGACTACGGCAGCGCCGTGCGTACCTTTGCAGGGCGAAGTTTTAACCGCCTCATTCAACTCGTCACCAGCGTCGAGGTCGGCGATACGCAGTGTGGCTTCAAGGCTCTGACAAGCGCCCACGCAAAGATTCTCTTTCACTTCATTACCATCCATGGGTTTGCCTTCGACGTCGAGTTGCTTACTCGTGCGCAACAACTCCACTGGCCCATCACCCCCGTGCCGGTGACATGGGATGATGTCAAAGGCAGCCATGTGCGCTTGGCACAAGACTCAGTCGCCATGCTCGCCGAACTTGCCGCTGCCCGCACTCGCCGATTGCCAGATCTCTTCGGCCTCGCACTGCCTGGGACGACCAATCTTGACGACCTGCGCCAAGCGTGTGCTGGATCGACACTGCTCAACGCACCACTTCTCCAACGCGACGATGGTGCACTCCTGCTCTTGGCAACGCTGCACAATGCTCATGCTGCGCAAACATCCCTTCGAGCCGTTCTCACCGCCATCGGACCACAAGAGCGTCAAGATGTCGTCCGCTCCGTTTCCCTTGAGGACATTGCCCACTATGGCGTGAACGCCCCGAAACTCCTCTCGGAGATCTAAGCGGGATCGATCCAGTCTCGGGCGAACTCGTCGCGCCGCGTCGTCCACTCATCACTGGTGATCGCGAAACGAGCGTGATCTTCCCAGGCGCCGTTAATCTGCAAATAGCTCGCGGCGACTCCTTCGTGGCGGATTTTTAATTTCTCGACAACTCGTAGTGACCGATCATTACGGGGAATGATGGCGATTTCAATACGGTGAAGGTGGAGTTCGTCAAACGCCAAGGCCAACGTCACCGCCACTGCCTCTGGGACGTAGCCATTCCCCGCGACGTCGGCATCGATCCAATACCCGATATACCCACTTTGGAATGGTCCGCGTTGAATGGATGAAAGGGTCAACTCTCCGACAAGTTGGCTCCCCACAAAAATACCGAAGCCAAAACCTGTCCCTAATTGGCGTTCGCGCTCTCTCAGCGCACATCGAGCAGAGAAACTGTGACGATCTTCGTTGGGAAACGACGCCTTGGCTGGGCGAGGCTCCCAAGGAATCAACCACTCACGACAACGCTCGCGGATCTCGATCCACTGTTCGTAATCGGTCGGGCTCATCGTGCGAATGGTGACCCGACGCCCATGGCGGATCAAACTCGACGCATATTGTGATCGAACGGATCGCATCAACCCTCTCCCCACGGTTCCCATTGTCCTATCGTGACAGGCAAATCCCGGTCGTGCCAATCATCCTAGGAACGCAACGACGCCACGAGCCCATCGAGGATGTCCGACTCTGAGGTCATGCATCCTTCAAGATTTAGGCGATCAAGGCATGCATCAAGCACCAGAACCCCGCCGGCGATGACATCTTCGCGACCCTCAACCATCCCAGGAAGTTTCGATCGCTCGCTCCTTGGCATGGACGCCAGAACCTCACACCAGTGCGCCACTCGCTCTTGGGTCAGCCAATAGTGATGAACTCGGTCTCGGTCATAGCGTTCGAGACCTTGATCGATCATGGCCAGTGTGGCAACCGTGCCCGCCAGGCCAACCAATCTGCTGTTGGGCCGCAAGGAATCGAGTTCGGGAACTGCCACGACTGCCCCGTCGAGGGCATTGGCAATCATTGCTCGGGCTACTGCTAACTCTCCCGGCGCAGGTGGATCGCTGAGGAGCGTTCGTTCAGTCACTCGCACGCATCCAATCTGCATTGAATACGCAGAGATCCGACCATCTCGCTGGAGAACGATTTCCGTCGATCCTCCACCGATATCGAGGACGAGGTCATCGCCCTGCGCAGGATCAAGGCCCACCATCGCCCCAGCGAACGAACACTCACCCTCTTCTTGACCAGACAGGATCTCGGCTTCAAGGCCGGTGACCTCCGACGCCTGGCGAAGAAAATTCGGCCCATTCGAGGCGTCGCGCGCGGCAGACGTGGCGGCAAGCCTGCCTCGAGACACGCCAAAGGTATCCATGATTGCTCGATAAGCGCGCAGCACGTCGAGCGTACGTTGAACGGCATCAGGGTGAAGTGCCCCAGAAGCATCGACGCCTTGGCCCAACCGAGTGATCCGCATCTCTCGAGCCACTACCTCCCCCGACGCCGACTCAACGAGTAAGCGCGTCGAGTTCGTTCCACAATCCACTGCCGCAAAAACTTCTCTGCTCATGCTTGATCTTCTTTCTCCCACAGGGGGTCGGTGACGATAACGCCCAGATCGATTTGGGCTGCAACCAGTCCACCGACGGGATCGTCGATTCCACACAGGAAGGCTGCCAAATGGGCATGAAGGCATTTCACGCCCACACGCGTGCCACCGATCCCTCCCGAAGGCTGGGGAAGGTCGTGGCGCTCGACACGAGACTCTCGACGCCGCCGATACTCGTCATGGGCCCGGAGCAGGGACTCAGGATCGACCTCATCCTCGTAGTGATGCACTCCCCCAACCGATTCAAGGCGACTGACTTGGTCGTGCAGCGAAGGATCCACCAACCAATAGAGCGTCGGCATCGGCGTCCCATCGTGGAGATGGGGTGCGTTTTCGATGACGACAGGTGCCCCTGACGATCGACGCAGGGCAACGCTAAAAGCACCAGAAGGGTGTCGACCAAGGAGTTGACTCACGACGTCGACGTCAGCATCCGACGTGGACCGCGAGATCACTGCTTCCAGAATGTCAAGGTTGCCGCCACTCGTTGCCAGAGACTCTTTGGTCCTGCTTTCGTTGGCGTGCTGGTCGTCGTCCCTGAGGTCTTGACGGTCGACGATGTGGGTGGCGTTGTCGTGGTGGTGGTCGTCCCAGTTGGCAAAAGGGCGATCGCCGAGGGGGCGCCAGGCTTCGCCAACCCAGGGTCACCGGGAGAGGGGGCTTGACCGACCGTCGAGGCCGTGGGGGCCCCCGAGGGCGGAAGAACCTGAACGAGTCGTTGGCCAGGTTGAACGAGTTGATACTCTTCCCTCGCTAATCGGGTCACATCAGCAGAGGAGGTCAACGTTTTGGCTTCATGGATGAGCGCCGCATCTTGAGACTTCATCGAATTGAGCTGCGCCGTTGAAGCGCTCAGCGCTTGACGCTGCGTCAAAATAGCTTGTGCGGGGAACCACGCCACCAACATGAACGCCGAAACGAGTACCGCACCACTGATTAAGACGAAGTTGCGCCGTCGCTCCGAGGCCTTGCGCTTCACCTTCGTTGCTGGCGCAGTTGTCCGCCGACGAGCAGGCGACGTCGCTGCTCTAGGCATTGCCAACTCCTCGGGCTAACGCCGCCGCACCCAGATAACGAGCTTCATCTGCAAGTTCTTCTTCGATCCGCAAGAGCTGGTTGTACTTCGCTACTCGATCAGAACGAGCCGGTGCTCCTGTTTTAATCTGACCAGCATTCGTTGCCACCGCAAGATCGGCGATCGTGACGTCTTCGGTTTCGCCAGAACGGTGCGAGATAACGCAACGATACGCACTCTTCGTCGCCAAGTCCATGGTGTCCAAGGTTTCGGTCAAGGTGCCGATTTGGTTCAGTTTGATCAAAATAGCGTTGGCGATATCTTTTTCAATACCTTCAGCCAAAATCTCAACATTGGTCACGAAGAGGTCGTCACCGACGAGTTGTATCTTGCTCCCTACCGCTCTCGTCAGTGCCGCCCAGCCGTCCCAGTCATCTTCGGCCATGCCGTCTTCGATCGACACAATCGGATAGCGATCAACCAAATTCGCCCAATAGTCGACCATCTCTCCTGGGGTAAGCGTGCGCCCTTCACCTTCGAGCACATAGGCACCGTTCTTCCAGAGTTCCGACAGCGCCGGGTCTAAGGCAATCGCGATTTCTTCGCCGGGGATACGGCCCGCTACTTCTATGGCCTCAAGTAACACCTTGATGGCTTCTTCGTTATTGGCCAAGTCTGGAGCGAATCCTCCTTCGTCGCCAACTGCCGTTGAAAGACCTTTCTTCTCGAACACCGTCTTGAGCGCGTGATAGCACTCAACGCCCCACTGAAGTGCTTCGCGGAACGATGCCGCACCGACCGGCATGATCATGTACTCCTGGAAGTCGATGGAGTTCTTGGCGTGCGCGCCGCCGTTGATGACATTCATCATGGGAACAGGAAGAATATGAGCGTTAGCTCCTCCGAGTGCTCGATAGAGCGGGAGTTCGAGTTCATGTGCCGCGGCCTTGGCGCTGGCGAGCGACACCGCCAACATGGCGTTCGCCCCCAGGCGACTTTTATCTGAAGTGGCGTCGGCATCGATCATTGCATGGTCGACGCTGCGTTGATCGATGGCGTCGAAACCTTCGAGAAGGGCAGCGATCTCACCGTTGATGTTGGCAACGGCTTTGCTCACGCCTTTGCCCATCCAGGCCGCACCCCCGTCTCGCAGCTCCAGCGCTTCACGGGCTCCCGTCGACGCTCCCGACGGTGCAATCGCACGGCCTGCGGCCCCGCTGTCAAGGAGGACTTCTGCTTCAACCGTCGGGTTACCTCGTGAATCGAGAACCTGACGCCCAACTACTCGTTCAATTGCGCTCATGACACTCCCACATCGCCGACACAGGGACATCTCTAGGCTATCGCCACCGATGCCACCTTCGGGGTCATGCCGGCTTTCTAGGTGCGGGACTGCTCGCTTTCTCGTATCTGCGCCGTGAGTTCATCACAACGGCGACGAAGCACGCTTTCACTTTCAAGGCCCAGCGCTTGACCGAGTTCTACAGCCGTCGCCAAGACAGCACCAAGTGATTCAGCACTTTGGAGAGCGTCGAAGTTCGCCACTTCATCGCTTAGCGTCGCCGCCAGCTGATCGATTTGCGGGATATCACCCTCAAGCGCGTAAGCTTTTTTCATTAACTTGGCGTAGCGAGTCAAAGCCGGAAGCGCTGAAGGAATCCCCTCGGTCACCGACGTTCGGCCTTTTTCTTTTTTCTTCAACATCTCCCAGTTGGACTCGACTTGATCAGCACTTTCGAGTGTCAGATCACCAAACACATGAGGATGACGGGCCGTCAACTTTTCTCGTACACCGTCCATGACGGCGGTTAAATCAAACTCCCCTCCTTCAGAAGCGATCTGAGCGTGAAAGACCACTTGAAAAAGAACGTCGCCGAGTTCCTCTTCGACGTGCGCCACAGCAGCAGCAGTGGCGTTCCCCGCTTCGCTCGCGTGGGTGAGTTCTTCGAGGGCTTCAAGGAGTTCGTAGGACTCCTCAAGCAGGTGACGCGTGAGTGATTCGTGCGTCTGTTGTTGATCCCATGGGCACGAGGTCCGCAGGGTCACCATAAAGTCGACCAGATCTTCTGCCGCGCTGCCCACCGTTCGAATGGACGCCAGGTAACAACTCGTCAGGTGGTCGACCTCTTGAAAGCGATCAAGCTCATTGAGTGGCACCTGCTTGACAATCTGCTCGGGCAGTCCAAGGTGGTGCAAAATCGTCACCATCGGCTCGGCATCGAGGAGGTCAGTATCGATCGAGAGCTTGAGAGCTGACAAGATCTCACGGGAGTAGCACTGCGTCACGAGGATCGGGCCCGGACCCCGGAGGCGTTCCCCCACTGACGCGCCGTCCACAAGGCGCACGCCGTGGGCCAAGGGGTCGATGCCGAGGGCCACCCAGGCTAAATCCAAAAACGAAAGTGCGGACAGGACCACACAGTCGATGGCACTGCACTCCCGCAGAAGTTCAACGCTTCGCTCAGCCACCGAGGGCGAGCCAGGAACGACGTAGAGCACCGCCCCGTTCGTGACGGCCTTTTCGCAGAGGTCATCAACCACGGCTTGGTAGACCTCGTCAAAGGAGTTCGCTCCTTCATAGAGGTGGTCATAGCTTTCACAGTGCGCGAATTGCTCTGCGGCAGGATGGCGCAAGGTGCGAAACACCACGACCGGTGATGACTCCAGAAGATCCCAGGTCTCTCTTGTAATCAACGACGATCCTGCCGGACCAAGACCGACAACGGTGACACGAGGCCGTGTCATCCCCATCAGCCCGATGCGCCAGGAATGTTTGCGCTTGCGTTCAAGACGTCAGCCGCCGGAGGAGACCCTGGAGGAGTGACTCCGGTTTGCACCGACGATGCCGTCCATGTTCCAAAACGAGGATCAAGTGAGACTGATGCGTGGCGCACCACACTCGTAATCTTGGCTTGTGCAGTCTTGGCGTCTTGGGCCAACACAGATTGACGCACCGCGTTGGCAATCTCGTTATAGGGAGTAGGTGTCTGCGAGGTAACGGTCAAGATCACGTAACTTCCCCCTGATGATGCCAAGGGTTGGGTCAGTCCACCCACGCCTATGGTTCCCACGTCTTTGAGCACGGCGTTGTAATTTCCTGAGCTCGGCGCAAAGCACCCAAGAGCACCGCCTCTGGCCTTTGACGCATCCGTTGAAACTTGGGCCGCCAAGGCCGCAAAGTTGGCCCCTGCCGCCAACTGCTGGCGGACGGCCTGTGCCGTTGCTTGGTTCGCCACCAAGATTCCCGAGACGCAGTAGGTATCAAACGAAGTCGGCGACGCGTTGTAATAGTGATGGAGACTGGCATCATCGGTGCCGATACCACCGTCATGCACCAAGATCACTTCGGAGTCAGCTTGGGCCTGGATCAGTTCGTGTTGCGTCGCCGCTGGCAGCGACGCCAAAATAGAGGCCGCCGTTCCCGTGCACTGAGATTGAGACCCCGCCACTTGCGTCAAGGTCGCGGTGATGGAGTTCTCAAGGTCATACTTTGCCGTGGCGAGATCGGCAGTCGCTTGTGCCGAGAGGCCCAAGGACTGCACCTGATGAGAAACGATCAGATTCGTAATTTTTTGATCGAGCCAGTTCGTTACAAACGTTGCCGAGTAGGTTGCGGGTGTCGAACCGGCAACCGAACCGAGTCCTGAGTGTCCTGAACTTCGAATAAGTGCTGACGCATTGAGATAGCAGAGGTACTCGGTCGATGATGACACCGTGGCCAGATCGGTGTTCACCTGTGAGGCGGACAAATGAGTTCCCTCAACACTCAGGGCCGATCGATTCGCCGTTCCACCGACGATCAACGCAATGGTGAGGCCAACGACGATGGCAAGAGCAAGAGGAAGGGCTACGCGTCGCATGCAGAGACGATGCTAGTCACTCTGCAGGCTGGTCTTGGTCCAAGGGGACGATTTCTTCTAACAGGAGCCGGAGGTGCTTCGCCGCGTCCACGGATGTCGCCAACTCAACGCGCAAGGTGGCGCTGGTGGCGTCATAGGCCCGCTCTCCCAAGATCCGTTGGACGCGTACCTGTGCGGATGCCAAGAGGGGAAGGGGTTTGAGTTTGGCCATTGGCACGGAGCGTCCGCCCGTGCGAGCCGGCAAGACGGTGAGTTCTTTGACCCCTCGAGCGAGGCACGCTGCTCGCAACAAGGCAACCTCGATCAAGCCTTGTGCTGGGGCCGGCAGGGGGCCAAAGCGATCTTTCCACTCGGTCGCTACGTCGAGCACCTCGTTGGCCGTCGACGTCGTGGCTAAGCGACGATAGGCCTCGAGGCGGAGATCATCTTGACCGACGTACGTAACCGGTAAGTGTGCATCACCCGGCACATCGAGTGAAACCGAGACCTTTTCCACGGGAACAATGCCCTTGGCCTCAGCGACCGCTTCGGCGACGAGTTGGACATAGAGGTCGTAGCCCACCGCAGCTACGTGTCCTGATTGGTCGCGCCCTAAAAGATTTCCTGCTCCTCTAATTTCAAGATCTCGCATTGCGATCTTGAAACCTGAACCCAAATCGGTGTGCTCCCCGATCGTTCGAAGTCGCTCGTAGGCCGTTTCACTGAGCACCTGATCACGAGGGTGAAAGAGATAGGCATACGCTCTCGCTCCTCCTCGGCCCACTCGTCCCCGCAACTGATGAAGTTGTCCAAGGCCTAAGCGATCGGCTCTATCCACCACCATCGTGTTGACGCTGGGCATGTCAATACCCGATTCCACAATGGTGGTGCAGACCAGCACGTCATAGTTCCGATCAGCGAACTCCATCACAATCTGTTCGAGGGTCCCTTCATCCATCTGCCCATGCGCCACGGCAACACGGGCTTCAGGAACCAAGCGCCGCACACTTCGTGCAACGTCTTCAATGTCAGAGACCCGGTTGTGCACATAAAAGACTTGGCCCTCACGCAAGAGCTCACGGCGAATGGCCTCGGTCGCAGCACGTTCATCGAACTCACCGACATAGGTCAAAATCGGTCGACGGTCGGTGGGTGGTGTCGTAACCATCGAAAGATCCCTGATGCCCGTCAGCGCCATTTCGAGCGTGCGCGGGATAGGGTTCGCGCTCAAGGTAACAACATCGACCGTGGTCGACATCCGTTTAATTACTTCTTTGTGACTCACCCCGAAGCGTTGCTCTTCGTCAACCACTAACAGCCCCAAGTCTTTGATCACAATATCTTCGGAAAGCAATCGGTGCGTCCCGATCACCACATCGATCGCGCCTTCACTCAGTGCGTGTTTGACGTCGGTCGCTTCTTTGTCGGTCAAGAAGCGACTCAACATGGCGACGTTAATGGGGTAACCCCCATAGCGTTCCTGGAATGTGGCGAAGTGCTGAGAAGCCAACAGGGTCGTGGGACACAGCACCGCGACCTGCTTGCCGTCTTGCACGGCTTTGAACGCAGCTCTCACGGCAATCTCTGTCTTTCCGAAACCCACGTCAGCAACGACCAGTCGATCCATCGGACGCTCGCGCTCCATATCGGCTTTAATTTCACGAACGGCTCGCGCTTGATCAGGAGTGAGTTCGTAGGGAAACGCTGCTTCCATCTCTTCTTGCCACGGCGTATCGGGCGAGAAGGCGAATCCGGTGACCACCGAACGCTGTTGATACAGCGCGACGAGTTCTTCGGCAATTTCTGAAGCTGCCGCACGGGCTTTTGACTGTGTGCGTTGCCAGTCTGATCCGCCCATTTTGGACAACGACGGCGACTCACCGCCCGAATAAGGCGTGAGCGAATCAACTTGATCAACGGGAAGATAGATCCGATCATCACCGCGAAACTCAAGGACCATGTAGTCCCGCGTCGTGCCTCCAATGGTTCTCGTCGTTACCCCACGAAAGCGAGCGACGCCGTGGACTCGGTGGACCACGTAGCTTCCAATCTCAAGATCATCGAAGAATCCATCGGTGATGTGCTGTTGTGTACGCGCCGGTCGGTGGGGCACCCGTCGGCCCGTAATATCGGGTTCCGCCAAAATGGCGATCTTGAACTCGGGCAAAATGCATCCTCGCGCCAGCGGCGACGTGGCGATCCCGATACCGGCCTTCGTCCCCAATGTGGCAACGATATCGGCGCTCAACCCTTCGCCCGCTAACACTTCTTGAAGACGCCTCGTACTTGACTCGTGGGCGCCGAGTCCCAGGACACGAAATCCTCGTGCCACCAGTGCGTTGATGTGTTCAGCCAGTCGTCCTGCATCCCCTGCGACGGGGAGCAGCGATGATGTGGCGATTTGAGGGTCGGCTTCCGATGCTGCACTTGTAGGCAATGAGATCACGGGAAGGGTCGTCTCGCTCAAGAGTCGATCGAAGGGAACGTGAAGCCCGATGACGCTGGGATCAATACCGGGATCGCCACTGGCCCACGTTGATAACAGCGATGAGACCAGCGCCTCTTCTTCTTCTAAGAGTTCGACCGCTCGATCGCGCACGCGCCCTGGTTCGACCAAGACCACGGAGAGCGGCGCGCTGAGTTGATCGACCAGGAGTTGGTGGCCATCAGTGACGAAGCCAAACCACCCCTCCATGCCATCGAAGGAATTTCCATCGGCGAGGCGCTGCAGCATCGATGATGCCCACGGCAGCCGCACCGCTTGTTGACGTGCTCGCTCTTTCACCTCGTCGGTAACGATGAACTCACGACATCCAAAGAGCCATGCTTGCTCAATGTCGTGGCGCGATCGCTGATCACCAACGTCGAAGGTGGTCAGGCGATCTACTTCGTCCCCAAAGAGGTCAAGGCGCACAGGAGACAGGGCCGTTGAGCCAAAGACATCGAGAATCCCGCCTCGCACCGAAAATTCACCGCGGTGTTCCACTTGGTGCTCTCGGCGATAGCCGCGGGTAACGAGCTCATCGATCAGAGCGCTTGATGCGAGCTCATCGCCTTTGGAGACCACCAGCGGGGTGAGGGTCTCTTGAGGAAGGCGCTGCAGAAGCGCGCGCACTGGAGCGACCACGATGGCAGGCGGCGTCGGCGACGCTAACCGCCACCGCACGGCTAATCGCTGGCCCATGGTCGCAACGTCGGGGCTCACTCGCTCTAATGGCAAGGTATCCCATGAAGGAAACAGCACGACGTCGTCAAGGGAGGCTCCGGGTTGGGCTGCATGATCAGCCTGGGGAAAGAAACAGGCGAGATCGTGTGCCAGCGCTTCGGCGTCTCGCATGGTTGGCGTGATCACGATCACGGGAGCGTCGGAGATCTCTTGAAACGCCGCCAGCGTGATGGCTTGACCTGGTCCGTTGACGGCCAACGTCGCACCATCCGTCCCGACGACTCGTTGGATGGCCTCCGAGCTCACCAAACGGTGCTGGATGCCTGCAAGTGCTTGTTCGTTAGCCACGCTTATTCACGATGGTCATTGCATGGTCTACACCGTGAGCCACCAAGATCTCGATACTGTCGTCTGCCTCAACCACCGCATGGGCAAACAGTTCTCGATCGCTGCGACTGGGTCGCGAAAGGACCCACGACGCTCCAGCATCACGATGAGGTGGCTTACCTACGCCAACGCGCAGGCGGACAAAGTCTCCAGTCTTCATCGCTGACTTGATCGATCGCAGCCCGTTGTGACCGGCAATGCCCCCTCCAACTTTGAGTTGCAGGCGGCCCGGCTCTAAATCAAGTTCGTCGTGGACGACCACGACCTGTGCGGGATCGTCAATGCCGCAACGTTCTAACAGCGCGGGCATGGCGGCACCAGACTCGTTCATGTAGGTCGTAGGAATCGCCAGACCGATCCGGCGGCCAGCCACTGTTGCTTCTGCGAAACGCGCTCGTTGGCGAGGTTCAATCTTTAACGAGGCGCCCAGCCGTGCAGCAAGGTGTTCGATGACTTCTCCGCCAATGTTGTGGCGGGTCCCCTCGTACTCAGAACCGGGATTGGCCAATCCGACAACAAGCAGGTCAACGGGTGTCCCCCGACGTTGTTTCGCGCCGCCTCGGCGCCACGCCATGTGAAACCTCTAGGAGTCGGACGACTCGCCCGCGCCGTCGGCCGCAGCTTGAGGAGCTTCTCCGTCGACAACAGGTTCGCTGACTGCGCCTTCTTCTGACTCCTGCTCAAGGACCTGGGTTCGCGCGCCCACCGCAATAGCGATCGCACTCTCTGGGTCACTGTCAGCGACGACACCGTCAGGAAGGGTCAAGTCGCCAACACGCAACACGTCTCCGATCGCCATTGCTGAGATGTCAATTTCAAGCGAGGTTGGGATGGACCCAGGTCGAGCCTTGATCGATACGTTAAAGAGTTGTTGGTCAACCGTTCCATCACCGTGACGCACTTCGACGGCGTCACCAATAATGATGATGGGTACTTCAACCGTCACGAGTTCATCGCGACTGGTGATCTGGAAGTCAATGTGCTGCACTGTTCCACGAACAGGATGGCGTTGGAATGAACGAGCGAGCACGAGAAACTTGTTCGAGCCGGTGTCGATCTCGAGGAGTTGGTTCGTTCCCGACTCACCCGTTAACGCCACGCGCAGCGCTGGTCCATCGACCGCGATACTCAAGGGATCTGTGCCGTGTCCGTAAACAACAGCGGGAATCTTTCCCTCACGTCGTAAACGACGGGTTGACCGTGAACCGGTCGTTCGACCGACTTCGGCGAGAAGTGTAATTTCAGACATAGCGTTGAACTCCTTTTGGAAAGAGCGAGTGGTCGCCCGAAAGAGGTCTTTCGAGCAGGGTTCCTATCCTAGCGCCTCTTTCGGGGGGTAAAAAAGCGGCTCAGGCTAGGTTTTCTCCGCCAAAGATGTCCGAGACGGAGTTATCTTCAAAGACAGCGTCGATAGCATCGCCAATGATGGGGGCCACGGAGAGCACCTCCAACTTGTCAAACTGGCGTTCCGGGACAATAGGGAGCGTGTCGGTTACCACGATCCGGCTGAACGGCGCCGCTTTTAAGCGCTCCGTTGCGGGGTCCGAAAGAACGGCGTGGGTGGCCATGGCCCAGATATCTGATGCTCCCGACTGGCTCAGCAACTCAGCAGCCGCACAGATCGTTGACGCCGTGTCGATCATGTCGTCAATCAAAATGCAGTGCCGCCCATCGACGTCTCCGACCACGTGGCGAGCTTCTACTTGGTTCATCGTTCCTCGAGGTCGGGTCTTGTGGACCAGAGCCAAATCACAACCCAAGTGCTGCGAATAGCGCTCGGCGACTTTCACGCGGCCCGCGTCGGGGGCCACGACGACGATGTCGTTCGACACGTTGTCTTTCAGGTACTGCTCTAAGACAGGAGCTGCAGTGAGGTGGTCGAAAGGAACATCAAAAAATCCTTGGATCTGGCCGGAGTGCAGGTCAACCGAGACAACCCGATCGGCGCCAGCCGCTTGAAGCATGTCGGCGACGAGTTTCGCGGTGATCGGCTCACGGCCTGTTGCTTTTCGATCTTGCCGTGAGTAGCCGTAGTAGGGACAGACGGCGGTAATTCGCTTTGCCGAGGCACGCTTCGCCGCATCGATCATGATGAGCTGTTCCATCAAGGTGTTGTTCACCGGCCCGCAGTGCGTCTGAATGATAAAGACGTCAGAGCCACGAAGTGACTGGTCATAGCGACAGTGGACTTCGCCGTTGGCGAACTCGCGAAGATTTGCATTTTGAAGTTCAACGCCGAGATGGCCGGCGATAGCCGCACTGAGTTGGGGGTGCGAGCGTCCAGAGACCATCACGAGGCGTCGAGTTGGAATGACCTGCACGTCTTGAACCTACCAAGTCTGAGGGCGTTCGACCAACTCAGATTCCCTGAGTCAGGGACCCCGTCGCCACGACGCGTGCTCCGCCGGCAATGACCGTCCCCGGGGTGACGACCGAAAAAGAGTCGATCGTCGCCCCGTCGCCGATCGTGACGTGCCGGACATGGACCGTCCCAATCGTCACCTTGGCGCCAACGGCGACGTCCTCAAGGATCGCATTTGGTCCAATCTCTGCACCACTCCCTACCGACGTCGTGCCACGAAGCATCGTGCCGGGCAAAAGGACGACATCGGGTTCTATGTGCACGCTGGCGTCAACATAGGTTCGTTCGGGGTCCCACATGGTGACCCCACGGCGCATCCACGTGGCATTGATTCGATCACGGAGTTCAGCTTCGGCGACTGCCAGTTGAGCTCGATCATTCACCCCTGCGGCTTCCATCGAATCTGCAACCGTCATCGAATGGGTGGTGTAACCCGCGTCAAAGAGGAATTCGACCACGTCGGTCAAGTAAAGCTCCCCTTGCGCGTTCTGCGTACCCAACCTCCGCAACGAGGGGCTGAGCAGATTGCGCTGGAAGCAATAGATCGACGTATTGACTTCGTGGATCTCCCGCTGCTCGTCCGAAGCGTCAATGTGCTCGACGACCCGGGCCACTCGACCATCGTTCCCGCGCACGATTCGGCCATAACCCGTCGGGTCGGAAAGATCGGCCGTCAGCAAGGTGACCCCGGCTTCACGACTGCGGTGCGTTGCCACGAGATCCACCAGCGACGCGGGGCGAAGCAGCGGCGTATCACCCGGCAAGACCACCACGTCATCGTCGTCGTGGCCCTTCGTGAAGGCCGTGAGCGCCACCATGGTGGCGTCCCCCGTTCCCCGCTGGACACGTTGTTCAACGAAATCAATGTTGATGCCGGGCGGTGCATAGTGCGTCACGGTTTTGATGACCTGATCAGCACCATGGCCGACCACCACGACGACGCGATCGACATCAAGGTCGGCCAAGGAATCAATGACATGGGCCACCATCGGCCGCCCGCAGAGTCGGTGCAGAGGTTTGGGCAGTGACGAATGCATACGCGACCCCTCGCCTGCTGCCAAGACGATTGCCGAAACCTTCGAGTTCACGTCACTATCTCTAGCAGGCCAGGAACCGTCTAGTCTCAAAATATGGACGCAGATGCCTACGACGAATTCGGCTTATTTTATGAAAACGCTCAGGAGTGGAACTTACCTTTCGACGGTCCGCCTCACGTTGTTCGCGTCGCCATTGGTCTTGATGATGGTCGAACGATCTCGGGTCTGCGCTGGGGAGCGAACACACCACACCTTGTTCTTCTTCACGGCGGAGCACAAAACGCCCACACCTATGACACCCTGGCCTTAGCGCTTGGGGTGGACCTCATCGCCCTTGACCTTCCCGGCCATGGCCACAGCGATGGCGGCCGCGATGGCGTCTTGTCTCCCGCTTCGATGGCCGAGGATGTCATCGTCGCCATCAGCGAACTCTGTGACGGTCCGATTACCTTGGTCGGAATGTCGCTTGGAGGAATGGTGGCGATGCATGTCGCCACCCAAGCGCCTGAACTCATTGCTCGCGTGGGTTTTGTCGACATCACCCCTGGCGTCAATCAAGAAAAGGCCCAACATATTACGGCCTTCATCAACGGACCTCAAGGCTTCGAGAGTTTCGAAGACCTCCTGGCGCGCACCATGGAGCACAACCCCACACGCGACGTGAAAAGCCTGCGACGTGGCATTCTCCATAACGCCGTCCAACTTGATGACGGCACGTGGATCTGGCGTTGGGCTCGGCATCGCAGTGGACCAATGGACGTCCCGAGTAGACCCAGTGATCTTTGGGGACTTCTCGCCAGCATCAAACAGCCCGCTCTGTTAATCCGCGGCATGAGTCCCGGCAGTGTCGTTGACGATGACGACGAGGCCACCTTTCTCGCCACCGCACAAAACGGTGCTGTGCGACGCGTTGAGCGAGCAGGTCACTCTGTCCAAGGAGACCAGCCCTTAGTGTTGGCCGAAATCCTGACCGAGTTCCTGACGCGCTAACTGGCTGGCGGGGGAGGGCTCGAACCTCCAACCTCCGGATTCAAAGTCCGGCATTCTGCCGATTGAACTACCCGCCATTACTTCTCCCTTGTGAAGGATAGTTGAGGAGTTTCAACTCTTCTCCAGATTCTTCGACATTCCTTATGATGCTCTTGGAACTGCCTTATGGTGCTCGGTGAGGATGGGAAGTAACCAAAGGAGCATTTCATGCCACTCACCCCCCCACCTCGCAACTACCGAAGAGTCAACATTAGGGATCGAGCTAAATACCGGGTCAACAAAGCCACTGTTGCCGTCGGCGCCATGGCAGCCGTGACCTCCCTTGGGATGGTCGGCGTGGTCGCCCAACACACCAGTACCTTGGCCACCGCCACCACATCCACCACGACGAGCCCAACGGCTACTGGTCAAGCGGTCGCTAGCCCAACGGCTACTGGTCAAGCGGTCACTGGTCAAACGGTCGCAAGCGCATCGACGGCTCAGCCGTCTTCTTCATCATCGCTGTCGCCCGTCACCTCGACCGTCGTGACCCCCCAGGTCAAAACCGGTGCCTCTTGATCTGGACCGTACAGCGTCGGCGACGAGTTTCTCGCTAGTCTCAATCTCAGAGCCAAACCCCTCAACAAGGAGATCTCCATGCGCATCTTGGTAGTCGACGATGACCAGGCCGTACGCGAATCGTTGAAGCGGGCGCTCGTCCTTGAGGGCTACGAGGTCGAACTGGCCGAAGACGGCAACTCGGCCTTGCACTCATTGGCGCAAAGCGCTCCCGACGCGATTCTTCTAGATCTCCAAATGCCTGACGTCGATGGACTCGAAGTATGTCGGCGGTTGCGATCGTTGGGTGACTCCACGCCGGTGTTGATGTTGACCGCGCGCGATGCCATCGGTGATCGTGTCGAAGGCTTGGATGCGGGCGCCGACGATTATCTGGTCAAGCCCTTCGATCTCAATGAACTTTTCGCTCGAGTGCGAGCGCTGCTTCGTCGGAAAGCACTGTCGGAAAATGCCGAAGTACTGCGGTTTGAAGATCTCTCACTGGATCTCATGACCCGAACTGCCAAACGTGGTGATCGTGAGTTCCCGTTGACCAAGATCGAATTTGAGCTCTTAGAACTTCTCTTGACGCACCCCCGCCAAGTCATGACCAGAGACGTCATTTTGGATCTGGTGTGGGGCTATGACTTTGATTCTGGGACGAACTCCTTGGCCGTCTACGTTGGCTATCTTCGCCGAAAGACTGAAGAGGGCGGCGAGCCTCGACTCATCCATACGGTGCGCGGCGTGGGATACGTTCTCAAAGAATCGTGACCTTTCGTCTCCGTATCGTTCTCGCTGCCACTGCTGCCGTTGCCATCGCGGTCATCCTCGCCTGCACGGCTGCTTGGTTTGTTTCTCGCAACGCCCTGGTCAGTTCAGTCGACGACAACCTCTCTCAGTCTGTGCAGCAAACCATCGACAGCGGGACCTTTGACAGCGAATCGGGAATCGGGGCGCTCACCCAAGTGACCAATGCGACAGGTGTCGTGCTCTATCAATCATCAAGTCCTGGACTACCGGTTGATGCCACCGTGATGAGCTACGCCAATGGGCGCATGAGTGGCGAGACGTTTGAAACAATCCATCACCAAGGCGTCCTCATGCGTGAGATCATCACCGGTCTCGCTGCCGGACAGGCCCTCGGCGTTGGTCCACGAGCGGGTCTTTTGCCACAAAGTGCGGCCCTGCAACTCGCCGAGCCCCTCGCCGGAGTGCAACAACAATTACGTCACCTAGGACTCATGCTCGTCTTGATAGGCGCCAGCGGTGTCATTATCGCCCTCATCCTTGGCTTGTTGGTTGCTGGGGCGGTCATCGGGCCGCTTGACGACGTCACCAGCTCCGTTGAGGAGTTGGCAAAGACAAATGATCTTTCCGAACGACTTGCCGAGGGAGGTAGCGATGAACTCGGCCGGCTGCGCGGCGCATTCAATAGTTTGTTGCGATCACTTGAGCGATCTCAGGACCAGCAAAACCAACTCGTGCTCGATGCATCCCACGAGTTGAGAACACCGCTGACGAGTTTGAGAACCAACACCGAAGTCTTGCGCCGCATTGACGAACTCGATGTTGAATCGCGCGGGCAACTTCTTGATGATGTCATAACCCAAGTAACCGAACTGACAACCTTGATCGGCGACTTGACCGAACTTGCACGCGGTGAGCGCCAACAAACACTGCCAACTCGATTCCGACTCGATGAACTCGTCGATGATCTCGTGACGGTGGCCTCAACCTATGGACGTACCCATAATGTGGAAATCAACGTCCTCTCGTCTCCCTGCTGGGTCCACGCTCAATCTGAACGAGTAGCCAGAGCCATTGGTAATCTAATTAACAACGCCATCAAGTGGAGCCCTGATGGCGGAGTCATCACCATCACGGTTGAGGCAGGTGTCGTCACGGTGACTGACCAAGGACCAGGGATCCACGAAAACGATCTGCCGAAGATCTTCGACCGGTTCTACCGGGCCCCGTCAGCTCGTGCACTGCCCGGCTCAGGTTTGGGACTGGCCATCGTCGCCCAGGTCGCCGAGGACGAGCACGGTTCGGTTGCAGCCAGCAACACAGTTTCTGGCGGGGCACAACTGACCTTGGTACTTCCGGTCGTCACCTAGCGATCTCGCCCATAAGAAATTCTGCTTTCTTCAAGATTTCTTATTATTTATTCTCGGGTTCTTTATTTCTTTCGGTCATAATGAAAAGAGACATCGATGAAAGGACCTCCATGGCTTGGAATTTCCCCGGACATACCCGGGACATCGGCGAACAGCGAATTAGGACCATCACCCGCGTCTCTACCATGGCGTGCCTTGGTGCTGCCGTAGGGCTGACCGCCTTTGTAGGCCACGAGTACCAAGGAAAAGCCGCAGCCACTACCCCCCCTGCCACAACCATCGTGCCGGGAAGCTCGGTCGTTCCCAGTACCACCACCACAGTGCCTGGGACCACAGTGCCTGGGAATGGAGCGACCAGCGGTGGGTCGACGTCAGGTGGGTCATCATCAAGCAACGTTTCATCTGGCGGCTCATCGGGAGGCAGTTTTTCTGGAGGGAGCTCATCGGGAGGAAGTATTTCGGGCAGCGGCTCACCGGTGACGTCACCAACGGTCACCGCACCACGAGTAACCTCACCGCCGGTAACCGCTCCACCGGTTACCTCCCCACCCACCACAACCGGCGGATCATGACTCTCGAGACCGAGGTCTCGATGACTCTTCTCGAACCAGTCTTTGAACACTTTTCGATTTGGGGGACTTCAGGGACACTAGGGGTTACGGACTCTTCCGTACTGGTGGAAGCGCGCGCCATCCTCGACGAGGTCATTCGGAATATCGACCACGCCGCAAACCGCTTTAGAGGTGAAAGCGAACTGCTTCACGTCAATGCTCGAAGCGGCAGCGGGCCAATCCCCGTCAGTGCGATCTTCCTCGACCTCCTCGGCCAATCAGCTTGGGCCTATGAAGAAACGCAGCACGCGTGCGACCCAACGATCATTGATGCTCTCATCGCCAATGGCTACGACCGAGACTTTGACGAACTCGTCGACCTTGGATCTGGCCCACACGCAATGCCCTCGCCCGGGATGGATGGCATCGAGATCGATTACTCAAATTCAACAATCACCCTTCCCCCGGGCGTCCATCTTGACTTTGGCGCAACCGCCAAAGCAAGGGCCAGCGACGTGGCTGCGGGACGAATCGCTCAAGAGTGTGGCGTGGGTTGTCTCGTTAGTCTCGGCGGCGACATGCGAGTTGAAGGTCCATCGCCAGCGGATGGGTGGATGGTTGGGATTACACAAAGCACCCGTCCTGGAAGCGCCGACGTCGTTGACGACGTGGTGGCGCTCCACTCAGGAGCACTTGCCAGTTCCTCAAGCACCGTGCGGCAATGGAAAGCAAACGGAGAGCAGCGCCATCACATCATTGATCCTTCGACCGGGATGAGTGCACAGACTCCTTTTTCTCTCGTCAGCGTCGTCGCTCCCACCTGTGTCGAAGCCAACGCGTTTGCCACCGCCAGCATTATCTGGGGCGACGATGCCTTCTTTGCGCTGCCACAACGAGGCCTGCCGCTTCGCGCTCTTCTTTTCGACGGCAGCGTCGAGCGTGGTGGCGGATGGCCTGAACCTTTCAATGAGCTGTCATCGTGATCGCGTTGACTTCTCACTACCTTTGGTATTCAACGCGGGCGACGGGCATCGTCAGTCTCTTCCTTTTTTCGATTGTCATGGCCTCGGGAATCATGACGGCGACCCGAGTTGGTGGCGCCGCGCTTCCCCGCTTTGCCATCGCGGAACTTCATCGCCGGCTCACCCTTTTGGCAGTCCTCTTTCTCGCCATTCACATTGTGACGTCCGTCATCGACAGTTACGTCAATATCGGCATCGCTGGGGTCTTTATTCCCTTCGCGTCACCCTATAAGACCCTCTGGGTCGCGCTTGGCGCCGTTGCCCTTGATCTGATGTTGGCGGTGACACTTTCGAGCATGTTGCGAAAACACATCAGCCATGATCTCTGGCGGGCGATTCACTGGATCTCTTACCTGGCGTGGCCAATCGCCCTCATTCACGCCATTTTCATTGGAACCGATATGCGCTTTGGCTGGATGGTGGCGGTGATCGGCGTGAACATTGCCATGGTGTTTCTGGCGGGCATCTGGCGTCTCTGGAAAAATCCTCATCCTGATGGCGCGTTAACGGCAATTCCCGATCGCGCTGCCCCATCTCGAACCACAAACAATCGAACACCTAACGCATCGCAACGCATCGCACAACAACGAGCCCAACAGAAAGCCCCAAGCCCGCCGCCGACGACTCCATCCCTCCCCAGCAACCCCACCACGCCGATTGCCACGACTCGAAGGCCACGTCCATGACCAACGCAGCGCTCCTCAACGGGTCAAAGCGGCTCCTGCTCGGTACCGAAAATGGCCGCACGCTCTCCTATGGCGAGCATCTTGATCTTCACGGTCCTCTGCAACTCCCCCATCACAAGGGGCTCGGCAGTTGGCGAGCGCAACTCTTGCAAGAACTCGAGACCTCGGGGCTCACCGGCAAGGGAGGTGGGGGGTTCTCCACCGCCATCAAGCTCGGTGCAAATTCTCATGGATTGCGCAAACCCGTCATGGTGGTCAACATCATGGAAGGCGAACCCGCAGCACGAAAAGACAGTGTCTTGGCCTGCTTCTCCCCTCACTTGATCCTTGACGGCGCCGAAGTCATCGCTACCTTGGTCCACGCGCACAGCATCACGGTGGCCATCGCTCGGGACAACCCGGCTGCGGTCGCTTCACTCGAGCGGGCCGTGCTCGAACGGCGAGGCCGACGGACGTCACCGTTCACGATCTCCATCGCCACCCCCCCAAATCGCTATGTTGCTGGCGAAGAGTCCGCACTCGCCCACTGGCTTGATGGTCAACTCGCGCTACCGACCTTCCGCCTCCACAAGCCGGCAAAACTTCCCGTTGGAACCCGTGGCGCGGTGATTGATAACGCTGAAACATGCGCCGACGTCGCCCTTGTTGCTCGTCGAGGTGGGGCATGGTTCCACCAAGGCGGCCGCAACGGAGCTCCTGGGACCACCTTGGTAACCATCTCGGGAGCCGTCGAAGACGATGGTGTCTTCGAAGTCCCGCTGGGGGCACCATTGAGTGAGATCGTTGCTCTTGCTGGGCCCTCAACCACGCTCACCGGATTCTTGCTCGGCGGCTACGGCGGAACCTTCGTCGGCCCCGAAGCCCTCAGTGCTGCCTACAGCCCTGCCGGACTCAAAGCCATTGGCGGCAACGTCGGTGCGGGCGTCATCATCGTTCTCGACCAAAGCGTCTGCCCCGTTGCTGAAGTAGCGCGCATCACCAGATGGATGGCCAATGAGAGTGCCGGACAGTGCGGACCATGTGTCTTTGGCCTCCCTGCGCTTGCCGATGAGATTGAGACCTTGGCCAAGTCAAAAGGCCGACGCAGCGATCTGATGGCGTCCATCGAGCACCACCTTGAAGCGGTCGACGGCCGTGGAGCCTGCGCGCACCCCGATGGAGTTGCTCGCATGATCCGCAGTGCGCTCAATGTTTTTCGTCACGACGTTGATCAGCACTTGGCCGGGAGGCCTTGTGGGGCCCATGGCGCGCAGAGCGTGATGAACTTGCCACCGAATGCGGAGGGTCTCGAATGGAAATGAGACTTCGCGTTGATCCCGTGGCCTGCGACGGCTTCGGCCATTGTGCAGAACTCGCCCCTGAGTTCATCGCGTTAGACGAGTGGGGTTATCCCATCATCCAACTTGATGTCATCCCCCGAGAACTTGAGAGAGTTGCCGAGATGGCCGTGAACCAGTGCCCTCGGAAAGCCTTGATCTTGGAAAAAGTAGATCGCAATCCCCCAGCGAGTCGCCGTCGTGGTGGCACGAAACGCTAACTGCCAAGCGCCTCAATCAACTCAAGGCGATTCCCAAAGGGATCGTTCACGTGGACTCGACGAGCTCCGTTGAGTGCTTCGGCCGGTCGAACAACAACCCCCGCATCGCTCAGGCCTGCGAGGAAATCGTCGAATTCGCTGACCAAGAGCCCCGGATGGGCCTTGGTGGCCGCTTGGAATGTCTCTTCCACGCCGAGATGGATCACAACAGTTCCCCTCTCGAACCAACAGCCCTCTTGCGCCATTGAGGAAGGCTTGGGAACCCGCTCAAGTCCCAATATCCCCTCATAAAAACCCTGCGCTACTGCCTCTTGGTCTCGAGGCATCGCCAGTTGCACGTGATCGAATCCCACGATCGATCCCCTCACCTCGTCCCCCATCTGGCGTTTTGGGCCTCAGTCATATAGCCTTTCCATTCTCATGGGTTCACTCATTAAAAAGCGCCGCAAGCGCATGCGTAAGAAGAAGCATAAGAAGATGCTGAAGGCCACTCGTTGGCAACGCCGCGCTGCGGGTAAATAATAACCACGTTCACGCAGAGCCCTTCTCCGTTGACCTCTCGGTCATAGGTTCTCCAAATTGTGCGGATACACTGCGCACGTCGATTAACCGTGCCTCTTGGCCATTGATGCCCAACGTGGCAACGCCGCTCAAACCGAGGGACTCTTTCGTCCCTTCAACAAACAACGTGGAACCACTCCCGGCCAAGACTGGGGTAGCCCCCGTTGCTTCTTTGAAGACGTCTTCCCAATTCACGAGTTCAGGGGCGACCAGGCGAGCGGCAGGATGGAGATCGTTGCGCTCGTCACGCGTGGCTTCTTCATCGAGGAGTTGGTCGAAGGCTCGGTAGACCGCAGCAGTCTCGAGAAAAACGGGCGGGACCAAGAGCACGAGCGAGCGATCACGCTCGTCTAACTGGCTCACCTTCTCCCCCGTCCCACTGACCAAGGCCCGGCCACCGATCAGGCAAAACGGAACATCACTGCCCAGCTGCAGAGCGCGCTCGGTGTCGGTGACGTTCCCGTAGCGAAGGACTGCCGCGGCGTCGGCTGATCCCCCTCCGAGGCCCCCGCCAATAGGGATGCGCTTCGTCAGTTCAATCCCGACGGGCTCCTTGAGCAAGCCCATGGCGCGGGTCACCAGGTTCTCTTGGGCTGGACCAATTTGCTCTAGGCGCAGCGCCGCGTCGCCGTGCACGGTGAGGCCCGACCCCCCAGGGGTGATCACCAACTGATCAGCCAGATCGATCGTGAACATCTCTGCCTCTACCTCATGAAGGCCTGAGTCGGCGATACCGGTAACCCTGAGTGACCACGTGATTTTGGCCGGAGCGGCAATGATGGCCGCCGAAGGAGTCAACGCAAGGCCTTGGCTAAACGACCAAAGGCGACGACGTCAAGTTCCTCGGGGCGAGCGGTGGGGTCCACCTCAGCAATTTGAAAGGTCTCATCGTTCACGAATTCAGCCAAGGACTTTCGCAACATTTTTCGTCGTTGAGAGAACGACTGGCGCACCAAGCGAAAAATGTCTTCTTCGGATGCATCGTCGGGGTCAACGGCGGGCGCAGCACTGCGCTTTATTGACACGAGCACCGACTCCACCTTGGGCTGCGGGACAAACACCGAAGCGGGCACCCGGCCGACCACGCTTGCCGTGGCGTGGTAAGCAACCCGCAGCGATGGGGCACCGTAGGCTTTGTCCCCTGGGCCGGCGGCGAGGCGCTGGCCTACTTCGGCTTGGACCATGACAAAGAGGGTTGTCATCTGCGGTGCTTCTTCTAAACAGCGCAGGACCACCGGCGTGGCCACGTTGTAGGGAAGGTTCGCTACCACCGACCACGGTCCCTCGTGCGGTGGTGCCACGACGTTCAAATCAATCGTCAACGCATCGCCTTCGACAATGGTGGCGTGATCTAACGCTGTGCGTTGTCGAAGGATGGTAACGAGATCTGGATCAACTTCGAGTGAGGTGACGACTGCGCCCACCGACAACAGCGTCTCAGTGAGTGCGCCAAGTCCCGCACCGATTTCAAGGACATGATCTCCTTGATCGACGTTCGCTAGGCGCACAATGCGATCAAGGGAATTCTGGTCAACCAAAAAGTTTTGACCGTACTTTCGCTTGGGTTGAATCCCGGCATCGGCCAGGAGCGACAGCGTTTGCTGGCGACTCAGGCTCACCAGGAAATCGTGACGCCAATGGCGCCCTGATCAGTTGAGGCAATGCGCCCAAAGTCACCGGGGGCGAGGTCCACCACGTAAGGATCGCCAGCAGCTTCATAACTATTCACCACGCAGCTCACCGAACTCCCGCCGCCAGCCACCGTGATTCTGGCTCCCATTGGCGCATAGTGACTGGCGCAAAATCCGCTCCCCGTTCCTGTTGCGAACCAGGTCGCAATCCCCGAACGGCTATTTGCTGGAGCGGGCGCTGTGGAGGTCGTGGTCGGCGCGACCGAGACGTGGGGCCTGGTTGTGGTCGTCGTCGGGGCCGGAGCCGTGGTCGGTGGAGGCGGAGGTGCTGTCGTGGTGGTCGACGGCACGGTGAGGTGGGCATTGATGATCTGGGCGTTGCGAAGTTCCTGAGCTCGAGCAATTGCTTGCGCTGACGGCGCCGTGGCCACCACATGGTCCGCGACGAGCGAGGTCGACACCAAGGCGACAGGACCGCTGGCAGCGCCTGAAAGTGCCAAGGGCGTCACCACCATTGCCACCGCGCCCGCGACGACAACTCCGAGACGCCGAACGTCCGTGCGACCGTGTTTCAGAACTCCACCCTTCGTCGTGTTCCACTTCATATCCCGGAGAGCCTCCACTCTTTCGGGCTATCTGATCAGGTTAGGAAAGGCCTGTTGGCGACGCAAATAGGAGCGATAAATCTTGGGTAACCCCAGGTCAGAGGGTATTTTTACGCGAAAATGCGACTATTGTCAGTGTTTCGCGCTCTTTCCCCAGGTCAGAGGGTCGCGCCCTCGTGGGGCTGAGCGCGAGGCAATCACTCCAGGCCGAAAAGACGACGGGCGTTGGCCGAGGTGGTCTGGGCGATCTCCTCGACCTCACGTCCGTATTCGACGGCAACGGCTTCGCCCACAAAGGAAACCATCGCGGGTTCATTCGTTTTGCCACGATGAGGCACCGGCGCCAAAAACGGACTGTCGGTCTCTACCAAGAGGCGATCGAGGGGCACTTCTTTCACTGCAGCGCGTGTCTCCTCGGCTTTGGGGAAGGTCACAATGCCCGAGAAAGAAACGGAGAGCCCTCGCTCAACGCAAGCTTGGGCGTCGCTCGGCCCGCCCGTAAAGCAGTGCAAGACGGTCGATTCGGGAACCCCTTCGCTGTCCAAGATGGCAAAAAGGTCTGCCCAAGCGTCTCGGGCATGAATGACTAACGGCAGTTCGTAGCGATGGGCAAGGTGGATCTGGGCGACAAAAGCCTCACGCTGCGCTGGTTTCGGGGAGTGTTCGTAAAAATAATCCAGACCACACTCTCCGATGCCAGCTACCGCAGCAGGGTCCTCGTCGACGAGTCCGGTGATCCAGTCCCAGGTCGTGGAGGCATCATGGGGATGAAGTCCCACCACCGCCTTCATCTGGGGAAGTCCTTCGCCCAGAAGTCCCTTCGTGACCTGGCGAGCGAGGTTCACCGCCTCTCGAGACGTCGCTTCATCCGTACCCACACAAACCACCCCGGTGACACCATTCGACGCAGCATTTCTCAGTGCGTCAATCCCGGAGGTCTCGTTGGTTTCATCAAAGAAGTGTTCTTGGACGTGACAGTGCGAATCAATCCAGGTGCTCATGACCCGCTCGTTCGTCGAGGGAAGAGGGGTTCGCCTTTCTCGACGCTCTGGCCGCCTTGCCCCGCACCCCAGAGACCATCGGCGGGAAGGTGCTGGTTCTGCAGAGTCCCAGCAAAGCCGAAGCGACGCCAAATCTCGGCACAGATTGCCGGCAGTGCCGGCGAGGCCAAGATGGTGACGATCCTCACCGCTTCAACGGCGCTCCCAAGTACGTCGTCCACGCTCCCCGCTTCTGCTTTCCAGGGCTCTGTGCGTTCAAGTTCGGCGTTCGCCGCACCAATCAGTCGCCAGGTCGCCTCCAAGGCTTCGTGCGGAGCGAAGCGTTCCCACGCTTCTCCTGACTCTGTGACGGCATCGCGTGCGGCCGCTGCCAGGGGACTGTGCTCATCAGGACTCGGTGCGATCCCACCGCACTTGGACCCCACGACCGTCGCCACTCGAGAGACCAAGTTCCCAAGGTTGTTCGCCAAGTCAGCGTTATAGCGAAGCGTCATCCCCTCGATCGAGAACTCTCCATCAGTCCCGAGGGGAACATCGCGCAACAGGTGATAGCGCACGGCATCAATCCCGAAATCTTCGGTCAAGGAAGCCGGAGTGATCTCGGTCAATTTGACGGGACCGGTGTCCTCAGACGCCATGGATTTAGAGAGCTTTTGACCACCCACCAAAAGCCAACCGTGGACAAAGATATTGGCCGGCGGCTCAACGCCGGCAGCCATACACATCGCAGGCCACCACACACAGTGAAAACGAATGATCTCTTTTCCGATCAGGTGATGCACGTGGGGCCACCACTTCGCCACCTCGTTGTTCTCGGAACCGTAACCAAGAGCCGTGAGATAATTAATGAGCGCGTCATACCAAACATAGAAAACGTGCCGCTCGTCCCACGGCACGGGGATGCCCCAAGTGAGACTCGTCCGCGTGATGGAGACATCCTTGAGGCCACCTTTGATAAAGCTCAAGGCCTCATTGCGTTTGGTCCCCGGACGGATGGCAGTGGGATTCTTCTCGTACCACTCGATCAGTCGATCTTCAAACTTCGAGAGTTCAAAGAAGTAGTTATCTTCTTCCATCTCGACCACGGGCCGACCGTGCACGGGACAGTTGCCGCTGTTGAGTTGGTCCTCGGTGTAATAGTCCTCGCATCCGACGCAATAGAGGCCCTTGTACTTATCAATCCGGATAAACCCATTGTCGTAAATCTTCTGCAAGAAGTCTTGAACCGTTGCAGAATGGCGAGCTTCGGTGGTGCGGAGAAAATCATCGTTCGAGATCTCGAGACCCTTCCAGGCCTCTTGGAATCGGCTCGATGTTCGATCGGTCCACTCGCCAGGAGTCACCCCATTCAGCGCTGCTGAGTCAGCGACTTTGGCCCCGTGTTCATCAGTGCCCGTCAGAAACAGTGTCTCGTCGCCGATCAGGCGGTGCCAACGAGCGAGGGCGTCAGCATTGACCGTGCAGTAGGCGTGGCCAAGATGAGGGACATCGTTGACGTAGTAGATGGGGGTGGTGATGTAGAAACGGTCCACCCTCTCAGCGTATCGGGCTTGGCCTAGTCCCCTGTTGCGTTCGCTGCCTTGGACGTCGCAATCTCATAGGCCCGGCGTTTTGAAACGCTAAACAGCGCTGCGGCATCATGCGCGGCATCTCGACGAGTGAGTCCATCGCTCATGGCCTGATCGACATAGCGGCGTATCTCCTCGTCCGAAGCTGGTGGTGCTTCGTCGAAAACAGCCCCTTCGAGCACGAGGACGATTTCACCTTTGAGCTCTCGCTCGCTCAAGGTGGCAATCGCCTCATCGAGCGCTCCCCGCCAAATCTCCTCGTGAAGCTTCGTCATCTCCCTGGCCAACGCGATCCTGCGTTGGCCGCCAAACAATGAAGCGAACTCTTCCAGCGTCTCGTGCAGGCGCCGTGGAGACTCTAAAATGACCGTTGTCCGCTCCTCTCGAGTGAGTGCGCTCAAGATGCGAAGGCGTTCCTTGCCTTTACGAGGAAGAAATCCTTCGACGACAAATCGATCGGTGGCAAACCCAGACGTGACGAGCGCCGCGATTACCGATGACGGCCCAGGAACCGCGGAGACAGCGAGGCCAGCCTTCGTGACGGCGGCGATGAGATCTTGACCAGGATCAGAGATCCCTGGCGTACCCGCATCGCTGACGAGCGCAATAGTTTTTCCACGAATGATTTCTTCACAGCACCGCTCGATGCGCTTCGCTTCGTTGTGTTCATGGAGCGAAACCAAGCGCCGGGCCGAAGGGATGTCGTGAGCACTCAGCAATGTGCGCGTCCGTCGAGTGTCTTCGCAGTAGATCCAGTCAGCACTGGCCAAGATCTCTCTCGCCCGAGGAGAGAGGTCGCCCAGGTTCCCAATGGGGGTGGCCACCACCATCAAGACGCCCTCAGTGTCGATCGATCCGGCCATCTCCTAAGCAGAGCACACAGAACGCATGGGGCCAATCACGTCGGACCGGGGCCCATAATCCACCGGCTACGATAGAGAGTCTTATGTCAAAGCGAACTGTAAAGCGAAAGCTCCGGGCCAAGAAAAAGGCCAACCACGGCAAAAAGCCAAACTGCGGTCGCGGCTAAGCCTCTTCGTCCTCCCGGACTCCGTCCCAGGCCTGTGCGCCAAGCATGGCGTGAAGCATCGTTGGGCAGTCTGAGATAATCCCATCGACTCCCAAGCGCACCAAGCGTTCCATCGATGTTTGATCGTTAATAGTCCAGACGTGAACCGCAATGCCGGCCTCGTGCGCTGCATCGACGAAGCGTTGATCGACCAAGGTCAGCTCTTGAAACATCTCAGGAACTTGAAATGCCACCACATCGAGTGCGGGCGGTCTTTCTCCGGCTTGAATGGCTCGATAGAACATCGCCGTCTCGAGCGTCGCTGCTGACGTCGCGGTTGTGGGACTGAAGGTACGAAAGGCTGCGATCGCTGAGTCCAAAAACGACGCCACAATCACATCGTCGTGGCGGTGATGGCTGGCCAAGGTCTCGGCCAAGAGCTCTTCGTAGGGTTCAACATCAGGACCCGTCCTTTTGATGTCGAGGTTTAACACCACGCCAGGAAACGAACTCATCACTTCGTCGAGTCGGGCAATACCGAATCTGTGATCCTTCGGCGCTTTGCCTCTCCAGAGATATTCGTGCTCATCGTGGCCCGGTGAAACCTGGTCACCCTCGATGAACCAGTAGGCATTGTCTAACTCGGTGACTTGGTCGATCGTGAGATCACAGATCTGGCCTACCGCATTCGTTGTGCGATCAACGGTCTCGTCGTGACAAACCACGAGCACCCGATCACTCGTTGCATGCACGTCGAGTTCAATGGCCGTCGCCCCGTTGGCCAGGGCTTGCTCAATGGCAGCAAGCGTCGACGAGGGCCCTTCGAACGATCCGCCTTGATGGGCGAAATTGACGACCCGTCGATGCAACCAAGGATTGCTCACGATGCAGACGACACCCCATCTGTGGCTTCAATCTGGCCTTCAAACTTCTTGATGGTTGAGTGCTCAACAAAAAATGCCAGGGTCGGGACAAACCCAGCACACACCATCAAGACCAATCTTCCGATCGACGGCTTGAACTTGAGATAGAGGTTGATCACCGTAATCAGGTAGATCATATAGAGGATGCCGTGAATCGGACTGACAATTTGCGCCCAGGCCGGCTGGTGGTTGATCCAGTCCCGGATGGTGGCGTAGGTCAAGACCAAGAGGGCGATTCCCACAATCCACGACATCGCTCGATAAAGTTTTAGGGCTAATTCCATCGTTCCTCCGCTGTGGTCTCTTCTTTTCGACTTTTTGAAACCTGATTGAGCTGTTCGAGGTGATCGTTGTAGGCCGCCAAGGTGGCATCTTCCTCTTCGGGTCGGCGTTTAGCCTGTTGCGCGATTTTACGTTGCTCATCTTCATGAGCCTTGCGCTCTGCTCGCTCTTCGTCGGTGACCTCGGGGGCATGGAGAAGGGCCCACCAACCAAAGATCCCGGCAATCGCAAAGATGGGCCATTCGACGACGTAGACGTAGCTCAAGGAGTTCCCGTCCAGGGCCCGAGAGATCTGCCAGTAGCCCGCTGCCACACAGCCACAGATCCACAAGAGGCAGGCAGCGTGAAGCGTCAGCGCACGAGTCGACAGCCAGCGAGAATTCATCCCCCTACCCTACCGATCCATTGTTGGGAGTCGGGACCAGCACGGTAACGTGGGTTACGTGACAAGAGATCTTCGAGGCGAACCATGAGTTCGATGGACATGCCACCCCCTTTTCAGTGGGGCAATCTCTTCACCCAGTGGAGTTTCTCTTGGATGATCTCTGCTGTATTGCTCGCAGCCCTGTTGTTGTATCTGGCTGGTGTTCGCCGGTTCAACCAAGAGCACGATACCTCGTGGTCGAGGAAAAGAACCGTGTCCTTTCTTGGGGCGCTTGTCATTATCGTTCTCGCCACACAAAGCGTCGTCGGCGTCTACGACATGACGCTCTTCACCGATCACATGGTCCAACACCTTTTATTGATCATGGTCGCGGCCGGTGTTCTTGCCATGAGTGCTCCCCTCGAACTCTGTCAAGAAAGCTTGGCCGGTAAAGCCGGCCGTGGCGTCAACAAGATTGTTGATTCCAAAGTCGGTGGCGTCATCGGCCATCCAATCTTTGGGCTCTTGATCTACGGCATCTTGATTCCCATTACTCACCTGACGGGGCTCTTTAACTTGATGCTCGAACACATGTGGATTCACTACAGCGAACAAGCGATGTACCTGGCGGCGGGCTACCTGTTTTGGCGACCCGTCGTCGCCATTGAGCCCACCCGCCATCCGCTCTCTCCAGGACTGCGTATCGTCTATCTCTTTTTGGCTGTCCCCGTTGACTCATTCACCGGCCTCGCTTTAGTCATGAGTAACCATGAGATGTTCTCGACCTATCAAAACTCGATGCGGACGTGGGGTCCGTCCCTGTTGACTGACCTCCACACAGGTGGCGCGCTGATGTGGATCGGCGGGGATCTCCTCATGATGTTGACAATTATCCCGATCTTTCTTCTCTGGACGCGCGACGAAGACAGCAAGGTCGACGACCTTGATGCTCGTTTAGACGCTCAGCGCGCTGCTGCGGGGCTTCCCTTTAGCGTGCGCGATACGGAATACTCGTGACGATCGACGAACCAGTGATCACGCACGAACCCGAACGTCACTCAAAAGAAACGATTCAAAAACTCCTGAAGCATCTTCGCGTAACGCCGTGGACCTTGGCCATTGGTCTTGTCACCTTGGTTTTTTTGGTTGGGGCTGTTATTTGGTATCAGGGCTACGCACATGACCTCACCACACACCAGCCAATCTGGTGGATTTTTGCTCTCGCCGTCGTCGCTGCCTTTGGGCAATATTGGGGCTACGCCATCTCTCTGCGGGGAGCGTCAACAAAGCCCATACCAAAACTTCGCACCTTCGAACTAGAAGTAGCGGAGTCGGTGACCTATGTTTTTACGCCCGAAAGCATTGGCAGTCTCGCATTGACCGTTCGTTTTCTTTACAAACAGGGCTTCACGAGCGCTGAAGCAGCCGGCGCTGCAGGACTGAGTTCGTTTTTCACAACGGCGCTGGACATCCTGATCATTCCCATCGCCACCGTTTTTGCTGCATCGTCGATCAATGTCAGCCAATTAAAGAATGATTCTCCGTCGAGCACCTGGGAAGTTGTTGGCGCCATCTTGCTGATCGCTGCGGCGATCACACTCTTGATCAAACTCCCTCGGATGAGAAAGAAAGTCATCGCTTGGTCGAGACAGGCCGTGGGCTATATAAAAACCCTTCTTCACGATCCACAGAAAGCCCTCTTGATCTGTGCCGGTGAAGTGGTCACCGTGGCGGGACAGGTGACCTGCCTGAGCTTGTTGATGGCGGCGTTCCATGCTCCTCTCGCCATCGCTGTCTGCGTGGTAGTCACCCAGCTCGCCGGAGCTGCGTCAAGCGTGGTGCCCATTCCCGGCGGCTTGGGTGCTCCCGAAGCAATTCTCGTCGCCGGCCTCACGGCCGTAGGGCTCCACGGTGAGACAGCGCTCCTCGTCGCCTTCTCTTACCGCATCTTGACCTATTGGGGACCACCAATCCCCGGGGCCATTGCGCTCTACAACTTGCACAAAAAAGAACTCGTTTAAGGCTCGAGGAGGCCTTGACTGGCCGCCAGTTCAGCGAGTGACGTTTGTGGGCGTGCGCCAAGATGTGCAATCACTTCAGCCGCACAGAGCGATGCCAATTTGGCGCTTCCCTCTGGATCGAGACCGTTGGTAAGTCCATAGAGGAATCCCGCAGCAAAGAGGTCCCCTGCCCCATTGGTGTCGACCACGGTGGCCACCGGTGCCGCAGCAACGGTCAAGATTCCCGCTGGAGTAACGATGACGGAGCCTTGTGCGCCACGGGTAATGGCGGCAACGACACCAGTCTCGTCGAAGGCATCAACTGCTTGTTGAAAACTCTTCGCACCAAAAAGTGCCATGGCTTCGTCTTCGTTGGCGAAGACGAGGTCCACGTCGCCGTTTAAGAGTTCAAGAAAGTCATTGCGGTGCCGCTCCACACAAAACGAGTCGGACAACGACATCGCCACTGATCCGTTCGCTCCGTGGGTCAGTGCAATCGCTTGGCGCATTGCTTCTTTTGCTGGAGGAAGATCGAAGAGATATCCCTCGAGATAAGTGATCTTCGTTCGACTAAGCAGCGCGTCATCAACGTCACTGGGGGCAAAGCTATTGGCTACCCCGAGGTGTGTCGCCATCGTCCGCTCGGCGTCGTCAGTGACCAGCACCAGGCATCGCCCTGTCCCGCCTTCTCCCGGGCCTGCCAAGACGGCTTCAAACTCCACCCCGGCGGCCGTGATGTCGTGGGTGAACACATCACCCAATGTGTCGGTGGCAACTTTGCCAATGAATCCTGCTTTTCCTCCGAGTGAGGCGACGCCAGCCATGGTGTTGGCAGCAGAACCTCCCGAGACCTCAAGAGTGGCGTCCATCGAGGCGTAGATGGCGTCGCCTTGATCGAGATCGACAAGTTCCATCGAGCCCTTGATGAGGCCTAATCGACTCAAAAGGGCATCATCGCTCCTGGCGATGACGTCAACGAGGGGTGAACCAATGCCAACGACGTCGAGGAGTTCTTCTGGTTTTTGGCCGAGAGAAATAGGGGTGGAAGTTTCTGTCATGGTCTCAGGCTAGGCCGTCCTCCCGGTAACCTTCGACCATGACACAGACGCAAGAAAACCCTTACCGCTTGAGCGACGAGGTCCTCCCCCGGGCCTACCGAATCTTTATGGCCCCCGACCTCGTGGCAGAGACCTTCAAAGGTTCCGTTGAGATCGATCTGGCGATCACCACGCCACAAGAAGCCATCGTGCTGAACGCCATTGAACTCGAGCTTGATTCGGCAACGTTGACCTATCCCGATGGGTCAAGCGAATCGTGTGCCATCACCTTGGCACCCGAGACCGAACGGGCATTTTTCTCAACGGGAACGACCATTGAGCGGTCCTCCGCGACCTTGCGAATTGAATTTCATGCACCGCTCAGTGAAAAACTCGTCGGCTTTTATCTCTCACGTTTTGTTGACCCCGAGGGCAATACGCGTACCATCGCCACCACGCAGTTTGAGTCAACTGATGCACGCCGAGCCTTTCCTTGCTTTGATGAACCAGCAAAGAAAGCCACCTTTGCCGTGACCCTTCAGGTGGCTCAAGAATTGGCTGCCTATTCGAACTACCCCGTGGTTAACGAAGAGTTCCCTGGTGACGGAACCAGAATTGTCACCTTTGCCCCTTCAATGGTCATGTCGAGTTACCTCGTGGCCTTCATTGTCGGCCCCTTCGAAGAGACCGCACCAATTGACTCCGACGGGACACCTATTCGCGTGATTTACCCCCCGGGCAAAGAGCACCTCACGCATTTTGCGCTCGATGTGGCGGACTTTGCGCTTCGCTACTTCTCTGACTATTTCGATATTCCTTACCCAGGAGAGAAACTCGACCTCGTCGCCGTCCCTGACTTTGCGATGGGAGCGATGGAAAACCTCGGTTGCGTGACCTTTCGTGAAACCGCCTTGTTGGTAGATCCTGAAACTGCTTCCACCATCGAATGCCAACGCGTCATTGCGGTGATCGCTCACGAACTTGCCCACATGTGGTTCGGAGATCTCGTCACCATGGGCTGGTGGGAAGGAATCTGGTTAAACGAAGCGTTCGCCACGTTCATGGAAGTCAAATGTGGCGACGCTTTTCGGCCTGAAGCGCAACGGTGGGTCACCTTCTTGGCTGAACGCGAAGCTGCGTTGGCTCTTGATGGTCTTCACCGCACGCGCCCCATCGAATATGAAGTCATCTCGCCCGACGATGCCGGAGGCATGTTTGACCTGTTGACCTACGAAAAAGGTGGCGGCGTCTTGCGCATGCTCGAACAGTTCATGGGAGAAGTGACCTTCCGTGATGGTATCCGCCACTATCTCCAAGTCCACGCCTATGCCAACACGGTCACCGAAGACCTTTGGGATGCTCTTGAGAATGTGAGCACCCACCCCATCCGCACGATTATGAATACGTGGATTCTTCAAGGCGGCCATCCGGTGCTCACCGTTGAAAATGGACTGGTGAGCCAGACCGCCTTCGCGTACGGCACAAGCGATCACGAGAGCAAGATCGGCGACACCTGGCTCGTTCCTTTGCAGACCCGTCCCCTGGATGGTGGCCAACTGACGACCGATGTGCTGGGGCGTGACCCCCAAGCCATCGCACCATCCACCATCGTGAACGCTGGCGGTTGGGGTTTCTATCGAACGTCCTATGGCTCGAGCGAACTCGCCGAGATCGCCCATCACCTTGACCAACTCGATGCCGGGGAGCGGGCCGTGCTCTTCGCCGACACCTGGGCGGCCACCTTGGCCGGGCACCGCCGCCTTAGCGACTTTTTCACCTTGGCTGCGGGACTCTCGACACAACTCGAACCCACGCTGTGGTCAGTCGTGGCAGGGGCGTTGACGACAACCGCTCGCATCATCGACGACGCCGATCGCCCGCAACTCGCCACCTTGACCCGCAATCTCTTTGGGCCGTTGCATGAACAACTTGGCTGGGATGGTCAGCCCGGCGAGAGCGAGCAGGCCGGCGAGATGCGTGGACTGGTGCTTGGCCAACTCGGTACAAACGGCGACGATGCAGGCGTGCGCGCAGAAGCACGACGACGCTTCGACGCTAAGAACGTTACGGGTGATACGGCGTCTGCCGTGATCTCAATCATCGCTCATGAGGCAAGGGTTGAAGACTTTGACGAGATGGTCGCCCGTTATAAAGGCGCCATCGATCCTCAAGAGGAGTCTCGCTACCTCCAGGGCATGCAAAGTTTTGAAAGCGCTGAACTTTGTGAGCGCACGTTCATGATGAATTTGACCTCTGAGATCAGGGGCCAAGACTTCCCGTATGTCATTGCGGTCCTCTTGATGAACCCCACGGGCGGTCCCCGCGTCTTTGACCTGCTGGTAGCGCATTGGGATGAATGTCTCAAGGCGTCACCATCGGACCTTCATGGTCGCATGCTGAGCGGCATCGCCCGCATGATTCCTGCGCCAGCGCTTGCCAAAACTATTGATCGCCAGATCACCGAGAACCCGGTAGCTGGCGGCCAGCTCACAGCCCTCCAAGCAATCGAAAGAATGTGGGTGGGTGTCGACTTCGCCGAGCGAGAGCGTGGTGCTCTTCGCGACACGCTGAGATCTGTCTTGAATTAATCGTGCAGATCGGACTCTTCCTCACCGTTTTTGGCGTCTTGTTCGTCGCTGAACTTCCCGACAAGACCATGATCGCCACAGTGGTCATGGGAAGCCGTTCTCGGCCAGTGTCGGTCTGGGCGGGAGCAGGGGCTGCATTCGTTCTTCAGGTGCTCATCTCGGTTGTGGCGGGGCAATTTATTTCGCTCCTTCCCCACCGGCTCGTTGATGGATTCGTTGCTGCGTTCTTTCTTGGTGGTGCTGCTTATTTGTTGTTTGTGCCAGAAAAAACTGAGGTAGAAAAGGGATCAAGTGATGGGGAATTAGAAACTCCCGGATCATTCTTCAAGGTTGCCGGAACGGCCTTTCTCGTCATCTTCGTTGGCGAATTTGGTGACCTCACCCAAATTTTGACCGCCAACTTCGCGGCCAGTTCTCACCAGCCTCTTACCGTCTTTCTCGCTGGTTCCCTCGCTCTCTTGAGCGTCTCGGCCTTTGCGGCCTTTGGCGGTAAAGCACTTTTGCGTGTTCTCCCCTTACAGAGAATCCGCCTTGGTGGCGGGATCCTGCTGGCAGGATTTGGCATTTATTCCGTCGTCAAGGTCATCACCGGCTAAACAAGACGACATGAGCACGCTGTCTCCACGCCAACAAGAACTGTTGTCCTTTGCCAAGACCGTGCGGGGCTTCATGCCCGATGACGAAGGATTGGCCTTGTTTGAAGCTGGACGTGAAGCTTGCCGACGCTTTCCTGGTGGTGCACTTTTAGAAGTTGGTGCCTGGTGCGGAAAGTCGGGGGTGTACCTCGGGGCGAGTTGCGAAGGCTCCCAGTCGATCCTTTTCAGTCTTGATCACCACCGTGGAAGCGAGGAGAACCAGGTGGGCTGGGAGCACCACGATGACGACCTCGTCGATCCTGTCGACAATCGCCTCAACACGCTGCCCCACTGGCAGCGGTCTGTCGCCGATGCAGGATTAGAGGAAAGCGTTGTCGGACTTGTCGGTCACTCTCACATCGTCGCCCGTCATTGGACCACGCCGCTGTCGCTCCTCTTCATCGATGGTGGCCACGGCGAAGAGCCGGCCTGGGCTGACTTTCGTGGCTGGACACCGCACGTCAAGGTCGGAGGGCTGTTAGCCATTCACGATGTCTTTGAGAACCCTGCCGATGGAGGTCGACCTCCCTTTGACATTTATTGTGCAGCCGTCGAAAGTGGACTCTTCGTTGACGTCAGCCAACAGGGAAGTCTGCGCGTCCTCGAACGCACGTCACCGACGAATTAGGGGGCCGTGCAGCGACCCGTGGTGCGCTCGTCGCAGCGCGGGCCCGAAAGGTCCAGCGTTGCTCCCAAGGTTTCTCCACGAAAAAGCCCAGCCGCCGGTGACGTTGAGCTCAGGGCATCAGCCGCCAAAATAATGGCTGCTGCCGTGTAGGACGTCGTCTCATTGTCGGGGTAGGTCACGTGTTCTGGATAGGCGATGCCGGTGAAGTAGGAGCCGTCAGGGCGGCGATGGCCTTGAGCGACGTCAAAGAGTTCATATGCTCGGTCTTTCATGCCTAAAGCATCCAGTGCCATAACGCACTCTGCCGTCTCGGCGGCCGTGACCCAATCAGACGTTGACACACAGCGCACGCCAAGACCGTCCATCACGAAGTTGTCGTAGTGTTCTTCGAGTCGCTGCACGCCGGCTTCGCCTTCAAGGGCTCCTGAAAGCATCGGGTAATACCAGTCCATGGCGAACTCGTTCTTCGGGGCAAAGCCACCGGGATGGTGGGCAACGGCATGACCAAGTCGGCCGGCAGCTAATTCCCAATCGGTTCGGTGTTGGCCACGATGTTCGGCGATCGCCACCGCACAGCGCAGCGAGTGGTAAATCGACGATGATCCTGTCAATAATGCGGAGCGTTCTTTGTGCCCGGAAGAAGAAATGGACCAGCGAATCGCTCCATCGGGAAGTTGCAAGGTCACCACAAAGTCGATCGCCGCTTCCATGACCGGATAAAAGCGATCAAGAAAAGCATCATCTCCGGTGATCAACCAGTGATGCCATAGACCCGCCGCTATGTACGCACAGACATTGGTGTCGAGGCGTGTGTCCTTGACGGAGTGGTCGAGGTAGTAGTTAAACCAACTTCCATCGCTGAGTTGAATGTCGGCGAGCCACTGATAGGCACGCTCGGCCTCTTCGATGTAGCCGCACACCGACAGCGCCATCGCTGCTTCGACATGGTTCCAGGGGTCGCAGTGTCCGCCATCGAACCACGGGATCATGCCGTTCGGGCGTTGCAAGGCCCGCAGGGACTCCGCGGTCAAGAGCACTTCTTCGGCCGTCAAAATGCCGGGGACTTCAGGAATGACAATGAGCCGATCGAGGGAACTCATGATGCCACCGGGGCTGTATGAGCGCTTGGCGTCTTGGTCAGATAGATCACAAAGCTTTTGCCGATCAATGGCGAGAGAATCTGCTCGGCCACTTTGGTGGTCTTCGGTCCTTTGACGATGTCCCACACGAGAAGCTTGTGATACGCCTTGACCAAAGGATTGTCATCATTCTTCGGACCAACAGCACACTTGAGCCACCAGTAAGGGCTGTGCAGACCGTGTGCGTGATGCGAGTTGAAGGGCGTCAAGCCAGCGGTGCCGAGTCGTTCAGTCAAGACCGAGCGACGATAGAGCCGAACATGGCCACCGGGCGTGTCGTGGTACTCATTCGACAGGGCCCAGTTCACGAGCTCAGGTCCGAAGCGAGGCACGGTGATGGCCATCGTGCCGCCAGGAGAAAGGACACGGGATAACTCAGCCATTGCTCCTTCGTCATCGGGGATGTGCTCTAAAACTTCGCTACAGATCACTCGGTCAAAGGTGCCATCTGCAAACGGCAGGTGCAGGGCATCACCCTGGACAACGCCCGCCTTTGCGTGGGCTTCGATCTCATTGGCGTCGAGCATGGCGCCAAAGGTGTCACGAACTTGACGGACTTCATCGATCCCCGCATCGAGTGCCACGATGGCCGCGCCTCGGCGGGCGAACTCATAGGCGTGGCGACCAAAGCCACAGCCCAAGTCAAGAACCAGGTCGCCTGGCTTGACGCCCAAGATGTCGTAGTCGGCGGTCAGCATCAGTCGAAAGCCACCGACGTCGGGAGGGACTCGCCCTTCATAATGGCGTCATAACAAGCCGCCGTACCTTTTGCCGTGACCTGCCAAGTAAAACGAGCTTCCACTCGCTTCCGGCCTGCGTCACCTAATCGCTTTCGCAATGCATCGTCATCAAAGAGTCGGCGAATGGCGCCGGCTAATGCTTCTGGGTCGTCAGGAGTGACGAGGAGTCCCGTTTCCCCATCCTTGCCGACTACTTCCGGCAGCGCTCCACCGGTCGTCGCCACAACCGCCACGCCACAACTCATCGCTTCAATGGCCGGAAGAGAGAATCCTTCATAGAGCGACGGCACGACCGCCACCTCGGCTTCGCCGTAAAGGCGGGCCAGTTCCTCGTCACTGACCCCGGTGATCGTGGTCACGATGTCCGAGAGATTCAGTCGCTCCAATGCCTTGGCCACGCGACCATTGACTTTTGGCTTGCCGATCACCACAAGTTCAATTTCTCGTTCGGTGCGGAGTTTGGCCACAGCTTCCAACAGCGGCACGAGGCCCTTCATCGGCACATCAGACGACGACGTGACCATGATGCGACCCTTTACCGGCGTCGCTCCTGGATAGGGCTTGAAGACCGTGGGGTCAACACCAACCGGAACAACGGTCATGCGCTCTAAGGGAACACCCATCTGGGCGTTGATATCCACCGCAGAGTTGCTTGACACAGTGAGAATCGCTGGGAGTTGCTGTGCGACACGCACTTGCATACCCAAAAAGCCGAACCATCGCTTCGTCGTGAAGCGACGATACGCGTTGGTGTCGTGGTCAAGGGCGATTTCTCTGTCAACCGTGATGGGGTGATGGAGCGTTTCAAGCATCGGCCAGCCTTCTTGCTGGAGTTCCAAAATGCCCGTGCCGAGACATTGGTTGTCATGAATCAGGTCAAAGTCACCACGCCGTTCGTTCAAGATTGTTTTGATCCGCTTCGAAAATGCGAGTGGCTCGCCGAACCCTGCACCGAGCATGATGCCGAACTCTTCGACATCGGCGCGACTTTTGAACTCTCGAGGGTGAGGGATGCGAAAGGGGTCAGGGTCTCGATAGAGGTCAAGGCCGGGTACCGGAGTAAAGCCCACTCCCTCGTCGACTTCGGGCCACGGTGGGCCAGAGAACACTTCCACACTGTGCCCCAACGCCACAAGCTCTCTCGTCAGATGACGGGTATATACCCCTTGTCCACCGCAGCGAGGATTCCCTCGATAAATCAAAAAAGCAATGCGATAACACCCGGGCGACGCAGGTCGAGCAGGAATTCTTTCTGGAATCTCGATGGTGCGCGACCGTTCCCACGACTCGCGCGTGTCTCTATAGGCCTTGAGGGGGGTTCTGGGCACCTGACTCCTTGAAGGAAGGGGGGTCTCTATCGTCCCAAGGATTTGACTCAAAGGCAAGCGGAGCGTGAAATACCGTTTAAACGCTGGAATGACTACGCTAGAGGTATGGATTTGAACTACCCCTCCGACGCTGAAGCATTCCGACTCGAGATCCGCCAATGGCTGGTCGACCACTTGCCGACGGGCTGGTTCGATGATGGATTCGAGATGACCACCGACGAGCGCAAAGCCTTTGTCGAAGAATGGACGAAGACGCTCTACGCCGGAGGGTGGATCTGTGCGAGTTGGCCGACCGAGTACGGAGGCAAAGGTCTCTCGCTCTTAGAGCAAGTCGTCTTGAATGAAGAGTTCGCTCGTGCGCAAGCACCCTTGCGCGCTGACTTCTTTGGCGACACGCTTGTTGGCCCCACCATTTTGCAATGGGGATCTGAAGAACAGAAGCAGTTCTTCATTCCCGGAATTCTCAAAGGTGAAATCGCCTGGTGCCAAGGATTCTCTGAACCCAATGCGGGAAGTGACCTGGCATCGTTGAAAACCCGAGCCGAACTTGACGGCGATGAATGGGTGATCAATGGCCAGAAGGTTTGGACAACGCAAGCACAGTATGCGGACTACGTCTTTTTGTTGGCGCGCACCGACCCTGACGCATCACCCCATGCTGGGATTAGCTACCTCCTTGTACCCATGAAACAACCCGGCGTGGAAGTACGCCCAATCCAACAAGTCGACGGAACTGCTGAATTCAATGAAGTCTTCTTCGACAATGTGCGCTGTCCTAAAGAAAACGTTGTTGGTGGTCTGAATAATGGGTGGAAAGTCGCCATGACCACCTTGGGCTTTGAGCGAGGATCGTCAGCCACCACTGGCTACCGTCGTTTCTTGCGTGAGTGGGACAAGATCGTGGCGGCCGCTCAAGAAAATGGGAAAAACACGGATGCCATGATTCGCCAAGACCTTGTCAAATCGTGGTCTGACATCAAGATCATGCAGATCAACGGTTACCGATCGCTGACTGACTCGCTCAATGACACCCATCACACGGCAAAACTCGGAGCATGTAACAAGATGTTCTGGTCAGAGACGCACAAAAAGACGATGAACTTGGCGATTGACATCTTGGGCATGGACGGTCAAATTCTTAGCGGAAACGGCGACATCGAAGGAATGCTCCCCGGTGCCGCTCGGGGCCGAGATGACTACCCCGTCTCTGATATTCAGGCATCGTTCTTCTTCTCCCGCTCTGAAACCATTTGGGGTGGAGCGGGCGAGATCCAACGCAATATCGTTGGAGAGCGTGCACTTGGTCTCCCGAAGGAGCCCAAGGTTCCAGCGAAGGCTTAGTTCCTCGTTGGCCAAAGGGCCAAGGACCTTTCGTTAAAGATCAGCGCGGGGAACCCATCCACCGATACCCACAGGAACAGCTTGTTCGGCGTTCACTTCATCGACGCCACCGATGACCTCGGTGACCCAGTCGAGTCGTCCTTTTAAGATTCTCTCGACGCCGCCTTGAAGAGTGCTCGAACTAATCGCACACGTGGAACAAGCTCCTTGAAGTTGAACTTCGATGACGCCGGATTCCAGATCTGCACTCAAGAGCACCAAATCTCCCCCATCGGCTTGAACGGCTGGGCGCATCATCTCGATAAGGCTCTGCAAGGCAGCCAGCCGTTCGACTCGCTGTCCATCGGTCAAGGTGCTGGTGGTTTCATCTGCCATTGCGGTTGCTCCACTCGCGATAGAGGTTTCTCTTCCAAGTGTAGCGAGCTCGGGCATCCATGATGTCTTCAATCAAGCCGTGAAGGGTCCGCAGGTAACCCAGAGGGGGAATCACTGTCTCAAGCATGCCAATGCCACGGAGAATAAAGATACGATGAAGCCATGAAACGTGACGCAGTGTTAACCATTGACGAAATCGACCTCTCAGATCTTAATTTTTGGGAACGTCCCTATGCCCAGCGCGAAGCGGCCTTCGAACTCCTTCGCCGAGAGCGACCGATGCCGTTCTATGCCGAACCCGAAGACAACGACTCCCCGATTCCGGTGCCCGTCGGGCCGGGCTACTACGCCTTGACGCGCCACGCTGACGTCACGCAAGCAAGCCGGCACCCTGAGATCTACTGTTCGGGCAAAGGGGCCGTCTCGATTCTTGATCTCCCCCCAGAGATGATGGAGTACTTCTCCGGGATGATTTCCACCGACAACCCTCGTCACGCTCGCCTTCGCAGGATTGTCTCGAACGCGTTCAACCCCCGACGTATTCAAGCCATCGAAGACTCAATCGAAACCGTGGCCCGCCAAGTCGTGAGCGACGCCAAGGAAAAAGGCGAGTGCGACTTTGTGCTCGAAGTTGCCGCTCCGCTTCCTCTCAAAATCATCTGCGACATGATGGGTGTTCCCGAGAGCCAATACGATGCGGTTTTCCGCTGTTCAAATGTCATCTTGTCGATGGGAGATCTCGAATACGTTCCCGTTGGCCACCCCATCGAGGCGTTCTTGGCTGCCGGGGCAGAGCTGATGGCCATCATGGAAGACCTCGGGACGTTTCGACGAGAAAACCCCGTCGATGACATCACCTCCGCGTTGGTGAACTCATCGATTGACGATGAATCGTTGACCAACCAAGAACTCGCTTCATTTTTTGTCTTACTTGTCACTGCTGGCAATGAGACCACCAGAACGGCAATCGCTCACGGCTTGGATGTCCTCACGAAAAACCCTGACCAAAAAGCACTCTGGATGAGTGATGTTCCCGCCCACACGGCGGGAGGCGTTGAAGAGATCGTGCGGTGGGCCTCACCCGTTATTTGGATGCGCCGCACCTTGACGCAAGACACGGTCTTGTCGGGGGTCGACCTCAAAACCGACGACAAGGTTCTTCTCTTCTACAACTCAGCGAACCGAGATGAAGAGGTCTTCGTCGACCCGTACCGCTTTGACATCACGCGCGACCCCAACCCCCACGTTGGATTCGGCGCCGCGGGCCCGCACTTCTGCTTAGGAGCACACCTTGCACGCCGAGAAATCGGCGTCATGTTCAAGGAACTCTTTGCACAGACCCCCAATATTGTGGCCACCGGCGAGCCTGATCAATTACGCTCAAACTTTGTCAACGGCATCAAACATCTCCCGTGTGCATTTAATCTGGCCTAATGCAGTTCCCCCCGGCGCCCATCCAGCGAGCGCTCGATACCATCGACCGGGTACAGCAGCGCTTTAAGCCGTCGGCTTTCGTAGTGGGTGTCATCAAGCGTTACGGCGACGACCGTGGAAGTATGTACGCCGCATTGATCACGTTCTACGCTCTCTTGTCGCTCTTTCCGCTCTTGTTGCTCTTCATTACGATCGCGTCGAAAATCCTTGGAGCAAACTCCGAGGCTGAACAGCACCTGGTGAACTCAGCACTCAGTCGATTCCCGGTCATTGGCCAACAACTGTCGGACAATATCCATGCGCTCTCAAGGAGCAGCTGGGGCACCTACGTGGTTTCGCTCTTGTTTCTCCTCTGGGGTGCCCTTGGGGTCACTTCAGCGCTGCAGATGGCCTCGCACCAGGCTTGGCGACGGCCCCGCAAAGACGAGCCAAACATCTGGATTCGCTCGTGGCGCGGATTGCGTTTGCTGGCAGTGATAGGTGCCGCCGTGGTGCTCACGTCGGTCGCTGCGGGTATCGCCACCTCAAGTCTCCTGCGGAGCGTCCCGATGGTCGTGACCATCATGGTTGACGTTGCGGTGGTCGTCGTGAATGCCGGAGCGTATTTCCTGGCTTTTCGCATCCTGGCCCCCCATGAGGCGGGGTGGAAGGAACTTATTTTCGGCACGATGGTCGGGGCGATCGGCTGGACCGTTATCCAGCAGATTGGCGGTCTGTTGTTGAGCCATGAACTTCGCCATGCCAGTCAGATTTATGGATTCTTCGGATTGGTCTTGGGGTTGATCTTCTGGCTCAACCTTGGGGCGCAACTCTTTCTTTACTCCTCAGAGATCAACGTCGTGATCGCCCAAGGTGGCTGGCCACGAAGTCTCTTTGATCCTTCGGACGAAGTAAAAGCTGAACTTGGCGCAGAGGGCTAAACCGCCTGCCCCACATCGCCAACGGGGAATGTGCCGCTCTGGGCTGCAAGCCATCCCCCGAGTTCCTGAGAACAACGAGCCACAGATTCCAACCAACTGGTTACCGCAGCATCCCCCGCATCATCACTGACGTGCTTGACAATGCTGATCTTCATATTGAGGATTCGTGCGGCATCTGCAACGGCATAGCCCTCCATATCAACAAAATCAGCAAGCTGCGCCAGCCGATCTCGATCATCGTCACGTTGAATGAATCGATCACCGGTTGCCAAGATGGGACCGTTCCCTACACGGAGTGGCGGCGCGGGATTGCTGCCCGTGAGCGATTCAATGGCTTTGACGTCGAGATCGTGTTGAATGACTGACCCGATCACGTGGGTTCCGTGAAGGCCTGGCCGCAGGGCTCCGGCCGTTCCAATATTGATCAATCCACTTGGGCGACGTTCGGGCTCCAGGCCGCCCAGCGCGGCCAAGACTGATTGTCCAGAATTCACCTTGCCCACGCCCGTTACCAGCACGGGCAGGTCGGTGGCGAAAAACTCAGCTTCGTTCGCCAATGCCACCACGAGAAGCGGCTGGTCGGGGTGAAGAGCACCGAGAAGTTCCATACGACTGAGACTACACAGTGGTTCACCTCGAGAAACTAGAGTTTGAGTCGATGACGAACCATGACCTTGACCCCATCGCCGCAGCCGTTGCCCACAATGAGCACTATGCCCAAGCGCATGGCGCCATGGATCTTCCGACCGAGCCTTCGAAGCATTTGGCCATTGTTACGTGCATGGACTCTCGCCTCGACCTCTTTGGAGCCTTAGGGCTCCACCTCGGCGAGGCTCATATCATCCGTAATGCGGGAGGGATCGCCACCGATGATGTCGTGCGTTCCCTCATCCTCTCGCAGCGACTCTTAGGGACGGATCGAATCATGGTGATTCACCACTCACGCTGCGGACTTGAAGGGCTTGACGAACAAGCATTACGCGCATCGATCGCCAACGACACCGGCACGGAGAGCACCGTTGTCTTCGGCGGATTCACCGATGTCTTTGCCGATGTGCGCAAAACAATGGACCGACTTTCGAGTGATCCTGCGCTTCAGTCGGTCGAGGTCAAGGGATTTGTCTTTGACGTCGACCAAGGAGCGCTTCTTCCCGTCGAACGCTCCTAAGGGATCGGCACCCCTCTCTTCTGACGCTTCTGTTCCAAGCGCGCCGCTTTCGTCAGTCGTCGTCGTTGGCGTGATTTGCCATCAAGGCATCAATCATCTTCACCACCGTGGGGTCCGTCAGCGTCGTCACGTCACCAAGGCTGCGATGTTCGGCCACATCGCGTAGAAGCCGCCGCATAATCTTTCCCGAGCGAGTCTTTGGCAGTTCCGGCGTCAAGATGATCTGTCGCGGTTTTGCAATAGGGCTAATGGTGAGTGCCACGTGACTGCGAAGATCAGCAATCAGCGCTGCCTCGTCCCCCTGGGTGACCTCACCAGAGATTTTTAACGTCACGAAGGCCACAATGGCTTGACCGGTGGTGTCGTCGGATGCGCCCACTACCGCGGCTTCGGCCACGGCATGGTGACCCACTAGCGCGTGTTCAACTTCTGCCGTCGAGAGCCGATGGCCAGAAATATTCATAACGTCGTCGACGCGGCCTAAGAGCCAAAGATCTCCGTCATCGTCGCGCTTGGCCCCGTCGCCGGCGAAGTACACGCCGTCAAAGTGTGACCAGTAGGTCTCGCGATAGCGATCGGGATCGCCCCAGATCCCGCGCAACATGCCGGGCCACGGGGCCGTGATGACCAGGAGTCCCCCATGACCGTTCGGCACCGACACTCCGTCGTTGTCAACCACGTCGACCGAGATCCCCGGAAACGCCGTCATCGCCGCTCCTGGTTTTGGCGATGCCACGCCGGGCAAGGGTGTGATCATGATGCCACCGGTCTCGGTCTGCCACCACGTATCAACGACTGGACAGCGATCCCCACCGATATTCTTTCGATACCACATCCATGCCTCAGGATTAATGGGCTCGCCAACCGAACCTAAGAGGCGAAGGCTCGAAAGATCATGGGCAGCGGGCAAGGCTTCGCCCCATTTCATAAACGTTCGAATAGCTGTTGGTGCGGTGTAGAGAATCGTGACACCGTACTCTTCGATGATCCTCCACCATCGATCTTTTCCACCGGCGTCAGGGGTTCCTTCGTACATCACACTCGTGACGCCATTGCATAAGGGCCCGTAAACGATATAACTATGTCCCGTCACCCATCCGATGTCGGCACTGGTCCAACAGATGTCAGTCTCTGGCTTGATGTCAAAGACCAAACGATGCGTCGTGGATGCCTGCGTCAGGTAACCCCCGGTGGTGTGAAAAATACCCTTGGGCGCTGCCGTCGTCCCCGAGGTGTACATGATGTAGAGCGGATGCTCGGCGGGAAATGCTTTTGGAGCATGAATCGTCGATTGCGCAGCAACCACGTCGTGCCACCAAAGATCTCGACCCTCCATCCAAGCCACCTCTTGACCAGTACGTCGAACAACAAGGACCGCTTTAACGTCAGGACAGGTTTTCAATGCTTCGTCCACCGCGGGCTTCAACGCCGATGCTTCGCCGCGACGAAACCCCCCGTCGGCCGTAATAACAAAGTGCGCATCGGCGTCGAGGATACGGTCAGAGAGCGCTTCAGCGGAAAATCCGCCGAAGATGACCGAGTGGGGTGCGCCGATACGCGCACAGGCCAGCATCGCCACCACCGCTTCAGGGATCATGGGCATGTAGATCGCGACGCGGTCGCCTTCGCTCACGCCGAGCGACTCAAGAGCGTTGGCCGCTTGGCTGACATCGGCCAAGAGGTCGTTGTAGGTAATCGTGCGGGTGTCGGTTTCCGGCTCTCCGACCCAGTGAAATGCAACTTTGTCGCCATTGCCTGCAGTGACGTGACGATCGATGCAGTTCACGCTGGCGTTTAAGGTCCCATCCGAGAACCACTGGGCAAAGGGAGCATCCCATTCGAGCACCTTGGTGAACGGTTTCTCCCAGGTCAGTGCCGATGCTTGTTTGGCCCACCACGCCTCAGGATCGGCATTTGCTTCGTCGTAGATGGCCGCCGTGGCGTTGGCTTGGGCTGCGAACGCAGCGCTGGGGGCGAAGGAGCGATGTTCTTGGAGAAGGGCTTCTACGGCCTCTTCATGTTTTCCTCCGCTCATGGACTCCCCTCTCCCCTCGGTTGACCAGAGATTACGCCATCTCAGGCGGAGACGCCCACCCTGGTGGAGGCAAAAAAACTCTTAGGAATCTCTTAGAGTTTTTTAGAGGATGATTTAGATGCCTGGAGTTAACTTGTGGTCACAGCAAGAGACGGAGAATCAAATGGATGAGAACCTAGAGCGCCCAGAGTTGACCCCAGGTCCAGACCTCCCCAATTGGGAAATGGTCAGCGAACCCGAGAGCCACTCAAGTGCAACACCCGGTTCATCAGCGACGAACCCACCGCCTCCGCCCTTCATCCCTGCTGGCGCCTATCCCCCACCGCACAAATCGAATAAAGCATTTCTTATCGGTGCTGGTGTGACAGCTGCGGCAATCCTTCTTGGCGCCGGTGTTGGCCACAGCATCTGGCCGGCGAGCTCTCCCGCTCCTTCAGCGACCTCGACCCCGGGCAATGCATTTCAAATTCCTGGATCGAACCAAGGTGGCGGGTCGTCATCCACCACCCTTCCAAAAGGCATCACTGCAGCACAAGTGAAAGCACTTGCCGGCAAAGTAAGCCCATCTCTTGTAGACATCAATACGAATCTTCAATATCAAGGCTCCCAAGCTGCGGGAACCGGGATTGTCATGTCAAAGAATGGTCTCATTCTGACCAACAACCACGTCATTAATGGCGCAACGTCGATTACGGCAAGAGACATTGGCAATGGCAAAACCTACAAAGCGACCGTTGTTGGCTACAACCGCACGAGCGATATTGCCGTCCTCCAACTTCAAAGTGCATCGGGTCTTACCGTTGCCAACTTTGGAGACTCCAAAACAGCCACCGTGGGACAGGCCGTTGTGGGGATCGGAAACGCCCAAGGGGCCGGCGGAGATCCAAGTACTGCTGCCGGAAATATCACTGCATTGCACCAACAGATCACCGCGTCAGATGAAACCGGGGGCAATACCGAAACTCTCCAGGGCTTGATCCAAACCAATGCGCCAATTCAACCTGGGGATTCTGGTGGATCATTAGTGAACACCAACGCTGAGGTCATTGGCATTGACACCGCAGCTTCAACCGGGCAGTCCTTCACCAATGCTTCATCACAAGGCTTTGCGATCCCGATTAACAATGCGTTAACGATTGCCCATCAAATCATCAAGGGCGAGGCCAGTAGCACGGTGCACATTGGCGAGACCGGCTTCCTCGGCGTCGAAGTCCAGCCCGCGTCATCGGGATCGAATGGCTTCACCAACCCCTTCGGGTCGGGAAATAGCGGGCAGGGAACGACAGCGTCGGGCGTGCAAGTGGCAGGCACCTTATCGGGATCACCTGCTGCGAATGCGGGACTTGCTCAAGGTGATGTCATCACCACGGTGAATGGCGTCACGGTCACCACCCCGGCTCAGCTGACGGCTACTCTCGGTCGCTATCACCCTGGGGACACCGTCACACTGACTTGGATCACTCCATCTGGAACGACGCAAAGCGCCAAGATCACGCTCGAGACCGGTCCCGCTGCCTAGAGATTTTTCTATCCACCGACGAAGAGGATCTCTCCTCCCCCAGGACCTCTTCGTCGGTGGAACCACCACCGGGCCTTTTAGCTGTCGGTGCCATCCTTGATGAATGCACCAACGACATACGATCCGATAATCATGATCATTCCGGTGAAGATCAAGGCAAATCCAATTCCTTCGGTATTCAGCGCAAAACCACAGTTGCTTCCTGTTGTGGCCGTGCTGCAGCGAGCAATGTCGTGATATTGCCAGAAAATCCCAATAATTCCGACAAGAAACATGCCGATGCCACTGAATCGCACAATGCGTATCCGCTTCAAGGTCTGTTCCTTCATCTCTTCTAACCTAACGCGCCGTCGGGCTCTCGTGGCAACATGGAGTAACGGAACAGCGAGGGAGTACTCATGATTCACGAGACTGTAGAACGATGGCATTCCTACATGAAAGGTGAACTACCTGGTGGTTTAGACGAGCTGCTCGACAATGACGTGATTTTTTATTCTCCGATTGTCTTTACCCCTCAGCATGGCAAAGAGATCACCATGTTGTATCTGACCGCTGCAGCGGGAGTCTTCCCCGGCGACGACCAACCCCAATCTTCAGCCAGATCTCAAACTCAAAACAGTGCTTTTCACTACACAAAAAAGACCTTTGGCGAGAACTCCGCGATCCTAGAATTCGAAACAACCATGGAAGGCAAATACGTCAATGGAGTTGACATCATCACCTGTAACGATGAAGGGAAAATCGTTGAGTTCCGTGTGATGATCCGACCCCTGCAGGCGGTAAATTTGGTGCACGAACAGATGAGCCGCATGCTTGACCAACTCAACGGTTGATTTCCAAAGTGACGTGCCCCCGGCAGGAATCGAACCTGCGCACATGGTTTAGGAAACCAATGCTCTATCCCCTGAGCTACGGGAGCGGGACTTCTGCTTTTCGCTTTGCGTCTCACCCACCAAATGAATGGTGCCCTATTCTACGTCTATTGGAATCACAGAGTCCTCAACTGCTCCTCCCGGCAAGTGACGGCCAGGGGCGAGCAAAGAATCAACAGATAATTTCGTGAGGTCGCTGTGATGGAAACGTCGGAGGAGACCTAGTGAAAACAAAGCCATCTGATCTCTTCAACCTTGATCACTACCCTCTCGACCAACACGAAACATCGTCGTTTCAGGAGTTAATCGCTAGGTCTCAATCTGACATGGCTGAGCTTGGCTATGTCGAATTACCTCACTTCATTACCGAACAGGCCACGGGTGCGTTGATTGATGATGCTGAACGGTTGGCAACACGAGCATTCCGATCGCATGGACCAGGAACGGCGTACCTCGAACTCCCCGACGAAACGCAATGGCCAGAAGGTCATCCACGAAGGCGCTGGCAGCCCTATGGCGTCGAAGCCGTTAGCTATGACTTGATTCCTCTTCACTCTCCGCTGCGGGCTCTCTATGAGTCAGATCTTTTACTGCGTTTCCTTGAGGCCGTACTCAACCGCGGTCCCCTCTTTCGCTATGCAGATCCATTCGGTGCTTTGAATCTCGCGGTCATGGGCGAAGGCGACGAACTGCAGTGGCACTTCGACCAAACTGATTTTGTTGTCTCGCTGGCAATCCAACATGCTGACGAGGGTGGAAATTTTGATGTCGTTCCAAAAATCCGAACAACGGGGGACGAACACTACGATGACGTAGCCGCTGTTTTGAACGGCGACCACTCCAAGATGGTGACTCTCCCGATGACACCAGGGACACTCTTGATCTTCGAAGGGAGAAACTCGATCCACCGAGTAAGTCCCCTCTCAGGGCCGACGAAGCGTTACGTAGGACTTCTCGGCTATGACACCAAAGCAGATACGATGAGTTCTGACCTTTTGCGGACGGTTCGCTATGGTCGCACTCAGGCATTTGCCACCCCTCCAACAGACTGGCCATTGACATGATGCAACTCGGTGAAGCATTTGTCGGGAGCGGACCGGAATCTGCGCACATCAATACGGTCCTTGGCCACCGTGAAGGCCCAGTTGGCACTGCCTGGGCCACCGCCTTAGCAACGCCACGAGAAGGCCACGCTGCCTTCGTGGTGGTTGCCCAACCCAATATGCCGGTCAAGCCATTTACCGTATTCGTCAACAAAGCAACCATCACGACCGAATCTCATGGAAGGCTGCACTATGGAGCAGCACAACTTGGTGTGGCTTCAGGAATACTCGAAGCGGTCAGCAGAGGAATCATCGATGTAGATCTTGTTGAGAATGGCGTCTTGATCGTCGCGGTCTGGGTCGACCCGGCGGCTGAAAATGAGGATCTGGTCTTCGAAAATAATCAGGCCGCCGTGCAACAAGCCCTTGAGAACGGAGCGAAAGGTGATCCATCGATCAGCGATCTTTTAGCGATTCGCGATCAACCTTTTAATAGCTATTTCATTCCCAATAAATAATCACTAACCAAGCAGGAGTGCACGCGTCAGTCAGCGGCTGCTCGCCCCGCAATGAGAGGAAGATCAAGATAGGTGCGAACTCCCGGTTGCGCTGCGACAACATAAGGAATCGCATTGACGCAGTGGTTTGCTGTTGCGATAATTCCCGGATTTCTCTCAAGTCCGGCCGCAATGGTGCTTGGGTGCAGTTTGTGGAACTGGAGTTCCACGTCGGGATCTCCCGTCACTTCAACCTCAAAGCGCTGACCTCGAGAACCGAACGTCCACCCGGGGTCGAGATTCTCATCGCCCATAAACCAATTCACTGCAGCCGTCACGACAGGCGTTCCCTTTACGCATGCTTCCCAGCGGAAACGTTGCGCTGCAACCAGTCCCGGCTCGATCACCCCGATGGGCGAGTCGATCGGCTTCGTGGCGACGGCAACTTCGTGAGAGACCACGAGCTCATCGTCAATGGCAAAGCCCAGTTCGTCAGCCATCATGTGGACCGACTGGCCGAAGCCGTTGCCCAGCACGGCGGTCATGATCGAGGCCAATGCTTCTTCAGGAGGAGCGCCAAACAACATGATGTGGCGCACCACATCAGGGGCATTGTAGCTGCGAATATCAGAGAATTCTTCGGCGCGAACGTGGGTGATTTTTGAACTTAAGGCCGAGACCATCAGGGGAAAGCGTTCAGTAATCCCTCCGGGGTGAATGCCCGTCCCGTGAATCGATGCTCCCCCTCGTTGGCCTGCTTCGTCAAGAATCGCTCGTTCGACGGTGTTGGGATACCACCAGCCCACGGGGGTGACCACATTGATTCCCGCTTCTAAGAGGCGGATGACATCGCCTTGATCGCCCATGAGCGGTGAGTACATGACGCAGTGGGGTTTCGCTGCGAGCAACTCCTCAAAGGTGTTCGTTGCAAGAACACCCAAGGGACCAATGCCCGCAATCTCTCCGGCATCCCGGCCGACTTTGGCGTCCGAAAACACATGACACGCCACAAGTTCTAAGTCTGGATGCTGGGCGATTGTCCCGATTGACGCTTGGCCCACTCCCCCTGTGGCCCACTGGGCTACACGAATCGTCATCTCCGCTCCCTTTTCTTCCTCGATGCACTCGGGCAACCGAGTAGCCTTACATTCCGAATTGATCGTCGATCAGGCCGAGGTAGAGACGAGCTGAGTCGGTATACGTCTTCTCACTAATGAACGCGTGCTGCGTGCCCGTATACATGTCACGAAATGCTCGTTCGAGTCGACTGCCTTCTCGGATCGCTGAGGTTCCAGCCGCTAAATGAGCCCATTGGACGATCTCGCGACTCGCTTCGGTGGCGTAGGTTGCCGCAATGCGAAGGTCGGCACGGTCCGTTGGAGTCACCTTCTCACCGGCCAGCACTTTTGCTTCGGCATCGCTAAAAGCGTCCACGACTAACAGGCGCGCCGCGCGCCACATGGCGAGGTGATGAGAAAGCCCACGTTGGAACGTTGACTTATTGGCCAATGAACTCTCGTCGCCCATGCGGACTTTCGTCGTGGCCAACTCCATCACGTCATCAAGCATGCTCTTCGCCACCCCGAGCGCCCAGGCCGCGTGACCCGCTGCCGTGATCGCCATGAGGCCAAGAGAGTACGCAGCAGCACTTCCTCGTTGTGGTGTTTGGCAGAACAGTTCAAAGGTCCGATCCGCCGGCACAAAAAGATCCGTCACGTTGTAGTCATAGGACCCCGTGCCTTTAAGGCCTTGGACGTGCCAGCCGTCGGTGAAGACAATTTCGTCACGTGGAATCACCGCAACAAGCAGTGGCGGCATGCCATCATCACCGATGACCATCTCGCCATTCACACTCGGCATGAATCCTGCGGCCACGTATTCGGCATGGCCCGTTCCTGAACCAAAGTTCCAGGCTCCGGTGAGTCGATAGCCACCATCAACGGTCTCACCCATGCCGTTGGGGAAGAACTGGCCGCCAACGGTCGTTCGGTTGTCGTGTTGGGTGAATACCTCGTCGAACCCTTCGTCCGAAAGATATGCCGCGCAGGCGGCTGCAGAAGGAAGATTGGCAATGCCAATCCACCCGAGTGATCCGTCTTGCCATGCCATCTCAATCCACATGGCGATCATCTGAGGGAATGTGGGTTCTGCTCCCCCCGCTTGAACAGGGTTGCAGTAATTCATCAAACCGCTCTCCCACAGCGCGTCCACCGAGCGAGGGCTCATGGTCCGCAGCGACTCACTGACGGCGACTTCTTCACTCATCAGCGAACGAAGGGATCGGGCAATCGCCTCACCATCTCTTGTTAACACCGTCGACATTTACACTCCCAACTGATCGAGGATTCCTACGCGCAAACCTGCCGTAAAGCCACCGTCAACGACTAACGCGTGTCCGGTGATGAACGAAGCATCAGACGACACCAAGAATGCCGCTGCTGAGGCGATCTCGGAGGGTTCACCAAAGCGTCCGAGCAAGTGTTCTTCACGCAAGCGCTCTTGATAAACATTCATACCGTCAGAATCAGTGATCGACCGGAGCATGGGCGTGTCAATGCCTCCTGGACAAATGCAGTTCACGCGCAGGCCCCGTCGGCCATAGTCAATCGCCATCGATTTCGACAACATCACAACACCAGCTTTCGAGGCGTTGTAGACACTGCCGCCTTCGGTCCCTTCGATTCCTTCGATACTGGCGATATTGACGATCGCTCCACTTCCCTGCGCCAGCATCTGAATCGCAGCGTGCTTATTTACATGAAACGTTCCCTTGAGATTGATGTCAAGAACCCGATCCCACTCTTCACCAGTCAAAAGATGCACCGGACCTCCGCCAGCAACCCCGGCGGCGTTCACTACCGAGTCGAGACGACCATGCGCGGCCACAATGTCTTGAATGGCACCAGCAACGGCTTCTTCGTCTCGTACGTCAAGGATGATGTCCGTGCCTGAAGTGATGTCTGCGCCGACGACCTTTGCTCCCTCGTCAGCCAGCCGCTTTGCGCACGCCGCCCCGATTCCCGATGCAGCACCGGTAACAAACGCAACAGTGTTCTCAAGTCGATTCATGACGCGAGCACGTGCGATCTCTTGCTGCATAGCGTCTCGTGGTACTTCACCCTCATCGTCGACCCCCCGGTTGTTGTGCTCTACGAGACTGTATCGGAGCCACTCGAAGGAGCGCCAAGTGTCCGGAAAAAGTTCGGTGGGGCGAGAACATCATCTGGCGAAAGGTCATCAACACTGGGTTTTGCCAATCCCAACAGCGCTGAATCAATGCCCCCATGGAGAACGTCAAAAACATTCTCCACGCCAGCTTGTCCATTGGCCGCAAGGCCCCAAAGGTAGGCCCGTCCGATCATGACTGCTTTCGCCCCCATCGCCACTGCCTTGACGACATCGCTACCCCGACGGATTCCCCCATCGAGCACGACTTCAATCTGATCGCCCACCGCATCGACGATGCCAGGAAGTGATCGGATCGGAGCCGGCGTGCTGTCGAGGTTATTGCCGCCATGGTTCGACACCGAGAGCGCCGTCGCTCCCGCGTCCACCACGCGCTTTGCGTCATCGACGCGACACACACCTTTGACCATAAATGGTCCATCCCATTGGCTAATCAGCCAGGCGATATCTCCCCAGGTCGGAAGATCACTTTGCATCCATTCGTAATAGGCACCAAAGAACGTTGGCGGCTTGACGCCAATGGGGGCCATGTTGGGTGTTGAAAGATCCGGGAAGTGGCCCGTCTTCGCGAATGACCACAGCCAACCGGGCTTTCTCAGGACTCCCGGCGCCAGTTTGAGCACCGCTGCAAGATTGATCTTCTCGGGGATCCACGGGCTGCCCCAGTCCCGACCGTTTGAAAAAGTCCAGTCCAGCGTCAAAATAATGCCCTTGACGTTCGACGCTTTGGCGCGCTCGAGGCGTTGGACCATCGTGTCACGATCGCCCGACCAGTACATCTGGAAGAAGACCTTGTCGTTCACAGCGGTCACGTCTTCAATCGATCGTGACCCAAACGAACTCAGTCCCATTGCAAGACCCCGATTTTGGGCTGCCCGGGCAACGGCAACTTCGCCTTCGGGGTCCACGGCCTGGACTCCGGTTGGCGAGACGATGACCGGCATGGCCATCTCTTGGCCCATCACGGTCGTGGCCATCGATCGCTCTCGTGGCAAGCCTGCGATATGGGGGGCAAGGCCCAACTGATCGAAGGCACTCAGGTTGTCGCTCAGGCTGACGCCTTTTTCGGACCCAGCGATCAGCGCGCCGTACACAGACTTCGGGAGTCGCTTTTGAGCGCGTTGCTGAGCTATCGCAACGGTCTCAAACCACTTATTTGCCATCCCTCATCCTCTCGTAAGTCTCTTCAGACTTTACTTCGGTCTTCCCGAGAACAAAACACTTATTTTTTTGGGCCTGCTCAGTTCCAGGGCGGGGTTATTCGGCCCAGATCACAGTGAGGTCGCTAGGTCGTCGTGTGCGCTTGATCGACATGTGGGAGCAACCGCACTCTCTTTGCCCCTCGCCGCAGGGCCACCACGACCGGTCTTCCGACACACAGGATCAAGCCTGCATTAAGAAGGGCCCGAGGGATATCAAATCCCAGCGACGTGGTCAGGTCAAAGGCGACAAAGTGCGCAATGTTGGTCGAGACCGCAGCCCCTGGCACGTAGGAAATTGACGTCGACCCACTCAGACCAAAGGGCCAGAACCAAAGGTTCATCACGACCCCAAACAGCAAACAGGCCACCGCAGTGTAGGCCGCCAACATCCACTTCTCTTTTTTCGTCGAAGAGAGCATTGGGAGCAACCCGGCACAAAGTCCGACCCAACCGGCTGCCAACATTTGGAACGGCAGCCACGGCCCAATCCCACCGGTGAAGAACGCTGAGACGAACAGGGTCAATCCGCCTAGAGCGAATCCAAAACTTGGGCCATAGACAAAACCAGCAAGGACTAGAAGAAAGAACACAGGTTCGAACCCCACGACACCAGGACTTGGAATCCGAAGTGCCGTTCCGCATGCGGCCAAGATTCCCAACACGGCGATCCCGCGCACATCGAAACTCCCGCGCGCTAGTTCACTGGCGCAGAGCACCAACAGCAGTGGCACGAGGACCATCAACTCAAAGGGTGCATCGAGGTGATGCGCCTGTGGAGCCGCTCCAGCGGCATGAAGGAGAAACGGCCACAACAGTGAAACCGCCCCAAGAAGACTCAGGAGCAGAAGCAACGCTCCAGACCGTTGGGTCATTCTTATTCGGTGTTCCTTCATCGTTTGCCGCCGAGTGCCGTCATGACTTCTTTCACCGTGAGCCAGTCGAGTGGACTGAAGACCTTGGCTACCTGGGGAGCAAAAACCGGCGTATGGCAGATCACCTCACGAGCTGAGCCTTGGGCGATCACTTCGCCTTGGCTGAGCACAATGGCCTGGTCGGCACTTTGCGCAACAAACTCCACGTCGTGCGTGGCAACCACGACACAGACCCCTTCGCTGCGCAGCAAGTGAAGCTGTTCGATGAGGGACAACTTTGCGCAGTAGTCGAGCCCTCGAGTGGGCTCATCGAGCAAAAGGACCTTCGGCTTCGCCGCTATGACGACGGCGAGCGCCAAGGAAAGGCGCTGACCCTCAGAGAGGTCGTTGGGGTGGCGGGTCAGTTCGATCTTGCCGAGAATTTTCTGAACCATTTCAAGAGTGGATCCTTCCTCAAGATGGTGTTCTCGATCTGCTGTTCGACACTCTTCGCCGACTTCTTGGGCGTACAAGAGGTCTCCTGGATCTTGTGGGACCAGCCCCACAAGGTCAATCCTGTCGCTCGGCGCCATGCGGAACGGTGGCTGACCGTGAAGAAGTGCCGTTCCATGACTTGGTCTCAAGAGGCCCGCCATAACGTTGAGAAGCGTCGTCTTGCCAGAACCGTTACGGCCCAAGAGGGCGTAGAGCGTCCCAGGTGCAAAGTCGAGCGTCACTCGCTTCAAGGCGCGCTGTTCTCCGTAGTTGAGCGTGAGATTCGATGTCGTGAGCGCACTCCCCTCGGGAACCGGTCGCACAGTGGGAAGTTCGCAGTCTTCGAGTAGTACCTTTACGTCGCCGACCCGCCGTCGCGCTTCGCGCACGGACATCGCCAGCGGTTCCCAACCCAAAAGGTTCCCCAATTCAACAAGTGGGGGGGCAATCGGGGAATGCGCCATCATGGATGCGGGTGGTCCCACATGAATCACTCCGTTGTGTTCCAACACTATGACCTGATCTGCGAAGGGCAACACACGCTCTAAGCGATGCTCCGCAACAATGACCGTCAGTCCAACGTCATGAACAAGGCGAGTCAACGCACTCAGTACTTCTTCTGCTGCACCAGGATCAAGTGCTGAGGTCGGTTCATCCAACACAAGAATCTTCGGTGCGGCCGCCAACACCGCGGCGATGGCAACTCGCTGGCGCTGACCGCCGGACAGCTCCCCAAGGGGGGCTTCGCGAATCTCATGAAGGCTCATGACGTCTAACGCATCTTCGACTCGTCGTCGCATCGTTACGGGGTCGAGTCCCAGATTTTCCATGGCGTACGCCAGCTCATCTTCAACTCGTTCGGTGACAAAGGATGCCGAAGGGTTCTGACCGACATAGCCAACCAGATCAGCCATGTCCGCAGGGCGATTGCTCGAAAGAGACCGCCCCCCAACAACAACCTCGCCCGCATACTCGCCCCCACTAAAGGTTGGGACCAGCCCATTGAGGGTCTTTAAGAATGTTGACTTTCCCACACCCGTTGGCCCCACGACGACAACGAACTCGCCTTCTTCGATCACCAGATCGACGCCATCAAGCACCCAGGGCTTCTCTGCTTCGTAGCGGAACGACGTGGATGTAAAGCGAATCATCGACTCGTCGCCTCAGCCATGTGTTTCGATCGCCCTGACGGTCGCAGAGCGGGCCGAGGTGACACTGCCAATGCCACAAGGCCCAGGGCCACACAGGCAAGCGCTGCCACCGAGACCGTTGGCCAAACCAAGGGATAGGGAGCGTACGACGTTGCGTCGGGTGAAGAGGATTGAAGGATACTGATGCCGACGAGTCCGAGCCATCCAGACACCACACAGACCATCGAACGCCAACCAAAGGGGATGGGGCGATAACGGGTCCGAACGCTACGGCGACCACTGGCAACCACGCCGAGACTCAAGAACACCGCCCCAACGCCGCAGAGGACGCCGGGGCTGGGGATCGAACTCCCTGCACTCAATAACCCGTAGGTCCCAAGAATCAACGCGGCAACACCAAGAATTGCCGACACTCCACAAAGCGCTGATCGCCGGCGCGATGGGGTGCTCGATGTTCGACCAAAGCCCCGAGCTCCCATGGAGAGTGCCAACTCCATGGAGTGTTCGAGGGCTTCTTCAAGAACTGGCACCACAATTCCCCTGAAGCCAGCAATTCCTTTGGTCGGTCGCCCTCGAAGTTTTCTTGCGCTGCGCACACGCTGGACCGCATTGATCAGCTCCGGCAGAAAACACAGCCCCACTGAAATCGCAACGGCGATTTCGTTGAACACTCCTGGCAGTGATCGCAAAAGTTCTCTCGGGCTGGCGATGGCGTTGGCAGCGCCGAATGCTAAAAGGATCAAGGCGAGCTTTAGCCCAACAATTCCGGCCGTAATTAAACTTTCGGCCGTGACCGGCCCCCCGATACTCACCCCAGCCGCCCACGAAGGAAGAGCGACCGACGGTATGGCGAAGAGCGTATGACCCGGGATTCGCTCTCCGAACAGCATCTGAAAGATCAAACGCACGAGGATGACCACAGCGCCGATTTTCACAAAGAGCATGAGCGAACGGCCCCAGGCGGCCGGCGATTGGCGCAAATACCCAACGCAAAACATCACCGTTCCGAGCGCCACCATGGGTACCGGGTTCGAAAGCTTGACTGCGACGACCGCCAATCCCAAGGCCCACAGCCACCACGCGACGGCGTGAGGGCGATCGTCAATCACGATGGTCTCCGTCGTTTGGCCACAATGACACCGCCAACAGCCAGAACAGAAACCCCAAGTGCGACCAGGACCGGCCATGGGCTGGATGCACCCGACGTTTGTGGTGCCCCCGATGCCCGAGCCGGAGCTTCCACTGACGCCCCATTCTTGTCGGTCGTTGGCGACGATGCCTTCCTGCTTGCAGGAGACGTTGCGACAAGGCCAGTCGTCGGTGTCGTCACGCTTTGACCAACCGTTGCGCCGCCCTCGGGAACAGTCGGCGGCGGTGTCACGGTCGCTGGCAACGCCGCAGCCGCCGAGACGTCGGGACAAAGTTGAGATGCGCTGGAGCTCGCCGAGGGAGCCATATCGCTTGATCCACCCGACCCGTTAACTTCGAAGCGCCAGCCTTGTGCGATCTGTGTCGAGGCCGCTTGTTCGGCTGGACCGTTGTGCGCGTAGCTCCATCCTGAAGCAGTCCCATGAAAGTAGGCCCAATAGGCGTAGTGAGAATCTGCGCCTGGCCCACACCCGGTCGTCGGGAAGTTATTGATCGAGCAAAGCAGTCCCGAGCTGGCAAAGGTGGGGGCGGCCTCGTTGGCTTGGCTAAGCGCCGTGGTGAGCGCTTGCAGATCACTGATTCCGCCAGGAACAGCAGCGCAAAGAACCTGAGGCTTCGAACCATTCCCGAAATCAATTACCACCGCGATACTTTGGGCCCCCGCTGCCACCGCCGTTGCTACCCCAGGAAGGACAGCAAGAAACGCCGCACCCGTGAGCAAGGTCAGTAGCCGGCGCATGGTCATCTCAGGAGGGGACGGCTTGCCCAGACAGAGCAACCACGGCGACATACGTAGAGATTGGATCGGGCAAACTTCCCGCTTGATAGAAAAATCCTCCGCTGTTCGCTCCAGAGTCGATCACTTGGAAGGTCGCGAGGGTCGCCAAGGGCGAGACACCACCAACGGCCCAGATTCCCGTCGACGCGCTCATGCTTTGACCCATTGCGAGGAGACCACTGATGACAACGCCGGTGGAGTTCGAGTCAACGGCGTTACCGTTGTAGTAGCCCCACCCCGAGGGTGAGGTCTCGTTCGTCTGCAAATACCCGAGCGCGGCCGCAGGCACGGCTGAGCTTGACGGCTCCCCCATGGCTGCCAAAGCAAGAAGGGCATAACCCGTGCTGTTCGTATCGGGGCCCACATAGTTTCCTGTCGATGGGGTAACCCCCGTGCACGGATTGTCGATGATGTCACTACTGAAGCCACCGTTGACCCCTGCATCCACGCCAGAGCACTGTTGTGCAACGAGCCAGGTGACGGCGTTGGTCAGGATCGAGTTGCTCGCTGGCATGCCGTTGAGAAGGAGAGCATCAACAACAACTGATTGCGACTGCACGCCCGCATATTGGTTTACACAGGCCCCAAAATAATAAGGATTTGATCCACTCGATGTCTGCTGGGTTGCCTCAATGTCCGCGACAAAGGTCGTTTTCAGGGCATTCAATGCAGGGTTATTTGTCGTAACTGCGGCCAGCAAGAGATAGCCCAAGTTCATTGCTGAATAGGTATCCACCGATGGAACATCTGTGACGCACAGCCCGGCCCACGTTGAGGGAGACAACAGCGCGTAACTATTCCAGTTTGCTGCCAGGTAACTCGCACTTCTCGAGATCGCTGCTTCGACAGGGGACGACGTGTCGTTTGAAGCGACGAGCGCAATCAGCGTCTGAACGGTGACGCCGTAACTTGCACCACCTTGAGAATTAACTGAGCCATCGGCATTGACTTCACTGGCTAAGTACGCAGCCCCTGCGCTCAACGCTGTGGAGGACACCGGAGGCGCAGTGGTGGTCGTTGACGTCGCCGCCGTTGGCAGGAGCGAGGCGCTACAGGCTGCAGCGGCTGGACGAGCGGTGGCCGCGCCAAGGGTGAGGAGGCCGCCAATAAGGGCGATGGCCATCAAGCTCGCCCGCAGTTTGGCCGAGCGCAGAGCGAGTGCACCCCCTGCGATGAGAACAAGTGAAAGCAGGAGAAGCGACAAGCCACTAAATCCCGTAGAGGCTAAACAAGTGGCTAGAACCATTCCTCTCCTTTTCAGTGGGAGAGAAAAAGAAACGCCTCCGCTTCACAGAGAGATCCTCTATCTCTGTCCACGTGTCTCGACGTTGCAGAATCGCTTCTCACTTGAGCGGTATCCCGACTTGAACACTGTTGCCAGAGCCCCCACGGTTGCGGACCAGCGCCGGACTTTGACCGGCTTCCCCTCTCAGGTGCACTACTTTCAAACGCGAACCTAGCACGCTTCTCTGAGAAGCATCAGTGATTTAGTCTGCCTCGCCGAGGTAGCTCGCTTCAAGCAGCGCTCGATCATTCTTTAATGCGTCTGCCGACCCTTCGGCCATCAGATCGCCGTGGGCCAAGACGTACCCACGATCGGCGATCTGGAGTGCTTGGTTAACATGCTGTTCAACGAGAAGGACCCCGCAACCCGTGTCGTCAGCGATGGCTCGGACTACAGGGAGGAGTCGTTCGACGATGACGGGGGCAAGCCCCAAACTCATCTCATCGATCATGAGGAGTTTTGGCTTGCTGGCCAAGGCCCGCCCCAGCGCCAACATCTGCTGTTCTCCTCCGGACAACAAGCCGGCTTGACGATCCATCAGTGGTTCCAAAGCCGGGAAGTATTTGAGCGACGTCGCATAGTCAGGCTTTCCACTGCGGGCACCGAGTCTGAGATTTTCTTTCACACTCAGTGAAAAAAACAGCGAGCGATCCTCAGTAACGTGGCTCACGCCGAGGCGCGCAATCTTTTGTGGCGCCAGATTGTTGACGCTCGTGCCCAGCACAACAATCTCTCCGCTCAACACCGGCTGCAAGCCACTCGTTGTAATCAAGGTGGTGGTCTTCCCTGCTCCATTTGGTCCAAGAAAGGCCACGACTTCTCCGGGATTCACCGCAAGAGAGAGGCCACGAACCACCGGAATGCCGTTGTAGCCCGCATCGAGATCCTTGATCGCCAGCACAGGATCAGGCATCAGAGCCTCCCCCGAGATAGGCCTCGATCACGGCAGGACTTGATCGAATCTCTTCGGGTGTTCCCTTAGCGATAAGGCGACCAAAGTCCAAAACGTAGATCACATCACACACGGTGAGGACAAGTCCCATGTCGTGGTCAATTAACAAGACCGAGAGGCCGCCGTCAACGAGGGATCGAATCCTGCCTCCCAGTTCGAGGCTTTCGGTGCTGTCGAGCCCTGCTGCTGGTTCATCCATGCAGAGCACCGCCGGCGAGGCAGCCAACGCACGAGCTACCCCTACGAGCTTTCGTTGGCCATGGGATAACTCGGTGGGAAGTTGGTTCTTGGCCGCAAGGAGATCGACCGACGCCAAAATCTTTTCCAATGCCTCCACATCATCATTCCGTGGATTGACAAGGTCTCTGAGAAATCCCTTTGTGGATATTTTCTCTGCGGCGACTTGCAGATTTTCAAGTACGGTCAAATCATCGAACAGTTCTGAACTTTGCCACGTTCGACCCAGTCCGGCTCGAGCGCGTGCCGTGGCCGACAGCGACGTCATCGAAGTGCCGAGAAAGTCCACCTCTCCGCGACAGGGAACAAACCCACTGATGGCGTCGACCGTGGTCGTTTTCCCCGCACCGTTCGGTCCGATCAGTCCAACCAACTGGCCCGCTTCGACCACAAGATCAAGATCGTCAACAGCTTTGTTCACACCAAATGTGACGGTAAGGCCGGTGGTCGAGAGCATCGTGGTCACGAGGACACCTCTTGAAGTTCGACCTCAGGTTGTTCTCCACGTTTGGCGTGCCGTCGAGCCTGCAAGGAGTGCGAAAGTTCACGGATGCCACCCGCTACCCCTTGGGGATTAAAGATTGCCATCAAAATAAGACCAGTCCCTGCAATCAGCAGGGTGTACTGATCCGAGACGTGGAGCCATGACGTCAAGATCATCGTTGAGATACCACCGGCTACGAGCATGCCACCAACGACTGCCCCGGAGACCGAAGAAATTCCGCCTAAGTAGGCAAAAGCCAAGAACAACATTGACGGGACCGCACCGAAGTAATCAGCGGTCACCGAGCCAAAGCGATATCCAGAGAGTGCGCCGCCGATTCCTGCGATGAACGCGGAGATCGCAAAGGCCAGAATCTTTGTCCCCGATACCGATACACCTGCTGCGGCTGCCGCCCGCTCATTCGCTCGCACGGCCAGCATCTGTCGTCCCGTGCGTGAGCGACGGATATTGACGACACCGAGTATCAACAGCGCCAAGACGACAAGACAAAAGACGCCGAACCACGGGTTCGGCAAGAGTCCCTTCCCGCCGCCAAAGATCTTGCTCCATGGCTGATTTGGTCCAAAGGTCACGCCAAACATTGACGGCGGCGCAACGCTAGCCCCATTGGTACCCGACCACGCCGGGTTGCCAAGCACCACTGATTGAATCGTCATTGCTGCGGCAAAGGTGGCGACGGCTAAGTTCACCCCACGAACTCGCAGAGCCGGGATGCCCGCCAAGAGTCCCACCCCGACTGCCACGACTGCACCGAGGAGTGGCCCAATGGGAAATGGGATGTGATAGGCGTCAGCCACTTTTGACAAGGTGAATCCGCTCATGCCGGCCAGTGCCATCTGCATCAGAGAAATCTGACCGACGTAACCCGTCAAAACTACAAGCGACAGACAAATCACTGCGCCGACCGTGGCATTCACAATGGCCAATCGCCAGTCCGGGGTAACCACAAACAATAAAACCGCAGCCACAATCGTGAAGAGTGCCGTTGAAGGTAACGCTCGTTTGGCTTTCGGGGCAAATGGCAACTTGATTGTTTCGATCGAACCACGAGTCGGCAACGACTTCCCCCGCAGCATCAACACGACAATAATGATCACAAACGGCAGCGCGTCGCTAAGCCCCGGTAACGCTGCCCCACCCACTTTCGGGAACCATGACTGGTTGGTGATGTATTGAATCCACGAAGACGCCATGCCAATCCCCAGACCAGCAATCACCGTCACTGAGAATGATGTAAAGCGCGCCAAGAGCGCAGCGGCGAGGGCTGGGATCACAAGAAGGGTGACGGTGTACGGGTCGATCGACTGATTGATCGGTCCGATGAGAATACCGAACAGTCCCACGAGTACCGTCGAACCCACCCAGTTAACACCGGCCAAGAAGTCCGGAGAGAACCCAAGAATCAGCGAACCCTTTTCATTCTCCGCAGCCGCTCGGGTGGCGATGCCGTAGCGGGTGTATTTAAAGATCCCCCAAAGGAGAAAGGTCACCAAAATAACAATGGCAGTGAGAAACAACTGGTCACTCGGGATATGAATCCCTCTTGGCAACGACACCGGATGCTGCGGAAGAATAGGACTGACCGTTTGTGCATCTGAGCCAAATCGAAGTACCACGATCTCTTGAAGCAGGATGAACAGACCGATCGACGCAACAACCTTCGCCAAAACGGGTGCCTTGCGAAGTGGTCGGAAAATCAAGAGATGAAAAAGCAGGCCAAGGACCGCGCACTCAGCCAGTGCGATGACCATTGCCTCTGGAGCTGACATCGCTGCGGTTTTAATGGCTGCTCCGTAGGAATAACTTGTCGAGCCCCCATTCGACACCGAGATGAATGCAGGGAACGCCGGAAGGCGAAAACCGGGGGCGCCAAAGAGATGAACAACACCTTCTATTAGGGCGAGGGGGTTAGGAATTGGGGGGAGGAAGAGCTTGCCGTCGGTTCGCAAGCCAAAATAGATGTAGCTGGCATACATCGCCATCGCCCCAACGGAAAAGTTGACGACACCAGAGCCTTGGTAGTTGAGCGTGATCGAAAGAGCGAGAGCGGCGATGAGGGCGCCTGCCCCGAGACCAAGGACGAGTGCTTGCGTTTGATTCGCGCTGATCAGGATCACGATGGCGAGAGCAACGCCGAGAAGAATCGCAACTTGCGCTGCGATTCCCCTCGGCGTTGTCCACCGTTGAAGATACCTACTCACGAATACCCGTCGGATTCACGTCCCGACTATTTGGCAAACGGGTTGATTAACTTGTTGTTGTAGACGTCGGCGATGGCAACCCACTTACCGTTCTTGAACTGCTCAATGCCCATCTGTCCAACACAAATCGACGGAAAGAGCGGTGAGATGTTCCCACACGATACTGGTGTACCAGAAACGAGCCACTGAGGTCCTTGGAAGTTTACCGTCGCTGTCGCCAACTGAGCTGACGTCGCCGTGGGACCAAGCTTGTTGTAGATCGAGTCGATCGTCAAGACGTTCCCGAACTCGGGACCAGCAAATCCGGTGTACTGCATTCTCGGGTTGTACTGCTTGACGATGTTCTCGTAGAGCTTCGTCTGCGACGAAGAAAGGTACTTGTTGTTATTGACCAGAGGGGCAAAGTAACTCGCGCCGTAGCCACCGAAGTACCAACCGTTGGGGAAGGTTCCGCCGAGGGCTTGAACCATTGGGGTTCCGTAACAAAGGCCGGTGGTCAATACCTTGGGGTGAATACCAAGGCTCTTCAAGGCGTCATAGACAGAGATACATCCTTGCACCGGGGTGATGGGGATGAACACGTCAGCGGTTGAAGCACCTGCAGCCTTTAACGCTGACTCCATCGCCGCTCCAGAGGTCGTGGGTGCCACAAAAACTTCCGAGACCTTAATGCCCGCTGCTTCGAGAATCGGTGTCATCAGCAGTTTCACGGACGTTTCAGCGGCGGCGTCTGTCGTTGCGACAATGGCAACTGACTTGACCGTACCCAAACTGCCTTGCGTGACGAACTTCGACAGACCTTCAACAACGCCAGGCGCACCTGGGGTATAGGTCACCGCTCCCTTGGTCGTGAAGTCTGGAGCCGTCAGTCCGTTACCCACAATGATCGGCTTCTGGCCAGCCAGCACCGACATCATTGACGATGCTCCGACGCTCATAGCTCCAGTGAGCACAAGGCTCACTGCTGGGTTGTTCAGAAACTGCGTTCCACACTTTTGGCCGTCCTCTTCGGTGGCGACGTAACACGTCGACAACTTAATGGGGTGGCCTTGGATGCCTCCGAGTTGATTATTGACGTACTTCACTGCCAACTGTGCACCCTGCGTCGCTTCTGGGTACGAAGGGTTTCCGTACTGCTGGTTGACATAGCCAATGGTGATTGGCGTCAGTTTTGCGTTGGCCTTTCCTGCTTTTCCGCCGGTGTAACTGAGGGCCAAATTGGTGTTGGCCTTGTAGGTCGTCGCACCAGCCGGAATGGCGGTCACGACCGTGGCCATGAACATGGCACCAGCGGCAGCAAGAACACCTGCGCCTCGAAGTGCCCGGTTTGAGAAACTCTTTCGGTCTTCCATAACTACGCTCCCCCTTTTACCGCTGACTGCGGTTTGTCGTTGGTTAAAAGATAGCACCGGAACTTCTTTCACTGCCCTCCAGGCCGCCAAAAGGGCCTCATGGGTCAGCATCAATTTATCCACCCAAGAAAGAAACGGCAGTTGAGGGCCCTCTCAAGAGTCAGGTTCTCACGAGGCGCTTCCTTCTCCTATCCTTTGGGCAGTCGCTGACCTCCAGGGCAACACAGAAAAAGGAGCACCGTGGGCCTCTCCATCGGGATCGTAGGACTACCAAATGTTGGAAAATCAACCCTCTTCAACGCCTTGACCCAAAATGATGTCCTGGCGGCGAACTATCCCTTCGCCACGATCGAGCCCAATGTCGGCGTGGTGCCCGTCCCCGATCCACGGCTCGCCGTCTTGGCGGGCATCTTTGGATCTGAGGCAATCCTTCCAGCCAGTGTGACCTTCGTTGACATTGCTGGCATCGTCAAAGGAGCCTCCGAAGGGGAAGGACTCGGCAATCAGTTCCTGGCGGCGATCCGTGAATCCGATGCGATCTGCCAGGTGGTTCGGGCATTCGATGACGACGACATTATTCATGTCGATGGCCGGATCGACCCCAAGTCCGACATTGAGACCATTATCACCGAGTTGATTTTGGCTGATCTGCAAACCATCGATGCTCGGTTGCCCAAGCTAGAAAAAGAAGCGCGCAAAGCTCCTGAACTCGGCGACACGGTGGTGGCAGTGACCAAAGCACAAGCGATTCTGAATGAAGGCGGCACCCTCAGCGCCACCTTGAGCGATGACGAGCGGTCGCTCATCAGTGACTTACACCTGATGACGGCCAAGCCATTTCTCTACGTGTTCAACGTCGACGAAGCGAGCGCTGCCGACGGCGCCCTTCGTGACAAACTCACCGCCCTGGTTGCTCCCGCAGAAGCGATTGTGCTCTGCGCGCAACTCGAGGCAGAACTTGCGGGCATCGAGGGAGACGATCTCACCGAGATGCTGGGCTCGTATGGCCTCAGCGAACCGGGACTCGATCGTTTGGCGGCCATGGCCTTCGACACCTTGGGCCTTCAGACCTATCTCACCGCTGGGCCAAAGGAGTCCCGGGCCTGGACAATCCACAAGGGCGATACCGCCCCGAAGGCGGCGGGTGTGATCCACACAGACTTCGAACGAGGCTTTATCAAAGCCGAAGTCGTCGGCTTTGACGATCTTGTTGCCACCGGCTCCCTCGCCGAAGCGCGTTCAGCGGGCAAGGTACGCCTTGAGGGCAAGGACTACGTCATGGCCGATGGCGACGTCGTTGAGTTCCGCTTCAACGTCTAGATCCGCGAAAACGACTGATTCGCCAGCGGAGAGCGATTACACTTATGAGTGGCGTGTCTCGACAGATGTCGGCGCCGGGACCAAGACGAAGCGAGCAACCGCACGCTGAAACACCCAAGGAGTTAGACACGTGTCACCCGCTACATTTGAATTCAAAGTTGCCGACCTCAGCGAAGCTGAATATGGCCGAAACGAGATTCGCCTCGCCGAACACGAAATGCCAGGACTCATGGCCATGCGCGCCGAGTTCGGTGCTTCAAAGCCCCTATCGGGCGCTCGCATTACCGGCAGTCTTCACATGACGATTCAGACCGCCGTCTTGATCGAAACACTGACCGCACTCGGCGCAGACGTTCGCTGGGCAAGTTGCAACATCTTTTCGACCCAAGACCACGCCGCCGCCGCCGTTGTCGTAGGTCCTGATGGCACGGTCGATGATCCCAAGGGCGTCCCGGTCTTTGCGTGGAAGGGTGAGACTCTTGACGAATACTGGTGGTGCACCGACCAAGCCTTGAAGTGGCCTGGCGAAGACGGCCCTACCGCCATCCTCGATGATGGTGGCGACGCAACCTTGTTGATTCACAAGGGACTCGAATTCGAAAAGAACGGAGATGTCCCCGATCCTTCGACTGCTGACAGCGAAGAGTACGGCGTCATCTTGACCTTGCTGACCACGCTCATAGCCGAAGAGCCCGGTCGCTTCGCCGCATGCTCAAACTCCATCAAGGGTGTCTCTGAAGAGACCACCACCGGCGTGTTACGTCTCTATGACATGCAACGTTCTGGAGAACTTCTGTTTCCGGCGATCAATGTCAACGATGCGGTGACCAAGTCAAAGTTTGACAACAAATACGGCTGTCGCCACTCGCTCGTTGACGGTATCAACCGGGCGACCGATGTCTTGATTGGTGGAAAAGTCGCCGTAGTCTGTGGCTACGGCGACGTGGGAAAGGGCTGTGCAGAATCCCTGCGCGGTCAAGGAGCACGCGTCATCGTTACCGAGATCGACCCCATCTGTGCCTTGCAGGCAGCGATGGACGGCTACGAGGTGACAACCCTCGAAGATGCCATCACTCGAGCAGACATCATCATCTCGGCTACGGGAAACAAAGACGTCATTCGTGTTGAGCACATGGCCAAGATGAAGCACCAGACCATCGTCGGGAACATCGGCCACTTCGATAACGAAATTGACATGGCCGGTTTAGCTGGGGTCGCTGGCATTCAGCGAGTGACCATCAAGCCCCAAGTCGACGAATGGCGTTTCCCTGATGGTCACACCATCATTGTGTTGTCCGAAGGGCGCCTCTTGAACTTAGGTAACGCCACTGGCCACCCAAGTTTTGTCATGAGTGCATCATTCACCAACCAGGTCATGGCCCAGATGGAGCTGCACTCCAACACGCACAACTACCCCACCGGGGTCTATGTATTACCGAAGCACTTGGATGAGAAAGTTGCCCGTCTCCACTTGAGCGCCTTGGGCGTGAACTTGACCGAACTCACCGAAGAGCAGGCCGCATACTTAGGCATCGACGCCGAGGGACCCTTTAAGGCAGACACCTACCGCTACTAAGCAGGCGGTGAGGCGGGAACGCCGCGAAAAAGATCGTCTTCCATGCCGACAAAATCGGTGGGGTCTTGGACGCGGATAAACCACTCATCTCTAAACATCTGTTCGAACAGAGCTTCAGGGAGTTGAAAGAAGAACGACTGTGCAGTCTGTGAAGCGTGGGCGGCGAGCGCTGCACGCTTGAGTCCCACGAACTCGCCGACGTGAACAACGGCACCGAGTTGCTCGTCGCTTGCTCCCATTTCAGGACGATCTGCGTCCCCATCATCATCGGGAAGTTCAACACCGTGTTCTTCGAGAAGGCGACGCAAGCGTTCAAATGCTGAACGAGCGACCGTGGCGTAATAAAGCTTCGGCGTCACCTTTGCTGCCGCAACGGCGGCCAGGGTCACCCTATTGGCTTGGATGTGATCGGGGTGGCCATAGAAGCCGTTCTCGTCGTAGGTCACCACGACGTCGGCCTGCTCTTCGTCCAAGATCGCTGCCAGTCTGGCTCCCGCCAGCTCAACGGGAGTGCGCCAAAACGATCCTTCTGCATCGTTTTGGGGCCAGCCCATCATTCCTGAGTCGTGATACCCCAAGAGCACTAATCGGCTGACGCCAAGAATTTCACAGGACTGCGCCAACTCTTCCATTCGGTGGGCCACCACTTCGTCGGTGTTGTGGTGGTCTTCGTCAGGAGTGGTCCCTGCCGGACTGTCCCCGAGTTCACCATTGGTGCAGGTCACGAGCACGACGCGGTACCCCGCTCGGGAGTACTTGGCAATCACACCACCCGTGGTCGATGCCTCATCGTCAGGGTGGGCGTGGACCAACACAAGAGTTGGGACGTGTTCAGCCATGAGATGCAGTGTACGGCCTAGAGCTCGACGCCTGTAAAAAAATCAGTTTCGAGGAACGGTGCATTCGTCGTCGTCAGTCCTCGAACATATGACTCCGTCCCAAAAACGGCAGTAAAGAGATCACTGGGCATAGCCACCAGATCTTGATTGTCATGCTGGGAGCGGTGGGCCGCTAATGCCCGCTGCTTCCGGTCGGCGGCGTCAGAACAGTCAATAATGGTCCCGACAAGCTCATCGTCGATGCCGACGACGAGTTCCCGATTAAGCCACTCCGGCAACGCCATTCCCGCCCCACGAGCCAACTCGATAAAGCCCGCCAAGGCTGTTTTCGCAAGGGCAATGAAATAGACCTTCTGGACGCCTTTGCTTCGCCGCACCGCTTCCATCGTGGCGTGGTGCGTAGCGATGTGGTCAGGATGGCCGTAGTAGCCATCAGCCGCATAGGTCACCACGACGTGGGGCTTCTCATCGGCAATCACGGCAGCGATCCGGTCCGCAACCTCAGCAATGTCTTGATTGACAAAGGCATCGGGCGCCTTGTTGGTCTCCCACCCCGCCATCCCTGAGTCGTGATAGCCCAGTTGCACAGCGCGATCGATCCCAAGAATCGCACACGACGCAGCAAGTTCCTCTGCTCGCAGGGCAACCACGCTTGGCGCGTCGTGGCCTTCGTCAGTGAAGAAGCGACCCTCAGGATCAATCCCGAGATTTCCGTTAGTGCAGGTGATCAAGACTTGCCGGACACCTCGATCGCCATAGTGCGCTTGAACTCCCCCCGTGAAAAGTGCTTCATCGTCGGGATGAGCATGGACGCACAGCATCGTTGGCGGTGTCCCCATGGCTTTCAGCATAGAAGGCGCTAACCGATTTGGAATGCCTTGACCACTAACAAGATCACCGAAATGATCAGGTAGCCCGCCATGGCGATCAGCACGCTTCGACGCCACCCTGTCAAAGGAGGTCGGCTCAGTAGGTTCAACGACGGCATCCGCCACTCACGTCGGTCGCCATGGTCGGCCATCACCTGAGGCGGCGAGCGGCGGAGAAGCCAGAATCCCGCGCCCATCGCCAGGAGCGCCACCCACACGATGGCCAATACTTCAGAAAGCACAACGACGTTGACATGCGGGAAGACCGTGGTGACCATCAAGACCAGTGACAGCATCACGAGGAGCGACACGATGATCGTGGCGACCCCATTGAGCCAGGGTCGATTCACCCATGGGCCCAAGACTGCCTTGTCGTTGCACAACAAGAGGAGAAACACCGTAGCCAACGGAAGGAGCAGTCCGGCAAGTGCCTGTACCGTCGTTGTGATCAGGCCGAGCGGTGCTCCCGGGATGAGAACCAGTCCTGCGGCCATCAACACGAGTGCGCTAAAGCCCCCATAGAAACCCTTGGCATCACGCCACCCTTTATTTAGGGAAAGGTGCGCGGATGTTCCGAGGTCTCCAAAGGCGTAGGTCGTCGCCAAGGTCACCGCCGCAGCACCAATGATCGATGCGTTGAGCAACACAATGGCAAAGAAGGCGCCGGCCCAGTTGCCACTATGAACTTTGATCCCATTCGCCACCCCGAGAGCGTCGGTGTAGTGACCATAGTTTTTTGTCCCAAGAAATGCAGCAGCGGAAATCGACACGACAATGACAGCGGTCACCACGGTAATGAGGGACCCAAGCGCCGTATCAATTCGTTCGTAATTAATCCACCGTGGGGTGATTTTCTTGTCGATGATGTTGGACTGTTGAAAAAATAGTTGCCATGGAGCGACGGTGGTGCCCACGATGGCGATGATTAACAAGACTGAGTTGGAGTTCACCCCGCCAGCGACACCAGGCGTTACCGTGTGAAGCGCCATTTGGCTCACCGACGGGTGCGCCATGATGATGAGGGGAATCACCAACAAGTTGGCGAAAACAAAGACAAACATAAATCGTTCCCAACGCCGGAAACTTCCTGAGGTGGTCATCGCAATCAAGGTGACACCAGCAATGGGAACCGAGACCCATGCGGTGACATGGAAGTAGGACAAGGCCAAGTTCACCCCGATGAACTCCGTTGCGATGGTCAAGAAATTCAGAACAAAAAGGTCAATGACGGCAACGTTCCCCCAAAACTTTCCGTATCGCTCTCGGATTAATCGACCATGGCCCACACCGGTGACCGCCCCGAGTCGCACCACCATCTCTTGATTGACGACCAAAACAGGAATCAACAACGGCAGGACCCAAAGCAATGAGTAGCCGAAATTTTGGCCAGCTTGAGAGTACGTAGAGATGCCACCGGCATCGTTGTCGCCCACCATGACAATGATGCCTGGGCCTAAAATTGCCAGGAGGGTAAAGAAGTGCGTCCGAAAACTCCGACGTGATGATGAGTCGTTCGCCGGGATTGTTCCAAACGCCCCGGTGATTGCTTCGCTTTCGTGGTTCTTCGCCATCTCTTTCCTCCTTTCTGACTCCGTTGATGATTCGCTTGAAAAGCGCACCGACAGAACGGGTCACGAGAAGGTCAGCGACGCGCGACCTCCCCCACCATCCGTGGTGCTCTGCTCGCCGGACTCTCGGCCCGACGAGTGATACTTGGCGGTTTCAGTGATCCTCCTTCAACGAGGGACACTGCACAGTGAAAGCGTTTCGCCCGGCCATTACTCCTCCACCTTGGCCATGCCGAACTCTCGGCGCCACCCTTGAGGAAGGAGGAGTTCAATCAAGTCATCGATAGTGACGGCACCGAGCAGCCGGCTGTGCTCGGCATCAACCACTGGTACGACCGTCAAGTTAAAGTCCGACATCTGACGAGCAGTGCGATGGAGATCCCAGTGTGGGAGAACATGTGCGGACTCACCTCGTGCCACATCGCCAATAGACGCCGCAGCGTTGGCCCGCACTAACTCAGCGATCGGCGCGGTTCCCTCAAGATTCCCATCAGCTCCAACGACAAAGACGACATTCAAGGTGGGCAAAGGAGCGTTTGAGTCGTGCACTGCCTGTAACGCATCAGCGACCGTCGCGGTTGATGTGACCGAGACAAAGTCTGGACTCATGATTCCGCCGGCCGTTTCGGGGTTATAGGACAGAAGATTTCGGACCTTTTGTTGTTGTGGCTCGGGCAGGAGATCAAGGATTTTGAGTCGGCGGTCTTGTTCGACTTCTGTGATCAGGTCCGCTGCGTCGTCAGAGTCCATTCGCTCCAAAATGCGTGCCGCTTGGGGGTCGCTGCGTGATTCAAGGAACTCCAGTTGGTGTTCCATGTCAAGCTCTTCAAAAACATCCGCTTCGAGTTCCACGTCGAACCCAACCGCTTCAATAATCTCTTCGCCTTCTTCATGGCTGGCGGCTTCAACGAGGTCTGCGATTTGTGCGGGGTGAAGGCGAGAGAGTTTGCGATAGGGAATGCGCAATTTGGCACTCGGAACATGACTCACGAATGGCACAATTGATGCAAAGTCCACGACGCCACTGCGTGAGATGCCTTCGCCCACTCTTCCTCTAAAGATTCTTCGCAACAAAGGCCGTCGCCCCGGATCAACGGCGACGACTTCATAGACATCAGCAACAGGAGCCAACAGCACATCATTGGCACGAATAAGGCGACCACCCACAAAGTTAATGAGATGCCGAGCTAGGAGATCTTTCGCCAAGAGGATCTCGCCCTCGCGTCGTTCAAACTGGCGCATGTCCAGGCGTTTTTTCGCGAACTGCAAGGGCCGCTGATCCATAGACCCTACGGATTCGGCTCGTACAAACAAGTCCCGGCCTTCTACGCGCACCACGAATCCCACGACCGGCGGGTGGGGATAGTCGCCGAGCCGAACAACCACGTCTTCGATGCGGCCAATTCGCTTACCATCAGCGTCAACGAGCGGTCGTCGGACAATCTCGGAAAGGTTCACAATATTGGTGATCATCTGCGCTCCTCTCCTTTGATTGTCGTCGCATTGGCCCATGAACTGACACCCTTAGCCTATCGCCCACCAACTGGCAGCCCTGCCTAGGTAACGCTGAAGACGTCGCCACATCTCGAAGGTGCCGCCAGGTGCTCCATTAATCGCCACGAGGGCATCGGTTCGAACGGCGCAGCAGCGATGGGGCGCCTCCTTGACCACCACGGATCCAGCGCCTGGGTCCGAGCCACCCCAACGGTGACGCTTCTCGAGTGCGCTTAGGTCTGCAAATCTCCAACTGCGTTGGCCAACGCTTCCATCTCGGCGTCCCAACTCTCCGGCTGCATCATCGGCCGCAACACAAACTTCGAAAAACCGGCCTCAAGATACCCTTCCAATAATCGACGCACATGGTCGTAACCAACAGGAACAATCTCGTCGAGGTCGTCACGCTTCGACCGCTGCTGCAGCGCTGTCAGAGTGTGGGGCGAGAGTGCTTCGACGGCGTAGCCAATGCTGACACCGAAATGTTCGGGGTCCATTTCACGGCCCACTTCTCTCGCTGCTTCCTCGACGACAACTTTCCCCTTTGCCGCTTGGTCTGCGTCGATCATGGCGGGCAGCCATCCGTCGCTGTAACGCCCGCAGCGCACCAGCGAGGAGCGCACCGATCCACCAAGCCAGATTTCCAGAGGCTGTTGATGGGGCAGCGGTTCAAGGACAACCTGTTCAGTAATCCCCGCCGGACCAGGAACGTCGGTGGGCTCCCCTGCGAACAGCGAACGCAGAACAGGAATCGCTTCTTCAATGGCTCGACTTCGCTCCGGCTGGGGCACCCCTACGGCCGTTGCTTCTCCACCCAGAGTGATCCCCGGTACGCCGGTAATCAAGAGTCTCCCTTGCGTAAGAAAGTCCAAGGTCGCTAATTGACGAGCCAGCCGCAAAAGATTGCGACCGGGAAGCAGGAAGGTCGTGCCAATTTTGAGTTTCTCGAGACGACCCGCCAACCATGCCAAGGAGACGAGTGGATCAAGGCCGGGCTGCGAGAGTACTTCGGAGACCCAAATCGAATCAAAGTCATTGGCCAAAAGGGCAACGCAAATTGATTCAAGGACTGCTGGGTCGGTGACGTGACCTGCGGTGCCGATACCAATACGAACTTTCACGGTGCCCGCTTAATCAGCGCGGCACACTGTTCAATCGCTGCGTCGTCGATTCCACGATGCGTGACAAAACGAACAACCCCATCAGCGATGGTGCCCGCCTGCACGTTGTTCTGGTGGAGCCACGAAACGAAACCTTCAGCATCGTCATGAGTGAAGACCACAACGTTGGTGGGTTGACTTAGGACTCGCTCCGCCTGATCAGGCCATCGCTCAGCAATGGCCTGGGCGAGATAGTGAGCGCGTGCATGGTCGTCGCGGAGCCGTTCGATCATGGTCTCGAGAGCCACAATGCCTGCAGCAGCCAAAATACCCGCTTGGCGCATTGCACCACCGAGCCGCTTGCGTTCAATTCTCGCCTGCTCCATCAACGCAGCAGGCCCCGCTAACAGCGAGCCAACCGGTGCACTCAAGCCTTTCGAGAGACAGGACATTACGGTCGTCGCTGGCTCGGTGAGAGCGCGCACCGAGTGGCCCGATGCGATCGCTGCATTAAAGAGGCGTGCACCATCTACGTGGACAGGTCGGCCGTGAGCGATCGCAACAATTGCGTTGATCTGGGCTGGCGACCAGATCCGGCCACCCGATGGCATATGCGTATTTTCTAGAAATACCGCAGCAATTGCTGGTTGATGATGCACTTCACCTTCAAGCGCGATGAGAAGTTCTGCGGGATCCACGACGCCGTCGCTGTCGTCGAGGAGCGCGAACTGCACGCCGGAGTTCTTCGCAGCACCACCCATTTCGTAGAGCACCACATGTTGGCGAGCTCCCACAGCAATCACGTCGCCAGGATTGGTTAAAAGTCGAACAGCGATCTGATTCGCCATCACGCCAGAAGGGACAAAAACTGCCGCTTCCTTCCCCACCCGCTGGGCATAGAGATCTTCAAGTTCGTTCACCGTCGGGTCTTCCCCATACCCATCGTCACCGACAAGAGCCGAGGCCATCGCCTCACGCATGGCTTCGGTGGGCGTGGTGACGGTGTCACTGCGAAGATCAATCTGCTGGGTGGCCATCTCTTGATGTTATCGGCGAACACATAAGAATTTTCTGCCTAGGATTCTTCACATGAGCGATGCAGAAAATCCACCTTCCATCCCCACCGAACAGTTGCTCGGTGGGGTCCATGACGTCCTCGATATCTCGGTCATGGAGTTTTCAAAAGACCGCGTCGTCCTCTCGCTTCCCGTGGGTCCGAAGGTCCATCAACCCTTCGGCCTGCTTCATGGTGGGGTCTCGGCGCTGTTGGCAGAGTCGGCTGCGTCAATGGGCGGATCACTCAATGTCGAAGCAGGTCAAGGTATTGTCGGCATCGAAATTAATGCCAGTCATTTACGCGGGATCGCTGAAGGCACCTTGATCGCAACGGCAACCCCGGTGCGGATCGGCCGAACAGTTCATGTCTGGCGGATAGAACTTACTGATGAGTCAGGGAGGGGAATCTGCGATGCCCGCTGCACTCTCGCCGTTATTCAAGCTCCAACGAGTTAAAGAAACCACGCTGGCGAGGTCAGACCTCGTATGCTTTCCTTCATGACCGACACTGCATCAGCAGAAGCCTGCTGATGCCAGGACTTCGTGTTGTTGGCTGGGGGACCGCCGTCCCTGAAAAGGTGGTCACCAATCGTGACCTTGAAGCCACGATCGACACCTCTGACGAGTGGATCTTTGAACGCACGGGCATTCGTGAGCGCCATGTCGGAGGCACGACGGCTTCGCTGGGCACCGAAGCTGGTCGCAAGGCACTCGATCAAGCCGGACTCACCGGTGCCGACATTGATCTCCTGCTCTTGGCGACGACAACAGCCGACAAAATCGTCCCGGGAACATCACCCACGATCCAACACAACCTCGGGATCGCCGGCGGAGCGGTCGACCTGAATGCTGCCTGCTCGGGCTTTGTCTACGGTCTCGTGATCGCCAATGGGCTCTTTGCCAGCGGTGCCAAGAGGATCCTCTTGGTGGGCGCCGAGACACTCTCGACCATTACCGACTGGGATGACCGGGGTACGGCCATCCTCTTTGGCGATGGGGCCGGTGCACTCGTCCTTGAGCGAACAGACGACGAAGGCGACCTGTTGAGTTGGGATCTTGGGAGCGATGGAAGTTTGACGGACCTCCTCTATTGCAACCATGGAGAGAAGATGCAGATGGATGGCAAGGAGGTCTTTCGTCGAGCCGTTCGGGTAGTAGTTGACTCGGCGACGACCGTGTTAGAGAAAGCAAAGATCAATGTTGATGACCTGTCACTCATCGTCCCCCATCAAGCCAATATCCGTATTATCCAAGCGGCGTGTCAGCGATTGAACATCCCGGAAGAAAAAGCCGCCATTGTCATTGATCGCTTTGGCAATACCTCCTCTGCATCAATCCCCTTGGCACTCGTCGACGCGATTGAGAACGATCGCGTCCATGGCGGCGATACACTTCTTCTTACCGGTTTCGGCGCAGGGATGACCTGGGCCAGTGCCGTTCTCCGATGGCCTCACTAACTGACCTCAACCTCGTCCTGCTAGCGGCCGGCAAGGCTCGCCGCTACAAAGGAATCAAACCCTTGGCGCCGATCGGCCCCAACGGCGAAGCAGTCATTGACCTCAGCGTTTCTGATGCCATTGACGCTGGCTTTTCGCATATCACCATTGTGATTAACCCACAAAGTGGTCCCTTGATTCAAGAACATATTCGTAGCAACTGGCCCGAGTCCATCAGCGTCTCCTACGCGCACCAAGAGATACCTCTCGGCACCGTTGATGCAGTGCGTCAAGCCCAAGAGGCGCTCGACCCTTCGCTCCCCTTCGGCGTCCTGAACGGTGATGATCTCTACGGGGCCGATGCCTTACGGCGTTTGGCAGAAACCCTCAACACCACATCATCAACGGCGCTCATCGGCTTTCATCTCGATCGCGCCCTGGTCGAAGGAGACCCTGTGACTCGTGGGGTCTGCACCATTAAAAATGATCGACTTCTGACTATTGCCGAACGGCGCAATGTCGTTCAGCGCGACGGCCGCTTCGAAGCAAACGACGAACGTGAGCCTCAAGTGTTGCCGCCCGGAACGATCGTTTCGATGAATCTCTGGGGATTCAGGCCCTACATGTGGGAATTATTCACCCAAGCGATGGAAGTGGCGACCGACGCCAGCGAAGACAACGAAGTGCTGCTTCCTGAGCTGGTCGCTGACATGGTTGCTGGAAAGTACGAAGCAGCCTTCCCCGGGACTCGGGACGTTCTCGTGAGTGTGACCGAATCACCCTGTGTTGGGGTCACGCACCCTGATGACCTCGTGCTTGTTCAAAAAAAGATTCGCGAACAAATTGCCGACGGCCATCGTCAAGAAGCGATCTTTCAGACACATCGCCACTAAAACCTGGAGGAACCACGAAGACCTGGAGGAAAGTGTCGGGGTGACGACGTTCCGACATGGCGAAACCCCGAGTGACTGGGTGACCGAAGTCCCCCCGCCTCTCGGGGCGTCGCCTGGATGACCCCACCACATCCCAAATCGTGTCGGACGATCCGAGGCGGTGTGCCCGGTTCCTTCACCCGAAAGTGTCGGCCGTTGCGTTGTGCCACCCACCGGTCTTACCGTGCCTCTTGGTCGGGACCCTCACGGGCCACCTTCCTCCCCTTCCTCACTTCCCCGTTTCCGGAGCCCCCTGGAAGAGTCACCCTCTCCAAACCTGACGGCCTGTTGAGCATGTTCGGCGGGTTGTTCGAACCCGGCGTTGAGAGCAGTGTGCGCTTTGGAACGTTTCTCGTCAAGAGAAAAAAGCAAAATCCTCTGCTTATCCACTCTCTTTTTTTCTTTTCCACCGCCGAATCCCGCTCATCCCCAGACACATCCAGAGATAGCAACACCTTGCCCACAGCTAAATGGGGAAAGCGGAACTCCCCGGTTATTCCTCGGTGGAAATAAAGACGTTTTTTACATCGCTGAAGGCGTCTAAGGCATCGGGTCCGAGTTCTCGGCCAATTCCCGACTGCTTGAACCCACCAAATGGTGTCCAGTAGCGAACAGAAGAATGGGAGTTCACCGAAAGGTTGCCCGAATCAATCGCTCGAGAGACCCTCAACGCTCGTCCAAGGTCGCGCGTCCAAATCGAACCGGAAAGTCCATAAGGCGTGTCGTTCGCAATAGCAATAGCGTCGGCCTCATCTTCGAATGGCAACACGACCACAACCGGGCCAAAGATTTCGTCAGTGACGGCACGGTCCTTGCGCCCAACAGGAGCGAGCACGGTCGGAGGAAACCAGAACCCGGGGCCTTCGGGACACGTTCCTTGAAAGGCAATAGGTGCTCCGTCGGGAACGAACGACCTCACGACCTCGTGCTGGGCCGCAGAAACCAATGGCCCCATCTCTGTCGATTCATCGCGAGGATCGCCACAAACAAATCCCTTGACTGCAGGCTCTAAGAGTTCGAGAAAGCGGTCGTAGGAATCTCGCTGCACCAAAATCCGCGAGCGCGCACAGCAATCCTGGCCAGCATTGTCGAAGACCCCGCCAGGAGCGCGGGCAGCAGCGAGTTCCAGGTCGGCATCAGAAAAGATCACATTGGCACTTTTCCCACCGAGCTCCAAGGTGACTCGCTTAATCTGATCAGCGCAGCCCGCCATGATTTTCGACCCCACTTCTGTCGAACCGGTAAAGCAAACCTTGGCTACTTTTTCATGGGTGACAAACCGCCACCCAACAACCGAGCCCTTTCCAGTCAGCACCTGGAACACCCCTTCCGGGATTCCAGCTTCGAGCGCCAATTCACCGAGACGCATTGCCGTCAAGGGGGTAATCTCAGCGGGCTTCAGCACGACCGTGTTTCCCGCCGCCAAGGCTGGAACGAATCCCCATCCGGCGATCGGCATCGGGAAGTTCCAGGGCACAATGATCCCGACCACGCCGAGGGGCTCATGGAACGTCACGTTGATTCCGCCAGCGACGGGGATCTGCTTGCCCATGTGACGCTCGGGAGCACCTGCGTAATACGCCAGAACATCGCGAACATTTCCTGCTTCCCAACGGGCGTTGCCAATGGTGTGGCCGGCGTTCTCGACTTCGATCATCGCCAACTCTTCGAGGTGACTGTCCACAACTTCGGAAAATCGTCGCAGGAGGCGAGCACGGTCACCAGGTGACACCTGGCGCCACGACTCAAAGGCCACTGCGGCTCGCTCAATGGCGGCGTCAGTCTCTTCGAGTGAGAGGGAGGGAACCGAGGCGAAAACCTCTTCGGTGGCAGGATTGAGGAGTGAAAAAGTAGACATGTCCTCAGCATACGGCGAGATGCGCCACTTCAGAATCTACGCAGCCTCAATGTGTGGGACCAAGGTCAAAAGCGCTAACCTCGTCGGGTGAGCGATCCTCAAACTATTGAAGAGTTCAACCTCGGCCGAGTGTTCGAGACCGTCGCCGAGCAAGTACCTGAGCGAGAATTCATTGTCGCCGGAGCAAAACGCTTTACCTACAGTGAGAGTCTTGACCGCGTGCGCCGCTTGGCTAGCGTTTTCGCCAGCCATGGACTCGGCGTCCATCAAGAGCGCGACCAACTTGACGGACATCAATCAGGGCAGGACCACATTGCCTTAGCGCTCTACAACGGCTCTGAGTACCTCGAAGGAATGATCGCTTCGTATCTCGCTCGCTGCGCTCCGTTCAACGTGAATTATCGCTACGTCGGTGAGGAGTTGAAGTATCTCTTCGAAGACTCTGGCGTCAAAGCCATCGTGTATCACGCCTCCCTCGCTCCAGTGATTGCCCAAGTGCTCGCCACCATGGAGCACCCTCCTACCTTGCTGCTGCAAGTCCCCGACGACTCGGGCGAAGCCTTGCTCGACGGCGCCTTGGACTACGAAACAGCACTCGCTGGTGCTGATCCCGCCGGACCGGGTCGGGTCGGAACACCAGATGATCTCTACATCCTCTATACGGGAGGCACCACCGGGATGCCCAAGGGTGTGTTGTGGCGTCAACACGATATTTTTATGGCCGCCATGGGTGGGAGAAAGATTGGCTCATGGGAGATTATCGAGTCCTATGACGCATTAAAGAACAACGCCATCAACGGCATGGCGCTCAAAGTCTTACTCCTGCCACCATTGATGCATGGTGCCGCCCAATGGGCCAGCTACATGATGATCTGCGAAGGAGCGACGCTGATTACCGTAAGTAATCCTCGCTCGCTGGATCCCGTCGACGTCTGGAAGACCGTCGAGCGAGAAAAGGTCAATACCTTCACCATCGTCGGCGATGCCACCATGCGACCCTTGCTCGACGAGTTGGACAAAACCTCTTACGACACCTCAAGCCTCTACGCGATTGGCAACGGTGGCGCTGCGCTCACCGCAACGGTGCGCTCGATGATCCACGAGCGGCTTCCGAACGTGTTGATCTCTGACTCCGTCGGTTCTTCGGAGGCTGGCGCCCAAATGTCGACCAACTCGGCAAGCGATGAAGCGGTGGGTTCATTTAAACCAGGGCCAGGAACGGTCGTCGTCTCTGAAGAGTTCACAGCGGTGCTCGAGCCTGGCCACGACGGGAACGGCTGGTTGGCTCAAGAAGGCTGGGTGCCCTTGGGCTACCTGGGTGACGAAGCGAAGTCCAAGAAAACCTTCCCCGTGATCGGCGATAAGCGCTACAGCATCCCAGGTGACAGGGCGCGTGTCGGGGCCGATGGGGTGATTGAACTCCTTGGAAGAGATTCCGTCACGATTAACTCGGGAGGAGAAAAGATCTTCGCCGAAGAAGTCGAAGGGGCTCTTGTGGCGCACCCAAGTGTCATTGACGTCATTGTGACGGGTCGGCCTTCAGAGCGATGGGGTCAAGAAGTAGTCGCCGTCGTAAAGATTGCCCCCGGGGCCGAGCAGGATCGCCAAGGGATTTTGGATGCGGCCGCCCAAACGATTGCTCGCTACAAACTCCCGAAAGCTATCGTCTTCGTCGATGAGATTCGCCGTTCACCGTCAGGAAAAGCGGACTACCGCTGGGCGAAAGAAGTGGCCCAAGGCGACACTGGTTCCTAGAGAAGACGTCGAAGAACAGGGAGCACGTCATCTCCGAGAACCCTGATCTGGTCCCGTATGTCGGCGGGAGCCATGCCGGGAAGATGAAGACGAAGATTGAGACCCGTTGCGCCCGCCCGCTCGACGGCATCGGCGAGTTGTCGTGCAAGATCATCGGGATCATCGGAGGAGATCGTTTGATCCGCTCCAAAGGAACCTGCGGCATAACTTTCATAGACAGCCCGTTGATCACCCACAAGGTGCTCGTCGAGATTGCCGAGCCAAACCCGACGGATGAGCGTCACCGACGCACTACCCCCGGCCGCACGATACGCATCACGTGCGTGACGGGCCTGATCGATCGAGACCATACCGTCAAGCAAGATACCTGCACCCGCTTCTGCCGCTCGACGCGCTGCGCCTGGGGATCGAGCCGCACTGAGGACGGGAAGAGGTGTCACCGCACACTGTTGCAGTGCTTTATCACCCGACAGGAGTCCGAGGTCTCTCCCCGCAAGCAAGGCCACGATCTTTGGGAGCTCGCTACGAAAGCTAGGCAGCGCGTCGGCGGGGTTCTTGTCCATAACGTCAAAGTCGAGAGGGAGCGCCCCGATCGCGACACCAAGGCCCACTCGTCCAGGGTGACGAACATTGAGCCACGCAAGCTCTTCAGCGAGTTGCGCAGTTGGGCGAAGCGGCAATAACAACGGACACGGGGCGGCCCACCCATGAGCGCTCTCTTCCAAAATGAAGCTGGTGACTTGGAGGGGATTAGGCAAATACCCAGGAAAACCGCCGTGATGCTCGCTGGTCATAACGCCATCAAAACCAGCGGATAACCCTGCGACACCTTGGGCGCAGACTTCTCTCAGAATGTCATGAACCGCTAATTCGTTGTGAGGATAAAGCCGAAGTGAGATCGCCTGAGGAGCAAATGGCTGCACTACCCTCATGCCTCACCCCTTTTTTTTGAAAGAAAAAGCCCGAGCGAGACGGTCATCCCCTCCTCGCTCGGGCATCCTTCTTGTTCTTTAGCTCTTAGCCATTCATCTTCATAGATTTCATCATGCTGGCGTACTGCCTCACAATGAGCCCCGCTTCAATGCTGTAGCCAGGCGTCTTTTGGTGAATGTTCCCGTATTTGCAGTACCAGGTCAAGGTGCAAATACTGCCGACTGCCACAGGAATCGTGCCGTATGTCTTGGTCTTGACCGTCTTGTCGAGAGAAACATAAGAGCCCTCGCCCTTCGTCACATCAACAAGGACACCTTGCGCATTTCCGTAGGCAACAGAGAGTGCTGGGTTGATCAAACTCTTGAACGCGGTCACCGAGAGTCCTGCCAGTGCCTTCGCCGCAACCGTCCCAGGGTTTTGTGGATACACATAGATCCCAAGCACCACGTCGGGATAGGTCAAGCCCACCAAGGGGACATTTGGCCCCGCCGCCGCTCGCAGATCTGTTGCCAGCGTCGCAACGTGCTCAGTAATACTTGCCGTCGCTGCCGCCACGCAGGGGATGGGTGTCGCTTGCTTGACACATGCCGTGACGTCGTTGCCGCCGATTGAAACCGTGATCAAGCCAATGTGGCCCTTATGTGCGGAGATAAACGCATCGGCCGCGGCGATCTGGGTCTGCGTTGGGTACTTCTGTCCTCCCGCAGTATTCGGTAACACCGCAGGACACCCGATGGTGTCCAAAATTGAGGTCGTCGTGGCCCCTGCGCAGCCGAAGTTCACAAGAGTCATTTTCACGGCTTTCGAAACGGGCACGGTGTAGCCGTTGGAAGCGTGACCAGTTTGTGGCTTGCTGGTATTTGGCTGATAACCGACCGAGTAAGAGTCACCGAGGGACACGTAGTAGGTCTTTGATGAGCTCGCTTGAGCGCTCATTGGAGCAGCGACCCCAACCACCAGGGTCAACATCGATCCACAGAGGGCACTGACTGCAACCCAAGATCCAAATCGTTTCATGAGGCGACTTCCCATTGCTTCTCTCTTTCGTGGGTTTCGAGTTCGTCACGGTGACGATCAAGTGACATTACCGCGACCTCATTCTTACGCATTTTGCCGAGGGGGTGAGGCCACTGGGCTGCGTCCAAGGAATCAGGTGCTCGTCGTTCTCGGCTGCTGCAAAAAGGCTGCGCAGTTGGGGCGCAGAGAGATCAGGTTGGAAGACGGTCACTCTTGGGCTTGTCAATTTTTGTAACCGCCAAGAATGTGACCAGGGCCAGAATGGCGGCCAAGAAAATCAAACTGGTTGTCGTTGTCCCAAGGCCGATACCACTGGCATCCTTTGGCTGGGAGAGGAAGTCTCCCAGGGACGCTCCGAGGGGCCTTGTGACGATGTAGGTGATCCAAAAAGCAGCTATCCCGCCGAGAAGGTGAAGCCGGTATGCGATGCCGACCAAGGCAACGACGCCGGCGAAGATCAGCAAACTCGTGAAGTAGCCGAGGGCAATTTTTTCGGCGAAGAGGTCCCCGGCGGCGGTTCCGAGCGCAAAGGTGAAGAGGATGGTGGTCCAATAGAACGCTTCTCTTCCGAAGTTATCCACGGTGTGAATCGACAAGGTCCCTTCTGCTCGATACCAAAAGAGAAAGGTCAGCGCCAGAGCAATCGAGAACACGATCGTCGACGTAACTAATGAAATACCCCAATTGTCGACCATATTGTCCGTCACCAAGGTGCCGGTCACGCTGATCAGGACAACGCACAGCCAATAGACCGGCGCGAGGTAATGGTTCAGTCGGAACTGCCAGATAAGCGCTATGACAAGGAATCCGGCCATCACGCCAAGCGTTCCCTGTTCCCCTAATCCAATATTATTGGTGAGCCAATCGGCGAAGGTTTCACCAACGGTCGTTGAGAGTACCTTGATCAACCAAAAGTAGAGGGTGATCTCAGGAACTTTGACCAGGGCCGATCGAAGCGCTGATGCCTTGACGGCGGATGCTTGCTTTGTCATTCTCCCAACATTACCGGTTCCATTTTCCAGTGGTCTAAGAGGAGATTAAACTTTTCTCTCGAAGTATGCCGAAGGACTATCCATTGGCCTGGCGAGCGAATGATCTTTTCTCGCAATTTTGGTGGAGGTGATGGGATTTGAACCCACGGCCTCTACATTGCGAACGTAGCGCTCTGCCAGCTGAGCTACACCCCCGGGGTGCTTCAATAGTAGCCCGATTTGTCAGAGGGTTTTAGCGGGCAACAGCCTGTTGGGGCTGATCCCACCATTCATCATCGTCATCGTCGAAGAACTCATCAGCGGGAGCCCTGGTCGAGGCCACTGGTGCTGATCGGTGCTCGTTGGAGCGCACTTCTTCGTAGCGGTCGTCTCCATAGCGGTCGTAGCTCACCTCGGCTTCACCGTGGGCAACATGGCGCTCGTAGCCCTTCTCGCCGATCATGCCATGCGTTGCCGCCCATGCCATGAGACCGATATAGGCGGCCGTGGCAATCATCGAAAGAACGGTGAGGTAAAAGAACATCGACATGAACATGCCCAACAATGCCGTCACCACAACGGCGCCAACGAGGCCAAAGAGGATGTTGCGACGACGAAGCGCTGCTTCACGTCGGCTCAGCGACGCCGAGGGCATTGATGCGCCATAAGGGGCGCGCTCGATGTAGTCGTCGTACTCATCGGTGTAGTGAGTGTCTTCAGGGTACGAATAGTCGTCCTCTGCGTAGTACTCCTCGTAACGTTGCTTCATCTGTTCCGCTCCCCCCTGGCCGCTAGGCCCGAGTAAGACGAGTGTTGGTTGTTTAATTGTTGGAGGTGGCGGTGGCACCGCAAGTCCAATTGGTTTCGTTGCTCCTTCAGGGTCAGCGAGCCGATACGCCGGTTGCACGACCTTCGGTCCTGAACGCTCAAGGAGGTCCAAGGACTTGTGAAATGAGGTGATGGATCGATCCCCAGTACTGTTGCGTACTTTTCGGTAGATACTCGGTCCAAGAACCACTCCCCACAACACGACAAGTATAAGAACGATGATCATCGAATCTCAGTCCTGCCTTTCCTCTTTCCCTAGGAAATACGGTACAGAACCTGTCGCGCGTGGTGGTGGATGATCCCGAAGGTCAAAGCCCTCGCGCGCTGAAGCGCGCTGAAGCGCTCTGGTGAACCTCGACGTCAACATCAAAGGCGTCCGAAATGCTCTTCGAGGTGATCACCGAGCCGATGGGTCCCTGGGCGACGATCTGGCCGGCTTTGAGGAGTGCGGCGTGGGTGGCTCCAACGGGAATTTCTTCGAGGTGGTGGGTCACCACGACGACGCCTGAGGGCTCAGAAGCCGTAAAAATAAGGCGTAATCGCCCTAACAACTGTTCGCGAGCCCCGAGGTCCAGCCCGGCTGCCGGCTCATCGAGACAGAGCAAATCTGGTGACGGCATGAGCGCTCGAGCTAACAGAACCCGTGCGCGTTCACCGTCTGAGATGACGCCAAAGCGCTGGTCACTCAGCGGCCCAGCTCCCACGTCCTGTAAGAGTTTTCCAGCGCGTACGCGCTCATCGTCGTCATACTCTTTCCACCAGGGCTCCAGTGCGCCGTCGCTTCCAGTGAGCACCACATCAAAGACGCTCAGACTTCCCCGTAGTTCCTTCGCGAGTGCGGAACTCAAGAATCCAAGGCGCTGGCGCAGTTGACGGAGATCGACGTGACCATGGCGCTCACCCAACAGCGCCACGTCGCCACTCGTTGGCCAGAGCCGCCCAGCCAAGATCGAGAGCATGGTGGTCTTGCCCGATCCGTTAGGCCCGAGAAGGATCCATCGCTCTCCTTCGTTGACGACGAAGGACTCGACACTCAGCAATATTCTGCCGTTGCGCACCACCGTGACGTCGTGGAGTACTGCTGGCGTGGTCATGGCACTGCCAGATCAGACATCAACGAGCGACGCCTTACTCGTGAAGGCCGCACTCGACTTTGTCAGATCCAGCCCACCGACCTGAGCGTGGGTCCTCTCCTGGTTGCACCGGTCGAGTTGTTGACCGACACCCAATCGAGAGATAGCCCTGCGCAATCAATGGATGTACGAGCAACTCGTGGTCACGCTCATAGGCTGCAATGTCATCATCACTCCAGGTAGCCATGGGGTTGATCTTGACGAGCCCAAATGCTTCGTCATACGAGACGATGGCTGCAGTTCCTCTTGTCGATGCATCACAACGCTTCAATGCAGTAATCCAGGCGGCTTTTCCCTTGACCGCAGCTTTGAGCGGTGCCACTTTGCGCGCGCCACAGCACCCATCGGTTCCGCACGGAAGGGCTGATGCTTCTGGGCCGGGGGTCGTCGTGATCAGTTCAAAGCCGTAACGCTCTTGCGCCGCCGCCACGAGCTCAAGCGTCTCAACGAAGTGATCTTCAGTATCGAGAAAGACAACGGGAGTCCTCGGTGCCACCTGCATCACCAGATCGAGGAGAACAAGATCTTGGAATGAGCAGGCAAACACCATGTCGCCAGCGAACTGCTCAGTTGCCCAGGTTAAAATTTGCGTCGGCGACGCAGTCTCAAAGGTGGTCGAGAGTTCATCCAAATTATGGGTGCTCATCGATGTCATGAAGGGTTCCTTTTTTTCTCAGGTTTCTCTCAGGATACCTCCGAAATTCGGGGGGCGGTGTACTCCTCCGGGGGAGGAGTCAGGTCCAAGAACTCCACTAGGGCTGCGCCACCATGAAGATTGTTCCCGCGACCAGCACGAGCACAATCCCATCGATACCCCATTGCAAACGGCGCGTGAGACGCCGAGGCTCTTGAGCATGCCCTCGATCGGGACTCGCCGCCACCATGCGACGGAGCGACGAGGCGGCCGGGAACACCAGACCTTCTCCGAGCGCAATACCCACAAGCCACAGCGCAAGACCAATGATAACGAATGGGTTCTTCCAGCCGTAGTGCCCTTCACTGGTCATCAAAAGAAGGATGCCGGTGGCGGGGATGCCATAGAGAAGCCGACCTGCGATCTCGCGACCGGGCGTGAAGAACCTTGCCCCCGATGCTGGCCACGGGCTGCCTTCACTCGTCTTCGCTAATGACCCGGCTGCGAGATAGAGCGCACCAACCACCATCAACGTGACGGCGACGAATCCCACATGCACAATGAGCATCACGTCAAAGAGTTTCGAAGCGGGGGGACCCTCACTCGCAAAGAACATGCTCCTAGTCTGGCTGATTTCGTGCCCACGCACCGCTCAGGGTGACAAGAGATCAATCCCAAGGTGACCAGAGCAAGAAATCTCTGAGATTCAGCGATCTGGTGTTGCTCATGAAGCCTAAAGCGGTGTAGAACCTTTGCATGCATCAGAGCCTCATGCTTGGTCTCGTTGTTGCGACTGCCTTAGCTTTTGACTTCACGAACGGCTTTCACGATACCGCCAACGCCATGGCTACTTCCATCGCCACCGGGGCTCTGAAGCCACGGGTTGCCGTTGCTCTGAGTGCGGTCTTGAACCTGGTGGGAGCCTTTCTCTCTCTTGCTGTGGCGGCAACAATCGCGTCAGGGATTGTGGACCAAAACTTCATCACGCTCCAAGTGGTCTTTGCCGGCTTAGTGGGTGGCATCCTTTGGAACGTCATGACGTGGTACCTCGGCATTCCCTCAAGTTCCTCCCATGCACTTATCGGTGGAGTTATCGGCGCCATGTTGGTGCACGCCGGCGGTCACGCCGTCTTGTGGTCAGGTATTTTGTCGAAGGTCTTTGTTCCCGCCATCCTCGCTCCATTCGTCGCTGGCTCGATTGCCGCCGCGGCAACGTGGAGTGCCTATCGCCTGACCAGAAAAGTAGATGAGGTCGTTGGAAAAAAGAGTTTTCGATGGGCACAAGTTGGGTCTGCTTCGCTGGTGTCGTTGGCTCACGGGACCAACGATGCTCAAAAAACAATGGGGATCATCACGTTGGCATTAGTCGCCAACGGGACGCTCCATGAAGGAGCTTCGACGCCAACCTGGGTGATCATCGCCTGCGCCTTGGCAATCTCGATGGGAACGTACCTTGGCGGTTGGCGAATCATTCGCACCCTCGGCAAGGGCTTGACCGATATCGACACTCCGCAAGGTTTTGCTGCGGAAACCTCGTCGGCGGCGGTGCTACTGGCATCCACGCACTTTGGCTTCCCGCTCTCGACAACCCAAGTTTGTACAGGATCGGTTGTCGGCTCGGGAGTGGGACACGCTGCACCCGTGCGTTGGGGAGTCTTCGGGCGCATGGCGATCGCGTGGGTCTTCACCCTCCCCGCGGCAGGGCTCGTTGGAGCTGCAGCATTCGCTGGCCAGAATGCGATCGGTGGCAACGCAGGAGTCATTGTGTTGGCCGTCATCCTTGCTGGTGCCTGTGCGGGAATTTACGTGCTCTCTCGCAAGACAGCGGTCAGCCCTGAGAATGTCAATGCGGAATGGACCGGCGAAGTGAACGAAACCCACCCGACTGCAATGGCGGCGTAGTGATGATTTTCGCCTCGACATTGATCAACTGGGGTGCCCTTGGCGAGGCCTTCCTCTACGCAGCGGTCTTTGCCATCGGTGTCGTCGTCGTGATGTCAAGCGGCATTCACCTCTACTCGCGCAGCGAAGGGCGCTTTGGCGCTCAAAAAGTCATCAATCTCGCTGGGGCCATCATCGCTTTACTTATCGTGCTGGCTGTGGTTGGCCTTTCCATCTACGAACTCACGGTCAAATAACTGCTTCAATGCCCCGAGGGGACTGAGGCCAAGGAGTTTCTGTAAAAGCGCCTTTCGTGCCAGATCTAACGTTACGCTGGAGGGACAGATGATCACGACATCACGTGGCCTGTTTTTCATGAAATGAGTACCCCATGACCGAGATGCGCCTAGATCCACTGTCGGGCCGATGGGTTGTGATCTCCCAAGCGCGCTCAAAGCGACCTGATGCCTTTGTCTTGAGCGCACAACGTCTTGAACACGAGCCCCTCAAGCCCTGCCCGTTTTGTCCAGGCCATGAAGAAGAGACCCCACCGGCGCTGGTGACCTACGACGAAGACGGGAGTTGGCGGGTGCGGGTGGTGCCAAACAAGTACCCAGCATTCGACAGCGATGAGCCCTTTGTTGTTGAGAACCGAGGTCCGGTCTTCACTCTCGGGACGGCCGGCGGCATCCACGAAGTCTTCGTCCTCTCCCCTGACCACCATGCCGCCTGGTCGGATCTTGACGATCACCAAGTCGGTCTCGTCATGACGGCACTGCGCGATCGTTTAGTGGCCCACGCCGACCAAGAGAATGTTCGCTACACCCAAGCCATCGTCAATGCCGGTCGAGAGGCTGGAGCATCCGTTGAGCACCCTCATGGACAACTTTTAGGTATGAGTTTCGTCCCCCGAGAAGTAGCCGATGAGCAGGCACGGTTTGCTCGCCTCACCGCCAATTGTCTCCTGTGCACGACGATTGAGGCCGAGGAGTCGGTCCGCCATCGCTTGGTTTACTCAGATGATCACGTCGTGGTCATCTCGCCCTACTGGGCAAGTGTTCCCTATGAGCTCTTGGTGATGCCTCGAGAGCATCGACCTCACCTTCATGACGCAAGTGACGATGTGGTGACCGCTGTCGGTCTTGCCATCAAGCGATCGCTGAAAGCACTTATCGCCACCATTGGCGATGTTGCCTACAACCTGGTCTTTCACTCAGCGCCCAATCGAATGGGTGATCCCTTTCACTGGCATATCCATGTCGTCCCCAAGGCCACCACCCGAGCAGGCTTTGAAATGGGCACCGGGGTGGCGATCAATATCGTTCCTCCGGAACTCGCCTGCACTGAACTCTTGGCCTCCATCGAGACCCAAGCGAGTTAGTCAAGCAAGCCGTCAGCTGCGCTGTAGGGATCGGTCGCGTAACGCACAAGGTCGTCAACTGCCTTATTGAACTCTTCGCCGTCAGCCACGTGTTCGATCTGATCAATGAGTCGAGCTTGGATCACTCGACGGAGCTCTTCACGAAGGCGATCGGCTCGTCGCAGTTCAAGCTCACCCGAGTCTTCCAAAAACGAGCGATGCTGAGCGACCGTGTCCCAGAGTGTTTGGACCCCTTCGCCACTTTGCGCAACAGTCTCCACAATGGGAGGGCGCCACTCGCCCAACTGAGAAAGATCCAACATCTGCTCGAGGTCTCGCTTCGCTTCTCGCACCCCTGGGCGGTCCGCTTTATTGATCACAAAGATGTCGGCAATCTCCAACAGACCCGCCTTGTTGGCCTGCATAGAGTCGCCCCAACCTGGATTCACGACCACCACCGTCGTATCAGTCGCCGACGCCACTTCGACTTCCATTTGACCGACCCCTACGGTCTCAATGAGCACGACGGGCATCCCGGCTGCGCCAAAGAGTCGCACCGCTTCGGGCACGGCCAACGAGAGGCCTCCGAGGTGACCACGGGTTGCCATGGAGCGAATGAACACCGTGGGGTCTGTTGCATGATCTTGCATTCGCACTCGGTCGCCCAAAATCGCGCCGCCGCTAAAGGGCGACGTCGGGTCGATGGCCAAGATACTCACTTGATCGATGGGAGTGATGGTCTCTCCCGGCCAACCCTTGCGCACCACGCGGATCAACTGGTCGGTGAGCGTTGACTTTCCCGCTCCCGGTGCTCCCGTGAGTCCCAAGCTGTAGGGAGGGGCCTCACGGTAGGCCAAGGATGCGACCGCTGCGCTCTCGGGGCCACCTCGTTCGATCATGGTCAACAGACGCGCCAGGGCCACACGGCTTCCTGCCTTTGCTTCGTTGAGGAGTTCTAGGGGATCGCGCCCGGCTCGTGCCATCACGTCCAGGCTACTTGCGCTCCCAGCGACGCCAAGGTCCCCACAAAGTCTCGATAGCCACGCTCAATGTGCTCGACGCCCGCCACGATGGTCTCACCGTCTCCCGCTAACCCGCCAAGGACGAGTGCCGCACCCGCTCGGATATCTGGCGCCTTCACCGGGGCCCCAGAAAGCCGTTCAACCCCTCGGACAACCGCGTGGTGGCCTTCGGTGCGGATATCAGCACCCATGCGCCGGAGCTCATCGATGTAGCGAAACCGACCCTCAAAAAGGTTCTCTGAGACGATCGAAACACCTTCAGCCACACTGAGCGCCGTCACTAAAAAGGGCTTGTAGTCAGTGGCCACGCCAGGAAACGGCAGCGTGGCGATGTCGACCGCCTGGAGGCGACCTGGACTGCTGGCGTGGAGGCCATTCCCGTCAAAGGAGACGGTCATCCCCATGGCCCGCATCTTGGCGATCAACATTTCCATGTGCTCAGGATGACCGTCGGCCACCGTGACTGATCCCCCACCAAGCGCTGGAGCCAAAAGATAGGTTGCGGCCACGACGCGGTCGGGAATTACTCGGTGAGTGGTGGCATGGAGATTGTCGGCTCCTTCGACCACGATGCGCGAGGTGCCCGCTCCGGTGATTGATGCACCCATCGAGATCAGCATCGCCGCCAAATCAGCCACCTCTGGCTCACGGGCGGCATTTTCGATCACCGTCGTACCCTTCGCTGCGGCGGCGGCCATTAAAAGGTTGTCCGTTGCGGTGTGACTTGGATACTCGAGGACGAGGTGTGCGCCAGTCAAACGGCCGCTTGCGTCGCTGGCCGTTGCTTCGATAAAACCGTGTGTTGTAACAAAACGTGCACCCATCATGGCTAAGCCGTCGAGGTGGATGTCGATGGGCCGACTCCCAAAGTCGTCGCCGCCTGGAAGCGAGACGCGCGCGCTACCACAGCGAGCCAGGAGTGGTCCGAGCACCACAATCGATGCTCGCATTTTTTCTACGAGTTCATAGGGTGCTTCAGGGATCATCGCCGCTGTTGGAGGCGAGACAATCGTTAACTGCTCTTCTCCAAACATCACCTCACAGCCAAGGGCGCGCAGCATCTCGGCCATAATCATTACGTCGTTGATGTCCGGAGCATTTTCGATCACATAGGTGCCTTCAGCCAAAAGACACGCTGCCATTAATTTCAAGACTGAGTTCTTCGCTCCCCCGGCAAACACTCTGCCCGAAAGGGGCGGACCGGGGGTGACGGTAATACGCTTCACTCTCTTAGTATTGCCGGTGAATCGCACCACTTTGTGCCGTGCGATCCATGCTCTGCCATCGCCCGATTTGCCGCTCTCTCGATCCTTTTTTTCTTTTCTCCATGAAGCCGTTGCCCTGCTGGGCCCTGCGCGGCACCAGTGAGTCTGAAGTAAAGTCAAGACATGGCATCAACCCCAGAAACGCCCGACCGTAATCTTGCCCTTGACCTGGTTCGGGTAACAGAAGCCGCGGCCATGGCAGCCAATCGCTTCATGGGCCGAGGCGACAAGAATGCCGCAGACGGAGCAGCCGTTGAGGCCATGCGCATTGTCCTTGGAACCGTTCAAATGGATGGCATTGTCGTGATCGGCGAAGGCGAGAAAGACGAAGCACCCATGCTCTTTAATGGGGAGCGAGTGGGTACCGGTGCCGCCCCCGAGTGCGATATTGCGGTGGACCCCATCGATGGGACAACCTTGACCGCGAAAGGCCGCCCTGGCGCCTTGGCCGTCATCGCCGTTTCTGAGCGGGGCACCATGTTTGACCCAGGTCCCTGCGTCTACATGGAAAAGATCGCCGTCGGGCCACGGGCTGCTGGGGTGATAGATATCCGAAACACCCCGACAGAAAACCTCAATGCGCTCAGCAAGGCCCTCCACCAGCCCGTGCAGAATCTCACGGCGGTTATTCTCGACCGAGAACGCCACGCTGATCTCATTGGTGAAGTCCGTCAAGCTGGAGCGCGCGTCCGCCTCATCACCGATGGTGACGTAGCTGGAGCAATCGCTACGAGTTGGCCCAACTCTGGAGCCGATATTCTTTACGGAATCGGCGGAACCCCCGAAGGTGTGATTGCCGCAGCGGCGCTCAAGTCTCTGGGAGGAGAGCTCATTGGTCGGCTTTGGCCTCGCAATGACGAAGAGCGAAACGCTGCAATTGCCGCAGGCTATGACCTTGACAAGGTGCTGACCACCGACGACCTGGTCTCAGGGGACAACTGCTTCTTCTCAGCGACAGGCATTACCGATGGTGATCTTCTCCAAGGAGTTCGCTTCACCGAATCAGGCGTCTCGACGCAGTCGATCGTGATGCGGTCACGCTCGGGCACCTGGCGCAAGATTGATGCCATGCACAGCCTCGAAAAACTCTCGCAGTTCTCTTCAATCGCCTATTAATCAAGCACCCTGCGTCGATCTGAGGATCGACGAGGCATTACATCTGTGATGCGGAGATACTGAGGCGCAGTTCAGCTCGGGCGAGTTCACCTTCGGCTACGGCCAACGCCGCCGTGGCATCAGCGGCACTCTCGTCGCCACTTTGGCGCCCCGACGCGGTGCGCAGTTCATTGACTCTGGCTTCCGCTGCGGCTTTTGATGCTTGAGCTCGCTCAAGATCAATCTCGCTAGCGATCTCCGCCACACCGGCTAACAGTGTGACTCGAGTGGTGCGCTCGGTGTCGCTGATCTCTTCAAGTAACTCTCCTGCCGCTCCGATGGCGGTGTGCACTTGCACAAAGCCTCCGTGGACCGCCACCGAGATCGTTCCACCTTCGATGGTCTCAATCTTGACGATCCCCGGGACGACGTCACCGATCAATTCAGCGTGATCAGCCATGACCGTCAGGTCGCCTTCTGAGGTTGTCATCACGACCGCAGTGGCCGGCCCTGCAAAGAGGGCCGCTTCTGGCGTGACGATCTCAAGACCAACGGCGTGTTCAGCCATTTAGTTTGCGTCCTTCTCCATCTGGTGGGCCTTGGCGAGAACAGACTCTGCGCCACCGACGTTCAAGAACGCCTGCTCTGGCACGTTGTCAAGTTCACCCTTAATCAAGGCTTCAAAGGAATCGACCGTCTCGTCAATGGGCGTGAACACCCCAGGGAGGCCGGTGAAGACTTCAGCAACGAAGAACGGCTGCGACAAGAATCGCTGGATCTTTCGAGCACGAGACACGATGATTCGGTCTTCTTCACTCAACTCATCAAGACCAAGAATGGCGATGATGTCTTGGAGTTCACGATACCGCTGGAGCACTTCTTGGACCTGGCGAGCGACTTCGTAGTGACGCTCTCCCACAATTTCTGGGGCCAAGATGTTCGACGTTGACGCCAAGGGGTCGACGGCTGGGTAGATACCCAACGCAGCGATCTGACGTGACAACTCAGTCGTGGCGTCCAAGTGGGTGAAGGTCGTAAACGGAGCAGGGTCGGTGTAGTCGTCGGCAGGGACGTACACGGCCTGCAGCGAGGTAATCGACTTTCCTCTGGTCGACGTGATGCGCTCTTGAAGTTCACCCATCTCGTCCGCCAGGGTGGGCTGGTAACCCACCGCTGAAGGCATACGGCCCAACAGGGTCGACACTTCAGACCCGGCTTGGACGAAACGGAAAATATTGTCCACAAACAACAACACGTCTTGGTTCTGCACATCACGGAAGTATTCCGCCATGGTCAGTGCGGCCAAGGCCACACGCATACGCACGCCAGGAGGTTCGTCCATCTGGCCATAGACCAAGGCAGCTTTTTCGATCACGCCCGACTCTTGCATTTCAATCCAGAGGTCGGTTCCTTCTCGAGTTCGCTCGCCGACGCCGGCGAAGACCGACACACCACCGTGTTGCGTGGCAACTCGGTTGATCATCTCTTGGATCAATACCGTTTTACCTACACCAGCACCACCGAAGAGGCCGATCTTTCCACCTTGCACATAGGGCTCAAGAAGGTCAATGACCTTAATGCCGGTTTCGAACATGAGGGCACGTGGCTCCAACTGGTCGAAGGCAGGAGCGTTACGGTGAATCTCCCAACGTTCTTTGACTTCACCGATGTCGGCGGTGTCTAAGGGCTCTCCGAGCACGTTGAACACGTGGCCGAGGACGACGTCACCCACAGGAACGGTGATGCCGTGTCCCATGTTGCGTACTTCTGCTCCTCGCACCAAGCCGTCGGTGGGTTGCATGCAGACACAACGCACGCGCCCTTCGCCAATCTGCTGGGCAACCTCTGCGGTCACGGTCAGCTTCTTGCCATCGAGCTCCAAGTCCATCTGGACTGCGAAGTTGATCTCGGGCAGCGAGTGGGGTGGGAACTCCACGTCCACAACGGGGCCGGCAATTGCGACTACCCGGCCACTCTCTAATGCCTGTTCAGGGGCGACGGTCATTTATGCTCCTTTTTTCTGTCGAAGTGCTTCCGCACCACCGACAATCTCCATGATCTCGGTTGTAATTGAATCTTGACGTGCTCGGTTCATAATGCGGGCGAGGGATTGGCTGAGTTCGTCAGCATTCTCGGTTGCCGCAGCCATGGCCCGCTGTTGGCTGGTGTGGAATGACGCCGAACCCTCTAACAGCGCACTGAAAATCTCACTTTCAAGCGCCTTCGGTGCCAACTCAGTAAGAAGAGCCTCTGCCTCGGGCTCAAACTCGGTATAGCCCGTCAAGACGTGGGTGGTCTCTTCTTCTTCACCCTCGCTTCGAGGATCAACGAGGGGAAGAAGTTGGCGTGCCTCGACCTTTTGACTCCCCGCAGAGTGGAAGCGGGTCGAGACCATCATCACTTGGTCAACGTCGCCGTTCACGAATGGTGCCGCGGCTGCAGCAGCGACCTCGCGGGCGTCACTGAAGGACGGACGATCGGCGAATCCTTGGAACGACGACTCAACGTCTTGGCCTCGGAAGCGAAAATAAGGTCCCGCTTTCTTGCCGACCACAATGACGCGGGTGGTCGTTGATGACGCGTTGAGTTCGATGATCAAGCGCTCGGCTGCTCGCAGCACCGAAGAGTTATAGGCACCAGAAAGTCCACGGTCACCCACAATGACCAGGATCAGTGCAGTTTCGACCTTCTCTGGGGTACCCAGTAATTTCTTGGAGGCTCGAGAGTCTCCCTTGGCGGTTTCGAGAACGATGCGCGCCATCCCTTCTTTGTACGGGCGGTTTGCTGCGATACGCCCTTGGGCCCGCTGAATCTGAGACGCCGCGATGAGTTCCATTGCCTTCGTGATCTTCCGCGTTGCTTGAACGCTCTTAATGCGGCGCTTAAGTACTCGCTCCTGTCCTCCAGCCATGTGTGCTCACCTCCTCGTTTCTCTTAGTGTGTTGAACGGTTCTTAGACCGAAGCGACGCCGCGGTCGAATCCCGACAAGAACGTTTCGACTGCTTTTTCCATGGCGTTGCCATCAGGCAGCGCACCGGTCGAGCGAATCGTTTCCAAAATGTCGGCGTGGCTCGCTCGAAAGTACTCACGGATCGAGTTTTCAAAGCGGCGCATCTCCGAGACGGGGATGTCATCGCAGTAGCCCTTGGTGCCCGCAAAGATGACGACCACTTGCTCTTCGACAGAGACTGGTGCATTCAATGGCTGCTTCAGCAGCTCGGTGAGGCGATAGCCACGGTCAAGCTGTTGTTGCGAGGACTTGTCGAGTTCTGAACCAAAGGTGGCAAAGGATTCCAAGTCTCGAAACTGCGCGAGGTCGATCTTCAAGGTTCCCGAGACTGCCTTCATGGCCTTGATCTGGGCTGCTCCACCCACTCGTGACACCGAGTTACCCACGTTGATGGCCGGTCGCACACCTGAGTAGAAGAGATCGGATTCCAAGAAGACCTGACCGTCGGTAATCGAAATCACGTTGGTCGGGATATAGGCCGAGATGTCGCCCGCCTTGGTTTCAATGATCGGCAACGCCGTCAATGATCCCCCACCGAGCTCATCAGAGAGCTTGGCTGCACGCTCTAAGAGGCGGCTGTGCAAGTAGAAGACATCTCCTGGGTAGGCCTCGCGACCTGGTGGACGACGGAGCAAGAGAGAAAGTTGTCGGTAAGCCTCGGCTTGCTTGGACAGGTCGTCGTAGACCACCAATGCCGCTTGACCGTTTTCCATCCAGTGCTGGCCCAATGCACAACCGGCGAAGGGGGCAAGGAATTTAAACGGTGCAGGGTCTCCAGCAGAGGCCACGACGACGACGGTGTACTCCATCGCTCCGGTGTCTTCTAAGAGCTTCACGGTCTGGGCGACGGACGAGTTCTTTTGACCAATGGCCACGTAGATGCACTTCACGCCTTGGCCCTTTTGGTTCAGAATCGTGTCGATGGCGATCGTGGTCTTTCCCGTTTTACGGTCACCAATGATCAGCTCACGCTGACCTCGGCCGATGGGGGTCATTGCGTCAATGGCCTTAATACCCGTCTGCAGCGGCTCAGTCACGGGTTGACGACCAACAATGCCCGGTGCCTGAATTTCCATACGACGGTTCTCCGTGGCGTTGATCGGACCCTTGCCATCAATAGGCTCGCCAAGGGCGTTCACGACTCGTCCCAGCAGGGCGTCGCCACAGTCAATCGAGAGAATACGTCCCGTGGCTCGAACGATCTGGTCTTCTTCCAACGAGTCCACAGAACCCAGAACGACTGAGCCAACAGTCGACTCGTCCAAGTTCATCGCCAAACCCAGCGTGCCGTCTTCGAACTCCAAGAGTTCGTTGACCGCTGCTCCAGGCAGACCCGACACTCGTGCAATGCCGTCCGCGACTTCGACAATACGGCCGACTTGTTCGGCACCCACCTCTGGGGTGTAGTCGTCAACGTGACGCTTTAACGCTTCGGTGATCTCATTGGCGCTAATGGTCAGTTCTGCCATGGTGATTCCTCGTCTCTTTCTTTAGTGTTCGTTCGTTTGAAAAGCTTTGTGGTCTTGCGCTAGATGTTCCTTCAGTTGGTCCAACCGGCCCTTGGCCGTCGCGTCAACCAACATGTCGCCGATCTCCACGCGCACACCGCTCAGCAGTGTGGCATCTTCGGTGATCTGCAATTCAACAGGGTTTCCCGCCAACTCGGTCAACGAACTCCGCAACGCATCAGCTTGCGATGCATCGAGTTCACGAGCAGTACGTACTTTGGCAACTCTCCAGCCACGGGCTCGTGCCGTGAGATCAACCAACCAATCCATGGTGCCGACAATGTCGCGCGCTCTGCCGCCAGCGATGACGTAATCCACCAGGGCAAGCGATGGCGCTGAGGCTTTACCCTCTATCAGCGCGTGCACTACTCCTTGGCGGTGATCGACCGGGAGGTCTCGGTCCGTCAAGGCGTGGCGAAGGCTGGGATTTCCTTCAACGGTTCGCGCAAAACGGAAGAGTTCATCTTCGATCTCTTCTAAGGCCTTGACATCGAGATCTTCATAGAGCGCTTCGGCGTAGCCACCAACTCGCTCACGAGCTGCCATCACCGAAAGAGTGGGCTCTGCGTAGGCTTCTTCGTTGGCGGCGTGGTGCGAGCGACTGGCCAAGTAGGCCAAGGCTTGCGGCACGTCTTGTGCAGCACTCACGCGCGCAGCTTGCGCTGCGAGTCGAGACGCCGGGCCGCCGACCTTATTCTCCAAGACTTGGGCCATGACCGCTTTGCGAGCGTTGCCCGACACCGACGTGTCGGTCATGGCAGCACGCAGGTCGCTGTTCGCGAGAATCGTCTCTTCGACACGTTGAAGATCGGACGCGGTGCTCTGCACCTGCGCCCCATCCAACTCACCGAGAACGGCGGCTGCGTAGCCTTGGATTGAAGGGTTCATCCCTGAGCGCCCGTTTCCCCAGCGGCCGCTGAACTACGCAGTGCACCCACTGCTTCGTTCACGAGGTCCTGGTGTGCCGACATGTCGACTTCTCGGCCGATGACCCGCTCGACGACTCCCATCACAATGGTGCCGAGCTGATCTGCTGCGTCATCGATTGCACGCTGGCGAGCCAGCGATACTTCGACGTCTGCGGCGCCGACGATACGGTCATATTCGCCTTGGGCCCGTCCCTGGGCTTCACTTCGTACCTGCTCCGCCGTGGCGTTGGCTTGAGCGACGATTTCTCGTGCTTGGACCCGTGCTTCATCCAAAACCTGTCGACGCTCGTCGTCAGCTGCGGCGGCGTCAGTGCGCGCCGACTCTGCTGCTTCGAGCGAACTGCGGATCAATTCTTGACGCTTGTCCATCGCTGCACGCAGAGGCGGCACGATGTACTTCGTCGTCAAAAACAGAATCACAAGCAGAACGATCAGTTCAACAAAGAACGTCCCGTTAGGTAACAGGAAGATTGCTCCGATCGACATGTGGTGTTCTCCTCAGGTAGGTACGTTGCCGTCAACGGCTGTTGACGGATAAATCTCTTGTGGCGTCTTACTGCTTTGCGAAGACGTAGACGAAGACGACCATGAACAACAAGTTGATGAAGTACATGGCTTCGACGAGACCAACGGTCAAGAAGAAGTAGGTACGAGCCTTGTCTTCAATTTCTGGTTGACGGGCAATTGCGGCAATCGTCTGACTACCGGCAAGACCGTCACCGATGGCGGCACCGATGGCACCTCCACCCAGCGCTAAGCCACCTCCGACGAGTGCACCCGCCAAGGTGACTGCTTGCTCCATTGTTTTTGCTGCCATTTCATTTTCTCCTTTGTGATGGGAATTTCAACGAGATTTCTTAATGTTCCTCAGTGCTCATCGCCATCCCAAAGTAGAGGATGGCGAGCAGGGCAAAGATAAACGCCTGAATGAGGCCAATACCAAGGTCAAACGGCTTCCAAATGAGTTGGCCGAAGAGTGATCCGTACCAGGGAAGCAGCGAGGCCATCACCACGACCATGAGTGAACCCGAGAAGATGTTGCCGAAAAGACGGAAGGTCAAGGTGATGGGCTTGGTCAATTCTTCGATGATATTAATCGGAATCAATGCCTTGTAGGGAGTTCCGTAGTGGCGCAAATAGCCACGGACTCCTCGAGCGCGCACCGACTCAACGTGGACCCAGAGAATGACGGTCAGCGCACAGGCCAAGGGGAGGTTGACGTCACCCGTCGGTGCGGGCACCCAGTCGTGGCCATTGTTCGGAAGAATTTCAAGCCAGTTGCAGATCAAGATGAACATAAACAAGGTGATGGCAATAGGAATAAAACGGTCACCTTGGCTACCGATTGAGCCATCGGTGACGTCCTTGATCTGCTCAACAATGGTTTCGTAGGCCAACTGCAGTTTCCCAGGAACACCACTCGTGACCTTGTGCCGCATCCAAAAACCCATACCAAGGACGATCGCTGCGGCAATCAGTGACGACCACACAATGTCGAGATCAACGGTGAGACCGAAAATCTGGGTTGACGCGACGTGATCACCGACGGTGATCGTGCCTCCAGCAAAGCGCATGGCGTGGTTCACAGCGTGCTCCCTTGGGCGAAGATCACTTTGGCGGCATTAGCGACAAAGAGAACTTGGAAGACAACGAGGCCGATGACCATGCCGAGACCGAGAGATTGAACAAACACCAAGAGGATAATAGCCACTGCAGTGATCACTGCAAGCCTTCCCGTCGTTTTTGTTCGCAGGATCCTCTTGATGACCTTGGACGAGCCTTCGCCCGAGCTTTCAATCTTGGCCACGCCAGCGTCGAGAAAACGAAGATTCAACACAGCCACACCGAGTCCCAGCACAATCCCCACCGAGACGAGGGGCGGAGCCAGCCAAAGAGCAAAGCCCACAGCGATCACACCGGCAACGATGGCGGTCAAGACGGTTTTCCGAAGCAGGCGTTGGAAAACCGACGCATCGAGGTGTTCAATATTTTCAAGCATGGGCACCCTTTAGAGAAATCTCTTGATTTGGGACACCACAACAAACGCAGCGAGTACGCATCCCACGATGAGCCCGATGAAGAGAAACAGCGGCGACAGTTTCGTGAGTCCATCGAGGACGATTCCCGCAATCACGCCGACTCCCACGATCACTGCGGTGGTGATGCCCAGTTGCACAAATGCCAACCAAGACGACTGCTCCCTTGAGGGTATGTCGTCGGAGTCGTGACGTGGCGTCATTGTCCAGAGAACGTGGAGAGGATGTCATAAGAAGAAGGGAAATTCACCAGGGACGAAGGGTGGAGCATCTGGCGTTCACGCTTCCGATCATTACACTTCTTGGCCGTCAACGCCAAAACGGACCGGGACCTCTTTTTGGCCCTCAGGGGCCGTGTCGACGGGATCGCTGAAATCGTCCATTCCGTTGCGCCGCAGTCCTGGGTGGAACCACGTGTAGAGCCCCACGCCGAGGACAAGCGCTCCAAAAGGGACGAAAGGGTTGGCCTTCGGACGAATCAGGGGGTAGAGGATAAACCCACTCAACACAGCAGTCCAGAGCCACAAAATAGCCACCGTTCGCCGGTGGCCATGGCCCAGGCGAAGGAGGCGGTGATGGATGTGATCTTTGTCGGGCGCAGAGAACCCCTGACCCTTGGCGGTCCTGCGGACGAAGGCAAACAGGGCATCGAGCAGTGGCACCCCGAGGATGAAAAAAGGAATAAACAGCGGAGCGAAGAAGAAGAAGGTCACCCCACTTGCTGGCGCCGTCCGGCCTCCAATAACCATGGTGGATGCACTCATCAAAAGCCCGAGCAAGAGGGCGCCAGCATCGCCCATGAATATCTTGGCCGGATGAAAATTGAAGGGGAGAAAGCCCAAACACACACCACACGCGGTGATGGCGATCAAGGGTCCAATGTTCTGTGCCGGCAACAAGCCCAATTCCTGGAGTCGCAGCCCATAGACGGCCAAGGCTCCGGCTCCAATAGCCACCAGGCCGGCGGCCAAACCATCGAGACCATCAATGAGGTTGATGGCGTTCGTCAATGCCACCACCCACAGCGCTGTGATGAGAGGGATCATGCCGGGGCTCAAGATAACGAAGCCGGCGAAGGGAAGTTTGAACTGATACATCGTCACGCCAGCGAAGTACAAAATGCTCGCTGCGAGCACTTGGCCGGCAATCTTGGCGGGAGCCGACATGGCGCGAAAGTCGTCGATTAACCCAACCAAGAAGATGGCTGCCGAAGCAATCAACACGCCGACAACTTCGCTGGATTGACTAAAGACGGGTTTCAGGGCTGGGATGAGCGACGCCACCGCAATAGCGAGACAGACGCCAATGAACATTGCCCCCCCACCACCGTAGGGAGTGGCGCGATCGTGCATTTTTCTGTCACTAGGAATGTCGACGTACCCTATCTTGATGGCAATAGTCCGAGCAGGCCACGTCGCCAGTGCAGTCGCCGCGATAGCCACAGCGAACACAAGGGCATACCAACCGATGGGTGGCATGAGTGGCGAGTCCTGCCTTAGTTACTCAGAGAAGGGTAGGGATCGAACGTTCCACACAACACCGCTACCTCTTCTCGGATCGTTCGAATCGCTGCATCATCGTGACGACTTCGCAGCGTTCGCCCCATCAGCCGAGCGATCTCAGCCATCTGCTCTGGGCCCATGCCTGCTGTCGTCTCTGCTGCAGTGCCCACCCGCAGACCCGAGGTTACGAATGGGCTTCGTGGATCGTCAGGCACCGTGTTGCGGTTGACCGTGATGCCAGCATGATCGAGCACCTCCTGTGCTTCTTTACCGGTGAGTTCCTCATCAAAGGTTCGCAAATCCAACAACACAATGTGGTTGTCGGTCCCTCCAGAAACCAGGCGGAATCCTTCCGCTTCAAGGGCTTGAGCGAGCGCATTGGCATTGGCCACCACTTGGTGGGCATAGGCCGAGAACCTTGGATCGAGCGCTTCTTTGAATGCGACAGCCTTGGCGGCAATGGCGTGTTCGAGCGGTCCTCCCTGCAGGCCAGGGAAAATCGCGCCATCGATGGCCTTGGCGAGATCTTCACGACAGAGAATCGCCCCACCACGCGGGCCGCGCAAGGTCTTGTGGGTCGTGAACGTCACCACGTCAGCAACGCCGACGGGACTGGGGTGCGCACCACCCGCAATGAGTCCAGCCGGGTGTGCTGCATCAAACATCAACAGAGCGCCAACCTGGTCAGCGATGGCGCGATAGTCCTTGGCGTCAATAGTTCGGGTGTACGCCGTGGCACCAGCCACGATGAGCTTCGGCCGATGTTGCTTCGCCAAGTCGAGAACCTGGTTCAAGTCAACGATCTCGCCGGGCAGTTCAGGGTCGCTACTCGCTGGAGTGAGACCATACGACACAAAGTTCCAGATCTTTGACGTGATTGATGCCGGAGAGCCGTGCGTGAGGTGTCCCCCTTGATCCAAGCGCATGGCCAAAATTGTGTCGCCTGGTTCCAAGAGTGCTTGGTACGCCGCTACGTTGGCGTTCGCTCCCGAGTGAGGTTGCACATTGGCGTGCTCTGCCCCAAAAAGTTCTTTCAAGCGATTCCGTGCCAAATCTTCAACTTCATCGATGATCTGGTTTCCCCCGTAATAGCGACGACCGGGATACCCTTCTGAGTACTTGTTGGTCAATACCGAACCTGACGCCGCTAAGACTGCTGGCGAGGTGAAGTTTTCGCTCGCGATCAGCTGCAGTGTCGTTCGCTGGCGGTTGAGTTCATCGTCAAGCAGGCGAACGATCTCAGGGTCGTTTGTGATCCACGATGAAAAGGGTGAAGTACCACTCATTACGCTTGCTCCTCGCTCTGTCGTCCGGCTTCATCAAGGGCCGTCAATTCGTCGATGCGACGAACATGGCGGCCATCGAGTTCTTCAGCGGCCATAAAGGCCTCCAGCGAGTCAATGGCCGTCTGCGACCCGATCACTCTCGCTCCAAAACAGAGCACGTTGGCGTGGTTGTGTTGTTTGGCCAAGGTCGCCGTTGTCACGTCGTGGGCCAGTCCCGCCCGCACGCCAGGCACCTTATTTGCTGCCATCGAAATACCGATTCCCGTGCCACAGATGGCAATGCCAAAATCAACGCTCCCGCTCACTGCTGCTCGACCCACCGCTGCGCCGTAGTCGGGGTAGTCAACCGAAACCGTGGCGTTCTCTGTTCCAAGATCATCGACGTCGTGGCCGGCGCCTTCGAGATACTCGACAAGGGCGGCTTTGAGTGGGAACCCTGCGTGGTCGGATCCAAGAGCGATGCGCATCTCTCCATCCTACCGATTCACTCACGCTTTCGAGTGAGGTCACTCAAGTACTATCTACCCTCGTGACGCTCGATCCTCGCACCCCCGTCCTTGTTGGCGTCGGCCAAGTCCTCAATCACCCTGAGAATCCGAGTGGAGCCCACGATCTCGTCGATCCGCTCGATCTCATGGTCCAAGCCCTTACCGCTGCGGCTGCGGACATCGATGGGGTGAACCCTGGAGATCCTTGCCCTCTCGGCACTACGATGCTCTCTAAAATTGACCGTCTCGCTGCAGTAGTGAGTTTTACCTGGAGAACGACAAACCCGGCTCTTCTGGTCGCTGAACGTCTCGGCATCAAGCCCACTGAGTTGATGGTGACGGCAACGGGAGGGTCAATCCCGCAAAAATTTGTCGCTGGCGCAGCGACCGCCATTTTGCGGGGCGACGTTGACGTCGTGGCGTTGGTTGGATCTGAAGCGATGTATTCGCGATCATTGAGTCGACGATTCCCCGAATGGAACAGCCCTGAATGGGAAGTACAGGATCCCTCGACCACCCCGGCGCCTCAGTTGTTCGGCAAAGAGCTCGAGGGTCTTTCACCGCTCGAAATCGAGCGAGGCATCATGATGCCGATCCATATCTATCCACTCTTTGAAAACGCTCGACGAGCCCGTAACGGCTGGACGATCGCTGAACACCTTGAGCAGACGGGCGCGTTCTGGGCCTCGTTCTCAGCGCAAGCGGCGAAGAACCCCCACGCTTGGATTCAAACGGCGAAAACCTCGAGCGAAATCACCACACCGACGCCCCAGAACCGAATGATCGCAGAGCCTTACACGAAGTACATGGTTGCCAACCTGCCCGTCGATATGGGAGCAGCCGTCATCATGTGCTCCTATGCAACGGCCCAAGAAGTCGGTGTCCGCGACGACGCCATGGTGTTCCCACACAGCCACGCACAAGGTGATGATCCTCTGCACATTTCAAACCGTAAGCAGTTCGATCGCTCCATCGCCATCGAACTCGCAGGACAACGTGCTCTTAGCGCAGCAGGCGTCACCATCGATGAAATCGATCATGTGGATCTCTACAGTTGCTTTCCCATTGCCGCCATCATGGGGGCAGAGGCACTTGGCCTCCCGCTGAATGACCCCAATCGGTCGCTGAGTGTTACCGGTGGCTTGACCTTCGGCGGCGGACCTGGCAATAACTACGTCACCCAGTCCATTGCCGCAATGGTGCAACGACTTCGAGAGCATCCCGGCGATCTCGGTCTCGTGACGGGCCTGAGTTGGTTCGCAACCTCTCATGCTGTGGGAATTTATTCAACGACGCCTCCCGCGACCCCGTTTCGCGCCATCGATGTGCAAGATGAAGTCGACCAGTTCCCAAGCGCAGAGGTGGCGCCAACACTTGACGGTGTTGTTTCCGTCGAGACCTACACGATCATCCATGACCGAGATGGGCCTTCCAAAATCATTGCTGCGCTGAAAGACGCTTCAGGCACGCGGAGTTGGGGAATCATTGATGACCCAACGAGTGCACGCGCACTCTCCGGCACGGAGTTAATTGGACGCCAAGGGACGATGAACGCCGACGGCGTCTTGACGCTTCACTAAGGCTCGTCCTCGGGATGCAGAAATCCCCATTGCTTGGCACGCCGAGAGCAAGCTCGGTGAACGCTGTTGACGCTTCACTCCGTGACTGGTCCTGAACGGGAGACGAACCCCGGTCATTTAGAGACCAAGCGTTGTCGTCATGGATCCAAGCGAGACCGTTCCCACACGGCGGATCTGCGGCTTTCCTTCGACTACTTCAACCACACTTGACGGCAGGTTCGCACAGACTCCCCCATCAAGAACACCGGCGATCACTGCGGTGTCAAAGTGATCCGCCACCGCCGATGCCGTCGTGCAGGGATCGTCGCCATGCAGGTTGGCACTGGTCACGGCCAAGGGGCCGGTGCGAATCAAGAGTCGATGGATCGTCGCCATGTTGGGAACGCGCACACCCAGCGTGCCGGCTGTTGAACCAACGAGTTCACAGAGCACTTGCGGGCCCGGCACAATGATGGTCAGTGGTCCCGGCCAATAGGCGGTCGCCAATGTACGAGAATTTGAGTCAAGCTCGCCGACGCATTCTTCTACCGTGGAAAGTGAATCGGCCAGGACGGGCAGCGGCACCGTCTCGGGTCGTCCTTTGACAGTGAAGAGACTCCGCACCGCGTCAGGAACGTTCAAACTTGCAGCCAAGCCGTAGACGGTATCGGTGGGGATGCCCACCACAGCACCGTCGTCAAGGCACCGTGCCACCTCCTCAAGATCAGCGTCCGAAAAGATCCTCATTGGACCACCCCAACGATTCCTCGAAGCTTGCCCGCCAGATCAAGAATTGGCTGTACCGCGGCAAGGCCCCGATCCGTTGCGAATTCACACGCTGGCCCCACCTGGTGTTCTGCCATTTCAATCGCCACCACGCCACCGTGGGCCATCCAAGGAATCACATTCTCAAGGAGATACGCGACGTCTCGAAAACCAGGGATCCCCTGCGCGTCCATGGCGAACAGCGCATCTTGTGGTTCGTAGAACAACTCTTGCGCGAGCGCCCCACGATCACGAAGCGCTACGTAGGGCGGGTTCGCCACCAACAGGTGGACCGACGCCTTGAGCGATGGCGTCAAGGCCTCAAACCACGACCCGCTGGCTACGCTGACCCGTTGAGCGCCAAGCGCCACGATATTCTCAAGGGCCAAGCTGAGCGCATCGTGAGAGCGATCAACCAGCACGATCTCCTGGATGCTTACCTCGTCCCGAAGTTCACGCTCAAGGCTCAAGCCAATCGCACCAGTGCCGGTGCCAAGATCAACGGCGATAAATGACTCAGCGCCTACCCGGGACTCTCGCCATCGAGTGAGCGCCGCTTCGACAACTTGCTCGGTTTCGGGGCGAGGAATGAGCGCACGCTCATCAACGATCAATTCTAGAGTGCGAAACTGCCACGAACCCAAGACATACTGCAGTGGTTCACCATCGGCTCGCCGTTCGGCCATTTCTCGCGCCGTGACAGCGATAGCACTGTCATCTGAGAGCAATTTTTCGGACTCTTCAACAATCCATGCCGCTTCTTGAGCGGAACCTACCAAGGCGGTGATTTCAGCCAGGAGATCGTTAGGAGCCATCGTCGCCGAGTTGCTCCGTGCGCTTCGCCGCCATCAAGGTGTCGACGACCTCATCAAGGTCACCGGCCAAAATAGCGTCGAGTTTGTACAAAGTGAGATTGATGCGGTGGTCGGTGACCCGTGAGTCTTTGAAGTTGTAGGTCCGAATCTTTTCTGATCGACCTCCACCCCCGACTTGGCTGCGACGAAGGTCGCCCATTTCACTCTCTTGAGCATCTTGAGCGGCCTTTAATAATCTCGAGCGCAGGACCACCATAGCTTTCGCTCGGTTTTGGATCTGGCTTTTTTCGTCCTGCATGGCCACGACAATGCCCGTTGGGATATGGGTGATCCGCACGGCTGAGTCAGTGGTGTTCACGCTTTGGCCACCCGGGCCACTGGAGCGATAGACATCGATCTTCAAATCATTTGCGTCGATCTCGACGTCAACTTCTTCGGCTTCGGGCAAGACCAGCACCGTGGCCGAGGAGGTATGTACCCGACCCTTTGACTCGGTCACCGGCACACGCTGTACTCGGTGCACCCCACCTTCGAGACTGAGCCTGGCCCAGGCATCGGCCCCTTTGACGACGAAAATCACTTCGTCGAGGCCGTCACGTTCCGACGCGTGCTCTTCTAAGACTTCAATCTTCCATCCTCGGCTTTGGGCGTAGTGGGTATACATCTCATAGAGATCCTTGGCGAAGAGGTTCGCCTCTTCCCCACCCTCAGCGCCGCGAATTTCGACGATGACGTTTCGTCCATCATTGGGATCCTTCGGCAACAACAAGGCCTGGAGCTCTTCTTCGATGCGTTCTGCGTTCGTGTTGGCGTTCTCAACTTCAAGGCGGAGTTCTTCACGCTCGTCACCTTCGGCTTCTTCTAAGAGCTCTGTGGCCGTTGCCGAGTCTTCACGCGCTGCTTTTAAGCGACGGAATGCGCCGACGACGTCGCTGAGTTCTTTGTGGCGTTTGGAGAGCTCACGCAACACATTGGGGTTATTCGATACTTCAGATGAACTGAGGCGTGCTTCAACCTCAGCGTATTCATCCTCAATAGCGTTGAGTCGTTCGTCGTACATCACATGGTCCTCACTGGCCTGCCAGCGAGTGATGCGGCGTCGTTAGGACTTTGCGCCCTTGGATTTGCGGCTGTTGCCGTAACGACGGTTGAATCGGTCCACACGTCCACCAGAGTCCACAAGCTTTTGTTTACCGGTGAAGAAGGGGTGGCACTCGTTGCACAGTTCTGAGCGCAATTGGGGCTTGGTCGACATGGTCGTGAACGTGTTTCCACAACTACAGATCACCGTTGCTTCGACGTATTCGGGGTGAATTTCAGCCTTCATTTCTAAACTCCTCGTTGCGGGCTCTCTAGTGTAGCCCTTTGATTGGACCTGTTAGCCGTTTGCCCCACCCTTGGCGATTTCCGCCAAGAATTCATCGTTTGAGTCGGTGGTCTTGATCTTGTCCATGAGTAATTCGAGACCCGCTGCGGCGGTGCCATCGTTGGCCAGGGCATTCAAGACTCGACGCAATTTCCAGACTTGCTGGAGTTGGCCCTTCTCAAAGAGCAGCTCTTCGTGACGGGTCGATGAGGCATTGACGTCGATCGAGGGGTAGAGGCGACGCTCGGCCAAACGGCGGTCGAGACGAAGCTCCATATTTCCAGTTCCCTTGAATTCTTCGAAGATGACTTCGTCCATCTTCGACCCAGTCTCCACAAGCGCCGTTGCCAAAATCGTGAGCGAGCCACCTTCTTCGATATTTCGAGCGGCTCCAAAGAATTTCTTCGGTGGGTACAGCGCACCAGAGTCCACACCACCGGACATGACACGACCCGAGGTGGGCGCCGTGATGTTGTAGGCACGAGCCAAACGAGTGATGCCGTCCAAGATGATGACCACGTCTTTACCGAGTTCCACAAGGCGCTTGGCGCGTTCAATGGTTAGTTCGGCGACGTGGGTGTGTTCGTCACTTGGCCGGTCAAAGGTCGAAGCGATCACTTCACCTTCAACACTGCGGCGCATGTCAGTGACTTCTTCAGGTCGCTCGTCGACCAAGAGCACCATGAGGTGAACCTCTGGGTTGTTCTTTTCAATTGAGTGAGCAATCTGCTTCATCACCGTCGTCTTTCCCGCTTTTGGCGGGGAGACGATCAGTCCACGCTGACCTTTTCCGATGGGGCTCAACAAGTCGACGATACGAGCCGTCATGTTGTCTTTGTCTTTCGGCGTTTCTAAGTGCAACTTTTCGTCGGGGAACAAGGGGGTCAAATCTTCGAAACGGCGACGACCTCGTGCCTCTTCTGGATCCATGCCCGCTACCGTGTCGATGCGAATCAGCGCAGGATACTTCTCGTTGTTTCCCGCAGGACGGTAGGCACCTTCGATGGCATCACCTTTACGCAGGGCAAATTTACGAGCTTGGCTAATTGAGACGTAGACGTCCTTCGATGAAGGAAGGTAGCCCTCGCACCGCAAGAAGCCGTAGCCTTCGTCGCGCAAGTCCAACAGACCGCGACATTCAATCAACTCGCCTTGGTATGGAGCATCTGCGCCACCTTGAAGATCTCGCTCACCGCCGCCGCCTCGACCGTCACGCTCACGGCCGCCTCGGCCTCGTCGTCGGTTGTTGTTATTTTGGCGACGGTTTCCCGGCTCGCCGTTGCGATTGTTGTTTTGGCGATTTTGGCCAGCGTTGTTGGACTGACCGCCGTGAGGGCGGTCCGTCCCGACGTCTTCGGCGTCGTCTTGAGGGGCCTCAGGCGCAGCACGCTCTTCACTTTTAGCCTTGGGGGCCCGGGATCGACTCGGTGCTGACTCCGTCGATTCGCCCACGCCAGCGGCCGTGAGGATCTCGGTGATCAGGTCAGCCTTCTTCATCCGGCTCGTGGCCTTCACGCTGAGTTGTTCGGCAATGGCCTGGAGTTCGGTGCGTTCTTTCGATTCAAGAACGGACTTCCCCATTTGTTCATCGGTTGTCATGAGCTTGTGTAACTCCTTTGTTCTTTTCCCTTTGCCTTGCCGGGACACCGGAAAGCGAGAAAAAAGATTCGGAATGGGTCGTTAGCGGATTGCTTCGGTCCCCAGATGTTTTCCTCAGGTAACGACTCAGCACAAGGTCTGAAAAATTTCAGTGTGCACTCGCACCAGATGGCGAGGAAGAACAAGTTCTATCCTAGCGGTTTTTCGCCTCTGCCCGCAACGCCACGCTCTAAACCCCTAGTTCTTTGAGAATTTCTCCCATGGTGGCATCGACTGCCGTGGGGACCTCAATCTGGCTAATCGCCCGGTCGGGGTCTTTCAACCCATTGCCGGTCAGCGCACAGACCACCGTTGATCCTGGGTCGACTCCGACCTTTAAGAGCCCGGCGACGGACGCCGCACTCGCTGGTTCGCAGAACACCGATTCGTGGGTGGCCAAGAGTCGGTAGGCGGCCAAGATCTCATCGTCGGTCACCGAATCGATGACTCCACCAGACTCATCGCGCGCGGCAATTGCGCCTTGCCAGCTCGCCGGGTTGCCGATACGAATCGCCGTGGCGATCGTTTCAGGCTTTTCAACGACATGATTCAGCACTATGGGTGCCGCCCCGGCGGCCTGGAAGCCCATCATCTTTGGATTCTTAGTCGAGCGGCCGGCTGCCAAATACTCGCGATACCCCTTCCAAAAAGCCGTGATGTTCCCGGCGTTGCCGACCGGGGTGAAGTGATAATCCGGAGCATCACCGAGGGCTTCGATGATCTCGAACGAAGCTGTTTTCTGGCCTTCGATACGATACGGGTTGATTGAGTTCACGACAGTGATCGGGGCGTGATTCGGCAAGGCGCGCACCAAGTCCAATGCTTGGTCGAAGTTGCCACGAATCTGAAGCACCTTGGCGCCAAGGATTAATGCTTGGGCCAGTTTCCCCAATGCAATTGCCCCATCGGGGATCAACACCGCACAGGTCATCCCCGCTCGTGCGGCATAAGCCGCTGCGGCAGCCGACGTGTTGCCCGTTGACGCACAGACCACAACTTTTGCGCCATCCTCGGCGGCCTTCGAGATCGCCATGGTCATCCCGCGGTCTTTGAAACTCCCCGTGGGGTTCGCTCCTTCGATCTTCAAATAGACCGATGCGCCCACCATCTCGCTCAGTCGAGGTGCAGGGAGCAAAGGCGTATTGCCCTCGAGCAAGGTCACGACCGGGGTCTGCGCACTCACCGGCAGATGATCTCGATACTCTTCGATCAAACCTCTCCACGCCATTGCTAGAGATCCTCGCTCTGGCCGATGACACGGATCACGCCCCCGACGGCATCGACCACCGAGAGTGCCTCGAGGTCGTGAATCGTCGCAGCGAGATCTCGTTCGGTCGCTTCGTGGGTTAAGAAAATCAGTCGCGCTTCTTCACCGATACCCACTTGTTCCATGGAACGAATCGACACGTTGTGATCCCCAAAAACTTTGGTTACTTGTGCCAAGACACCCGATTGATCCACGACGTCGAGGGAGATGTAGAACTCACTCGTTAACGAGTCAAGGGCGATCACCGAATAGTTGGCGTCGTTGCTCAACGCAGGGGCCGGACTCTTGGTCGCTGCATTGCGGGCTGCATCAATAATGTCGCCCAACACTGCTGACGCCGTGGGCATGCCGCCGGCACCTTGTCCATAGAGCATGAGTGAACCGGCGGCCATACCTTCTATGAACACAGCGTTGTAGGCACCATCGACTTGGGCCAATGGGTGGCTCAACGGCACCATAGCCGGGTGGACCCGCACGCTCATCTCGTCATCGCCCACTCGTTCTGCGATCGCTAACAATTTGATGCAGTAGCCAAATTGACGCGCAAAGGCCATGTCGACGCTACGAATCTTTGTGATCCCCTCTCGGAAGACTTGATCAAGTGGCACCACGCTTCCGAACGCCAAGCCAGCTAAAATCGCAGCTTTCGCTGCAGCGTCAAAGCCTTCGACGTCGGCCGTGGGGTCGGCTTCGGCGAGACCCAAGGCTATTGCGTCGCCGAGCACGTGGGCGTAGTCACTTCCTTCTGTCGCCATGGTCGACAAGATGTAGTTGGTCGTGCCATTGACGATGCCAAGGACTCGGTTCACTGATTCTCCGGCCAGCGAGATCCGAAGCGTACGAATCACTGGAACCGCTCCGGCGACGGCCGCTTCAAAGTTCAAGTCCACCCCGTTGTCTGCAGCCAGTGCGCTGAGCGCGACCCCTTGTTCGGCCAACAGTGCTTTGTTGGCCGAGACCACAGGCCGACCATGTTCAAGCGAGGAGCGAATGAAGCCAGCCGCTGGCTCGATGCCACCGAGGAGTTCTACGACCAGGTCGATATCGTCGCGGCCGAGAAGCCCGTCAAGGTCATCGGTCACGAGGTCACTCGGGAACCACGAAGCCGAGGATCGCTGCTTGTTCAAGTCTCGTACGCCAATACCCACAAGTTGGAGGTCAAGGTTGGTGCGTTGGCGCAACTCTTCGCGGCGCGCTGGGTCACTCAGCAGCTCCACCAGCGCTGCTCCCACGTTGCCGCAGCCCAAAAGGGCGATGCGAACCACTGAATCGTGTGACGACTCCATACCCTCAACGCTAGTCGGGCTGGTGCGACGCTCAGGAGTCTTCGACGTCCAGCGACGTCAAGTCCTCTTTGGTCTCTCGACGAAGAACGAGACGAGCCTTGCCCTTGGCAACGAAAACCACCGGCGGTCGAGGAACCCGGTTATAGGTCGATGCCATGGAGTAGCCGTAGGCGCCGGTCACCGGTGTGGCCAAGAGATCACCAACGGCGATGCCCTCTGGGATGAGCGCTTCGGGGATAATCACGTCACCGCTCTCGCAGTGCTTGCCGACAATGCGAACTTCTTGTGGCCGCGCCGACAAGGTCTGGGCTGGGTCGAAGGCTTCATAGCCTGCGCCATAAAGAACAGGGCGGGGATTGTCACTCATGCCGCCATCGACGGCAACGTAGGTGCGAATACCTTCGAGATGTTTAATGGTGCCGACTCGATAGACCGTGATCGCCGCTTGGGCCACGATGGCACGACCCGGCTCTGCGGTAATGAGTACATCGTCACTGACGCCGTCCTTGGCCAAGGCCTCATGAACTGCATCGGCCCACTGGGTGATCGACGGTGCAACTTCACCGTTGAGATACGCAATACCCAATCCGCCGCCAACACAGAGTTCACGCAGGCCCAGCGGCACAAAGAACTTCGCTAACACTTCAGCAGCTTTAGCCAACGACGAGACATCGAACACTTGACTCCCAATATGCGCGTGAATCCCATCGATCTCGATGTGCTCAGTGCCCGAGAGTCGCCCGAGCGCATTCGCCGCTTCACCCGAGGCGATCGACAAGCCAAACTTCGAATCTTCTTGACCCGTTTGAATGTACTCATGGGTATGTGCCGACACCCCGGGCGTGACACGAAGGAGGACGTGGGCCCTACGACTAGGCCCGACCAGCTTGGCCAAGCGGTCGATCTCGTCGTGGGAGTCGATCACGATTTGATTGATGCCAATGTCGAGTGCGTACCGCAATTCGCCTTCAGATTTGTTGTTGCCGTGCAACTTTAATGAGGATGCAGGGACGCCAGCATCAAGTGCGGCGTGAAGCTCTCCTTCAGACGCCACGTCGAGGTGCATCCCTTCCTCGTGGACCAACTGGGCCATGGCTTTACAAAGAAATGCTTTGGTGGCATAGGCCACGCCTTCGCCAAAGGCGGCAACAGCTTCTCGACAACGAGCACGAAGGTGCTCTTCGTCATAGATAAACAATGGCGTGCCGAACTCCTCGGCGAGATCGACGACGTCACAGCCACCAATGATCAAATGCCCCGATGGCGCCACCTCAGCCGTCTCGGGCAGCAACGATTGCTCAAGGGGCAATGAGGCAGAGGGAGAAATCGGCACAGACACGATCATACGGTCACCTCGCCACAAACTCCGGCACATGACCACGATACGATTGGCTGGCAAAGCCTCTGTAGCTCAGCGGATAGAGCACTGGCTTCCGGAGCCAGGTGTCGGGGGTTCGAATCCCTCCAGGGGCACTAGAGCGAAAGGTCAGGGAACTCCTGCCAGCGATCCTTACGCCTCATCACTGAGACTGCGCCGATGAGGACCAGCCCAACCAGCGCTGCAAAGAGCACAAGCGCCCAGCGATACGACAGGTTGATGATCAGCAATGCCGCTATCAGCGCGCCAGCAATACGGGTCACGATCGAGATGCCCCGTCGCAAACTGGTCTTCAGCGGAGCAGTCGTAATCTCGGCGGCGAACAGGGTGGCAACAGCCGTGATGTAGGTCGTCGAGATGTTGGCGACCTTCATTCGTTGTTGACTGGCACTTTGGAGTCCCATGGCACCACCAAGCATGATGGTGAGGAGCACCGCACAGTTCCGTGAAGGCAGGCCACTGTCGACAAACGAGACACCGAGAGCGACGAGCACCATGACCAATTCAGCGATGGTCATGATGAAGAGATAACGCGATCGACTTCGCCGCGGGAATTTTGAGATGTATCCAACAGTGCCCGCCACCAAAAGAAACGAAACCGTTGCCGCCACCGTGTTGATCAGGGAAATACCCTTCACGCCGCCGAGGCCCAGCCCGAGGACCACAAAGTTTCCCGTCATATTGGCGACGAAGGTTCGCCCCAACACGAGAAAACTCACCGCATCGGCTACCCCTGCAGCAAGCGCCAGGACGCCGAGAAGCACAGGGAGTGGCCCATCGTGAAGATCATCAGTCCACCAGTGGACGAAGATATTTTTTACTGTGTGAGCGTTGCGCGGACTCACGAGCTACGCAATGGTGATTTCAAGATCTCCAGAAAACTTCTCGAAGGGTGCGCCTGGGAGATACGACTCGGGGATTTCGTCGGGAGCTTCATAGCGTTCGACATCAAAGACGTTTGATGACTTGATCGACTCTTCTTGGACGACGCCAATCAACGCTAATTCCTTCGCTGTTGCAAAGACGTCGTTGGTTGACGCCGTCAAGGTCGTTAACACCGCCCGCTCCACTCGGCCAAGGACCACATAGGTCGCTCCACTCGGCGACGACCCAACAAGGTGTGCCACCATTGCGTGGTGCTTGCCGTCATCGATGGCGTAGACCGAGGCGTCGCCTGATCCAAAGACTTCACGAACTCGGTCGTGGCGCTCGCCGTGAGGGATGAGGTGCCACTGAATATGGCGGCGGTCTTTCATCGCCCAAAGCGCGGCGGGAGGGATCGTTCCTTCAGGCTCGTCTTCTTCCAAGGGTGTGGACTCATCGCGGCCGACCAAAGGCTCGGGGGTGATCATTGCTGCATCGTCTCGAATAATGTCGCCCGGGTGCGGCTCCTCGTTCGAGGACACCGCCTTGCCGTAGTGGTCAGTACTGTGATCGTCTGCCTGCGCCATGACTTACTCTCCTCAACTGGTTACGGTTCGTCAGTTCCAAGACTACTTGGCCCCATCTGCCTGGGCGATCCCGCTTTGGCTGATGCCACGGTTTTCGTCCACCCCACCGATAGGGTTCTTCTTATGACCAAACGACTGCTTCCTGTCCTGATCTTCGGTGTTGCTCTGACCATCGCCGCCTGTGGCTCTTCGTCTTCATCGTCAACGTCAACGACGGCAAAAGCGACCACAACGACCCAAGCGACGACGACAACCGTTGCCAAACTGGCAACGTGCACCACGAAGAACCTGGCAATCTCAACACCAGGTTCACAAGGAGCGGCCGGTTCGGTCTACGTACCGGTGGTGTTCCAAAATATCGGCACGACGACCTGCACCCTCGGAGGTTTCCCTGGAGTGGCGGGAACGTCTGCAAGTGGCGGTCAGCAAACCCAAGCCACGCGCACGTCCGCAAACCCAACAACGATCACCCTAACACCGAACGCTTTCGCCTCATCAATGGTGAAAGGTTCTGACGTTCCCTCTGGCTCAGCAACGTCGTGCCCGCCAAATTATGCAGGTCTTCTCGTGACCCCACCGAACGACACGCAAAGCCAGGCGCTGACCGTCTCAATCCCCTCGTGTGCTGGCCTGACGGTTTCGCCCGTGGTCGCTGGCTCGAACGGCCAATAAGAAAAAGAGGTCGCCCTCCTGGCGTTCTCGCTAGCCTGGGTGGGTGACCGCTACGTTCCTTCCCTGGCAAGCTCACCTCCCTCAGGTCTTTCCTAACGAACACTTTTTAGAAAACGGAATGTTGCTCCCCGTTGACCGTGCACGATTCCGAGCTGTTGCCAATGGCCGCAACGCGCTGAGCGTCACGGGACTTTGGGCGTTTGTCATTGGCCTCGTGTGGCTGGTCGCTTGGTCACATCAATGGTGGGTCGCTCTGGCGGTCTTTCTCGTCATGGGGCCGATCCATGTGCGTTTCGCCATTTTGATGCATGAAGCGGCTCATCGACTTCTTTTTTCTAAAACCAAACTCAATGATGTCGTCGGGAAATGGTTGATTGCCTATCCAGCAATGGTCCCCATCCAGATCTATCGACGAGGTCACTTAGCTCACCACAAAGACGAGTTCGGCCCTGATGAGCCCGACATGCAGTTCTATGCGGGCTATCCCGGCGCAGCCCGAGCCCTTCGTCGCCGCCTTGTCCGTGATGCCGTTGGAATCTCAGGGGCAAAAAACTTCTTCGCACTCCTGCGAGCAAACAAAACTGCCGCCGGCCGACGAATTGCTGTGCCAATCCTTGCTCTTCAACTTGGTCTTTGGGCATTGTCGTGGGGAGTCACCGGTGACTGGTGGATCTATCCCCTCTTGTGGTGGTTGCCATGGATGACGCAGTGGAGAGTCTTGAATCGCCTGAGAGCCATTGGCGAACATGGTGGCATGCAGCGAAGCGATGACCGACGCATGACGACCCACAACGTGAAACAGCGTCCCTTGGCTCGACTTTGGCTCGTCCCCTATAACACCGGTTGGCATTTAGCCCATCACGTCGACATGGGGATTCCATGGCGACACTTACCGGCCTATCACCGAGAACTCGAACGAGCAGGCTACGTCACCGACGCCATCACCTTCTCGAGTTACACCGCACTCTGGCGTGCGGCGTGCTCGGACACGCCTGGCTAGATCGCCGTCATCCCACCGTCAACGGCCAATGCCGCGCCCGTTATGCCACTGGCTGCTGGTGAAGCCAAGAAGCAGATCAGGGCCGCTGGTTCATTTGCATGAAGCAGACGACCAAGGGGTACCTGGTGGCCAAAGTCATGGACGCTCTCGACGCCTTCGTACATCGACGCCGACGCTTCAAGGATTGCCGTATCGGTCGAACCCGGACAGACGGCATTGACGGTGATCCCGGTTCCAGAAAGATCGCTGGCCAGTCCTCGCACCAGACCGATCACCCCGTGTTTGGCCGCCACGTAGGCCGTTGCGTGATGAATGCCCACGAGTCCTGCCGCTGAAGAAATCGCAACAAGACGACCGGGCTCTCCACTGGCCACCATCGAAGGAAGCGCTGCTTGGAAAAGACGCATGGCGCCACCGAGATTGACATCCATCACCGTTTCCAGACTCGCTTGGTCCATCTCCCAAAACGGAACACCGCCAGCAATCACGCCAGCTCCGGCGACGACCACGTTCAGTCCGCCAAAGTGCGAGATCGCCGTCTCGACGGCTAAGGCCATATCGCTTGACGAGCGGACGTCCCCCACCAAGGCCACGGCATGGTCGCCGTGGCGACCGACGACGTGATCAAGTTCTTTTTTGCTCCCGAGTGAATAGTTCAGCGACGCTTCATCACGGCAGCGATCAACGGCCACGACCGACATTCCTTGGGCAACGAGTCCATCAACAACCGCTGCGCCAATACCTCGCGCCGCACCAGTGACGATTGCAACATCAGCCATCTCTAGAACCTCTCCTCTACCAGTTCGCAAAGTTGCCGCACCATGGCCTCGACGAACACACTGCCTTCGTCAGCGAACGCCCCCGTGGGGTCTCCTAAGACTCCATTCTCACTCACGCTAGCCACTCCGCTGTCACGAATCTCGCCGATCAGTTCGCCGATGGCCTTGACGCTGCCCGCCTCTGCTCGATCGCTTCGAACGAGATCTGGCCGCAGGGCCAAGATCAACGATGTCTCGCTTCTACCGGCATGGGCGTCGCCCCCCTCGATTCGAGGAAAGAAGCAAAGAACTTGGTCGCCTTCTTCCCGTGCCGTGGCATCGACAAGGGAGAGAGCATCACGGTTACCGCCGTGGCCTGAGACGAAGATCACCCCAGAAAAGCTAGGACGGGCAGAGCGCACGATCTCTTGGAGAAACGCCGCCAGCATCGGCGTACCGATCGACAGGGTCCCGGCGAATCCTTCGTGTTCACCGCTCGCTCCGATGTCAACGCTGGGGCCCAGCATGCAGTGCGGGTGCTCGTCAACAAGTCCTTGTGCCAGTGCTTGGGCCACGATCGAATCGGTGCCGAGGGGAAGGTGGGGGCCGTGTTGTTCGGTGGATCCCAGCGGGATCACGAGGAAGGGCCGATTCAGTGCAGCGATATCACCGCTGGTCGCTTCGGCGACCACACGACTGGAATCAACCATGGTGGCTACGAGGAGACGCCGAGGCGCACCGGAACTCGTGCCGAGTGATCGACACTGGGTCCAGGGCGGAGCTCGACCGCGACCTTGGCCATGGCTGTTTCACCGTGGCCATAGACACATTCAGGGTCCGGACCATCGAGCGGGATCCCGGTAAAGAACTTGGCCGCCATGCAGCCCCCTTGGCAGGCATCGTAGGAGCCACACGATGCACACGCTCCAGCACTGGAGGGCTCGCGCAGGGACCGGAACAAGTCAGAGTCACGCCAGACACTCGTGAACGCTCCCGGATCTCGAACATTGCCCGCCAAGAACTCATCGTGGATCACGAAGGGGCATGCGTAGACGTCGCCGACCGGATCAATCAAACACACCACCCGACCAGCCCCACAGAGGTTCAAACCATCGAGGGCATCGCCAAATGCAGACAGGTGAAAAAACGAGTCTCCGGTGAGTACGTTCGTCCTCGTGATGAGCCAGTCGTATAGCTCGCGCTGTTGGCCAGCCGTCGGATGGAGTTCATCCCAGGTGTCAGCTCCCCGACCCGAAGGGCGAAGACGCGTCAGGCGTAACTGTGCGCCATAGTGATCAGCCAGTGCTTCAAAGGCGTCGAGTTGCGGAATGTTGTGGCGCGTCATCACAACAGAGATCTTGAACTGGCCGAAGTTCGCCGCCACCAAGTTCTCCATAGCTTGGATCGCTGCATCGTAGGAACCTTCGCCCCGCACGGCATCGTTCGTCACGGCATCTGCGCCATCGAGCGAGATCTGAACGTCGACGTAGTCACTCTTCGCTAGGCGTTCTGCCTTTTCGGCATCAAGACGAGTGCCATTGGTTGAGAACTTCACCCCGACCCCACGATCTACGCAGTGGTCAATGATCTCGAAGAAGTCGCTTCGGATCATGGGTTCGCCACCGCCGATGTTGACGTAGAAGATCTTGAGCTCGGCCATCTCATCGATCAAGGCTTTCGCCTCGCTCGTCGACAACTCTCGTGGGTCGCGTCGACCCGAACTCGACAAGCAGTGCACGCAGGCCAAATTGCAGGCGTAGGTCAACTCCCACGTCAGACAGATTGGGGCTTCGAGTCCTAACTTAAAGCGGTCAGTCAGTGAAGGAGATTCAAGCGCCACAGATCACCTCCGACTCAACGAGGCGAGCAAGTGCTCGCTCGTAACTTCCGTGAGCATCGACGGGAATCAGCGCATCAAGCGCAGCTCGAGCGCTTGGGTAGTTTTCAAGGTCGCGCACCACAACGACCAGTTCAGGCGATTTGAGAAAAATTAAACGACGGTTGCCGTAGTGGTAGGCCAAGGCCCCGAACGCTTCTTCACGCAAGGCAACTTGAGGATGTTTGCGCCACGCCTGATCAAGATCAAAGTCAGTCACAACATCCGGAGAGGATGCGGGCATTGGCTTTAGTAAACCCCACACATGCCGTCGATTGAGACCTCTTCGACGAGAAGGTCTTCAACAACGTCACTGTTCTCTTCAACAGTCTCTTCTGTGCTTGCTGTCACTTGGTCCACTGCTCACTCCTTTTGCTTTGCGTGCTGCCTTTGATCATATGACTGATCTGCCTGCCCTGTCCGCACCGCACCAGAGGGGCCGGCTGGTGGGCTCGTGGTCTGGAACAATGCAGGGGTGAGCCTTGTCGCACAGGACCGTGCTGTTTCGTGGGTACGACCCGGTGACGCCCCACTGCCGCCGGGGTGCACCCTGGCCCTTTCACCCCAGAGCCGCTTGCTCGATGAGGGTCTTTTGGTTGGCGGGACCCCATTGCGCGTCCTCAAACTCAGCGATCCAGGAGCCGATATGGTGAGTCGCTGGCGTAACGGCGAGCCCCTCAGCGATAGCCCCAGCGAACAACGTCTCGCTCGACAAGTCATTTCCAGCGGCGTGATGCTCGCCACCTGGGAGGAGTCCTTGGCTCCTCTCAGTCAGGTAAGTGTCGTGATCCCCCATCGGAATCGAACCACTGCGCTCGACGCGCTCTTGGGCAGTCTGCATGCACACAAGGTCATCGTCGTCGATGATGCCAGTGACAATCCCGCCGCCGTTGCCACTGTCTGTGCGGAGCACGGCGCGCAACTCATCGTTCGCTCTGCTCAGGGTGGACCGGGGGCAACGCGCAATGAAGGCTTAGCCCATGTGACCACACCCTTTGTCTTTTTCCTTGATTCGGACTGCACCTTCGACGCGACGCAGCTCGCCGTGCTCCTCGCCCACATGAACGATCCCCACGTTGGTGTGGTGGCCCCTCGAGTTATCGGGTCCCAAGGCAGTTCGAAACGCGCACATTTTGAGCGAGATGCTTCCCCTCTTGATCTCGGAGGTCAGCCGGCGCTGGCGCGCCCAGGAGGACTGGTCGGATTTGTTCCCGCTGCTGGCATCTTGTGTCGCACGGCACTCGGCCCGACGCTCTTTGACGAATCGCTGGACGGTGGCGAAGACGTGGATCTGATCTGGCGATTAAATAGTTTGGGTTGGCTGACCCGCTATGAGCCAGGTGTCGTGCTCGAACACGCCATGCGTGCGTCGCTCGTGGACTGGATTGGTCAGCGACGGTTCTATGGCGCCACGGCGGCAGAACTCGAAGCTCGCCACGGCGAAGCGGCCGCACCGCTGCGAGGATCTCCTTGGACACTTGCTGCATGGGGCCTCATTGGTCTCGGCCACCCCGCTAGTGGGCTTGTCTCACTGGGGGTAGGAATCGAATCGCTTCGCAAGCGATTGACACCGCTCACGGAGCGTCCAGGTCCGTTGGCCTGGGAACTCACGCAGGCCACACTGCTTGATCAACTTCCTCGACTGGCGCGCTCACTGGTTCGTACCTACGGACCGTTCCTCGTGATCGGCGCATTGTTTTCTCCACGCCTGCGTCGACTCGCCACACTCTCCTACCTCGTGGCGGGCATTGACCGCTGGCGCTCGACAAAGAGCGATCTTGATCTGGCGTCGTTTGTTGCCTACGCCACGCTTGACGATCTGTCCTATGGCATTGGCGTCCTCGAAGGAGGGATCAAGACGCGCCGCTTGGGCGCACTCTTGCCGCATATTGTGCGCGCTGTTCCGGCCCCTCGGGGCCGCACACCGGTCTCCCGCTAGAAGCGGACGACGCCGCGAATGTTGATCCCGGCTTCGAGATCGTCATAGCCCTGTTGGACGTTTTCGATCGTGTACTCGTTCGTGATGAGATCATCGACTTCGAGCATCCCAGCTTCGTAGAGCTTCAGGAGTCGAGGAATCTGGACGCGAGGGCTCACGGAACCAAACACGGTGCCGAGAAGCGACTGGTTGAACATTGCCATGTTGAAGAGGTTCAATTCGATCTTGTCCTGGGCGAACGGCGCAATGGCGGTGATCACAATACGAGCATCTTTCGAACCCATCTGACATGCCGGTGCGACCATATCGCCGGTCAACACGCCAGGCGTCAAGATGACCACGTCCGCCATGCGGCCCTCGGTCAGTTCGGCAACCAAGAAGGTGGCATCAATCATGTTTGAGGTCGTGTGCGTTGCACCAATTTTCTTGGCTCGCTCCTGCTTTGACTCCAAAAGATCAACAACGACAATTGCACGTGCGCCAGCAATGTGCGCCCCTTGAATCGCACCCGAGCCAACACCACCTGCACCAACGACCACCACAACTTCGCCCGGTGCGACTTTGGCGCGGTCAACAGCAGATCCAAAGCCCGTCGAAATACCGCAACTAATGAGTGCGGCGGCTCGGAGATTGGCGTTGGGGTCGAGCTTGACGAGTGAGGCTTCATTGACCACCATGAACTCGGAGAATGTGCCGAGCTGCGTCATACGGTTCAAGTTCTTCTCGCCGTAGTGGTGACGCCACGTACCGTCAGAAATCATGGGTCCGGCCAAGGTGCTCATCCCAAGGTCGCACAGGTACTGGCGACCCGAGGCACACCAGAAACAACGACCACATGCGGGGATAAAGGCAACAGCGACCTTGTCGCCAACTTCAACGCCCTGGACTTCAGGTCCTACTGCTTCAACGATGCCCGCGCCTTCGTGGCCACCGATGCAGGGAAACATCGAGTCAACACCGAAGAACTCCAAGGTCTCTTTTGGCGCCGAAATGTCACCGGTGCGCAAGTGCTCATCAGAGTGGCACATTCCCGCAAAAGCCATTTTGACTTTGACTTCGTGGGCGTGGGGTTCATCGATCTCAATATCGACGGTGTTCCACGGTTGAGAAATTCCTTCACAGATTGCAGCACGAACCTTCATAGGACTACCTCATCTTTCCTTTTCGACCCCCCACTCGGTGGCCTGGGTTACCTCACGTGACCCTAGTAGGTGACGGCCAAGGAGAAAAGGCGATTGATGACTCGCCCGATCACATCTGCTCGGGCGCCTCAATTCCTAAGAGATCTAAGCCCACTTGCAAGGTCGAAGCAGTGAGCCGGCACAAGGTCAAGCGGCTCGCCATGATTGTTCGATCAGGGGCTTTCAAGACCGGACAGGACTCGTAAAACGAGGTGAAACTCTGCGCCAACTCAAAGAGGTACGTGCACAGTTTTGCGGGACTTAAAACATCGAGCGCACTGGCCACTGCATCAGCGAAGCCGGTGAGTTGCAACGCTAATGCGCGTTCTGCAGGCTCGCCCAGGATGATGGGTCCACCCACGGGGAGATCATCGCCACGTCGAAAGATCGAACAGATGCGGGCATGCGCGTACTGCAGGTAGGGCCCCGTGTCTCCTTCGAAGGCCAGCATGCGGTCCCAGTCAAAGACGTAGTCACGTTGGCGATCCGTTGACAGGTCAGCGTATTTGATCGCACCCATTGCCAATTGATGGGCGATGTGATCACGATCGCCGTCATTGCTCGCCCGCTCGGCCAACGCAGCGCGTGCTCGTTCGCTTCCCTCATCGAGCAGAACCTTCAGTTTGACCGTTCCGCCTTCACGCGTTTTGAACATTTTGCGGTCGGGCCCCAAGACATTGCCGAAAGCGACGTGTTCGGCGACGACCTGATCATTGAGCCACCCGGCCATCGTGGCGACGGCAAAGCACATTGCAAAATGTTGTGCTTGAGGGGAACCCACAACGTAGAGAAGGCGATCAGCAGACAGATTGCTCACCCGATCACGAATTGCGGCCAGGTCAGTGGCCGCGTAGCCATAGCCTTCATCTGATTTCCGCACAATGACTGGCAGCGGCTCACCATCGCGATTGACAAATCCTTCAGGGAAGACACAGAGCGCTCCGTCGGAATCAACGAGGAGACCTTTTGCATCTAAGTCAGCAACAACGTCGTCGAGCATGTCGTTGTAGGACGACTCGCCAACCACATCTGCTTCACTGAGCGTGATGCCAAGTTCTTGATAGACCGCACCGAAGTATTGAATTGATTCTTGGACCAAAATCCCCCAGAGGCGAAGAGTCTCGGCGTCTCCGCCTTGAAGGAGCACAACGCGTTGGCGACTGCGATCTCTGAAGACGTCATCGGCATCAAACTTGGTGCGTGCTTCTCGATAGAAGCCGTCAAGGTCACCCATCGACAAGTTGGCCACGGCCGCATCTTCGCCTTGGTCGATCAAGTGCTCGATCAGCATGCCGAAGGGTGTCCCCCAGTCACCAATGTGATTGCGGCGAATGACTCGGTTGCCCGTGAACTCCAACATCCGACAGAGCGAGTCGCCGATGACCGTTGAGCGCAAGTGGCCAACGTGCATTTCTTTCGCGACGTTGGGAGCTGAGTAATCCACCACAACGACTTCAGGCGCTGTCGCATTCGGGACACCGAGGTGCTCATCACTCGCTATCATTTCGAGTTGTTCGACGAAGGCTCGCTCGGAAACAGTCAGGTTCAAGAAGCCTGGTCCGGCGATCTCGACGGTCTCGATCAGCCCGGCAAAATCCACCTCGTTCACGATGCGTTCAGCCACCTCACGTGGCTTTACTCCGAGTCGCTTCGCCAGGCCCATCACACCGTTTACCTGAAAATCAGCGTGCTCACTGGGGCGTAATACCGGATCTGATCCTGATTCGAGGACGTGAAAGACGGGCACCAGGCAGTCGTTGATGCGCTGTTCGAGGGTTGGCACCCCCCTATCATCGCAGGTTCACTCCCTGCGATGAGTTTTTAGGAGCGAGTTGCTCCGTTCACGCCGTCCATAATCCCAACCTTGGTGAAGGGTCCAAAGAATCCCTGCTCCAAGAGACCATGGCCGGTGTGACCGTCATAGGAGAACTCTGCGAGGTGATCGATAATTCCATACTGAGCGAGTCCCTTGATCTCGTCAACATTTAAGACCAGACCTTGTGTCACCGTCTCGGGTCCTTGGTACATCCCGTGGCGCCAATCGGAATCGATACCGTAACCGGTACCGAGAGAGATGAAGTTCGGTAGTACCGATTTGCATTCAATTTCAACGCCTGAATCTGGGAAGGTCAGCGTTGAAGAGCGCACCACGCGGAAGCCTTCTTCGACGTCGTGTGACCACACGGCGGGCCCTAAGTCATCATGAGGGCGAGTGCGGTCGTGCCAGATCCGCTCGGACTGGACCAAGTGTCGCACTCCGTCATTGTCTTCGTGACAGATGTAGAAAATAGAGTGATCCTCGAACTGCATCGGGAAGTAGTTCCACATTCCCGGCAGCACCATCATCCCTTCGCGGATGCCTGCTGGCTCTGGTTCGCCGACGGGGCGAATTCCCCATGATCGGTCACGGTTTCCTGACCCATCGATCTGAATGTCTTTGCCACCCACGCTCAGCATGCCAGTCCAGCGACCGGTCTGCGCCAAACGGTTGGTGTCGAAGACCAACTTGTTTTTGAGCCGCAGCGTTTGGCGTGGTTCGAGAACGGCTGCGATGTTCCCTTCGAAGACCACGTCCATGGCGACGGAGTGTTCTGTTGGCTCAACGATGACGCGCAGCATTTCGAGTGGTTTGATGACTTCAACTCGGATGGGACCAACGCTCGTGTCCATGCGGTCAACCAAGGGCTTCGAACTTCGCACGATGTGCTGTTCATTACCAAGGCGTACATCAATGAACGCGTCGGTGGTGGCAAGGTTTGGATACTGACCAAGGCCAAAGATGGCGAAGAACTCTTTTGAGTCGTCGTACATGTTGAAGTAGTACCGGTCATAAAGATTGCGATCCGAAAATGGAGAGTGAGCAATGAGTTCCGGTGTCTGATGAACGGGAAAATCGTCGTAACTGGTCAGTTCGCCCATTAGTTGCAACACCCCCCGCCACAGCAACCGCCGCCTGAACGAGCGGGTGAATCAGCTAGGCCCGTCGATGCAAAAACGGGCAAGAGTCGTGCTGCACCGACATGGCCGCTTGAGCACGTGGCAGGAGCATCTGCATCGCTCATTGCTCGGTTCAGTTCGTAGGTCTCAGAACACGTCTGGCAGCGGTAGTCATAGCGTGGCATCTCTGCCCCCTTTTCCTGGGTCGGTTTCTGGCCTTGATCGTAGTCACGATCTGCTTTGAACGTGAATTCGGGAGGTCGAATTCGACTTGTAGTCTTTGAGTATGACAATTTCCCCCGCTCATCCCAATAGTTACGGCGCGTTAGCCACCTTGGCCATCAACGGCCAAGAGTTGCAATATTTCTCGCTCAACGCAGCCGGACTCGCTCAATTCCCTATTGCGCAACTTCCCTATTCGATCAAGATTCTTCTCGAAAATCTCCTTCGTCACCAAGACGAGCGCAAAGTCACCGCGGACGATATTGCCGCGCTGGCCCAGTGGTCCCTCAAGCCCTTGAGCCACGGCGAAGCCGCCGGCGATGCTGCCCGGGAGATCGCCTTCAGTCCGGAGCGTGTCTTGATGCAAGACCTCACCGGCGTTCCGGCCGTCGTCGATTTAGCAGCGATGCGTGACGCCATTGTCGAACTCGGTGGCGATGCGTCACGAATCAACCCACTCGTTCCCGTGGAACTTGTGACCGACCACAGCGTCATTGTGGAGCGCTCTGGTGGACCCGAAAGTTACGAACAAAACATGGCAATCGAATACCAACGCAATCTTGAGCGCTACCAACTCTTGCGCTGGGCCCAGGGTTCCTTTGATGGATTCCGGGTCGTGCCGCCAGGCATGGGCATCTGTCACCAAGTCAATGTTGAGCACTTGGCGCGCGTGGTCTTTTCTGCCGATGGCGTTGCCTACCCTGACACCGTGGTGGGGACAGATTCCCACACCACCATGGTCAATGGCCTTGGCGTTCTCGGTTGGGGTGTTGGTGGCATCGAAGCGGAAGCTGCCATGCTCGGCCAGCCCACGTCTATGTTGATCCCGCCAGTTGTGGGATTAAAACTCACCGGCTCGACTCGTGAAGGCGTCACCGCAACCGACGTCGTCTTGACCATCACCGAACTGCTGCGCAAGCACGGCGTCGTCGGCAAGTTCGTGGAGGCCTATGGCCCAGGGGTCGGGGCACTCTCACTCGAAACCCGTGCCACCATCGGCAACATGGCCCCTGAATATGGGGCAACCTGTGCGATCTTCCCGGTCGATCAGGTCACGGTCGATTACTTGACCTTTACGGGCCGCCCTCCAGAGCAGGTCGCCCTCGTCGAGGCCTATGCCAAGGCTCAAGGGATGTGGCACGACCCCTCGATCGAACCGGTGTTCTCTGAGTACGCCGAACTTGACCTCTCATCAGTTGTGCCGTCCTTGGCCGGCCCATCGCGTCCTCAAGACCGTGTCGATCTCGCCAGCGTGCCCACAGCCTTTCGCTCAGCCCTCGGCCGGGAGCCAAAAACCGGCCATGGTCAAGGTGCTGCTGAAGAGCTCACCGATGGCGCTATTGCGGTTGCCGCAATCACCAGTTGCACGAATACGTCAAATCCATCGGTGCTGATCGCTGCTGGACTCGTCGCCAAGCGAGCCATCGAGCGAGGACTCAACTCGAAGCCGTGGGTCAAGACCTCGCTCGCTCCTGGTTCACGGGTCGTGATGGACTACCTCGATGCCGCAGGATTGAGTGGCCCCCTTGACCAGTTGGGTTTCTGGCTCGTTGGCTATGGATGCACCACCTGTATCGGCAACTCTGGCCCACTGTTTGATGGGATCTCAGATCTCGTCACTTCTGATGACCTTACGGTGACCTCGGTCCTCTCAGGGAATCGAAACTTTGAAGGCCGCATCCATCCCGACATCAAGCAAAACTACTTAGCGTCACCACCGCTGGTCGTCGCCTATGCCTTGGCCGGTACCGTTGACATTGACTTGACGACCGAGCCCATCGGCACCGACCGTGACGGGAACCCCGTGATGTTGAGTGAACTGTGGCCGAGCGATCTTGATGTCGCCGAAGCTGTCCACGCAGCCGTCACGCCGGCGATGTTCAAAGAACGCTATGCCGCAGCATTTGAAGGCGACGTTCACTGGCAAGCCATTGACGTCGCACAAGGCGAGACCTTTGCGTGGGACCAGGGATCGACCTACGTGCGTCGCCCATCATTCCTGGAGAACTTGCCCGCCGAACCTGCGCCCGTCAACGATATTGTCGACGCTCGTATCTTGGCCAAATTAGGCAACTCGGTCACCACCGACCACATCTCTCCCGCTGGTTCGATCAAAGCCAACCTGCCCGCAGGCACCTACCTCACTGATGGTGGGGTGAGCCAGCAAGACTTCAACTCCTACGGCACGCGCCGAGGAAACCATGAAGTCATGGTGCGCGGCACCTTCGCCAACGTTCGCCTTCGCAACCAACTCGCCCCAGGAACAGAGGGGGGCGTAACGACCAAGTACCCAGAAGGCGAACAGATGTCGATGTTCGATGCGTCAATGCGCTACCAAGAAGAGGGGACGCCTCTGGTCATTCTGGCGGGAACTGAATATGGATCGGGGTCGAGTCGTGACTGGGCGGCCAAGGGTACCAAGTTGCTTGGCGTCAAGGCCGTCATCGTCGAGTCCTACGAGCGAATCCACCGATCGAACTTGGTCGGCATGGGCATCTTGCCCCTGCAGTATCCCGCCGACACCACCGCCCAGAGTCTGGGTCTTGACGGCGATGAGGTCCTCACCATCACCGGAATCGACGCGTTGAATAGCGGAGAGATCCCAAAGAGCGTGCGCGTCATGGCCAAAAAGTCTGATGGATCCGTTGTGGAGTTTGATGCTCGAGTACGCATCGATACCCCAACAGAAGCCGACTACTTCCGCCACGGCGGAGTTATTCCCTTTGTTCTGCGCCAATTGGCAGCGGGAAACTAACGACTGGGTCGTGACCTGCGGGGCAGTGACCTACTGGGTATTGACGACGCGAAACGCTTCGGCGGTTCGCTTCTTCTTCAATCCAGCCATCTTCGCTGTTTGACGACCCCAGGTCGTCAAGAGTTCCTCGATGTGTTCTCCGTCTCCCACTTGACTGTCATGGGAGCGCAGGGCCGCAATTTTCTGGTCGATCACCCCGGTGGTGTCGACCGCCATGGTCGGGTTCGGATCAGCCATTACCCACACTTCAGGGACGGCGTGCGGCTCAAAGCCCTTTTCTAAAAGATCAGGAAAGGCGAAGGGGTTACGCGCATCGGGGTAGACAGCGCTAATGGACGCTGATCCAGCGGCCAAGTGGTCAGGATGCGACGCATAGATGCGATCAAGATTCATCGTCGGACTTTGACAGATCACCCGATCGGGACGAACTTGTCGAATGACTCGAGAAATATCTTTCCGAAGGGCCAAGTTTGCTTCGAGTTTTCCGTCTTCGTAGCCCAAGAAGATGAGATCACTGACGCCAACTTGTTCTGCCGCCGTGGTCTGCTCACGTCGACGAAGAGCCGCACGTTGTTCTCTGGTGGTTCCAAGATCACTACCACCCGCGTCACCATCGGTCACGATGCAGTAGGTCACGTTGACACCTGCTTTTGAGAGTACCGCGACGGTTCCTGCTGCACCGAAGTCCACGTCGTCGGGATGGGCCGTGATCACTAAGGCGCGCTCGATGCCCTTGGCGGGATTGATGACCTTTGGAGGCCCCTCATGGGGAGCGAACGGTGATGGTACTTTTTGCTTTTTCTTGCTCACAGGACGGAATCTTTCGGATCTGGCTGCCAACTCCCCAACTCTTTAAGGTGCGGACTATTCGAGAAAATCTCGACGACCGGGAGTTTAAGCTCAAGTCGCTTTTGAATGACGCTTGCTTCGACAATTTGATTCCATAAGAGCAGCGACACGACCACGCCTTCGGTCCCGGCACGAGCCGTTCGGCCCGATCGGTGGAGGTAGGCCTTTTGGTCTTCGGGAGGATCAAAGTGCACCACAACGTCGACGCCGTCGATGTGCAGGCCTCGAGCTGCGACATCAGTGGCTACCAGCACATGAAGCTTGTTGCCCGTAAAGTCTGCCAGCGCTCGTTCTCGCTGTTGTTGACGTAGATCACCGTGAATAGCTGCCGCATTCACACCGAGTTTGCCTAAATCTTCAACCAAACGGTCTGCTCCACGTTTGGTACGACAAAAGATCAATCCTTTGTCGTAGTTCGACACGATGGCGGCGGCCACTTTGGTTTTGTCCATCTGATGAACATTGAAGAAGTAATGAACCATCTTGGCCACGGTCTGGGTGTCGGATTGGACCTCGTGAAAGACCGGGTCGGTGAGATAGCGCGAGACCAAGCGGTCAACGGCTCCATCGAGCGTGGCTGAGAACAACAAGGTCTGGTGTGGGCCGGTCAAGCGACGCAATACCCATTCGACTTGCGGCATAAAGCCCATGTCGGCCATGCGGTCTGCTTCGTCCAACACCAAGACATCAAGATCCTCGACGCCCAGCTCACCGCGATCCCCCAGGTCGATCAACCGACCAGGAGTAGCAATAATAATCTCGCAGCCTTTTTTCAAGGTCGAGATCTGCTTTTCGATGTCAGCGCCACCGTAGACGGCAACGGCTCGCATTCCAAGAGCTTCGGCAAGTGGGCCGAGCACGTCGTGGACTTGCACGGCGAGTTCTCTCGTCGGCAAGAGCACCAAGCCCTTGGGCTTTGCGGGCCCGCCGGCGAGTTGATGAAACGTGCCATTGGCATCGGTCAATTTCTCGGCAATCCTCTGGAGCATCGGGAGGCCGAAACCCAGGGTTTTCCCTGAACCAGTCTTGGCCTTGCCACAGACATCACGGCCGGCCAACGCGTCTTCGATGGTCATCGACTGAATGGGAAAGGCAACAGTAATGCCGTCCTTGGCCAGAGCTTGGACGAGCGGAGCGATGATCCCTAAGGATTCAAAGGTTCGGGTTGTCTCATACGTGTCGGCAGTCATGGTGCTGGTATCAGCACCCTGCCCGGAGGGGTTGGTCATTACTACTTCTTCCTTGTGCTTGGTTGGGCCCGAAACCAGCGTCAAGGGAGATGGGCCCCGAATTCAAGGCACCGTCTGCGCCTTGCTCGTTTCCTACCTTACTGCCAACCTGGTCCACGACAGTGCCACAGGCTCTAACATCAGCACTGTTCAGAACTTTTTCGCCAGAAGGAGAAACGCATGGCACGACTTGAAGAAGGCAAGGCAGCTCCCAAATTCACCCTCAAGGACCAAGATGGCAAATCCGTGTCATTGGCCTCATTTAAAGGCCAAAAGGTCGTTGTCTACTTCTACCCGAAAGACGATACCCCTGGGTGCACGAAAGAGGCCTGTCAGTTCAATGACAATTTGCGAAAGTTTTCGAATGCCGACGTCGCCATTCTCGGCATCTCTCCTGACGGTGATCTCGCCCATACGAAATTCCGCACGAAGTACAAACTGAAGTTCCCGCTCTTGAGCGATCCCGAGAAAAAGACCATGGAAGCCTATGGCGCGTGGGGAGAAAAGATGATGTACGGCAAGAAGACCGTCGGCGTTATTCGCTCAACGTTTTTAATTGATGAAAAAGGCAGGATTGCTCGCGCCTGGTACAACGTCCGCGCTGACGGACACGCTGAGAAAGTTCTCGACGCCGCAACAGAAGGCTAACTACTTTGCAGCGTGTTTCCCACTCGTGCCGCGCTCTTTCTTGATCTGCTTATAGCGGTGATAGATAAAGACGGTAATCATCCCGGCAATGACTCCACCAATGATGTAGCCCACCCAGCCCACACCTTTTGTCCACTGCTCGTAGTGATCGCTGAAGTTGTAGCCAAGGATGGTGAACAGCGAGACCCAGACCGACACCCCGAGAGTGGTAAAAATCCCGAAGCGAAGCGGCTGCATCTCTGCGACACCTGCCGGAAGCGAGATCACCGACCGCACAAGGGGGATGACTCGGCCAACGAGCACCGCAACATCGCCCTTTTTCTCGAACCACGCATGTGCTTTGTCGAGATCACTATGCGTCAAGAAGACATACTTCCCCCATCGGTCCACCAGGGCTCGGCCTCCGGTTCTCCCAACCACATAGGCAACAAAGGAGCCCACGACAGAACCAATGATCCCGACGACGATGACGAGCACGAGATTGAGAGGTTGATCGCCGCTTGACGCCGCAAACGACGTCGAACAGAGGGCTCCTCCGAACGCCAGTGTGACCTCGGAAGGAATTGGGAAACAAGCGGACTCGAGCACCGTCAAGACGAAGACGGCTACATATCCATACGTAATGAGGTAGTGCTGCATGAAAAGAGTCTTGCCGAAAAAGACACTCTTGAGGAGTGATGCTGGCGAAAACTCCCCAGAAACAACTATTTCTGATGTTTTGGACACCACCATGTTGTACGCCCACCGACGGTTGCGCGATGAAGGGCATGCCCGTCTTTTGGACACGCCCCACCCGGGTGGCGCTCACTCATCAAGTCGCCCGTATGCGACCCTCCACGTTTGAAAAGCTGGGTCAACACCGAGCGAATAACGCGATGAAGTCGCTTGAGTTCGTCCGGCTGAAGCTTGTTACACGGCCGCAACGGACTGATGCCGGCGCGCCAGAGCATCTCATCAGCCAAAAGATTCCCGATCCCAGCGATCTTTGCTTGATCAAGCAGGCGGGCCTTTAATGCTGGGCCATCCGAGCGCGCCTCGAGGGCACCTCGAAGCTCATTGAGCGAAAGCGCAAACGCATCAGGGCCGAGGCGATCTTCATCCGGATCGATAAGCACTCGACCAAGTCGTCGAGGGTCGTGCAAAAGGAGCGCGCCCCCATCAACAAAGTGGACTGAGGCTCGAATCCACTTCGTTTCGTAGGTCCCCGGGCCGTACTCCAAGCGATCGATACCGGCGAGACCATCGAGAAGGAGCCCTCCGGTCATACCAAAGCGCATGCCGAACACCGGGCCTTCCGTCTCAAGCAGTAACAATTTGCCCTTGCGACGAGCCGCAGTGAACGAGAGGCCCGGAAGAACGTCGTTGGGCCGGATCCCGGGGGTCAAGGACTTCCCCGCATAACGGTCTACTTCGACTGATTTAATCTCGCGGCCGAGCGCCCCCTCGGCGAGTTGACGGTAATACTCAATCTCTAAGATTTCTGGCATCCACGTGACGGTACTCCCATCTTGTCGCTCGTGTGACCGCCTCGCTAAGGTGGGAGACATGTCACAAGAAAAACCCCAATGGACCGAGCTGTACAACGAAGTGGTCACGGGGGGACTTTGCACCGGTTGTGCAGCATGTGTCATCGCGTGCCCGCACGACGTCTTGAACTACAACGACGCCAACGGGGTCTACAAGCCGTTCCATTTGGACATTGATGGAGACCTCGAAAACTGCACCCACGGCGAAAAGGGATGCACCCTGTGCACCAGGGCCTGCCCGCGCTTTCGAAACTGGGAAACCGAGATCGACGAAAAGCGCTTTGAGCGTGTGCGAGCCGACGACGAAGACTTCGGTATTGCCTTAGACATTGTCTTGGCCCGAACCACCGACCCAGAACTCGCCGACGTTGGTCAAGACGGTGGCTTTGTCTCAGCGCTCTTGACCTTTGCCTTAGAGAACGACTTCATCGATGCCGCATTAGTTTCAGGCCTCGAAGGCGACGGTTCAACCTGGCAGGCAATACCTGCCCTCGCCACCACGAGAGCTGATGTGATCGCCACCGCCGGGTCTCGCTATACCTACTCGGCCAACACCCTGGCCTACCCTGAAGCGATCGAAGGCGGCGCCGAACGTATCGCACTGGTGGGGATGGGTTGTCAGGCATCAGCGCCGGGGGCCATGCAAGCCCGTAAGGCTGGAAAAATTGCACGACGACTTTCGCTCACTATTGGCTTGTTGTGTTCAAAGACCTTCGACGATGCCATTTTCGAAGAACTCTTTGAAGCAAAATACGACGTCAAGCGCGCCGACATCATGAAAATGAACATCAAAGGTGTCTTCCAACTCTGGCTCCACGATGGACGCTATGTCGAAGTCCCGCTCAAGGAATGCCACGCCTATACCCGAGAAGGATGTAAATCCTGCCCGGACTTTGCAGCCGAGCACGCTGATATCTCAACCGGTGGCATTGGTTCCTTTAGCGACTGGACCTTGACCATTGTGCGCACCGAGGTCGGTCGAGAACTGTTAAATGCCATGGTGGACGCCGGCGTGGTTGAAATTCGCCCCGGCGACGACGACCCCGCAGCGATCGCCCTGTTGCGCCGCTTGGCCGGAGTCTCTCGAAAGCGTTGGCCCGCCACGGCCGTTGCCGCACCAAGCCTTCGCAGCGCTTAAGCCCGTTTTTCTGGCGAAGGGGTCAGGTCCCCTCAGAATTCTTCTACGATGGCTCGGTGCCTCCATCTCGCCCTCGCCCCACCCTCGTTTACTTAGTACGCCATGGGAAAACCCCATCAACGGGCAAGATTCTCCCCGGACGAGCCCCAGGGCTCCACTTAAGCGACGAAGGTCTCGCTCAAGCCACTCAGGCGGCAGAGCGCCTTCATGAACTGACTACCAAGCCCAAGGCCATCTATGCATCGCCCTTAGAGCGAACCAAAGAGACGGCCGCCCCTATCGCCAAAGCGCTCGGACTGAAAACGCAGCTTGCCAAGGGTCTCCTGGAATGTGATTTTGGGGACTGGACGGGCAAGAACTTGCTTGCCTTAACCAAGAAGAAGGAATGGGCCCAAGTCCAGCGAACGCCTTCGTCCTTTCGCTTTCCCAACGGAGAATCTTTTACTGAAATGACCACGCGGGCCTATGGGACCGTGATGGACTTGGCCGCTGCCAATCGGGGTAGGTCCATCGTGCTGGTCTCGCACGCCGATCCCATTAAGGCCATCTTGCAGATGGCGCTCGGGGCGCCGCTTGATCTCTTCCAGCGCCTTACGGTGTCACCCTGTTCAATCAGTGTGCTCTTAATCAGTGATGGTATTCCCCATGTTTTGACGATGAATTCGACAGGATCACTCAAGGAGTTGGCACGTTCATGACCGATTTTCGCTTTCTCAATCCTGAACGCTTCTCCGTGGGCACCGTTGGAGAGATCGGATCACGAGTCTTTCTCCTCCAAGCCATAGACGGGCCCCGGGTCTTGACCGTCAAAGTTGAGAAACAACAGATTGCGGTACTGGCCACCTACCTCTCTCGCGCCATCGAAGGCTTGGGCCGACCGGGCCATCTTCCAGAAGATCTTGATCTTGTCTTAAGCCCCGACCAAGGGGTTGACTTTGCGGCTGGCAATCTGTCGGTGGCGATTGACGATGCCTCTGGCAACGTAGAAGTCAGCATTGAGTCAATCAGCGATGACGATCTCCCTTTCGACACAGCCGTCATCGTGGTCACAAAAGAACAAGCCGCGGCCTTTGCCATTCATGCAACGCTGCTTGTCGAATCTGGTCGACCCCCCTGCCCGCTTTGTGGCCTTCCTTTGGACCCTCGCGGTCATGACTGTCCACGAACGAACGGTCATCGCGCACCGATCACGTGAGCGACGATCACGCCCGGCTCTTGTCCACTGGGTCCATAGAAGTCCAAGGTCGATTCTCGAATAGCTCGAACAACACGCTGCTCGTCACGGTCTCTGATGGCAGCGAGGAATTGATGGCGGTCTACAAGCCAGAACAAGGCGAGCGACCCCTTTGGGACTTCCCTCTCGGCCTGTGGCGACGTGAAGTAGCGGCCTACGAACTCTCTTTTGGACTCGGCCTTGATCTCGTTCCCTTGACCATTGTCCGCCACGATGCTCCCTTTGGAGTGGGGTCCCTCCAGGTCTATGTCGATGAGGACATGGAGCACCACTACTTCACCTTGCGTGAACAAGAGCAACTCCAAACGACAATGATTGCCATTGCAGGATTTGATGTTGTAGCGAATAATTCCGATCGGAAAAGCGGCCACGTCTTATTCGACCATGGCCGCCTGTGGTTAATTGATCACGGTTTGTGCTTTCATGAAGAGGACAAGTTGCGCACGGTTGTGTGGGACTTTGCTGGAGAGCCGCTCGATGAGCCATTCCTGGCAGCGCTGCGATCGTTCTGCGCTGCTCCTCCAGAAGTTCTTACTGAATTACTTGCACCGCGTGAACTTTCCCGCACGATCGAGCGAGCAGACGAGCTCCTCGCTGCAGGGTCTCTTCCGTTCCCAGATGAGGATCGTGACTACCCGCCCTATCCTTGGCCGCTTGTCTAAGGCGTCAGCTAGGGAATCGGTATTTTGAATTTCTGCTGAATTGTTGTGATTGCATAGCTGCCCAAGACAGCCCCACCGGCTGGGGTGACGTGGGTGCCATCAGGCTCACGGACGTTAAGGATTTTACCGTCGACGGTAACGAACGGGGTGAACAAACCCTGGGCGTTCCCAATCACCGAAGCCGAGTCGAGGTAGGTGACGTTCTTCACTTGGCCTGCTGCTTCACTTTGCAAGGTATTGACGGTAGCCACTCGAGCATTCAAACCTGCGTCTTGCATGGGGGGGACACTCATCCAAATTACTTTTGCACCGCTTGACGTCGCCAAGGTCATGAGCTGGACCGCTTTCTGCTCATAGAGCGAGTTCCACTGCGGCGTTCCAAAGGGGACATCAGGGGGACCTGGGAAGTCTTGGGGATCATTCGCCCCCATCATGATGACGATCACCTGCGGATTCACTTTGGCGAGGTCGCCTTGGAGCTCGGCTGGCCAGTTGAAATAGTCCGGACGGGTCAGTCCCGTTGACTCTTTGGCGTCCAAGGTGGCCGTCACGACGCCTGTGCTCGCCAACTGGTTCTGCAACGCGTCACCGAGGTCGATTCCAATTGAGTCGCCAACGATCAAGACCCGCAGTGGATTCGTAGCTGACGGGAGAATCGCCGTTGGCACCGTCGTGGTCGTCGAGGTTTTCGATTTCACCGCTGGCTTTTTTGTTGGGCCTAAGACGGTGACATTGCCGTAGCCGATGACGTTACCGTTTCTACCCAGCATGCCATTGGCGATGGACTCAATGTGCGAGATCTGCAGCGTTCGGCTCGTGGCGGCAATCGGATTCAAAATCTGCAGCGACAGCGTTCGGCGAGCCCCCACGGGTGACACTTGTGCATTGTGTTGAAGGGTCGTGGCATTAAGAACGATCCAAATCGCAAAGCCCGCCACCATCAACACCAAGATCCGTTTCCATCCCATGCTCTGGCGAACCATCGCTCGGCGGGTCGGCGACTCGTCGGTCGTCACTGGGGCATCGCTCATGACACCCCTCCTCGATTCATCCGGCCATCCACGGCTCTAAGGCTAGAAGGTTGACGAGTGAATGTGTGGTCGCGGTCCATGGCTAAAAGCGGTAGTAGATAAAGGGAGCCACACCCGTCGGCCCAAGAGTCGTAATGATCAATAAGCCAACGGCGACACACAATGATTGAACGGCTAAGTGCTGATTGGAGAACCACGTGGTTGCTCGATCTCCAACCTTGGAAGGTACCAACTGGACCACCATCACGGCGATGAAGGTCACAACGAGGAGCGGGGTGATGAGCGTCGTCGCAGTACTCCATCCAGAAAAAAGACGGCCAAGCATCTGCATGGCGTTTGCTACTGAGGTGGCCCGGAAAAAAATCCACGCCAAACAGACAAACTGAAACGTCAAGAAGACCTGGATCCAGTGTCGCCACGTCCCTTTTGCTACGCCAGGTAAGCCGAGATCTTCTCGACGTTGTCGGCGAATATGACCAACGACTTGGCCCGAACCGTGAAGGCCACCCCAAATAAGGAATGTCCAGTCAGCGCCATGCCAGAGCCCGCCCAAGATCATGGTGATCATGATGTTGCGCGCTACTTCAGTGTTGTTGCCTCTGTTGCCTCCGAGGGGGATATAGAGATAGTCACGCAACCAACGCGACAAGGTGATGTGCCAGCGCCTCCAGAAGTCCTGAAGAGTGCTGGCCGAATAGGGCTTATCGAAGTTCAAGGGGAAGCGAATCCCTAGCAACAGCGCCAAGCCAATGGCGATGTCGGTATACCCAGAAAAGTCACAGTAGATCTGGAATGCATAGCCCCACACGGCAAAAGCACTATCAATCGCTGAAAAACTTTTTGGCGATGCAAACACCGGATCAACAATGGCCGTTGCGAGGTAGGAAGAAATCACGACTTTCTTGAAGAGGCCCATCATGATCAACTGCGTCGCTCGGGCATAGTCAATATGTTTTGGATCTCGGCGCTGGCGAATCTGTGGAAGCAACTCGCCACCGCGCACAATGGGCCCAGCGATCAAGTGAGGAAAGAATGCCAAGTAGACGGCGACATCGATGGGTCGAGCGGGTACAAGTTGCGTGCGGTAGATGTCGATCACGTAGCTCATGGCCATGAACGTGAAGAAAGAAATCGCAACGGGAAGAGTAGGTTGCAACAAGGGGACGATATTGCCCATACCCATCCTGTGAGCCAAGTTGTCAACGTTGAGGGTAAAGAACCCTGCGTACTTGAAATAGACGAGAAGCCCCAAAAGGCACGCAATCGAGCCGAACATCCATAGCTTGCGTGTCTTGAGCGTTGCCGCCCTGTTGGTGATGAGCTGGCCGCCAACATAGGCGATCAAGGTCTCCGCTACGAGAAGGAGAACGAACTTCGGGTCCCACCAGGCATAAAAGAAATAGGAGAACCCCAACACGGCGAGTTTCCAATAGCGCGGGAAAGGGCTGAGGAGCCAACAAACGGTGAAGGCCACCGCGAAAAAGATCGCGAAGTCGATAGTGGGAAACAGCATGGGAATCGATGCCCAGGCTACTTGTTGGTCACCTTATTTCCCGGTGATACTGCCGACCATTTGGGCAGGCACTTTCTCGAGTCTTAGTGACTCTTGAGTGCTTCGATCAGTGCCGGAACCACTTTGTGGACGTCGCCGACGATACCAAGATCAGCAATCGTGAAGATCGGAGCATCTTGGTCCTTGTTGATGGCAATGATGTTCTTCGCACCCTTCATGCCCACCATGTGCTGCGTCGCACCAGAGATGCCACAGGCCAGGTAGACGTCTGGCTTCACGGTCTTGCCGGTTTGGCCCACCTGGTGGGCATAGGGCACCCATCCAGCGTCAACAATCGCACGACTCGCGCCAGCGGCACCGTGGAGCAGTTTGGCCAAATCTTCGATGAGGGCATAGTTTGCTGCTTCGCCCAGTCCTCGACCCCCAGAAACGACAACGGCCGCTTCGTCAAGTTTCGGTCCGGTTCGCTCTTCAACGTGACGCTCGGTAATCGACGCCGAGTTGGTCGTACCGAGATCAGGAACCGCCAGGGAACTCACCGATGCTGCAGCGCCTCCCGATGGCTCGGGGGCAAAGGACTTCGCGCGAATAACGTAAATACCTGGACCGTTGCCCGTGAACGACGCATTAACGATCTGAGTACCACCGAAGACCGGGTGCTGGGTCGTCATCGTGTCTCCACCAACGAGACCCGTGATGTTGGTCAACACCGGAAGGTCTGCACGAGCAGAAAGACGACCGGCAATATCCCGACCGTCATAGGAAGTCGGGATGAAAATTGCATCTGGACCGCTGCCGCCAGCAATCGCTCCTGCGATCGCCCCTGCGACAGGTGATCCCGGCAGAGCGTCGCCGATGTCACCAATGTCGTAGACCGTGGTGGCACCGTACTCACCAAGCACGCCAGCATTGGCGGCCACGTTCGTTCCCCACGCAACTGCGTCAACACTCGAGCCGAGGCCTCGCGCTGCGGTCAAGAGTTCTAAGGACGTCGTTGTTGGACCTGCATCTGTAAGTTCGACTACTACCCAAATTGAATTGATCGCCATGATTCCTCCGAGTTAAACGAGTTTGAGTTCTTCCAAGAACGCCACGATGCGCTGAGCGCCATCGCCATCGTCCACAACAATTTCACCAGCTGCACGAGCCTCTGCATCGACCACCGAAGTGATCTCCTGGCCAGCGGCACCCGTTGCGATCCCGAGATCTGAAGCAGTCACTGTTTCGACGGGCTTCGACTTCGCCGCCATGATGCCCTTAAACGATGGGTACCGGGGCTCGACCACACCTGCGGTCACGGTAACGAGCAGCGGCAGTGGGGCAACGACGTCGTCGTAACCAGACTCAGTCTGTCGCTGGACTTTGACGTTGCCGCCTTCGATGACGACCGACTTTGCAAAGGTGATTGACGGGAGGCCAAGAAGTTCAGCGATCTGTACCGGGACCGTTCCGGTGTACCCATCAGAAGATTCTGTCGCCGTAAGAATCAAATCAGGATTTGATTTTTTAATCGCTGCAGCAAGTACCTTTGCCGTCGTGAGTGCATCCGCACCTTTCAGTGCGTCATCGCTCACCAAGACGGCGCTCGCTGCACCCATCGCCAATGCGGTGCGCAGACCAGAGGTCTCGCCATTTGGTGCCATCGACACCAAAGTGACGTCACCGCCGCCCGCTTGTTCAGCAAGTTGCAATGCCATCTCAACGCCATAGGCATCGGAGTCGTCGAGGATCAGTTTTCCTGATCGATCGAGCGTGTGGGTCCCCGGCTCTAAAGATTGCGGAGCTGCGGGGTCAGGGATTTGTTTTACACAGACAACAACGTTCATGCCAATAATCTAAACGGAGATTTTGCCGTCTCAAACACACCTCGATTTTCGCCCCCCGGTCAGCAATTTGATTCCCCGATTTTCAGCACTTTTCGCGCAAGTTGCACGTCGTCGGTGATGACCGAATCGACACCGAAATTGCTCATTCGCTCAAGGTCGTCTGGCCCATTCACGGTCCACACGTTGACCTCAATGCCTTGTCGATGGGCCTCAGTAACATCGCTCTCAAGCACGCTGAGCACAAAGGGGTGAACGGCTGAAATGCCCTGAGAACTCAGGCGTTCCAGGACGCTCAACATCCCCCTGCCGGGGGCGATCAGCGCCCCCGTGGCCACCGACGGGGCCTGGCGACGGACCTCAGCGAGGACGCCATGGTCGAATGATGAGACCAGGAGATCCGGCGGAGCGTCGGCGCCATGAACTGCCTCGACGAGCCGTTCCACGATTGTTTCCTTGAACCCCAGATTTCCTTCCTCGAAGCACTTGATCTCAGCGTTCACGCTCATGCCCTCACAGGCGATCAGCGCCTCGCTGAGCGTTGGAATCCATGGGGGGAGCCCCTCGATCGATAGTTGAGAAATGAAGCCGGTATCTGGGATTTCAGCATCGTGATGGATAACGAGCATTTCGTCAACGGTCATCTGCACGTCAAACTCCACGCCGTCGGCCCCAAGTTCTTTTGCTCGCAAAAACGCAGCAATGGTGTTTTCCCGCTCTTGTTGTGCCGAGCCTCTGTGAGCGATGACGGCGGTCATGACGACACTATTGTAGTTTTTGCGGCGAACTCGAATGAGACAGTTGTCCATGGGCTGTCGCGTTGACGTCGTTCGAGAGACCGCGTCAAACACCCCTCTTCCCGCGTGGTTAACTCTTGAGGAGTTGATCCCCTGTTGTTGAAGGTTTGGAAGGAAGAGATGGCCCTAACTTGGAACCGCACCGTTGATTGGGATGCGGAAGATTGGCGAGAGAGCGCAGCGTGTCGCAACGTTGAGCCAGAACTTTTTTTTCCTATCGGCAACACCGGCGGTGCAGTCCACCAAATTGAATCTGCCAAAAAAGTGTGTCGAGAGTGCGATGCACTCGAACCCTGCTTAGAGTTTGCGCTCGCCACGAACCAAGAGTCGGGCGTATGGGGAGGGACCGGCGAAGAGGAGCGACGCAAACTTCGCAAAACGTGGCTCGCAAATCGCAGGAGAGCACTTCTTCTCGAACAACAGCACCAACATTGATTCTTTTGCTTTCCCTTTGACAAAGTTGTCAAAGGGTTTTTTCTTTCTCTCACTTTTCGAAAAGCGGTATGCGTACCGAAACCTTCGTTCCCCCCTGGTCGTCGTCGACCACATTCTCCATCGTTAATTCACCTTGGAGTTGTGTACAGATGAGGTCGCGCACAATGCTCACGCCAAGCGAGTCCGTGTTGTCCATGTCAAAACCGACCGGAAGCCCCTGACCGTTGTCACGAATCTCTGCCCAGAGTTCTTTTCGACTGTGACCGAGTTCAACCGCTACATGGCCCACCCTGTCGGAACTGTCCTCGCCGACGAAACCATGTTCAACTGCGTTTTGTAAAATCTCAGCAATCGCTACAGCAAGAGGAGTAGCGATGTCGGCGGTTGCCTCGCCGAGTTCACCGTGGACGGAGAACTCTACGGGATGTTCAACGACAACGGAATCTTCGGCCATCTGAATCAGGCTCCGAATAATTTCGTCGAAAGGAACCTGATCACCAGGCTCTTTCGACAAGATCTCGTGGACGATTGCGATCGAGCGGATGCGACGTTCTGCTTCGAGGAGCGCAAGCGATCCATCCTCTGCTTCAGTCCGTCTTGCTTGGAGCCGCAACAGCGCAGAGATGGTTTGAAGATTATTTTTCACTCGGTGGTGGACCTCGCGAATTGCTGCATCTTTTGAGAGGACCAAGCGGTCAAGACGGCGAAGGTCGGTGACGTCACGCAAAAGAATCAACGCACCAGTCACGAGGCCGTCTTCCAACAAGGGCACGCAATGGGCCAAGACGGCCACGTCTTTACCTTTGTGGATCTCTTCGATCACAGGACTACCGGTCGCCAATGCCGTCGTCACCACAGTGGACTGGATACCAAGATCATTAAAGAAGCTCCCATCAGGAGGCGAGTAGACCCCCATTCGGTGAAGCGCATTCACAGCGTTTGGCGTGGCGTACTCAACACGACCTCGTGCATCGACCACGATGGCACCATCACCGACGCGCGGTGTCTCTTCGGCGGCCACCTCTTCGTCGGGATACGGAAACGCAGATTCTGACACCATCGAGCAAATGCGCTCCGAGACATCGAGGTAGGTGCGTTCAAAAAGGTTGGCGGGCGAACGAGTGGGGCCTTGAACCCTGAGCAACACGGCAATCACTTCATCGCGGTAGCGCACGGGAACATTCCAGACGACAACGTCTTCGGCGACGTTACGAATCTCGATTGTTCCTTCAACGAGCCGCCCTGAGGTCAATGCATCGTGCGCCAAGTCCCAGCGACGAGCCGGAACGGTCTGGCCGACGAGGTCCTGGGTGATCAAGGTGCTGCGATTGTTGGGACGAATCTGGCCCAAGACCACGAGCTGGGGTTCACCACCGTGCACGACGCTGACCGGCGCGGCCAGCAGGAGGTCTGCAAAGGAAAGGTCAGCCAATAGCGACCATGAGCCCAGCAGGCGTTGGAGATGTTCGGTTTGATCCTCAGTGAGCGACGTACGCAAGCGTGCGAGTTCGCTGGGCGTCGCCATTAGAGGTCCTCTAGAGGGACGTTGGTGCGGACCCGTCCTTCAAAACTCGCCAACTCAAGCAGTCCAACCGAGGCCGCCAACGAGCCCAAATCCTCCATACGTTCTGAAACTCGATCGAGTTGATGGGCATCCGAGGCGGTGGTCATCGGCACCCCTGCCACGAGAAACCGCTCGAGAAGAGGCACCGCTGGGTACTGCTCTTGTGCTTTGGTTCGCCAACCGGCACTCGACAACTCAGCGGCCATCCCTGAATTCTTTACCGTCTCGGCCAATCGATCCCACCACTCGGTCGGATTTGCCGGAATCCTTCCCATGTATTTGATGAGATCTGGATGCGCAAAGACATCGCACGTCTGGGTATCAGCCAGTTCTTGAATCGCCTCACAGTAGGCATCCCAACAGTCGTCGACGTCGCGTACATCCCACTCAGCAAACTGCACGGCGTCATGGCGATCATCAAAGCGCCAGCCGCCGATCCAGTGGACCGATCCCAAGAGCACGTCAAAGGGATACTGAGCGAGAAGATCACCCACGTCATCCATCTGACCTCGGTAATAGTCAACTTCCATGCCGATCTTGACCGGCAGTCCTTCTTGCTTGGCCTTCATGGCCAGTTCCACATACGCGTCCAAGTCACTTCGCGCATGGTGATCGAAGTAGTCAGCCATCGATGCCTGCAGAGCTGGATTCGACTCCGTTGACTCCCAGAATTTGCCCACCACATCGTTGACTTGGCTGAAACGATGGAGATGCTCGGTGAGCGCGATTTCTTTCACCCCGTGGCGGGCCGCTTCTTCGCAGTACGCAGCGATCTGGTCAATCGAAAGCCAGGTGTCCGCTTGCTCATGAGTCCAAAGGTGAAGGTGGTAGTCAAGCATGCAGTCTCGTCAACAAGGTGGTGGTGTGCCCTTCATCTTGTCACGCTGACGCTCGCTGTGGTGGTTCTCTGGAATCTGGCTGATCACTACTTCTTCAAATGAGGAAAGAGGTAATGACCCAATCCGAGAAGCCCCGCCATATCGTTTAGGTCGTGGTCAAAGTAGGGGACGTTCATGACGGGCGCATCACTCCGGGAGAATCGTTCTCGACTTTGACGCTCGCGCTCGGCCACCACTGAGAAGTCGTCATAACTTGACGACACCGTCGCCAACACTCGTCGGGCGACGTCTTCCTCGCAGCCGACCTGGCTGACCAACGCGCTCACCAGAGCTTCTCGCTCATCGGCGAAACGCTGTGCCGTGGCGTGCACGCTGGGATCAGAAAGGGAATCGGGCAGGACCTTATTAAGAATCACCCCGCCGATATCCAGATTTCGTTTACTCAGTTCATCCACGAAGAATTCTGCTTCTCGAAGCGGCACCATCTCTGAACTCGAGACCACCACAAAACTGGTCCGTTCTTCGGCAAGCAAGCGTTGGACGGCTCTCGCGCGTTCGATGAAACCTCCGTACATCGATTCCAATGAGAGAAAGAACTCCGAGATGTCTTGCAGGAACTGCGTCCCAAGGATGCGATCCGCAATCTGGGTGAAAGGTCTGGTGGCAAGACTCACCACTGATGACCGAGAAGGAGCGACCAACCAGCGAAGCAACTTGCTTGAAAAGAAGTCCGCCATCCGCTCTGGGGCATCTAAGAAGTCCAACGCATTGCGTGTTGGTGGCGTATCCACCACGATCAAGTCCCACTTGCCTGACGAATGCAACTCATAGAGCCGCTCCATCGCGATGTAGTCATGACTTTGAATAAAACGACTAGTGATGTTTTGATATAAGGGATTTCCAAGAATCTTCTCTTTGGTTTCCTCATCTGGAGCGTGCGCGTTGATCAGGGCATCCCAGCTCTCTTTGGTGTCCAACATGGCGGCCGAAAGCGACCCTTGAGGGGTGACCCCTGCGTTTTTGAAGACCTTCGACGGGACGTCCATGACGGTGTTCCCGATTCCCGAGATACCAAGCGCATCGGCCAGGCGTTTCGCTGGATCGACGGTAACGACCAGCACCTTCGCTCCCATGGTCGCTGCAGCCGTGGCCGCCATTGCTGCTGCGGTCGTGGTTTTGCCCACCCCACCAGGCCCACAGGCAATCACGATCTCTCGAGAACGAAAGAGTGATTCAAACGATGCTGGTTCTTTCGCCATCAGAGCAGCTCCTCGCCGAGGTGGTCGGCGATCTGCACCGTCATACGCAGACCTTCGCTCCGGGCAAAAAGATACGGCAGCAAGATCACCGGCACGCTCGGGCTCAATCCTTCTCGTAACGTGACGAGATGCGCTGAGCCCCGTCGACGAAGTGTTGTGGCTAGCCGCGCTGCAGCAAAAACCTCTTCCGTTGGCGCGTGGACAATCTCATCAACGAGTCGCAGGGACTCTTTCTTGGTGATGGCATCGAATACTTCTTCGTCGCGAGGAGCGAATCGCTCAGGCAACACACGATTCGCGATCACCGCTGCGAGATCGACGGTGGTCTTGTCAGCGACCTCGCTGGCCAGCGACAAGGTTTCAGAGACCGGCATCTCTTCTGGCGTGGTCACGATGATCAGACCAGTTTGTGAAGGATCGGACATGATGTCGAGCATCCACTCGGTTTGAGATCGCATCAATCCGACTTTGACGAGACTTTGAATGGCTTGCGGCGCGGTGAGTTGGCCAACGATATGGCCCGTCGCCGAAGAGTCGACCACGATCGCGTCATAGTGACGCTCTCGCACTTCGTAACAGAGTTTGCCCACGGTCAAGATCTCCCGCACTCCTGGAGCCGCGGTAGCGACAAAGTCAAAGGCTCGAGCTACCGGACCGATGCGCCCAACCATGGGAATCTTGAGATGGATTCGCAAGTATTCCCGAAGCGAAGCTTCGGTGTCCATGTGCATGAGGCTCAGACCACCCACATCAACCGGATTGAAGCCCACACCATGGGCTTCGAATGCGGCGGCGAGATCGCCTTTTGCGTCAATCTCGCACGCCAAGACTCGTTTCCCTTGATCAGCCAGCAGACGCGCTAAACCGGCCGTCACGGTGGTCTTACCGACGCCACCTTTGCCGGTGACAAAGAGAAGGGATCGATCGAGAAGCGGGGTCGCTGCCACGCTCAAGGTCGCGTTCGTTATGGCGTGCCGAAGCCGACACGGCGATCAGATGCCGGCGCTCCAACTTCCACGTAGGCGATCTTTCCTGCCGGAACGCCGACACGACGACCTTTGCGGTCAGTGAGCCACAGGACGCTTTCATCTGTGAGGGCTGCCTCAATATCGGCGATGACCGTGTCACGTTTCACGTCGTCATCAAGCTCAATTTCAAGTTCTTTCATGGTCTGTACGATGCCGATGCGGACTTCCACGTCACGCTCTCCTTTGACTCGGGGCTGTTCTGGTTTCCCTACGTTACAGGGGAAGGGCAGAATAGGAAACGTGAGCCAGCCTGAAGAGACTACCGAGCGCAATCGCCTGTGGGCGTCGACGATGAGTGGCTTTGCCCAAAATGACACCATCGTGACGGCACACCGTGATTCGACCGCCTCGATTGAGCTTGGGGCCATCCCATTTGACGAGCGAGGTATTGACCGCCTGACCCGAGAGGAACGCGAAGAACTTCTCCTTGTCCCTGGAGCAACTCGTGCTCAGGGATCTGGGAATCGCGCCATTGATGAAGCGCCCGATCCATGGAGAACATGCTTTGAGCGCGATCGAGACCGTATCCTTCACGCGGCAGCTTTTCGCCGACTTGCGGGCAAGACCCAGGTCTTTGTGCTCCCTGACGACCACCAGCGCACCCGTCTCACCCATGCGTTAGAAGTCGCTCAAGTAGCCACCGGTATCGCACGAGCCCTTGGATTGAACGTTGCGCTCACCGAAGCCATTGCCTTGGGCCACGATTGCGGCCATGGTCCGGGGGGGCACGCAAGCGAAGATGCATTCAATCCCTTTCTCCCCGAGGGCTTTAACCATGCCCCGTGGGGAGCGGACGTAGCGTTGGCCTCGCTGAACTTGTGCGCAGAGACCTTGGACGGCATTCGGAACCACTCGTGGTCACGTCCTGCTCCAGGAACTCCTGAAGGCGAAGTCGTCTCATGGGCTGATCGCATTGCCTACGTCTGTCATGATTTTGAAGACGCAGTCTCCACCGGTATCGTCACCACCGATCTCTTGCCGGCAATCGTGGCTGAGCGCTGTGGGATTCGACGCGGTCAACAACTCGGCTCGTTCATTGATGCCATGGTGCGGACCTCCTTGACCCACGGCACCATCGGCATGGATGCCCATCATGCGGAAGCACTGGCAGCGTTCCGGGCCTTTAACTACGAGGGCATCTACCTCCGTGATGAATCACAAGTACAAGCCAACGCCGTGATTGACGTCCTGACCGTCTTGGTGAACTATTTCATCGACAATCCGACGAGCGTTCCTGATGCATCGTCACAGGACGCTGTGCGCTCCGCAGTCAGCCACGTTGCGGGCATGACCGACCGCTATGCATTCTCGGCCGCCGTGGATTTAGCCGGCTATCGGGTTGACCTGCTTCCCCAAGGAATCGATCACTAATTACTTCTTGGCCGCCTCAGAGAGGTCGATACGTGGAGGGGTGCCGCCCTCCATCCACTCCATGCGTTGGCGCATCGTGGCGAGCGCAACGCGCTCATGGGGAAGAATCCAGAAGCGTTCATCGAGGACGGCCCCGAGTACTTCATTCGCCACCACCGAAGGATCAAGACCAGATTCAACGATCTGACGGGTGAATTCACGCAGCGCTTGCGATTCGGGCTGATCTACCCACTCACGCAGCGACTCGGGGCTGTTGCGCTCTGATTCAAAGATTCTCGTCTTCACGAAACCCGGGCAGAGCACCGAACAGTGCACGTTGCTTCGTTTTCCAGCGAGTTCGTACCAGAGCGACTCAGACAGTCCCACAACCGCGAACTTTGACGCGCAGTAGGGACCCATACCAGGAACCCCACCGAGGCCCGCCAGCGACGCTGTGTTCACGATGTGTCCTTCGTCTTGTGCGAGAAACAGTGGCAAAAAAACGGCGAGGCCATTCGTGACGCCGGTTACGTTGACGCCCATCACCCATTCCCAAACTTCAGGAGGTGATGCGATGGTCGAACCGCCGCCGACGCCCGCGTTGTTGAAGACGACATGAACACCACCAAAGTGTTCTTGTGCTTTCTCCGCAACCTTGCGGACGTCTTCCAGAACCGCCACGTCACAGGGAACGCCGATGACGTTGGCGCCTTCTGCCGAGAGGTCAATCACTGCTTGATCGAGGGCTGCGGTTTCAATATCAGCCAGAACGACGTTGGCGCCTTCTTTGACAAATCGCTGTGCTGTGGCAAAGCCAATCCCGCTCGCCCCTCCGGTAATCACGACCGTCTTCTTCGCTACTGACTCCATTCGATACCTCCGCTCTCTCTTCCGAAACTAGTCGCCTCGGCCATCAGCAGCACTACCCCAACTTGAGTTCTTGGCGGTAAACCCGAGCTGGCCCTTGGGCAATGATCTTTTCGGCCAACAGGGAAAAGGCCTGTGATGCTTCACTTTGAGGGTCGGTCACGGTGATCGGTCGACCCTCGTCGCCCCCTTGGCGAAGCGCTGGCATGAAGGGAACTTGGCCCAACATCGGCACGCCGAGTTGCTTGGCCAAGATTTCTCCTCCCCCACTTCCAAAAAGTTCATAGCGCTCTCCGTCATTACCGGTGAACCATGCCATGTTTTCAATCACACCACGCACCGCTAGTTTCATCTTGCGTGCCGCCCACGCAGAGCGCTGGGCCACTCGTTCTGCGGCTGGCTGCGGTGTCGTGACCACGTACATCTCAACTCTTGGCAGTACTTCACTGAGGGTTAACGCAACATCACCGGTTCCCGGCGGCATATCGATCACGAGAAAATCAGGAGTGCCCCAGTAGGCCTCCGTGATGAACTGTTCGATTGCCTTATGCAGCATTGGCCCACGCCAAATCACTGGTTGCTCGTCGGGCACAAAGAATCCCATCGAAAGACAACGCACGCCGTGCACCGCAGTCGGCAAGACGGTGTCGCCCAAGATGATCGGATCGTGCAAGGGCCCGAGCATTTTAGGAAGTGAAAATCCATAGACATCGGCGTCAAGAACGCCCACGGTCTTCCCCGCTTGGGCTAACGCAATCGCCAAGTTCACGGTGACCGATGACTTCCCCACACCACCTTTTCCTGAGGAGATCCCCAGCACGCGCGTTGGGGAATCTGAACGTAAGAACGCTGGTGTCTCATCTCCGTGACTATGGCCATGGTCATCAGCTTGCGCACCCATCATCACGCGCAAGGTGCTGCGGAGCGTCAGTCGTTCATCCTCGGTCATGGTGCGCCGCTGGACGGTGACGTGATCGATCCCCTCTTGCGCTCCCAGCAGCTCTTGAAGCGCTCGTTCGAGATCGTCCGCATTCGGCCATGCAGTAATCGGGAGTGTGAGGGTTACGTTGAGCGATGATCCATCGAGTGCCAGCGCCCCGATCATCCCGACCGTCCCGAGCGAACACTCAAGTTCGGGGTCGATGACGGACTCAGCGACCTCTCTTAGTTTGGTTGGATCACTTGGTCCACTCACAAAACGCTCTCCTCAGGCTGGAAACCCCCGCAGGGAACTCATCGGTGAGTTCCCCTCGTTAGACTAGGGGCTATGGAGACGCTCGCTGCACTTGAGAACACTGGGCAGCGTTCTGAAGATCAGGGTTTCTCTGCCGCCATCGCCGCTCTCTCAAGTGCCTTTGGGGATCCATCTCGACGAGCGATCTTTCTCTATATCCGCTCGAACCCTCACTGTACGGTTGCTGAACTCGCTGATGAGTTCGCTCTCCACCCCAACGTGGTCCGCCACCACCTCGATCGGCTTCTCGGGGGAAGCTATATCGAAGCCGAAGCACCAGAGCGGTCGAACAATGCTGGTCGTCCGGCCAAGCGGTACTCCTGCGTGGCGACTGATCTCGTCTTCGATCTCGGTACACGACAAGATGATCTGATCTTGGCCTTGCTTGAAAAAGCCCTCGAACGACTTGGCACCGACCAATCCGAAGCAATTGCGTCACAAGTAGGACACGACTTTGGTTTTGATCTCGCCCAGCGCATGGGACCCGTAGACGGCCAACGAACCATTCAAGCAGCGATGGCTACCGTCGCTCAGACCATGACGGCTCACGGCTTTGCGGCCCGCGCTGAAGGAACAACCCACCCCTCTGTCGTCGTTGAGCACTGTCCCTTTGGAGAAGTTGCTGCCCACAATCCTGTGTTGTGTGCCGTCGACAAAGGAATGGTGACCGGCCTGCTCGCCGGTCTTGGTGTCGCACAGCAGTCAACAGAGGTTCAATTAACCTCACGCGCTCGCGGCGATCAGGCCTGTCGCGCCACTGCATAGCGGTGGCTTTTCTCGATCACGCATCGTCGAGCCCGCTGCGGCCCACCGTGGTCGATGCCCTCACTGAATTACTTGCACTCCCCCAAAGCGACCCCGGTCGCCCTTATGACGATGCCATCACAATCCGTCGGATCATTGAAGAGTCTCGAGATGCCGTCGCCGCCCTCGGCCACGTCACTCCCCGCCAGGTTGTCTTCACCTCATCGATTGCCGAGTCAATCGCCACTTCCCTTTCGGCGTTTCGAGGTCAGGGCTCGGTCGCTACTTCACAGACTGAGCGGGCCAGCGTGCTTGAAGAAGTAGCCCATCACGGACAACTCATCACCATCCCCGTCGACGCTCTTGGCCACTACGACCTCGATACTCTCACGAGCCTCCTCGCGGACCAGGCCATCGACATGATCAGTGTTCACGCTGCGAACCACGAAACCGGGACGCTTCAGGACATACAAGCAGTTGTTGGCATTGCCCGAGCGCACAAAGTTGCGATTCATATCGATGCCTCAATGGTCTTCGGCCATGTCGATATGGACTTCGGTGATCTTGATGCAGACGTCGTCAGTGTGACCGGTGAACTTCTCGGAGCTCCCCAGGGGGTTGCGGCACTCTTTGTCCGCAAAGGTCACGTGCTGGCACCCCTCCTGCGAGGAGGCACCCAAGAGCGGGCGCGCCGAGCTGGGCTCGAGAACATTCTCGGCATCGTCGGCATGGGCGTTGCAGCAAGTTCCCTCAGTGAGCCTGGAGTCCTCGCCCAAGAAGCAGACAGGGCGCGTCTTCAGATCGCCGCGTTGGAGAACGCCGCTCTCGGCGTTGACGGCGTCGAGGCCGTGGGTGATCCCAACCCCGAGCAGCGGGTTTCCTATCTCCGTTGTTTCACGATTGCTGGGGTCGAAGCCGAGCCGGTACTCATGGGGCTCAACCGCGTTGGTGTGGCCGTCCACTCGGGTTCGGCGTGTGCATCAGAGTCATTTGAACCTTCGCCGGTCTTAGCGGCGATGGGACTCGAAGCAGATCGCTCCATGCGAGTATCGGTTGGCTGGTCGACCACTGACCGTGACGTCCAACGATTTGTGGATCATATTGGTCCCGTTATTCGTGATCTACGAGCGCTTGGCCACGAGGCCTAGCGCTTCGCCGACGTTTTGTCACGACGCTGATCAAAATTGCGGCACTCAGGACCACGATAAGCACTGGGACAATCCACAAAATAGCGCTGAGTCCTCCTGGTGGTGGGGTGAGCAAGATGGCATTGCCGTATTGAGATTCAAGTTGCGCAAGAACCTCGCTATTCGACATTCCCTTATTGACGTCTCTGAGTACTTGCGCTCGCACCGCAATTGACGACGGTGACGACGCTTGGGCAACCGACAAGTCTTGACAGCTCGGGCATTTGATCGTCGCATCAATTGATTGCGCTCGTTCTCGATTTGTCTGAACGTGCGGGGAAAAGACATTGGAGCCCACGATCAAGGCAACGAAAAGAATGAGTGCAGCAGCAGCAAAGCGAGTCCACAGCGAAAATCTCGTCATCTCAGTGAACCCCAACATAGGGCTTGACCGCAGCATCGAGTTGTTTTGCGGTCAACGGTCCGACGTATGCGGCGACAACTCGCCCACTCGCGGCAACGATATAGGTGGTCGGTGGAGAGCTCACACCCCAGCGATTCGCTGTATTGCCCTGGGGGTCGGTTAAGACGGGGTAGCCAATTCCTTGTTGTTGGATAAACGCCTTCATGGCCGTATTGGAATCGTTGTAGACCACACCAAGCATCTGTGCTCCGTTCGTGATCTTTGTTTGATCGTAAGCAAACGCCGAAAGTTGCGGTGACTCTTGCTGGCACGGTGGACACCATGATGCAAAGAAATTCACCACGACCACGTGGCCCTTGGCATTGGCCAAGTTAATAACCGGCCCTTGCAGGGTCACGCCGGCCATGACGGGTGCTGGACGGCCGAGGAGTGGACTTTGGAAGGTGGTTGCTTGATTGGAATCACGGGTGGCCAACAGCACAATGAGGGCAACCACGATCACGCCAACGACGCCGGAGAGAAGAGCGATAAAGCGAACTCTCTTCGGTGGGGTCATACGCTTGCCGCGATCGATTCAGATTGAACAAGGTCGCGCTCACCCTCAGGACGTCGTCGTCGACGTCGCAGCGGAACGAACGCCATGAATCCACCGATCCCGATGATGATCCCGCCGGCCCATAGCCAGGGTAAGAGTGGTTCCACGATGACCCCAATCGCCACGGACCTTGGGGCGAGTCCTTGATCAGCTTGCGCACCAGAAGCTCCACCTCGAGCGCCGATGGCGTCGAAGGTGAGATAGACATCGCCCGAGAATCCCGAATCAATTGCTGGCGTCCCCACGGGCTCACTCGCACGACCGGCATACTGCGACACGCCTGGCTTAAACGGCCCACCGCCGTCAACCAAGATCCATGCTTCGGTTGTCGTCTTTACTGGCGTGACGACCGTGCGCAGTCCTTGATAGAGAAATGTATGGCCGTGGAAGGAAACAACATGCCCTGGACGCATCACCATCTCAGTTCGTGCGACATAACTCGTCGATGCCACAATGCCAATAGCCATGATCACCACACCCACATGGACGATCATTCCCCCGCCGCTTCTGCCGATCACCGCTCGCAAACCCGTTCCACCCTTACGGCGTTCACTTCGCGCTTCGACGAGGAGATGACGCAGGGCTGTTCCCAGCGCCACCGTGGCCAAGAAGAATCCAACGAGCGCGAAGAGCCCGCGCACGCCACTGATCACCAGGATGACGACAACCCCCACAGCGAACCACACCTGAAACTCCATGCGCTGAGCGGTCTGCCTCGCCGTGGCTGCTCTCCACGAGAGAATGGGGGCGACCGCCATGATGAACAAAATGCCGATCCCCATGGGCACCGCCACTGAATTGAAATAGGGCGCGCCCACCGTCACCGTGCTTCCCTTGAGCGCTTGATACAACATGGGAAAGACGGTGCCGACGAGAACGACCGCAGCAAAGCCGACAAAAAGAATGTTGTTCAAGACGAACGCGCCTTCACGTGAATAGGCGGCATCGATTCTGATCGACGAGCGCAGTGCATCGCCCCTCCATGCGATCAGCGCCAACGACCCTAAGACGATGAAGGCAAAAAACCCAATAAGGATCGTACCGAGAGAGGAGTCGGAAAACGCATGCACTGACAGCACGACGCCTGAGCGAGTGAAGAAGGTCGCCAAAATCGTTAGGGCAAAGATTCCGATTGCCAGTGACAGGTTCCACACGCGCAACAACCCTCGGCGTTCTTCCACCACAATGGAGTGGACGAACGCCGTCGCACAGAGCCACGGCATCAAGGCAGCATTTTCCACTGGATCCCAGGCCCAAAAGCCTCCCCACCCCAGTACTTGATAACTCCACCACGCCCCGAGTACCACACCAATGGTCAACGCAGTCCAGGCAATGAGAGCCCATCGCCGCGTGTCGATGTGGAGACCATCACTCACCCGACCCGTGATCAGCGACGCGATGGCGAAGGCGAAGGGGACGGTAAAGCCCACCATGCCCAAATACAGCAACGGTGGGTGAATCGCCACGAGCGGATTATTTTGCAACAGCGAGTTCGGCCCCGCCCCGGACGTCGGCACAACCGAACCAGTCGTCACAAATGGATTTGCAGGACCAGTCATCAGACCAAAGAAAAAGGTCGCCACCATCATGATGATGGCCAAGGCCCAGCCGATCACTTCGTCGTTGCTCTCTTTGCGATACCGAACCGTAACGGCGAGGAGGTAGCCGGTCAGGATTAAGCCCCACAGTAAAATTGAACCCGCCAGTGCTGACCACATCCCCGTGATCGAATAAATCAGTGGGGTAACTGAGGCATTGTTCTCGGCGACGTAAGCGATCGAAAAGTTATGAGTAATCAGCGCAGTCTGCATCGCTCCCGTGGCGAGTACTGCTCCGACGACAACGAGGGGGATAAGGTTTCGCCCGTTCAGCGTTGTGAACGGCGCATGTCCTTGTTTCCGGCGAAGAAGATCGACCGCCAACAGGATCGCCCCAAGGCCTGAGGCAACAAAGGCGATCCAAACTCCTAAATCGCCGAGATGCGCTTCCATTTAGTGCGTCGCTCCATTCCCCGCGCGCACACGATTGGGATGTTGCGTGATGTAAAAAGAAGAGTGCTTGACCATGATCTGATTGGACAGAAAGGTCATCGAGGTCGGGGTAGAGAAATGTCCGACCACCACCACCGGCACCGTTGGCTGGAAGAGCGAGGGCGGGGTTCCCTCATTAATCACATGGACGCGATGGGTTCCCGATGAAATATAGAACGATGCACCTAAGTTCGTGCGCACAACCGTTCCCTTGTCAACGGTTCCTTCAAGGCGAATCTCCGACGTCCCAATCGATGCTCGGTGGGTCACCGCGTCATTGACCGTATCGAAGTAGTTCAACGAGCTCCCCAGGCCTTTAATCAATAAAAACGCCACGGCAGCACCAACGACAATCCCCACGATCGCCAAACGCAGGGCGGGACGCGAGGTTTTCTTCGTTGAAAGATGAGGACCAGGGGCCGACGCTGCTTCTTTCGAAGGCGAACCATCGCTCATAAATGGTCATCTCCCCGGCCTTTTTGTGCCTGACGAAGTCGATAGATCAACGAACCTGCGTAGAGACTCAACGACGTCAGCGTGATGACATAACCAGCGATCACGTAACTCATGCTTCTGCTCCTTCGGCCCGACGCTCACTCAGTGCTCGATCCAGGTCTTTATTTTCGCCGCTGTGACGAAGAACTTCTAATCGATAGCGAGCGATCACCATCCAGACGAACAACAAAGTAAATGCAATAAAGCTCAACAACAGCGTCCACGCCATGGACCCATGAATCCTCGGGCTGAGATTGGCGTTCAGCACCGTCGCTCCCTGGTGCAAGGTATTCCACCAATTGACAGAAAAATGTACGATCGGAACATCTACGGCCGCAACCAAGGCCATCACCGCACAACGTCGTGCTCGCACATGGGGTTCTGCCGGTACGCGGCGGAGCGCTAGATACCCCAAGAACATCACGGCGAGGAGGGCCGTTGACGTGAGGCGGGCATCCCACGTCCACCACACACCCCAGGTGGGACGGCCCCAGATTGCTCCGGTAATGCACGTCAAGATGGTGAAGACCACACCCACTTCAACGGCCGCAGCGGCTGCATAATCAAAGGCCAAAGAACGAGTTCTCGGCCATAGGTAGAGAACACTGCACAATCCCGCCATGCCGAAGGCGACGTAGAGCGCCACCCAGGCAACTGCCGGGTGGACGTAGACCAGCCGGACATAATCTCCCTGGACCTGGTCCGGTGGCGTGATCCAAAGGCCGAGCCATACATCAAGAGCGACCAGCACGAACGCCAGAGGGCCAAGCCATCGATCCAACTGTTTACGCATTAGTTCTCCTCGAGGGGGCCATAGAGAGCAATCCCTAAGCCTGTGTAGACCACACTGAATACTGCCAGCACTCCGAGCCATCTTCCGCTCAGGCCTGCGCCATCCTTGATGGCGGCTTGAAATGACCGAACTCCGGCGATCAAAACCGGGGCCAAAATCGGCAGCAACAGGACCGGCAACAATGTGGAGCGAATTCGAGCCTCACCTGAAAGTGCTCCGTAAAGCACACTGGCTGACGCCAAGCCCAGCGCAGCCAAGAGACAGGCCGCAATCAAGACCAGCCAAGAGACGACCACCACGTGAAAAAGCAATAAGAGCCCCACAACCAACAAGACTTCAAGCACCACCAATTCCAAAAAGAGCGCCACCGTTTTGCCCAAAAACACTCCCGCTGGATCGAGCCCTAAGAGTCGCGCTGCCTCTCTGGTTGCTGGCGACCCTTCAAGAGCGCGCGAACGCTGAGCGAACAGCACCGTTGAAAATAAAAGAGCAAGCCAAAACAATCCGGGAGCGCTTTGAACGAGGCGTGCCTGGCTCGGACCAAACGCAAACGCAAAGAGGAGAAGCGCCAGGACTGAAAACGGGAGCACCTGCCACAGCACGACGCGAGAACGCAGCTCAATACGAAGATCTCGACCTGCGACGAGCGCCGCATCACGAAACATCGCTTAACCCCATTCTTCCGCCCGCGTAGCGTTCCGTTACGACGCCACCAGCCATGGTCACCACCACGTCAGCCAAAGGAATCACAATGTCAGGTTCATGACTTGTGGCGACCACCGTTGCACCACCAGCAGCTGCTTCTTCGAGGACACTCCCAACGAGGTCACGGGCTTGAGCGTCCAAACTTGCGTGCGGTTCGTCAAGGAGCCAAAGACGAGGGCGGCGCGCCACCAGCGACGCCAGGACGACTCGGCGCTGTTGTCCAGCGGACAGTTGCCCCACGGGGGTCGCGGCGATGCGGCCACGAATCCCCACTCGATCAAGTGCTTCGGGGATTCCTGAGGGGTCGAGGCGTGCCGCCTTGATCATGAAGGCCAGATTTTCTCTGGGCAGCAGCTCCTCGTAGAGCCCCACCCCATGACCCATTAAGCCCACATTGGCACGCAGGCCACTGGTGTTCTTCGTCAAGTCAGCCCCAAGGACGGTTCCCGCACCTCGTTCGAGCGCGGTGAGCCCAGCCAGGAGACGTAGCAGACTGGTCTTCCCGGCACCGTTTGCGCCGAGGACCGCACAGACAGTTCCCTCTTCAAGGTTGAGGTCAACCCCGGCTAGGACGGGGAAACGGCCCGCCACCGCGACGGCCGACTGGAGTGAAATGGCGCTCACCATGGACTCTTGATGCTACCCGTGGAACGCTCGGATCATGCTTGCCCGAGAGGAACTAGCGAAGTTGGCGAGTGAGTGCCTCGAGATCGGACTCCACCATCATTTCTACTAAACGGGAAAATTCAACTTCCCGCTTCCAGCCGAGCACGGACTCTGCCTTCGCCGGGTCACCAACCAGCAGGTCGACTTCGGCGGGGCGCAAAAAGCGCTCGTCCAAAATGACGTGATCTTCGTAGTTCAACCCCGCCACAGCAAAGGCAATTTCGCACAGTTCTCTTACTTCATGGGTCTCGCCGGTGGCAACGACGTAGTCGTCCGGCGTGTCTTGTTGCAGCATGAGCCACATCGCACGGACATAGTCGGCAGCGTAACCCCAGTCACGCTGTGCATCGAGATTCCCCAAGGAAAGTTGTGTGTCCAAGCCCAGCTTGATTCGGGCCACACCATTCGTGACCTTTCGAGTCACGAACTCAAGGCCCCGACGTGGTGACTCATGGTTGAACAGAATGCCCGACGACGCATGCATGCCGTAACTCTCGCGATAGTTCACGGTGATCCAATGGCCGTAGACCTTGGCGACGCCATAAGGACTGCGGGGATAGAACGGAGTGTCTTCGTCTTGGGGAACGGCTTGGACCTTCCCAAACATCTCAGAGGAACTTGCCTGGTAAAAGCGGATCTCCGGGTCGACAGCGCGAATGGCATCCAAGAGCCGCGTGACGCCTAATGCCGTCGTCTCTCCGGTCAGGACTGGTTGGCCCCATGACGCTTGGACGAAACTTTGCGCTCCGAGGTTGTAGACCTCTTGAGGTCGATGCTCGCCAAGGGTCTGTCGCAGTGAGCCTTCATCGAGAAGGTCGCCACTCACGAGCTCAATTCGATCCTTGATGTGGTCAATGCGTTCATCCGTCACGGTCGATGATCGTCGCACCACTCCCACAACGTCATAGTCCTGTTCGAGAAGTAACTCAGCCAGGTAAGAACCATCTTGGCCGGTGATTCCGGTTATGAGCGCTTTTTTCTTCATCGATCAGGCTCTTTCTTCCTTCGGGTCCCACCATGTGGCTCCGGTCAAGCTTTTCCTTAGGTTAGCCGCACACGACGTTACAACCGGGTCTCCGTCCTCGTTTAGATTCATCAAGGTGAGTTCTCTTGGCATCATCTCCTATCGGCTCCATGGAACCGATGGGGTCTCCATTGAAGCGGCGAAGTGGGAGGCGTCACTTCGAGCCCTGGGCCACGACGTCACCTTGATTGCTGGTGAAGGCGACGAGGAGGTCATCAAATTCCCCGGTCTGGGCATTTCCGATACCGAAGCGATTGATCAGCATGCTCTTGAAACAGCACTCGCCGCCTTTGATCTTGTCATCGTCGAAAACATTTGCTCACTACCGTTAAACCCACGCGCTACCGAAGCCGTTGCCACGGCCCTGAAAGGGCGCCCGGCAATCATGCACGACCATGACTTCTCGTGGCATCGGGCAGACACTGCTGCGTTTGGCACGCCACCCGACGATCCCAGTTGGCAACACGTCACCATTAATCAGTTCACGCGTGGTGAACTGAATGCCCGAGGTATCGAGGCCGTCTGTCTTTACAACCGCTTTGCCATCGATCCTCCCCAGGGTGATCGTGCGGCTGGCCGCCACTATGCCAAGGTCACTGATGCTGACCGCCTCATTGTCCAACCCACCAGAGCGCTGGCGCGAAAAAACATAGGCGGAGGATTAGACCTGGCGCAGGCTCTGGGTGCTGCGTACTGGCTCACCGGACCTGCAGAAGACGGCTATCAAAGCGAACTCGATACTGCACTCAACACCACTGACGTCCCGACGGTGCGCTTCCTTGGAGATCTGACCATTGATGATGTCTATGCGGCCAGCGATCTCGTCGTGCTGGCCTCGACCTGGGAAGGCTTTGGCAATCCCGCTCTCGAGGCCGTGACCCACCGAAAACCCCTCGTTCTTGGCAACTACCCCGTTGCCGAAGAGATCCGCTCATTCGGCTTTACCTTCTTCTCTCTCGATGAAGTTGACCAAATCGATCGCTACCTCAGCGACCCAATCGAAGAAGTCCTCGAGCAAAACCTCGCTATTGCTCGGGCACACTTCTCATTGGCCGACCAGCCAGAGGAACTCAACAAGGTACTGAGCTCCATGGGATTTGGCGTTTCGCCTCCCCCATTTCAGCGATAACCTCAGTTCTGTGTCGATCGTCACTCCTCCGCCCCAGACCCGGGCCCGACGCCTCACTGGAGAACAGCGCCGTCGCCAGTTAATTGATGTTGCAGCGGCACTTTTCGCCGAGCGAGGGTTCAGTTCGACGACCATGGATGACGTCGCCGAAGCAGCCGGGGTCACCAAACCTCTCCTCTACCAACACTTCTCGTCAAAGAAGGCCCTCTACCTCGAACTCGTTGACGAAGTAGCCAACCGAATTTTGGCGGCGATTGCCGAAGCCACCGCACGAGCTGTTGGTCCACGAAGCCAAGTTGAAGAAGGGCTTCGTGCCTACTTCGCCCTCGTGGTCGCTGACCCCGCTTCGTTCAAACTCCTTTACGACCGTGACCATGGTGGCGACGAGGAACTTGGTCGTGCCGTACGACAAGTTGAACGAGCACTTGTCGGAGCGATTGACCCCTTGATCGATGCAGGCCTTGACGCAGAGCACCGAGTATTTTTGGCGGCTGGTCTCGTGGGGATGGCCGAAGGGGCGTCACTGGCGTGGATTGATACTCGTCACGTGCTCCTCACTGACCAAAGTCGCAAGACCGAGTCCGAGCGTTTGGCACGGCGAATGTCATCAATGCTTTGGGCTGGCTTGCGCTCTGTGCGCGCCGACTAATCGAGCGATCCGCTCCCCATCATTGCAATCGCTACCTGGCATAACTCCCACAGTTCTTGTGCGCAGGCGTTGTAGACCTCTTGGTCTCCACCTGCAGGGTCCTCAACGTCTTGTTCGTCGTCGAGCGAAAGACTCCCAAGGCTCATGGCAGCGAGCCGTTCGGTGACAGGACGGTCGTCGGGACTGAGTTCTCGAACAAAACGAATCAGCGTCACTGTTTTGTTAGCGGCTTCAGGGTGCACCCGGCGTACATAACGAATGTGATCAGCTTCCATCGCCAAGATGAGATCTGCTTTGGCGACGTCACCAGGCGAAAGCTGATGACTTCGATGAAGCGGCACGGTCGAAATGTCAACGTCACCAAGGGACGCAAGAGCCGCTCGGGTACGCGCTCCCATGGGCTGGCCATCGATCACATGGGTTCCCGCCGAGAGGATGTTGAGCGAGATCCCTTCGTGGTCTGCGAGCTGCGCGAGCATCATGGCCGACATCACCGAACGAGAGGCGTTTCCCGTGCACAAGGTCACGATCGTCAACGAAGCCACTAGAGATACTCTTTACGACGCAACCACATCAAGGCAAACCACCCCGCAATTGGGGGCAAGTACGCGGTGAAGAGCCGCTGCACAAAGACCGCTGCCACCGCAACGTCAGCAGGGATCCCTGCGGCTTTCAATCCAAGGATCATCCCCGCTTCAACAACCCCCATACCCCCGGGCACCGGTGAAACGCCACCCAGCATTGATCCGATCGTCAACACAAAGAGCAAGACCGGAATCGAGAGGTGGTAACCAAATGCTTGTAGTGCTCCACCGAGGGCCAGTGCCATGGTGATCTGGGCGATGAACATCCCACCAAAGATCTCGGCGATCTTGGTGGGCAGATGAATCAGGACGGAAAAGTGATCAACGACTTCTTTGAGCCGAGGGACAATTTGGGCTTTGACCAACTTCCTCCACCGTGGCACGCCCAATGACAGTGCCACGATCAAGCCAATCCCCACCACCAAAACTAAGAGATACTCCAAGATCTTCGTATCCGAGCCGTGTTTTCCACCCGTCAGCGAACTGATGTGGATCACGCTGATCGCAAAAGGAATCGAGATCAAGAAGAGCACGCCCTTGACAATCCACGATGCCGTTGAGGTCAGCACCCCAGACGAGACCGCGATCGTCGTATCGATCCCCTGTTTCTGGAAGAAGCGAATACGTGCGGCCATCACAGCGGGCGTCCCTAAGGCAAGGCCGGCGAAGGTATTCGATAATTCCAAAACGACCACAAGGAGGTAGGGCATGACCGACGTGACTGACCCCATCGTGGCCAGGCCCGAGCCGAAGTAGGCAAGCTGAGCGATGACCGCAACGACCACCACCCAGAACCAGTTGGCGTGCTCCAAGGTTGACGCCGACTGGGCAACGTGTAAGAAGACGCCGATGAGCGCCCACCCGCCAATCAAGGTGCCGAGAGCCAAAATCATATTTGTCCAACTCACGCGATGAAGCTCAGCGAGTTTTGGAACCTCAATGTTGGTGACCTTTGCTCCTTGCTCACGAAGCTCTTTCAATATCGCCCGACTATGGTCTTTGCGGACTTCACTCGACAACGAATTCGGAAGGGCCACGTCTTGCACGTAGGCCAGCGCCTGCGCCACGCGCTGCGCTCCAAGTACCTTCACGCCAGCGGCCAGCGTTCGCTCCACCCCAACGCCGAGCGATACTGCCACCAGGAGCGCTGCGATATCTCGAAGTTGCGCTTCGTCGGTGGCATAGTTCTGCGCTTGATTAAAATCGATGAGGCTCGCATGGTCGCCGTCGATGAGGATCCGATTGAGATCAATGCCGCCATGTGCGAACCGCTTCTCTCCGAATCCCTTGATGGTGCCAAAAAGCGTCTCGAGGGCTACGTCACTGATGGTTTCTTTTTGGCCAATCAGTGCCAGCAATGAGGATCCAGAAGGGATGGCTGACACTACGACCGCGTCGTTGTCTGGCCCGGTGAGCCCCGAGGCAACGACTTGCTCCGATGGGCCAGAGGCGGCGGTTGCCGCGATCAAGGTGAGATAACACTCATGATCGACTTGCGCCACTCGAGTCAAAAGGAAAGGACGAGAGTCATTACGGAGAAAAACAGAACGATAGAGCTTGGCGAACAACTGACTCTCTTGAGCGTCGCGACCATAGAGCGAAATCCTCATCAATCGGCCGTCATCGGTCTTCCCCTGAAAGCGTGCGAATCCCCATTCTTGATGGGGCACAGGCTCGATCGACGTGAAGTTGAGTCCAAAGCCTTTGAGGTTCTCGGCAACGACAGAAGGAGCTGAGATGCCTGTGGGGGAACCAAAGATGAGATGCGTGGCTGAGGCGGCACCCCAACCCAGCACAATTGAACCGAGAAGACTAAACGGCAGCCCGGCGCCGTAACCAAGACCCGCCAGAATCCCTAGGGCAAGAATCCCTTCGAGGAGGCGTTGAAAGCCTCGTCCGAGGTAAGGAAGCGCCACGAGCACAAGGGCCACCGATGCCGCATAGATGGGAACGGGGAAACCAAGGTTCACGCCAGCCAATGACTTCTCAAGACTTTTCGGTAGGTTTGCAGTGACGCCAAAGAGTTGTTGAATGAAATAACTCGTAGCGATTGCCAAGGCAACGGCGACCACGAGATCCCGAAGAATCTCGATGCGCCGACAAAATGCAGCAACGCCAACCATGATCAGAATCGTTCCAAATGTGGCAATAATCCAAATGACTTCAACGAGCGTATTCAACCAGTGACGGGTCGGGTAGAACGCGTTGATGATGTTCACCTGGAAGTGCTGATACGAGGTCAGCGACACGACAAAGTACAGCGCCAAGAGAATTGCGAGAATGAGCTTGGTGACGTCAGACCCACGGCGCCGACGTGATCCATCCCCCCGAGGGGCGACAAAAAACGATGACAGGGGCCGAGCCTTCGTTGGCGAGGGTGCCGCGGTCTCGGCGGGAGTTATCGTCATCGTGGGCCAACGCTAGCCAAAAGAATGGGTCGAGTCCTCACTGCTGCTCAACAAGTGCCGAAACTCTCACGTCGCTCTCGACTTCAAGCCAGATTCGGCCCGGCTCATGGACCAAGGTGACGATATCGTGCGCTTCAATCGGCCCATGGTGGGTCACGCTGGCGGCACGCACGGGGGCGTTCACTACTTCAACAATGGCATCCCACACTGCTGCATTGTTTACGTGGCCAATCACATCGAGATCTCGTCGGCGGATCTGCCAGGGTTGTCGAATCGCGTGCTCGCCGATTGCATTGTGCGCTATCCGTCCAGAAACTCTTCTTCCTTGGATTGCCTCTCCGTAAACAGAAAGAAAGCCCTCTGGAATCCGAAGAGGGCGACCACGTCCATCGAGCGGGACCCAGAGCGCCACTCCTTCGACCAGTACTTTTCCATCAACGGAGAGATTGGTTCGGCGCTCGGCCCATGCGGCACCCGTACCTGAACACCAGGTAGCGATGTCAACCCGTTCACCAAGACGTGGCCAACGTCCCTGATCGGCTAATCGAAGTGACGTACGACGTACTACCCAATTACCGCCGGTCTTGAGGCCCGTATTCTCCCAGTCGTCGGTGCCGACGTCTTGCAAGAAACGAACAGCGCCGTCAAGGCGAAGCTCGCCGTCAACGCTGGAGTCAGAAAGCCGCACCAGCCGATCGGCGACAAATTGACGCCCGATACTTGGACGTGGCGTGAACTCAAGAGCGCTCAGCGCGAGTGGTGCATCGTTTGCCACGACGTAACCGTACTTTCTCCCTCGCCGTCAGGACTTGATAGGCCTCCTGGTGCTAGGAGCGACGAGCCGCGACCGCTGCGTTGTGAATCTGGCCGAGTCCTTCGATTTCGCTCCGCACGACGTCGCCGGGCTTGAGGAATCGAGGAGGATCGAGGCCCACCCCGGTGCCCTTGCAGGTTCCGGTGAAGATGACGTCTCCCGGGAGTAGCGGACAGATGTCTGAGATCGCCGAGATCAAGTGGGGCACGCCGTAGATCATGCTGGACGTTCGACCATCTTGCATCAGCTCGTCGTTGACCCAACAACGCAGACTGAGGTCGTCAGGGTTCTCGACGTCATCAAGCGTCGTGAGCCACGGACCGATCGGTCCATAGTCTCGGTAGGACTTACCCAAGGAGAACTGACCGCCAGCGGCGAATTGCATCGTCCGGTCTGAAATGTCTTGACCGATTGCGAGACCAGCGACGTGCGACCAGGCATCTTCCATTGCAACAAAGTCAGCACGCTTGGAGATCACCACGACGAGTTCAACTTCCCAGTCGACACGGTCGCCAGAAAGTTCGAACTCACTAAAGGGACTCGTCAGAGTTGCGGGGAATTTTGTGAACACGGTCGGCACGGTGGGAATCTCGACACCAACTTCGGTGGCGTGTGCCCCATAGTTCAGACCGATCGCAAAAACGTGCGCTGGCATCTCGACGGGAGAGCCAAGATCGGCCTCGCCATACGGTGCAGCGGCACCTTCAAGAAGGGCGGGTGCAGCGGCCAGGAATTCGTCCCAACGGGAGTAGATCTCTTGTACGTGTTCTGAGAACTGACCATTTGATGTTTTCTCAATATCAATTGCACCATCACTCGTAAGGAGTGATGCGCGGCCATTCACGCGGGCAAGTTTCATACCATTCCATTCTTCCGACAAGGGGTTTCAGATAATTTAGCCTCCACCGGAGGGGGTGAATTTAACTGAGGTGAAGACCGGAAATAGCCCGGGCAATAATCAACTGCTGAATCTCTGAAGTTCCCTCAAAAATCGTATAAATCTTGGAGTCTCGGTGCCAACGCTCGACGGGGTATTCCCGCACATAGCCGTAGCCTCCGAGTATCTGGATCGCTTCATCGGTGACGCGAACCGCTGTTTCGCCCGCCATCAGCTTCGACATGGATCCCTCACCATTTTCAAAGGGCTTACCCGAAGCTGCCATCCACGCAGCACGCCATACCAACAGACGTGAAGCATCGATTTGGGTCTTCATGTTGGCCAACTTGAACGAGATGGACTGATTCTCGATGATGGCTTTGCCGAACTGCTTGCGCTCTTTGGCGTAGTCAAGGGCGTATTCATAGGCCGCCCGGGCAATGCCGACCGCCTGTGCGCCGACGGCTGGCCGGGTTGATTCAAAGGTCTTCATCGCTGCTTGGCCACCGGACTTCTTTCCTTCACGAGCTCTCGCTAAGCGCTCGTCCAGTTTCTCTTTTCCGCCGAGCAGGTTGGCACCAGGAATGCGGCAATCGTCAAGCACCACTTCTGCGGTGTGTGATGCACGAATGCCCATCTTCTGGAACTTCTGTCCCATTGAGATTCCCTTCGTGCCTTCACCAATGACGAAGCTCGCTTGACCTCGGCCGGCAAGTTCAGGATCGACGCTCGCAACGACCACGTGCGTGTTCGCAATACCACCGTTGGTGATCCAGGTCTTTGTCCCATTGAGCACCCACTCATCGCTGGCAGCGTCGTAGACCGCACGGGTCTTCAATGAAGAAACGTCAGAGCCAGCATCAGGCTCGGAAACGCCGAAGGCCCCGAGCTTCAAATCGCCCGGGGTGCCGAAGCACTGAGGAATCCATTCCATCTGTTGAGCCGGTGTGCCATTGCCCATGATTCCTGCGACGGCCAACGTTGAGCCGATGATGGCCATGCAGATTCCTGCGTCACCCCAGGCCAACTCTTCTAATGCCAACACCATTTTGAGACCCGCCGGGTCACTAAATGCATCAGCCATGAAGTCCAGGCCGTAGAGGCCGATTTGCGCAGCCTCTTCAATAATGGGCCACGGGGTCTCTTCTCGCTCATCCCATTCGTGAGCGGCAGGACGCATGACGTTCTCTGCGAAGTCATGGACCCACTTTTGAATCGTGAGTTGATCCTCACTCAGTTCCATCGAAAAATCTGTCATGTCACTCCTCCGTTGCGAGTGGTACGTCACTTATTACCCAATAGTAATAACGACTGAAGCGTAGCGTACCCGATCGAAGGGCACAGGTTGATTACCGCCGAAGTTCGGTCCCACTGGGCGTGTCTTCGACCGTCCAGCCCAGGGCTTGGAGTTGGTCACGAAGGGCATCTGAGGTGGCGAAATCTTTGTTCGCCCGAGCTTCATCTCGTTGGCGGGCCAAGACCAGCGCTCCCTCGTCGATGTCGCTCTCTTCACTCTTGGCTTCGAGGCCCATCGCTCCGGCGAGACCGAGTGCCGTGCTCGCCGCTTGCTGGGCGTCCTCGCCCCTTCCTTCATCGAGGGCAGTGTTGGCCGCACTGATGAGATCAAAGATCAATGCCAGCGCTTGGGGAGTTTGGAGATCATCGTCCATCAAGGTTCGGAACCCGGCAATGGCATCGGCATCTCCATCAAGTTCATGAACCACCGGCGGCATCGTGGGCAACGCTTGAGGGAAGCGGCGGGCCAATGAGTCCAAGCGGGCGAGTCCACGCTGCGCATCGTCAATGGTGTCGGGCGTCACTTCGATGGGGGCTCGGTAATGCGAGCGCAGGACCAAGAGTCGATACGCACGAGGGTCAGCCTGGTCTAAGAGGTCCGTCAATGACGTGAAGTTATTTAATGACTTCGACATCTTCTCGCCCCCCACCATGACCCATCCGTTGTGGGCCCAGTGGTGAGCGAAGTCTTTCCCTAACGCAACGGCTTGGGCCCGTTCATTTTCATGGTGGGGGAACTTGAGATCCAATCCCCCGCCGTGAAGATCAAATCCTTCACCCAGCAGCGCTAAGGACATCACGACGCATTCGGTGTGCCAACCGGGCCTGCCCTCACCAAACGGTGCAGGCCAGGTGGGCTCGCCGGGCTTCGCGTTCTTCCAGAGCGCAAAGTCCAAGGGCGTGTGCTTCTCGTCATTTCCCTCTACTCGTGCTCCCGCACGTAACGATTCCAATGGTTGGCCGGCCAAGAGGCCATAGCCGTTCACTTTTGCCGTATCGAGATAGACCCCGTCGCTTGTGCGATACGCCAGGTCTTTTTCCAATAACTCAGAGATCATCTCCACCATGGCATCGACAAATTCCGTGGCATGGGGAATGGCTGTGGGGCGCAGCACGCCGAGTGCGTCCATGGCCTCCCACCACCTCTCTTCGAACTCATGGGCGACCTCTTCTTCGCTCCGGCCTTCACGTTGGGCCTTCGCGATGATGTTGTCGTCGATATCGGTGATGTTCGAGACGTAGGTAACGCCGAGCCCGGTAAAGAGAAGGTAGCGGCGCAGCACGTCGAAGACCAGGGTGAATCGGCCGTGGCCCAGGTGGGGAAGGTCGTAGACCGTCGGGCCACAGACGTACATCGCCACCTTCCCGGGGTCCCTTAAGGCCAGAGGTCGGATGGTGCCCGTCGCAGTGTCGTGGAGGCTGACCATGAGTTCTAGGCTAGTGAGGCTATGGCGACTCCGTTGAATCCTAAAGACCCCTCCCAGCGGTCCATCCCCGAAAAGCCCACGCTTGACGGTCTTGAGTCGCAGTGGGCCCAAACGTGGGAGGCCAATGGTACCTATCGGTTCCGCCGTTCGACGAAGCGCTCTGACGTCTTCTCGATTGATACCCCACCGCCGACGGTCTCGGGTTCTCTTCATATCGGCCATGTGTTCAGTTACACCCATACCGATGTCGTCGCTCGTTACCAGCGCATGCGGGGCAAGGACGTCTTCTATCCCATGGGGTGGGATGACAATGGACTCCCCACCGAGCGGCGCGTCGAGAACTACTTCGGCGTCCGCTGTGATCCCACGCTCCCTTTTGACCCCAGCTTCACCCCACCGGAAAAGCCCGACGAGAAGAATCGCATCTCGATCTCCCGGCCCAACTTTGTCGCTCTTTGTCTGCAACTCACCGAGCGTGACGAAATCATCTTTAAAGAACTCTGGACCGCCCTCGGCGTCAGCGTCGACTGGACGTTCGAGTACGCCACGATCGGCGAAGGCGCTCAACGGGCCTCGCAGCGAGCCTTCTTGCGCCAGCTCGCCCGTGGTGAGGTCTATCAAAGCGAAGCGCCAACCCTGTGGGACGTCGACTTTCGCACGGCGGTCTCACAGGCCGAGCTCGAAGACCGAGAACGCCCGGGGGCTTATCACAAGCTCGCTTTTGCGAGAAGCGACGCGACGGGTTCTGTCACCATAGAAACCACTCGACCCGAGCTCCTTGCTGCCTGTGTGGCACTTGTGGCCCACCCCGATGATGCGCGCTACCAGCCACTCTTTGGCACCACGGTCATCACCCCACTGTTTGGGGTTGACGTTCCCGTCATGGCCCACGAGTTAGCTGATCCTGAAAAGGGTTCAGGGATCGCCATGATCTGTACCTTTGGCGATACCACTGACGTGATCTGGTGGAAAGATCTCTCCCTCCCCACGCGCACCATCATCACTCCCGATGGGCGCATCGGCCACGCTCCATTCGGTGAGTCCGGTTGGGAGTCACGTGATGTCGCTGCGGCACAGGGATTCTTTAGTGAACTTGAAGGCAAGAACATCTTTCAAGCACAAAAACGAATCGTCGAGCTACTGGGTGAGTGCGGTGCACTCCTCGAAGAGCCCCGAGCCATCACTCACCAGGTCAAGTTCTATGAAAAAGGTGACCGGCCTCTTGAGATCGTGAGTTCTCGCCAGTGGTTTGTCGCCACGTTGTCCATGCGAGAACAACTCTTGAGCGACGCTGAGCACCTTGCCTGGCATCCCGGCTACATGTCCCACCGCTTGAAGAGCTGGATCGAAGGCTTGAACTCCGACTGGAACATTTCACGTCAGCGATACTTTGGCGTACCGTTCCCCCTTTGGTACGGCGTCAACACCGATGGCACCACGAACTTTGAAGATCGGCTAGTACCTGATGAGTCGTTGCTTCCCATCGATCCCTCAACCGACGTCCCTCGCGGGTTCGACGAAGCACAACGTGGCCAACCCGGCGGATTCGTCGGCGAGGGCGACGTGATGGACACCTGGGCCACAAGTTCGCTCACGCCCCAGATCGCTGGGCGTTGGATCGACGATCCTGAGCTCTTTGCCAGCGTCTTCCCGATGGATGTGCGCCCACAAGGCCACGACATCATCCGCACCTGGTTGTTCTCGACCCTGGTTCGCTCGGAGTTGGAGTTTGATGAACTCCCCTGGAAAAATGCCACCATCTCGGGTTGGATTTTGGACCCAGATCGAAAGAAGATGTCAAAGTCAAAGGGTAATGTCGTCACCCCCTTGCCGCTGCTTGAAGAGCACGGCGCTGACGCTGTGCGCTACTGGGCGGCCAATGGTCGACCCGGCACCGACACCGCAATCGACGAAGGGCAGATGAAGATTGGTCGGCGCTTGGCCATCAAACTCCTTAATGCCTCACGCTTTGCACTCGGCCGATTAGGCGAGAACCCGCTGCCTGCGCCTTTGGCGATCACAACCCCCCTCGATCGAGATCTCACGACCCAGTTAGCCGCACTCGTCACCGAGGTGACCAGCGCGTTCGAGGAGTTTGACTACGCCCGAGCTCTTGAGCGTACCGAGTCATTCTTCTGGAAGTTCTGCGACGACTACGTCGAACTCGTCAAGACTCGTGCCTACGGCGACCCAGCAGATGAGGCGACCTTGTCGGCACAAGCGGCCCTCGCTCTGTCGCTTTCCGTGCTCTTGCGCCTCTTCGCTCCGTTCCTGCCTTTCGTCACCGAAGAAGTATGGAATTGGTTTCAAGAAGGATCCATTCACACAGCTCCTTGGCCGTCGCTCGAAGAGTTCCCGACTCTTGAACCAGCTGACGGCGTCTTTGATGCAGTCAGCACCGCCCTTGGCATGGTGCGCAGAGAAAAGACCAACGCCAAGCGTTCGATGCGCACCCCAGTTCAGCGAGCCGTCTTCTACGACGACGTGACCGTCATCGAGCGAATTGAAGCAGCTCGAGGCGACCTTATTGATTCGGGTGGCATTCTCGATCTGGCGTTACACCAAGGCTCGCCAGCGATCGAGATCACGCTGGCCGCTGACCAGACATAGCTACTTCTTTCAACAACAACGGCGAGCGTTAACTCGCACTTTCTCCTGAGAGATACGCCCGAAGGGCCTGTTCGCCCATCTCTTCAGGGGTTCCCTGTGCGTGAATCTTTCCGTGCAGCATGATCGCCGCGTCAGTCGCCACCGAAACCGCTGTCGTGACGAACTGTTCGACCAACAGAATCGTGACACCACGTTCAGCGATCTGTGCAACAAGTTCATAAAGCTCCGCAACAATTAACGGAGCGAGGCCCATCGAGATCTCGTCAAGCAGTAAGACCTTCGGGTCGCCGACGAGAGCACGACTGATGGCCAGCATCTGCTGTTCTCCGCCGGAGAGGGTGCCCGCAAGTTGCTTGCGCCGGTCTTTGAGTTTCGGGAACTGTTCGAAGGCAATCGTTTCCACCTGCGATTGGCTCACACCTTGATAACTCCACATCATCAAGTTGTCGTGCACCGTCAAGTTAGGGAAGACCCCTCGTCCTTCGGGAATTGCACAGATCCCCGCTTTGGTCAGCGATTCCGTTGACTGTTTCTTGAGTTCGATCTCCCCAATCCTCACCGTGCCGCCCGTTGCTCGAACCCGGGACGAGAGAACCTTCAACAGCGTTGACTTGCCCGCACCATTGGGCCCAAGGAGCGCAAAGACTGAGCCAGCTCTGACACTCAGATCAACCCCATGAATTACTTCAATGCGACCGTACGCCGCGGTGAGTCCTTCGATCGAAATTGATGGAGATTCGCTTAGCGGAGTGATCTTGCTCATCGATCCGCACTCTCTTCAGGGGCAACGGTCCCCAAGTAGGCGGATTGAACGACCGGGTCATTTCGAATCTCGTCAGGCGTGCCCACCGCAATGATCTCCCCAAAGTCGAGGACATAGATGCGGTCGCAGATTCTCAAGACCAGATCCATGTCATGTTCCACGATCAAGACCCCTCGGCCTTCACTCGCTAACTCTCGAAGCAGTTCGCCCAGAAGTCTGGTTTCGCTGTCATCAAGACCACTGCACGGTTCGTCTAAGCAGATCAGCTTTGGATTAATTGCCAGCGCACGGGCGAGTTCAACAAGTCGTGCTTCACCGGTCGGTAGCGTTGAAACCTGGCGATCAGCGTCACTGGTCACTCCGACGCGATGGAGCAGTCCTTCAGCTGTTAAATCACCGCCACCATGTTTTGTTTCAAGGGCGACTTCAACGTTTTCTCGAGATGAGAGTGAACCGAAAAGTTCTAAGCGCTGAAAGGTTCGCGCGAGCCCTAAGCGGGCACGCCGGGCAGGTCCAAAGCGGGTCACATTCTTGTCGCCAAGGGCAACCGATCCCCGATCGGGCTTTTGGAGTCCGCTGATCACGTTGAACATGGTCGTCTTACCTGCACCGTTCGGCCCAATGAGCCCGGTGACTTGCCCATCAAAGACTTCGAGATGAATATTCGTCAAGGCGGCAACTCCCCCGAAGTTCACGGAGATGCCTTCAAGGTTGAGACGAGCGCCAGTTTGCTCACGCAACGACATCAATCGACTCCTTCTTCTTGAGAGGAATCGCAAGGCCCGGGATTCGAAGGTGCTCATTGATCCACGGAATCGGCACAACACCGTCAGGGTGTGCCGCCATCAAGGAAATTCCAGCACCAGCAACGATTCCGGTTATCCCGACTCCCCACCACGGCAGATGCGATGAGGCCAGCGGCAAGAGCGCTGCGGCCAGGCCTCCAAGAAGTGCACCAGAGACGGTGCGAATTCCAAAGATGGTCACGAAGAGGACAATCTCCAAGCTGGCAAACATCTGGACGTCATTAGCGCTGATAGCCAATGGTTGACCGGCGTAGAGCACGCCGCCAACGCCAGCAATGGCTGCCGCCACAGCAAAGACGATCATCTTCGAGATCGCCGCATTCATACCTAAGGTGGCGAAGGCTGCGGGCGAGTCGTTTAATGCCACCAATTTACGACCCCAGCGACTTCGCCGGATCGCCAAGATCCCGATCGCACAGAGTGCGAAAACCACGGCGACAAAGACCAAGTAGGCCTTGTCACCGCTCGTCGAAATCCCGGGAATCGAGAGTCGACCAACAGCCATTGCCCCACCTTCAGGGATGTACGAGATGTTGGTAAAGAACCCGTAGTAGGCCGCTTGCGCAAAGGCCAAGGTTGCCAACGCCAGATAGAGACCTTGCAGACGAAGCGTCGGCAAGGCCACCAATGCGCCAACGGCACCGCAGACCACGACGGCAAGAATTAATCCCCACCACGTCGCTCCACCATGAGCGACTTGCGACATGACGTAGGCGCCGATCCCCATGAAGGTCAACTGACACAGTGAGACATAGCCGGCATAGCCAATAAGCAACACGAGAGAAAGCCCGACGACTCCCAGTGCGAGTCCTTGAGTGACAGATCCAATAATTGACGAACTAATCACCATGGCGACAATCCACATGATCACGATGAACACCGCAGCACTTCGCACGGACTGCAGCAAGTTCGGAATCTTGGGAGGAACGGCGACGACCATCCGACCAATCGCTCGAAGTCGTGCTGACGGCAAAAGGAGGAGTGCCACGAACAAGAACACCACCGGGAAGAGCAGCCCAATTTGATTCGCCAAGTTGGCCGAGATGTGCCCGGGAAGGTACCCCGCCGCATAGTTCTCGGAGAGACCCAGAATCATCCCTCCAGCAAAGGTCCACGGAAGGTTTCGCAAACGTCCAAGGATGGCCGCGGCATAGCCGTTCACCACCAACAGGGTCAGCAGGTTGACGTCAAGACCCGAGACCGATAGTTGAGGGGCAATCAGTATCCCAGCCAGCGCGGCGAGGAAGAATCCGATGAACCATCCCAAACGAGATGTGTTCCTTGGGCTCGAACCCGAAAGTGAGAGCAACTCCGGATCGTCGACCACTGCCCGCATGGCGATACCACTGCGGAAGCGGCGGAAGTAGACCCTCAGGCCAACCGCTACCAACACCGCAATCACTACGGTGATGATCTGGTGGTAATTAATCACGACCTGGAAGATGGTGACCGTGTCATTCGAAAAGTACCCAGGCAAGCTGCGCTGCACGGTTCCATTCCACAGCGCTTGCGCGCCGCCCACCAGGATCAACAGCAAGCCCAAGGTCACCATCAAGGAACGCACAACGGAGGCGCCAAAGAGGCGCTTCATGTAGACCTCTTCGACGTAGAGCGCCAGCAACGGCACTTCTCCGAAGAGCACAATCAATAAGCAAAGCCAAACCGGCCATCCCCACTGTTGGTTGAGTTGCCAGTAACTAAAGGCGCAGAACATCGCCACGGCTCCGTGGGCGAAGTTGAAGACACCAGTGGTCGTGTAGGTGACGACAAGACCGGTCGCCGTGATTGCGTAAATTGCGCCGGCAACAATGCCCAGCACGGTGTACGTGAGGAACGTTTCCATGACGATCTAACCGACCATCACATAACTCGAGAATACGTTCCTCACGCCCACTCGGGCTTTTCTAGGGATTAACTTTTGGCTGAGGACCATTGACGGAGTAGTACACGCCACTGCAGTCCCACCCAGAACCTGAGGTTGGAGCCACTCGCTTGTACTGCCCATTAATGATTTGGGCGAACATGATGCAGTTTGGTGCAAGTTTCTTCGCCGGGTTGGCTGGTGCCAACAAGTTCGATGCCGAGAAGCTCGTGACTTGTTTGAGTTGTGCCAAAACCTTGCCCCGTGTTGGGTTTGGCCCCGCAGCTTTCAATGCTTGAACGAACAGTTGTGCTGACGCCCATCCAAAGAGTGAGAAGAGGTCAGGCGAGTAGCCAGGATTTGCCTTCGCCATCCACTTATTAAAGGTCTTGACGGCCGGAATCTTGCTGGCATCTTGGCCCAAGTAGAGCGACTGCCCCTGGATGAGCCAGGCACCATTGACGTTCTGTGCTCCACCGGCGGTCTTGATGAACTGCGAAGGCTGCGAGTAAATCGGGCCTGCAGAGAAGAGAATGGGGTGGAAGTTCTGGAGCGCCATGGCCTTTGCCAACGCAGCGTAGGCCTGCCAGCTTCCGTCGGTCATGTAGACCATCTTGATGCCAGCATTCTTCATCGCGATGACGTTGGACGTGAAGTCAGTCTGGACCGGTGAGACCAATTGGACGTAGGGGAAGGCGTAGCCAAGACTCTGCATGGCGTGCTCTTGGCCCTGCCAGTTTGCAATTGCCGTCTCCGTATTCGACACAAGGTTGCCGACATGCTTGATCGCTGAACCGTACTTGTTCTTCAAGAACTTGTAGCCCGTCAGCGGTGCACCTTGTTCAAGCGGCTCTGGCGAGAAAACATTCGGCAAGGCATTGGTTCCAGGGTCCAGCGTGACGGAGACATCAGGGATTGCGGGATTGTTCGCAAAGACGTTGCAGCCATAGTTGTCGAACAAGGAGAAACTCCCCACAGCCCCAAACATCGTGTTGCCGATCTGAGTGGACTCTGACTGGTTTTGCGTGCCCGAGAACGCATCGTCAAAGGACTTCACATAGAGCTTGCGTCCATTCACGCCACCTTGCGAGTTGATGTAGTCAAAGTAGGCCTTCACACCATTTGGTGCACCTTGGAAGAGTCCAGGAACTGGTCCTGAGATGATCGAAACGTTTCCGACCGTCACGGAGTTTTTCGTGATACCCGTCGTTGAGTTCAATTCGCTCGACGTTGGCGTCTGTGCTGCAGCACACGATGAACCGCTTGACGATGCTGCGCCAGCGACTCCGGCCGAGGTGACTACCAGTCCACCTGCAACCATCGCGATACTGGCCACCACCGCGCCAGCTCGACGGATTCGACTCCCTGTTGAGTGCATCTGCATTACTTTCCCCCTCGTTCGATGAGCAGGTGCCGAGCTTGTCGACTCCTCCTTCATGGCTCAACTTCTGACTGAAACACGTTTCAGAAAGTTATGGTAGGTCAAATCCGTCGTGACTGCCAGATCACGTCACTTTTCTCCCTTTTGCAGATAATCGCCATAGACAGCGTCCAAAAATGCCACGATTCCTTGGGTGGTCGCAGAGCTACGCGGAGAGGCCGTCGTGTCAAAGGCATGCTGGGCAAAGGGGAGTTCGATATAGCCAACGGGGGCTTGAGAAACTTCTCGAAGGGCCGGGGCGAAGGCTCGAGGAACGGCCACGGGCACCAAGGTGTCATTGGTGCCATGAAGCAGAAGAAACGGCGGGGCGTCGGCTCGCAGCCGATGGTAGGGAGACGCTGCCTTGAAGAGATCCAGGTGATCGTCGATGGTCGTCTTCATCACTTGCTTTTCCAAGAGGACCTTGAGGCCTTTGCCGTAACGGCCGCCAATCTCTTTTTGCGACGTCATCTCTAAGACGCCGTAGAGAGACACACAGCCAGCAAGGGACGTGTCAACCGACTCGAAGCCTGGTTGGAATGCGGGATCGTTTGCACTCAGCGCCGCCAAGGCCGCCAAGTGCCCACCAGCAGAACCTCCCGAGATCACGACAAAGTTGGGATCTCCTCCGTACTCGCCGATGTGCTCCTTCACCCAGGCAATGGCTGCTTTTACGTCAACGATGTGATCAGGCCACGTGGCTTTCGGCGACAAGCGGTAGTTCACGGTCACACAGACCCACCCGCGCGCTGCCAACTCAAACATCATCGGCTTACCCTGTTCGCGTTTATCGCCGAACACCCACGCTCCGCCATGGACGTAGAGCATGACTGGGGCATTGGTGGTCGTGATCTTCGATTGGATGATGTCTAAGCGATGTGCTTTGACTCCATCGTCGAGGTAGGCGATGTTCTTCTTGATCGCAAGGTCTCGTGAGGGAAGCGGCACCGCCCGTGCCACCCGCCACCACCGGCCCCAACGAGGACGCCGGTGGTCGGCGGTCACCGTTACGGGATATCCCGGCGTCGCCGCAAGAGCTCGAGCGACCACGCCACGCGCAGCAAAGCCGAGAGCCACCAAGACCGCCAAGCCAAGAAACGCCAGCCCATTGAACACAATCGCCGTTTCGCCAAACTGGCCTCGCCAGCCGCCGAAGGCTCCCAGCGCTAGGACAATGATGCCATCGAGCACGAGTATCTGACCGGCAAATTCACTCACCGGCCATCCAACAGAAAAACACCACCCCGTGATGGGGTCTCGCCGAATCGGAACAAAGGCAATCACGACGAAGAGCGTCAGAAGAAGAGAGAAGATTAAATTAGCGAGCGCCATGTGAACGCCTCCCTTCTGCTTGTCCGGCTCTTGCCTAATCTATGTCGAAGCCATCGAGCGAGCGAGTCTGGTCAACGACTCATTCGATGGCTCAGCCGGAAAGAACAGTGCGAGCCGATCCGCCAGCCAGCCAAAGCGTTCGTCGAGACGCTGGGCGACCTCGTCAGGTGAGCCCACGACGGCAAGCAGTTCGACCATTTCATCGTCGACGAGTCCTCCCAACTCCCCAAAGGCACCGGCTCGCACGCGCTCGGCGGCGTGCGCTTGGACGTCTTGCTTGCCGATTGAAGCCAACACTCTCGTGTAGGCCTTTGTCGACGAGTAAAAACCAAGGAGGGCTTTCACGTTCTCTATCGCCCGGATCTTCTCTTCGGCACTCTCGGCAACCGCCACGATTGCTCCACAGACGATTTCGATCTCGCTACGACTGCGACGGGCGTTCGCAAGGCCTTGTTCGACAGCCGGCGCGGTCACGCTGCGGAGCAAGGATTCAGAACAGAAAGGGAGGACGGTTAACCCATCGGCCCGCTCAGCGGCAAGACGGGTCATCGCCGGACCCAATGCGCCAAGCAACACCGCAGGAACCTCACCGGTCAGAGGTGCAGGGGAAAACATTGGTGTCATCAAGGTATGGGTGTAGTAGTCACCCTCATGGGCGAGCGGCGCGCCGTGTTGCCAGCTGGCAAAGATTTCGTGCAGCGCATCGATCAACTCACCCATTCGACCAACGGGGTTTGACCAAGGAATACCAAAACGACGAGTGATATGCGCCGCCACCTGGGGAGCGATCCCCAAGGAGAAGCGACCGTTCGTTAACCGCTGAAGGTCAAAGGCACTATGGGCGAGGTGAATAGGGTTGCGAGGAAAGGCAATGGCCGCATTGGTCATCAGCCGGAGCGAGGTCTTTTCTGCGGCCGCTAAGTAGAGGGGGGCAAAGACATCGTGGGGGCCTTCGGCCGTGAAGACTCCCTCGATGCCACAGTTGGCCAACTCTCGAGTTCGCTCGCCCACGTCTTCAAGGCGGGCGGACATGATGGAGACATCAAACTTCACCTTGTCACCTTACCGACTTGAACACTGACCATTACTTTTTGATCGGCCGAAAGGACGTGTCCCATCCTTTCGAGGCCTCCTTTAGGCTGATGAGCATGACTCCTGGATCCGTCACTATCGCCAAAGTCATTGACGCACCCAGCGCCGTCGTCTGGGCCGAACTCTCCGCGATCGAAGATCACGTCGAATGGATGGCCGATGCCGTTGCCCTCACCTTTCACAGTGAACAACGAAGCGGCATCGGCACATCGTTTTCGTGTCTCACGAAAATTGGTCCCTTTCGCACGACTGATGAAATGGTGATTGATCAGTGGGAAGAGGGGACGGTAGTGGGTGTCACGCACCATGGTGCCGTCACGGGCACGGGTACCTTCACCTTGGTCCCAAACGGCGGGCACACCACGGTCATCTGGTCAGAGATCTTGACCTTCCCTTGGTGGCTTGCTGGCCGGCTCGGCGCACTGTGTGCGCAACCTATCTTTCATTGGATCTGGAAACGCAACCTTGATCGATTGGCCAACCGAGTGAGCAGCAACTAGACGCGCAGCCGCCCCGGCGCTGAACCGAAGTCCATCACCGGGGCGACAGCAATAACTCTTGAAGCGCTGCGTTATTCCGCTTTTTTCAAATCATGGCGGATGAAGAAGCCGCCAAGAACTTCCATGACCCCCATCAACATGAAGATGATGCCAAGGACCCACACCAATGTGGCAAGTGACTCATGAGGGAGTGACACCACGATGATCCCTGCGGTTAATGAGATCAGCCCGAAGAGAAGTGGCCAGACTCGCGAACGTCCTGGCGTGCCGATGATGCCGGCCAAGAGACCAACGATGCCTTGGATAATCCAGACAATCCCGATCCACAGAGCGATCAAGGTCTGGGTGAAGCCAAGGTGGCGAATGAAGACCACGCCAATGACGACTTCAACGATTCCGGCGATGGTCAACCAGACACGGTGATGCTCGAATCGGTCAAGAGCTCGAACGAAGTGGAAGACTCCACCCATGATCAAGAGCAGTCCCAAGATCACGCAAATAACGTTCAGCGCGCCGTCCCCGTGAACCGTCAAGATGATTCCCAGAATAAGGGTGATCACCCCAGCCAGGAGTTGGAGTTGCCAAGAGACCGCTGACGGCAAGCCGCCCATGTCCGTTTGGTTCATTGATGGTTGTGACATAGATGTTCCTTTCAACATTCCGCCCGATCCGACGCTAGCGAGGTCACTCCTTGACACTGGGGATGGCGCGATGGAGAGAAGTTAGGCCTCATTGTCTCCGAATCCTCCCCGAGGCGGCGAGAACGGCCTTTCTCCCGCATTCTCAACAACTACCCAGGGTAGAAGGGGCTAATTGTTGCGAGAGAAGTAGGCTCTCTACATCAAGAGACCGTTGCCGCAGACCGCTGGCGAGCACTCAAGGAGCCTTTCACCACGTGACTACTGCTGCAACGAGCCAACCGCTTTCCCCCCTTGCTCGCCTCGCCCCCCTCTGGGTTGCTCTCGGGGCGGTCGGCTCCGTGATCCTCGTGCTTTTTGGCACGATGATCGGCGCGCTCCCTCGACCCGGAACCACAACCTGGTGGTTCACCCTTTCAGGGATCAACAACAGTTTGGTGCACATCGCTTTCTATGCCGGCGTGCTTTTGGTGCTCATCGGATGGTGGGGTCTTGGCGCCTACGCCCGCCAAGGGCAACTCTCGGTGGCCAAGTGTTGGGGTGTCCTCGTCGTCTGGGCGACCCCATTGTTCTTAGGACCACCTCTTTGGAGTCGTGACCTTTACAGTTACGTCGCACAAGGTGATCTCGCCCATGCGGGAATGAATCCCTACAAGGTGGCACCCGATGCATTAGGCCCCGGCCCCATCACCTCCTCGATTTCAACGGTCTGGCTGCACACGACGTCACCCTACGGACCGCTGTTCGTCATGGTCAGTAAACAGCTCTCCGCCATCGGTGGCTCACTTATTGAACAACTCTTCATTTACCGCGGTGTTGAACTCATCGGCATTGCCTTACTCATGGTGTGCTTACCTCCACTGGCTCGACGACTGGGCAGTGACCCGGGCGTTGCGCTCTGGCTTGCCGTTTTGAGCCCCTTGGCTCTTTGGAGTTACGTTGCCTCAGGCCATAACGACACCTTGATGATCGGCTTGATGATCGCCGGTATTGCGGTGGCGAAATCGGGGAGACGAGAACTCGGCATTGCTCTGTGTGCAGTGGGCGCTGCGATCAAACTTCCTGCTGCCGGGGCCATTGTCTTTTTCATTGCGGAAGCATTCGTCAAGGGACAGAAAAAAGACCGTGTCGGTGTGGTGGCGAAAGGTGCGCTGATCACGCTTGTCGTCCTTGTTGGCATCACAATGCTCTCGGGACTCGGGTGGGCCTGGTTGAGTCCGGCCGCGTTAAAGATTCCCACCGAAATCAGGGTCTTGTCGACGCCGTTGGTTTCGTTAGGAAACTTCATCGGGGCGATCCTGCACAACATTGGACTTCCCATCACCGTGCACACGATGATTTCGATCGTTCGGCTTCTTGGGAGCATCGCGACGGCTCTTGCAGTGCTCTACCTGCTTTGGCAGGTGCGCAGCTACGAAATTGTCCGTCTCATTGGCGTCGCACTCTTAGTTGTCGTCCTCGGCAGCCCCACCGTGTGGCCGTGGTACTTCATGTGGGCCGTCGCCGTCTTGGCCGCCACTTCGGCGCAACGCTCAAAGGCGTTAGCGGCGCTCGCTGCGTTGGCCATGTTGGTCGTTGGCGCCGGCGGCACACCCATTCTCAACGGCTGGATGGTCTGGATCACCGGGCCACTCATGGTCGTGGCAATCGCTTACTTCGCCAGCGGACAGCGATGGAAGCGGGTTATCGGAGAGCCCCAACGTGTCGCTTGACGCACCACCTCGTCCCCCATCGCGGCGAGAGGCATTCCGGCGGTCTTTTCTTTTTTGGCCGGTCGTGGCCTACGCTGCGGCGCGGGTCACCACCTCTGCACTTGCCGTCGTGGTCTCTCTGCTTGGCCATCGAGGGAGCCTCGCTGCGCTCGATCGATGGGATGGCGTCTGGTTTATTCGCGCCGCTCAGTATGGCTGGCCCACGCCGCTCCCCATGGTCGATGGTCATGTAGCGCAGAACACCACAGCGTTCTTTCCTCTCCTCCCGCTTATCCTCCGTGGATTCAACGCCGCCACGTCAGGTTCTTTCTTAATTGTTGGTCTCATCCTCAGTGCGGTGACTGGTTTGACGGCCGTCATTGCCGTGGGGCTCGTAACTCGCCACTTCACCGACGACGAGCGAGCACGTCGAGCGGCCCTTCTCTTTGCGCTCTTTCCCGGGACCTTTGCTTTTTCTTTGATCTATTCCGAAGGATTCACAATTACCTTGATCGCCTTTGGTCTGCTGGCACTGTTAAAGAAACGGTGGTGGCTCGCTGGGCTCTTGGGTCTTTTAGCAAGTGCCTCATCACCGGTGGGCTTCATCTTCACTTTGAGTTGTGCCTGGGTCGCGCTGAGGGAATTGACAACAGAGAAGAACTGGCGTGCCCTTCTCGCTCCACTCTTGAGTCCCTTGGGTGGATTGGCGTGGTTGGGTTTTCTCTGGATCCACGAAGGACAATTCAACGCTTGGCGAGCTACCGAACGTGGAGGTTGGGATAGCTACCCGTCACTCGTCTACCCCTTTCATATCCTTTGGGTTGTCATCCGTCATCCCCTGTCCCCGACCTTGACCGGTGTCATCTTGTTTCTTGGGACCATCGCCGGGATTATTGGGGGGATCTTGGCAATCAAAGAACGCCAACCGGCACCAGTGTTGATCTACGGCATCGCCGCAGCAGTCTTCGCCGCAATTGCCGCACCGGTCGGACTGCGCCCCCGATTCTTGATGTTGGCCTTCCCGCTCGTGATTGCAGTGGGCACCCGTTACCGAGGGATGACGTACCGAGTCATTCTCGCTAGTTCTGCACTACTTTTGGTGGTGATGAGCGCTCAAGCCCTTTGGTCCAATGCGGTTTTTCCATGAGCGAGACCTTGTCAACGCTTGAGAAGGACCTCATAAGCCCTCGAACCATGCAGCGCGCGGCGTGGTCACTGGTGTGGCTCGGCGTGCTCACGGCCGGGCTCATCTACTGGAGCGGTTGGGCTGCGGCACCCGCTGCTGCATTCATCGCCCCACTGATTGTCTTGATCGGCATTGTCGGCGGGGCCTCGATGTGGATCGTCAAAGACCCGGGTTCGATTCCCATGCAGTGTGGAGGGTTTCTCGCCGCGTTCTTAGCCGTCGCACTCCCTCAGTCCACATGGATTCATACGCGCTACTACTACCTCACCGACTCATCGGCGATTAATCAAACCGCATCGGACCTTCTTGCCCACGGCCATAACCCGTACACGGCATCACTTGCGCAAGCGTCAACGCTGCTTCACCCATCGATGAGTTTTTGGACCTATCTGACCAACGGCGGCCACGTCGACCAACTCTCCTACCCTGCGGGAGCCATTGTCCTTCAAGCACCTTTCATGGTGATGGGATTCCACCATGCGGTGACCGACTGGATGGATCTCTTTTCGTGGCTGATCACCGCCGCCTTACTCTTTGCACTCTTCCCAAAAGCATTGCGCTGGGTCGCTGCACTCTTGATGATGTCAGGGATCTTTGTCGTTCCGTTCGTCAACGGGGGAACCGACGCACTCTTTATGCCGTTTCTCGTTCTCGCGGTCTGGCGATGGGACCGATTCGGGACCGGCAAGACCGCAGGCGTGGCCAATTGGATCGGCCCCGTCGCTCTTGGTGTTGCCTGTTCTATTAAACAAACGCCGTGGTTTCTCGTGCCGTTCTTGGTTCTCGGTGTAGCCCTTGAAGCAAAACACGCGGGCGCTCAGCCATTCAAGCGAGCTGGCGCCTATCTCGGTTGTCTCGCCGGGGTCTTTTTGATGTTCAACATCGTCTTTATGGTCTGGAGTTTCCAGGCGTGGCTCCATGGATCACTCTTGCCCTTTGTCGAACCACTGGTCGCCGATGGCCAAGGTATCGTCACGCTGGCACTGCACGGGTTGACCGGTGGCGTCATGTTGGGGTGGCTCTCCGCCGCCGGTGTCCTTGCCTTTGTCGCACTCCTCGTGGCCTTTGTGGGCTCCTACCCCTGGATGAGACGAGCGTGGCTGTTCTTCCTCCCCATCGTTTTGTTTCTCCCGGCGCGCAGTCTCTCGGACTACCTCGTTGACTTCATCCCCATCGCCATTCTTGGTGCCCTCAGTGTGACCCCATCTCACGAACCCACGAAACAACGAACACTGCCTCAGTGGGCGCTGGCGGCGGGACTTGGTGTGCCAGCTCTCCTTGCGGTCGTCGCGCTGGTGATCGGCTTCTCATCTGCCCCGTTGACCCTGCACGTGACCAAATTTGTGACCGCAAACGAAGACCTTTCCTTCGCCAGTGTTTCCGTTCAAGTGCATAACGCATCGTCCACCGCCGTCACCCCTCACTTCATCGTGGACGCAGGTTCCGGACATCCTTCGGGATATTGGAATGCCACCAGTACGAGCGGCTCCCTGTCCCTCGGGCCAGATCAGACCAAGGTGTACGTGATTACCCCTGTCAACTCAGCCACGACACCAAAACTTGGGGGCTACTGGATCGTCGATGCCTACACCTCGTCGCCGTCTGCACTCTCGACGACACCGACGTATCAGTGGAAACTCGGCTTCCCCCGCTAGCGCTTAGGGGGTCCAGTTGTCTGCGGTCAACAACACCGTGCAGGTAATCAGGCACGCTGTTGAAAGTGACAAGGCGACGAAGAACCATCGCTTCGACAGCGATGCCCCGACCGCTCCCAAGAGCGGGAACGCTCGCTCTAAGAGCCGCGGGGTAATGCTGACGAGTGGCGAAGCCACCCCGAAGAGGAGGGCTGTGATCACATAACCACGCCACGTCGCTGGAGGATGAGCACGAACAAACAGCACCAGCAAGCCAACAGCACCGAAAATACAAATCGCTTTAATGCCGTAGTTGGGATCCACAAAGCCGTGTTGGAAAAAGTGCTCAAAAGCTCGGGGCACGCTCGCCCCAACGTTGCCCCCCTGCCAGCCCGCACGTTGCGCTCGAAAGTACTCAAAGGGTGAACCCGTATGTACCCAGAGGTAGCCAAAGAATGCAACGACCCCCAAGGGGGCAAGGAGGGGAGCGAAGAGTGCCTTCCACTCACGATTTGTGCGAATCGCTCCCACGCAAGCCACCACACAAGGGATGACTGCAACAACACCGAGCGGGTCTGTCGCGGTTGCCGCTGCGGCGGCCAGTCCCGCCCAGATCCAGCGTTGCCGCCCCAATGCCAGGATCGACAGTGCTGCAAAAAGCAAGATGGCGCCTTCGGAGTAGACCAGCGAAAAGACAAACGCTCCTGGAGCGAAAAAGATCAATGCCGTTCCTCGATCAGCGCCCAAGGATCCATAAACATCGCGCACCATCCACCAGACGGCGATGGATGCACCGGCCCCCACGAGAAACGACGTAACCAGGCCCGTGATGTTCCATGAAAAGGGTGACGCGAAGTGGACCAGGCGAATCAGAATCGGAAACAAGGGAAAGAACCCAAGATCGCTTTGTGCTGGATTTCCCGATCCTGGTGGGATTGCGTGGACATAGCCATGTTCTGCGACCATCAGATACCACCGCGAATCCCACACCACAAGGCTGTTGGTCAAAGAAAGCCCTTGGGCAGAGGCCCCGATGGCTGAAACCACTATGACCAGCGCTCTCGATACTACGAAAATCCCCAATGGGCGCAAGAGGGTGCTCGCCGATGAATCTTGACCGTCGAGCGGTGATGTTGCACGGCGGTGCTCTGCCCAGATGCTCGGCTCACTCTTTCTCTTCCCCACCTGACGAAGGTTACGTCACCCCAGGCTGAATCTTTCTTCGTCGGTGAAAACGACCCCAAAGGTTTGGGCAAAGAACGTCGCAAATTTTCCCTTAACGCCCCGTACGTTCATCTTCACCACCTACCTTTCAAGGTATGGCCAAACGTTCCGAAGCGAAAAACGGTAACGAGTGACCTTGGGATCACGCACTCACGCTGAGCTGCACGGTCCGACGACACATAACCCAAGGAGGTCTATGGCAGTTGCGCCCACCTCGACCGCATTGAATGAGCCAGCCGACTCGGTTCTTTGTGCGAAAAATCTTACCGTGGGTTTTGGAGAAGCCACGATCTTGAATGACATCACCGTCAATATCGGCCGGGGACACGCAACCGCCCTGATTGGCCCCACTGGGTCCGGGAAGTCGACGTTTCTGCGAGCACTCAACCGAATGAATGATCGGGTGAGTGGCTACCGCCGAAATGGTGAGGTCACCCTTGAAGGAGAATCGATCTTTACCTCCGGCATGGATCTTTTAGATCTGCGTCGCAAAGTAGGGATGCTCTTTCAGAGACCGAACCCCTTTCCCATGTCAATCCGCGACAATGTGGTCGCTGGGGTCAAGGCCCATCGCATGGCCAAGCGTCACCAATTCAATGACATTGCTGAAGCTCGCCTCACTCAAGTTGGTCTCTTCGACGCCGTCAAAGACCGACTCAACAAATCGCCGTTCCAACTCTCCGGCGGCCAACAACAACTCCTTTGCCTAGCTCGCGCCTTGGCCGTTGAGCCTGATGTGCTCTTGCTCGACGAACCCACTTCATCTCTGGATCCCGTCACCACCGAGCGAGTCGAATCACTGATCGCGAATCTTGTTCCTTCAATCAGCGTTGTCATCGTGACCCACAACTTGGGCCAGGCGCAGCGTGTGTCTGATCAAACCATGATGTTTTTTGATGGTGAGCTCGCAGAGTTCAACACCACCAAAGAACTCTTCACCAACCCACAACACCCTCTTAGCTCCCAATATGTCCGAGGACATATTGGTTAAGTCGTATCCCCCGAACCACTCCCCAACAACAAGAAAGGTAATTCCATGAACCATAAAGTCCGAAAGAGCCTGAAAGCCTCTCTCTTGGCACTTCCCACCCTCGGGTTGGCAGCTGCAATGAGCGTGTCGCTTTGTAGTACCGCTGGTGCGGCAACCAAGAAGGCCTCGTTGGCCGTCGTTGCTCCTCCCACAAGCAAGGTGTCACTATCAGAAACGGGCAGTTCACTGCTCTTTCCGCTCTTTGGAAGTTGGATGACCGCGTACAGCGAGACCTACCCGAACATCACGGTCTCCACGGCGTCAACGGGTTCAGGTACGGGAATCTCTAGTGCATTGAATGGCACCGCCAATATCGGTGCATCGGATGCCTATCTCTCCCCGGCTCAAGTCCAAGCAACACCGGCTGCTCGGAATATTCCATTGGCGATTAGCTCAATGTTCATTGCCTACAACGTTCCGGGTGTCACCGACCATCTCAAACTGACACCACAAGTGATTGCCAATATTTACTTGGGCAAAATCACGAACTGGAACAACAGTGCGATCATGAAGTTGAACTCAGGCGTGATGCTGCCAAACCTGCCGATCGTGACGGTTCACCGTGCCGACGGCTCAGGCGACACCTTCCTGTTCAGCCAGTACATGTCGGTGACGAATCCCTCATCATGGGGTAACTCGATTCCTATTGGGACGACCATCGCGTGGCCCAACGCTCCAGGTGCCATTGGCGCAACCGGCAACTCAGGCATGGTGTCAACCTGTGGGTCAACGCCTGGTTGTCTTGCCTATATCGGCATTAGCTATCTCGCCAAGGCGCAGTTAGCCGGCGTGGGAGAAGCATCGCTCAAGAACAAGTCGGGCAAGTACGTGCTGCCAACGTCAGCCACGATGACCGCTGCTGCACTTTCGTTTGCATCGAAGACCCCAAAGACGGGCACCCTCTCGATGATCAACACATCAGCCAAGAATGGCTATCCCATCATCAACTACGAGTACGCCATCGTCTTGAGCAGTCAGCCCAACAGCACCACGGCGCAAGCCATTCGTTCAGTTCTCAGTTGGATCATCTCTCCAACAAATGGAAACTCGATGACCTACCTGACGCCAGTTGGATTTATCCCACTGACGCCAGCGGCACGACAGAACTCAGCGAACCAAGTTGCTGCCATTAAATAAATGAGTCTCGTTCGCACGGAAGCAGCGTCGCCCAGCAACCCTGGCCCCCCCAGCGACTCTGCTTCTGTGCGCGAACGATTAAGAAACGCAGAAACAGTTCTGTGGCACCGCGGCACATTCGTTGCCGCGGTGTTGCCATTCCTGGGCTTAGCTTTCGCCATCACGGTCGTTGCCATCAAGGGGTGGCCGGCAATTCTGGTCAATGGCACTCACTTCTTTACCGGTTCAACGTGGCAGCCCGGCTCAACCTACGGCTCCACGGTCTACCCCCACGGCGTCGCCACTCCACAAGGCGCTTCATATGGGGCATGGCCCCTAATCCTTGGGACAGTGCAGTCTTCGGCGATCGCGCTGATTCTCGCTGTTCCTATCTCCATTGGTGCTGCGATCGCGCTGACGGAACGCTTACCACGCTCGATTGCGCGTCCCGCCAACTTCGCTGTGGAACTCTTGGCTGGCATCCCTAGTGTGCTCTTTGGACTTTGGGGAATTCTGACGCTCGGGCCACTCTTGGCGCGGGATGTCTACCCTCACATCGCGAGCATCATGCCCGATGTTCCTGTCCTCAACTTCTTTAACAGCCCCACCGGCCATGGCGAAGGTCTCTTCACGTCAGGGATTGTGTTGGCCATCATGATTGTCCCCATCATCACCGCCACGACGGTCGAACTCTTTCGACAAGTTCCTTCCCTCAACCAAGAAGGTGCACGAGCGCTGGGGATGACCGACGCCGAAGTCACCCACAGCGTGACCATCCCTTGGGTCCGCAACGGCATCATTGGTGCTTCAATCCTTGGTTTGGCGCGAGCGCTGGGTGAAACCATTGCCATTGCCATGATCTCGGGAGCGATTTTGGGCCACACCGCACAAAACATCTACAGCCCTATGACCACCATCGCCGCCACCATCGTCAGCCAACTCGACAGCTCGTTCACCGATGCCACCGGCTTTGCCACCGCCACCTTGGCTGAAGCGGCACTGGTCTTAGCGGTGATTTCAGTTGTCGTAAACGTGATCGCTCGCTTTATTGTGCATCGCACCGGCAAACTCGGCGGACCGGTAGGGAGAGGCTGATGACCTTTACTCTTGAAGCCCCGGCTCGGCCTCGTCACCGGCGTCGCGTCAGTCAAATGATCTTCCGGGCTGCGACCCTGTTCGCCTTAGGGCTCGTGCTCATTCCGGCGATCTGGATCGTGCTCGGTATTGTGCTGCGGGCGATTCCCCACTTCAGTTTTAGCGTCCTCACCCACACGAGCGCCCATGGCGGTCTCGAGAACGCCATCGTCGGGTCCTTCATCATCATGGTGGGTGTCGCCATCATTGCCGGCACCATCGGCCTTGGTGCAGGGATCTATCTCGCCGAGATGAGTGCCACCTCACAACGAGGACAACGGGTTGACGGCCTCCTGCGCACCGCCACCGAAGTCTTGGCCGGTGTGCCATCAATTGTGCTGGGTTTTGTCGGCTACATCGCTCTCGTGGTGGGCCTTCATTGGGGATACTCGCTTCTTCCCGCACTGATCATCTTGTCCATGATGGTGGTGCCCTACATCGCCAAAGCGACCGAAAACTCCTTGGCGCAAGTTCCCACGGCTTACCGTGAGGGAGCGGAGGCCTTAGGTATGGCCCCGGGCTACGCACTTCGCCATGTGATCTTAAAGACCGCTCTTCCGGGGATTACCACCGGGCTCTTGGTGGCCCTGGCGATTGCTGGCGGGGAGACCGCGCCATTGCTCTATACGGCAGGCTGGAACGATCAGATGCCAACCCTCGCACTCACCGGTCACCAGGTGCCCTATTTGACCTATCCGGTCTGGGCGTTCTACAACCAACCGTCGAACTCGCTGCGCTATTTAAGTTACGACGCAGCGTTAATTTTGATTGTCTTCATCGTGACCTTATTGGTCGTCTCACGCATCATTGTGGCCCGCACGCAGCGCCATGCCGACATTCGTCGCTAGTTAGCGGACTACTTCGCTGGCGAACGCTTTACGAATGACCGAGGTCACGTCATCGAAGGCTTGCGCTGCTGCCGGCAAGAACGCACCCATATTAAAGAAGCCATGAAACATGCCGCCGTAACGCGTATTCGTCGACGTCACGCCAGCTTCACGGAGCGCATTGGCATAGGCCTCGCCCTCGTCACGCAGCGGATCGTGTTCTGCGGTGATGATGTGGCTTTGAGGAAGACCCGATAAATCAGTAGCACGAAGAGGTGATGCGTAGGGGTTTGACCGTGCACTCTTGTCAGAGAGATACAGGTCCCAGAACCACCCCATCATGGCCGTCGACAAAAAGAACCCTTCAGCATTTTCGACATACGAAGGACGAGTCAGATCAGCATCAATGACCGGATAGAGACCGACTTGCAGGGCAATCGCTGGGCCTTGTTGGTCACGGGCCATGAGTGCGACAACAGCGGCCAAGTTTCCGCCGGCACTGTCTCCCATCACGCACAGTCGCGCCGGATCAATGTCTAGCTCCTTCGCGTTGGCAGCTACCCAGGCTGTTGCGGCATAACTATCGTCCGCCGCCGCCGGAAAAACATGCTCAGGTGCTAAGCGGTAATCGACAGAGACCACAAGAGATCCCGTGGCATTCGCCAAGGCGCGACACCCTGCGTCATGAGTGTTCAAACTTCCAATGACCCAGCCGCCACCGTGAAAATAAAGGATCGTGCTCAAGGTGCCGAGTGCTGGACGGTAGAGGCGAACTGGAATCTCTCCAGCCGGGCCAGGAATCGTGCGATCGATCACGCTCATCACCTCGGGGCCGGGAACCGCGGGTGCTTCCTCCATCATGGCGCGCACTTGCGTCGCTTCGAGCGTTGAGACGTCGGGGAAGGCCCCGCTCATCATGTCGAGTAATGCTTGCGTTGCTTGGTCTACAGCCATGACTCCCCTTTAGTTGGTGCGAGGAATACCGACGGTAGCACCACCGTCGACCGTTATCTCAGCTCCCGAGAGATAGCCCGACGCATCAGAGACCAAGAAGGCCACGAGGCCAGCGACATCATCAGCCGTACCCACGCGCTGTAAGGGGATGTGATCAAACGTTGAGATCACCGGCTTGGTTCCCCCACCCCAGGACATCGGCGTGTCGATAATTCCCGGCAGAATAATATTGACCCGAATGCCTTTCGGGCCGAGTTCGGTCGCCGCCACCTTCGAAAGACCCCGCATGGCCCACTTTGACGAGCCATAGGCCACGTGACGTTCAAGGCCACGAGTTCCAGCAATCGACGCCACATTGACGATCGAGCCGCCGCCAGCCGCCATCATGGGCTCGACTGCTGCCTTGATACCGAGAAAGGTGCCACCGACATTCGTGGTGAGTAGGCGATTGAAGTCCTCGACGTTCTCTTCTTCGATCGTGCGCACCCAATAGATCGAGGCGTTGTTCACTAACGCGTCTAAGCGGCCATGATCGCTCATGACTCGACCCATCAAGTGAGCCCAGTCAGCCTCGCTGGCGATGTCGGTGTGCACATAGGTCGCCCCGATGCGCTGCGCGATGGCTTCGCCGGCCTCGTCTTTGATATCGGCCATGTAGACGTGCGCCCCAAGCTCGGCGAAGTGCGCTGCTTCAACTTCTCCTTGGCCCTGAGCCGCACCGGTGATGATGATGACTCGGTTCGCCAGGTCAATTCCGGGCACGGAGCTCATGAACCAGTGAGGGCGAGAGCCTTCTCTTTCGCTGCATCCTTGGCGCGGAAGTGAGGAATAATCGTGTCGCCCCAGCGCTGAATCGTTTCCATGCACACTTCTTGGGGAACCGTACCCATCTGGATGAGGCAGAGGATTTCTGTGGCACCAACAGCTTCTAAGTGCTCAACGTACTCAATCGCCGCTTGTTCATTGCCGTAGGCGTGGTTGATGTTGTAGTTCGAGACCGCTGCGGGGTTGAACGGAATGTTCGCTTCATGGAGTCGGGCGATCACTTGTTCTTTATCCACGGCAATTGCCGCGATGTTGTCGTCATCAAGAGTGTCTTGAGCCGGAGGTGGTCCGATCTTGGTCCAGTGCGAGATGGACTCAGCGAAGAAGCGCTGTCCACGAGCACCAACCCGCAGAGCTTCTTCAGGATCATCCAAGACAATGGTCGGACAAAGAACGCCGAAGTGATCGTTAATTTCAGTTGAGACTAACTTGCTTCCATCTCGAGCAGCGAGGGCGTTTTCGTAAATGGTGTGCAGGCGAGCCACCTCATCAACTCCAGAGAAACCCAACACCAACGGTCCGACGCCGTAGTGCGCAGCCATCTCCAAACTCTGCTGCTTGGTCGACGCCATAAACAGGGGTGGGTGAGGGTTCTGAACGGGGCGAGGAAGAATGGGGTGCGGTTCGATGTCGAATGTACCGTGCCACTCAAACTCTTCATTGACCCAGGCTGACGCGATCATACGTAGCGCTTCTTCGACTTGCTCGTTCGTGGTGTCAGGGTCAACGCCAAAAAGTGACTGCTCTTGCAGCGTCGCTCCGCGTCCCGCACCTAAGTCAAGGCGGCCTCCCGAAAGCACGTCCAACATGGCGGCACGTTCAGCAACACGGACGGGGTGGTTGTATCCAAAGGGCATGCAGACCACACCATGGCCGATGCGAATCTTGGAGGTCTTCGCTGCCACATAGGAAAGGAAGACTTCAGGTGCACTCATGTGGGCGTACCACTTCAAGGCGTGGTGCTCTACGGCCCAGATGCGGTCGAAACCCTTTTCTTCAGCGAAGACGGCTTGTTCAACGCAGTCAAGAATGCACTGTCGCTCGCGCTCCGGCGTCGGATGACTGAGCTGTGCCTCAAAGATCATGGAAAACTTCATCGGGACCCCCTCATTGGAAACCGTCAACCTGCTGTCGCCAATATACCTAATAGATATAGAGTCTGCACTTCTTGCGGAAAAAGGAGAAAGGACGGCTGTTTTATGGGACGAAAGCGGTCACAGGTCGCCTGCCCAAGGACGCAGGGGTCCCTCTCGAGGGCTACCCTTTTTTCTATGGCCACCAGCGCACCGACTTCCTCCACGGCGAATGCCGTGCTGGGCCTGCTTTCCTTTGGCCATGAGCTCTCTGGCTACGACTTGAAAAAATGGGCTGATCACTCGCTCAAGTTTTTCTTCGGCTCTCCCGCAATTAGCCAGATCTACGGCGAACTCCAGCGTCTTGAATCACTTGGTCTTGTGGTCTCTCGCATTGAAGATCGCAGTGACGCTCGGGTCCGTCGGCTCTACACCATTACTGAAGCCGGACAAGTTTGGCTCGCTTCCTGGCTTGAAACCGAGCCCGTCGAGTTGCCGTCGCTTCGAAACCCGACGATTCTGCGGGTCTGGCTCGGCCACTTGATGGATCCCGATGCTTTACGTGACACGGTCAAAGAGCAGCGCGGCCAACTCGAAGAGCAGCTGAGCCAACTCAGCGAAGACCGCCAACGCGTGCCTCATGAGGCTTCGATGGCCTACGCAGAACTCGTGATTCAGTGGGCTGAGCGCTATTACTCTGCGGAAGTCGACAACATGGACCGCCTCCTCAACGAGATCGACGCCCTCGGCCACCTCCGCTCCTAAGGGCGTTCTTCGCTCTTCGGGATATCAAATCGCCTTGAGCCGAGCATGGCGATCCTGGGTTAGCATCGTCGGAGTTTCAATTACCGAGGGGGTCTCATGAAACGCTTAGAGGGAAAAGTTGCCTTCATCACTGGTGTGGCGCGAGGACAAGGTCGCGCCCACGCCGTCAAACTCGCATCAGAAGGTGCCAACATCATCGGTGTCGATATCTGCGCACCATTCGAAACGGTCAAGGTGAAACCCGCGACCTTGGACGATCTCGCCGAGACCGCAGCACTTGTTGAAGCACAGGGTCAGCAAGCAGTACTTCGCCAGGCTGATGTGCGCGACATGGATGCGTTACAAGCGGCCTTTGACGAAGGATTCGCAAAGTTTGGCCGCATCGATGTCGTCGTGGCGAACGCAGGCGTCTTAACCGTTGACTGGTCATGGGAGATGTCAGAAGAGAAGTGGCAAGAAACGATTGGGATCAACTTGACCGGTGTCTGGCACGCCACGAAAGCCGCCATCCCCGCCATGATCAAGCAAGGCCAAGGTGGCTCAATCATTTTGACGAGTTCAACTGCTGGTCTGTATGGCCAACCATTCACCATTGGCTACACCGCGTCAAAGCACGGTGTTGTGGGCATAGGCCGCGCACTGGCCGCTGAACTTTCCGAGCACAACATCCGGGTCAACACGATTCACCCGACCGGTGTGAAGACCGAGATGGTCAACATCCCCGAGCTGACCGACATGATCGCCACTCGGGCTGAAACCCTAGGGCCGGTGTTCATGAATGGACTGCCCGTTGAATATCTCGAACCTGAAGACATCGCCAATGTGGTGGCGTTCTTGGCATCTGACGAGTCGAAATATACAACGGGGTCTCAAGTGCGCATCGATGCGGGGAAACTCAACCGCTAAGCCTTACGTGCTCATCCCGATGTGGCGAAGGAACTCATTCGTCAACGACGCTTCTCGGGCAGAGACCTTTCGGCGCAGGTTGCGCTTGGCGTAGGCCTCAAGACCTCTCCATTACGGTGCGTTGAGTACTTCCTCACCCTCGGTAGAGGAATGAGGGGCGTTGCCGACCTCTCTCCAATGAGGGACGGCCCCTGGGTGGCCGGGTCGGCTCAGATCATGCGCATCAAGCCAGTCGTAGTAACGCTGGCGAATCATCGGTTCGGCTCCTTCCCACGATGATGCTGACGCCACCGAGATCGTCAGGTCTCGATTCGTTCCATTCTCCATCATAATGACGTCATTGCCCGCAACGACCAGCCGCTCGACATTGAATGGGGCATCTTCAAGGTAGAGGTGAGCATTGACATCATCTTTTTCACGCAAGAAACAAAGATCCCAATAGGGGATACGGAATCGGTCGAGCCAGCGTACGGTCTGCAACACCGTCGTTTCGTGCAACGACGACATGATCAGTCGATGCGTAATAATCCGAATACGAAGCCCCTCGGCTTCTAAGCGTTGTAACGCTTGCGGAGCTCCATCTAACGGGGCCATCGTCTCGAAAAGCCCATGCTCGGTTACCGCGTAGCGATGAAACTCTTGATAGTCCTCGTCATCGATGCCCCAGTTACTCAACGACCATGACGTCACAGGGGGTAGCGAGTCCAAGGCTTGATTGGTCCACACCGCAGCGATTTCTCGCATGCGACCATAAAAGTCGGCGCAGGTTCCATCGAGATCAAGCCCAAGAATATAATTTGTCGCCTGGACCATAAGCTCACCTCTTCCTTCAGGTGAACTCTACGCCACTTCCCCAGAAAGAATATTGGCTAATCCCTCCGTGCCACCTCTCGTCGAAGTGACTGCTCCTTCTCAAGCGAGACACCAGGTGCTCGACAATTAACCTGGTGTGTCCATCAAGTCGGGATAGCGCTGAGAAATGTCTGCGCACTCGAGACAGACTGACTCTGGGATGATCCCGATCTTCATCAAGAACCCAAAACCTTGACACCCCAAACACAAGCCGACAAACGCCTCAAGGGACGCAGCCACGGCAAGGCAGGCGATGACGATTTTTGCGGCGCCAATTCCAACCGCCTCAAAAAGGATCAGCGCCAGAACTGAGAATGTCAATCCAACAGCCTGTGCGAAGCGCTTCGGCGGGCCGGGCGTAAGTTTTGGAGAGGGAAACAGCCGCGGCACGACCACCTTTGTCGCCAATTGCCCGAGGGGACTGAAGCGTGGACCCGACGCCACGCGCAACAAGAAGCCAACCGCAAGGACAATGAGCAGCCAGCGCCAGCCGGTGATCAAAAACGCCACAGCCATGATCACTACGCCCGTCGCAACGATACGGGCAGCGACTTCATTCACGGGGTTCGGAAAGGTAAAGATCTTGCGCACATCAATACCCTACCAAATAGGTCAGGTTTTAGGTTCACCCAGAATAGTGCGGCGCAAAAAAAACCTCCCCCGGCGAGGTCGGTAAGCCCGAATCTATTGATTCAAGTTGACCGTACTTGGAACTCGTGATGCGAGTTTTGGATTAATGGCAATTGCACTCTTCATTCGCTGCACGCCAAGTGTGATGTTGCCCTGCCGGTATGCCAAAAGGCCGGAGTAAAACAGCGCCGATGCGTTGTTCGGCTGCTTCGCCAAGACTCGGTCGAAGAGCGTTTGGGCGTAGATCGGATTGGTCGGCGAGTAGGAGATCGCTAAATTGTACGTAGCATTTATCAATTTGGGATCGAGTGCAAGTGCCTTGTGGTAGTAGCTACGAGACAACGCAAGTTCACCTCGAGTTCGCTGGGAAATAACTCCAAGGTCGTAGTAGGCCAAAGCTGCAATTTCTCCTGCATTGGATGGGTCCGCCGCGATCGCCTTTTGATAGTTGACCATCGCTTGAGAATAGTTCCCAACTTTTTGGGCTAGGAGTCCCTGTTGCAGGTAGGTCTTCGCACTCTGTGGAACGGTGGTGGTTGACGTTGTCGAACTTCCACTTGAGCAAGCTGCCAGACCCGCTCCGAGGGCGACGACCACTGCGCACACCAGAACTTTTTGTTCGATTTTGCTTGTTACTCTCAGTGTTTTCATGCCATAAAAGTATCATGGAGCGCACGACTTTCCAAGCCGGGTGCGGGGTGTTTGGGAGGGAAAATCCCTGAAAAGCATGCTACGTGACAGAAAGGTTACCTAACAGGATTCTTTGCGTAATCCGATGGTGAAATCGAGCTATCCACTGGCAGAGGTCGAAGATATCCAGCCCTCAATCACTACGACCACTGACATGAACGACGTAAAAATTCCCTCGATCATGTTTGATGGCGGAAGAGAGAAGACAGACGGCAATTATTTTGAGAGTCCAGTGATTCTTGGATCACTGCTGCACCCTCTCACTCGTGGGTTCCACACCTGCTTGACAGGAGGTCCATCAACGGAACCTCGCTCACCGGGAAGCCGCTAACAGTCGGTACCAACAAGATGGACGCCTGAGTGAGCAATGTCTTAGACTGAAAGTGTATGCGGCTGGTTCTCAACTCCACCCCATCGTTTCTTTTTTGAATCTCAGTGATGATGATTTTGTATGGTAGAGAATGGAAAGAAGTTCTTGTTCCCGCCCTCGTTCTCATGAGGAAATAATGAATCAAGTAGGTAATGCAAGAGAGCTTCGAAACAATCGACTTCACTCAGTCTTTTCGCGTCTTGGACCGACAAAATCATCATCTTTCTCTTTTGGCCTCATCGGAGTAGTCATCATTTGGAATGCATGGCAGCTTCGAGCGACCGCCGACAAGGTTGCTTATCTCAATGACTCATCGATGCACGAACAGATGGTCCGTTTCGCCAATTGTTCATTCGCCGGTTGGGACGTTCCTTTTCTTCGGTGGTTCCCCTATCTCAACGTTGGCTCACCGCACTTTCTTCACTATCAAGGTCTTGGAGCATCTCTTGCAGGTCTAGCGGGCCTGGTAGTGGGTCCAGATTTTGCCTTCCGGTGGGCGCTCTACCTCCTTTTAGTGGCATGGCCGATCACGATCTATGCGTCAGCACGAATATTTAGGCTCTCTCGTCCTGCAGCGACAGCCGCTGCGGTCTTGAGCCCATTCATGGCCAGTGTTCCATTGGTTGGTTATGAGCAAAAGGCTTATCTGTGGATTGGCTTTGGGATGTTTGCGCAACTCTGCGCATCGTGGGCGCTTCCCTTCGCCTGGGCCCTCACCTGGCGGGCACTTGATGATCGTCGCTATATTTTCAAGGCGGTTTTACTTATCGCATTGACCGTTGCCTTCCACTTCGAAACCGGCTACTTCGCACTCGGAGCGATTGTCGTTTTCCCCTTCCTCAAGTTGGTCGGTCTCAAAACCCGGATCAAGCGAGCGGTAGTTCTGCTCCTCGGATCCCTCGCCGCCACCAGTTGGGTCACCATTCCCCTCCTTGTAAACGCCAAGTGGGCGGCTGTGAACTCGGCGCTGGCGCAAACTGGCCTGGTGCGGGGCTACGGGGCTCGCCAAGATCTTTCGTGGCTCTTCCATGGCCAGACCTTTGACAATGGACGCCTCCCTGTCATCTCAATCGCTGTCGCTGTTGGTGTTGTCACCGCCATTGTTCACTGGAAGAGAAACTCAGTCAATCGACCCTTGCTCGTGATGTTCGTCATTTCCCTTCTCCTCTCCTTCGGTCCAACGACCTGGGGATCGCTCATCAACTTCCTTCCGGGTCATGCCGATATTTATTTCCGGCGCTTTCTCCTCGGTATTCAACTCTCAGGGATCTATCTCGCCGGAGTGGGAGTTGCTGCGCTCGCAAGCTTTCTTCTGACCTTGTTCGCTCGACGGCCGGCATCGATTCTTCGAGCAGAGAGTCCAGTTCCAAAAAATCGCACAAGGGCGGTCTTTGGCATCTCCATCATCTTGATTGTTCTCCTTGCTATTCCAGCCGTCTTGGAGCTGCGCACTTATGACCACCAAAACGCGGGCTTGATCGGGACTCAGCGACAATCTGAGGCTACTTATGGGCCTCAAATCAACTCAATCATTTCGTATATCAAGTCTCATCCAAGCGGGAGAACCTACGCCGGACTGCCGTCGAACTGGGGCATGAACTTTACGGTTGGCTACGTCCCGGTCTTCAAATACATTCAAGCATTCGACGTCGACGAAATTGGCTACACCTTGAGGACTGCGTCGCTCATGTCACAACCGGAATTTCGTTTCCAAGAGAGCAACCCATCCGACTACAAACTTTTTGGTATTCACTATTTGATTCTTCCCTGGCTTAAAAAACCTCCCGTTCCAGCGGTGCCCGTCATGACAAGAGGGGCTTATGAACTTTGGCAAATTCCCACTGATAGCTACCTTTCTGTGGTGAAGCCATCGGGAAGCATCGACGAAAACAAGTCAACGGTGGGAGTCCAAAGTACCTATGTGTTGAATACCAGGATCCTCGCCCAACACGTCGATATGACGGTGAACTGGGCCGTTCCAACGCTCTTTGTCAATTGGCCAACCGAGTCACTAGGTCGCGCCCCCGGATCCGTCTTGATTTCAACGGTCAACCTTGCCAATGGCACCGCCACCGCAACTGTTTCCATGGATCAACCGGCGAATCTTATGCTCTCGGCGTCCTACGACCCCGGGTGGCACGCAACGGTTGACGGGAACCCAGTACCGACGGTGATGCTGGCACCGGCCGTTGTCTCGGTCCCCGTGCCAGCGGGCATCCACGTGGTCACCTTTATCTACCAAGGGTTTCCATGGTTCTACGAAGGTGTCGCCCTCAGTGCCGCCAGTTTGATCGTGCTCTTTTTTCTGGCACGAGGAACCATCACCATGACGTCAATCACACGCCGTCTGCCGAGGCCTCGACGTCGCCAGCATGACCCCCCGGTCAACTGACCCTCGGTTTCTGCAGCGCTAGATCAGAAGTTCACCGCCAAGACGAGGCCCGTCTTTGATGGCGATCATGTTGGCGTTCACATACAAAATGTTGTGAAGTTCATGCCATTCATTCGGAGCAAAAGTCACCGAACGAGACATTTGAAACCGGCAATTAATTTCAGGAACGTACTTTGCGTACTCCCGATTGACGAAATACCAGAATGAGTTTTCGTTATAGAACGAGACATGAGTCGGGTCTTGGAACGCTCCCCTTCCGTCGGTGCTCGGAGTAAGGGTCAGCAGCATTCCTCCGTGGGCGAGGAGCCGGTAGCACTCGTTCATGATCGCCACTTTGTCGGGGATGTGCTCGAGAAAATCAACGGCCCGGATCACGCCAACACTGCTGTCGGGGAGATCGATACCTTGGCGAAGGTCAGCAACGATGTCGACGGTCTCGCCCGCTCGCATATCGACGCCAAGATATCCGTCTGGCCTATTGTGCGCTGCCCCGAGGTCAAGGGCAAGAAGGCCGGAGCGTTGAGCATGGGCCAGGGCATTGCCTTCGATGTAGTTGTCGTAGAGACGAACAGTCTCTCGCTGAATTCGCGCATTGATTTCAGGATCTGATTGCGTGTTGCCTCCATGGACCCTCTGGAGGTAGAGACACTCATCAATCAAGGTGAACGCCGAGTGCTGATACAGGCGACACATTAAATCTTGGTCGTCTAGTACATCGAGTGATTCGTCATAGCCCCCGACTTCTAAATACGCCGACCGGCGAAAGGCCCGGACGTGGTTTGGTGCAAACCAGATGTACCCAATATTGCTCGGATACGGCAGAAAAGAATCGAACTGGAGATAGGTCGTCCCGTCGACGTCAACGTCACGGTAGACCCAGCCCATTGCGGGATTAAACATGTCCTCATTGCGGCTGAGGTCATCATTGATTTGAGCGGTGTGACTGTAGACCATGCCTGAATCGGGGTTGGCATCGAACGTTTCCACCACTCTCTCAAGGGCATTCTTCGACAAAATATCATCGTGATCTAGTTCTACGAGAAACTCACCGCTTGCGTGTTCGCAGGCCATTCGCTTCAATGATCCAACCCCATTGAGTCCGCTTGGTGCATCGATAATCTTTATGCGTTGGTCCTCACCGTTTGGAGTCCAGGGATTGCCATGGTTTCTCAGGACTACCCACTCAAAGTCGTCATAGGTTTGACCGAGTAAGGATGCACAAGCATCGTCTAAGAACCGATCATGATGGCTCGGAGTGAAAACAGTAACCCTCGGCACGGCAGTCTCTCTAGCGAACTACTGATTCAAATTAACGTTTGCAGGCACCCTTGTGGCTAACGAAGGCGTGATGGCAATCGCTTGTTTGATTCGCTGAACTCCTAAAGTTGGATTCCCAAGTTGATAGGCCAACAGCCCCGAGTTGAATAGTGCGTTGGCATCTGTTGGGTTGTAGACAAGGAGTTGGTTGTAGAGCTCAAGAGCTTTCGTTGGGTTTTTCGGAGTATAGGCAATCGCCAAGTTAAAGATGGCTGGTTGATACTGCGGGTAAAGCGCAATCGTATTTTTGTAATACGCAATGGCGCCGTCTGTATTTTTCGCTTGCTGCTCGATAACACCGAGGTCGTAATAGGCGACCGCAGCGATATGGCCGGCGTCAGTCGGATCTGCGGCCACTGCTTGGTGATAGTAAGAGGATGCGAGTGAGAAGTTTCCTGCTTTCTGAGCTGCCAAACCCTGGGCAAGGAGCGACTTCGCACTGGACGATGACGACGTTGTGGACGTTGAAGACGAACTCCCATTCGAACATGCTGTTGTGGTTACAGCGCACGTAAGGAGAACGGCAAAGATCAATGCACCTCTTCGTTGACTCATTAATCCTGAAATACTCACAGTGGTGCCCTTCTGATTCAATTATCGCTAGGTTTCTGCCCCACGTTAGGCAGATGGTGAAACAGGTGTGACCATCCACTCAAAAATGGTTGTCGCAGAAACTGATTCGTTAATCGTAAATCCAGTACCCGTTTGATTTGTGACAAAGGGAACGCTTGGCACTGAGCCTTCCGGCGTCAGCACTACCGCATAACTTTGTGACCCAAGTATAGCCTTCTCCGCAGTCGTAAAGCTGACTGTAACGGTCTTGGCACCACTTGCTTCACTAACGGTCCCAGCAAAAACTGTTGTGCCTGGCGCTCCCTGAGGGCCAGCTGCACCTTGGGGTCCCTGCACGCCAGCACTTCCGACAGCACCCTGACTTCCCTGAGCGCCTGCACCTCCGGCTGAACCCTGGAATCCTTGCTTACCTTGAGTTCCTTGGCTGCCTTGAGGTCCAACAGAACCTTGAGTTCCTTGGCTGCCTTGAGTTCCTTGGGTTCCTTGAACACCCTGCAAACCCTGGCTTCCTTGTGAGCCTTGAGGCCCAACTGAACCTTGGAAGCCTTGCTTACCTTGCACGCCCGCCGTACCGGAGTTTCCTTGGAATCCTTGCTTACCTTGAGTTCCTTGGGTGCCTGCC
>CAIKCI010000032.1 GCA_903825895.1 uncultured Actinomycetes bacterium
CACTGGTCTGACCAACGGCACGGCTTATACCGTTGAGGTAACGGCTACTAACTCGGTGGGAACATCTACTCCATCTGTCACATTAGTTACGCCAGTTGCACCAACGATCACCCCAGCAGTGACAACTGCCTCAATCAAAACTCTCGCCGCCACCGGCACCAACCTCACCCTTCCACTAGGTCTCGCCACAGCGTTGCTAGGGCTCGGGGGACTGGTAGTTCTTGGAGCACGCGCAAGCCGTCAAAGGAAAACTCAGCCTCACTTATAACTCGCTAGAGCGCTAGCCCTGAGTTAGGCCAGGTACTCCAACCACGGCTGCATCGTGTTCCAACTGATTCGCGATAGGGGGTATTAATTCTACGAGGCATCATTACCTGCAAGGGTCCAGTGGACAAGGCGCACTCGACGACCTCGAGGTCGTCGCCACAATCTAAAGCGAGCGCAGCGTTAATCGCTCTGGTCGCCACTGCCCCTTGGCCATGATGACCTGGACGACGCTGATGTGGCGTTCCAGGAAGGCTGCTTGGCAGTAGGCGAGATAGAAATCCCAGAGTCGTGCCATCTCTTCGCTCAGACCAAGACTGGCAAGGTCTCCCCAACGCTCGTGCAATGTGGTCCTCCAGCGAGACAGCGTTTCTGCATAATGCGAACCGAGATCTTCAACATCGACAATTCTCAAATCGCTTGCGCTCGTCGCTGCAGCAGCGATCGAAGTGAGCGACGGAAGACTTCCTCCCGGGAACACCCAGGTCGTGATGAAGTCCTTGGTGACCTTGACTCGCTCATAACGCTGGTCGGAGACCACGATGGCTTGAAGGCCCATCACGCCGTCGGGGGTGAGCAGATTTGCGCATGTTGAGAAGAACGAGGGAACGTCACGCCAATCGACCGCTTCGATCATCTCGACGGAGACCAATCGATCAAAGGTTCCAGTGAGATCACGAAAGTCGACTTCTTTGAGGTCGATCTTCTCGGTGAGACCGGCTTCGGCGAATCGCTTGCGGGCAAGGTCAGCTTGAGCAGCGGAAATCGTTGTGGTGGTGACATCGACGTCATAGTTCGAGGCCGCATGCATGGCAAAACTGCCCCAGCCTGTTCCTATTTCTACAACGTTCTGCCCATCGCCAAAATCGAGTTTTTTGCAGAGACGATCCAATTTGGCACGCGACGCATCGGCCAAGGGTGCCTCAGGTGACTCGAAGACTGCGCTGGAATACGTCATGGTCTCATCCAAGAAGGCCTCAAAAAACTCATTAGAGAGGTCGTAATGCGAGCGAACATTATGGCGATCACGAAGCGGATTAGCCCGACGCAGACGCCGGACGGGGTCCGTTACTTTGCCGGTGTAGCGATGAAGCGAGTTCCTCAGTCCGTCAAGGCCGGCTGATCGGCGAACAAACAAGCGCAAAATGCCGACGAGATCATCGGTATCCCACCAGCCACGAAAATACGCCTCGCCTAAGCCAGCACTTCCTTGCCGGGCAACGACCGACCATGCGCGTTCGTCGCGAAGGGTCAATGAAATGGGAAGGGTGGGGCCTTGACCTTCTTGGGGTGGGTTGGCTGGTATGCCAAGGGGTGCGCTGGCATCGTGGCGAATGGTAATCCCGGAGATTCCTTGGACGATGTGTTCAAGGAAACGCCGTTCTGTCCGGGAGCGTGGCGAACTTACTGGCGAGAGTTGGGAAGGGGTGGGGGAGATCTCTCCATGTTTCGTGACGAAGGGAGATTCGTGGTTGTGCTGACTCATCGGGGAATTCCTTGAGATTGGCGGCTCTTCTTCGGGTGGGGGATGAAGGTGGCCCCCTTGCGCACTAAGTGTAGGGCGTGGGTGTAGATCCCAAGCGAAACGCGTTGAGTGGGATGACGGAGCAAGGCTGTTGCAAGAGAGCTCGTGGTGAGCGCTCGGCGATCAAGTTCTAAGCCAGCAGCGAAAACAGGGGTGGAGTGCTTGTCGACCTCTAGCCGGAAGGAAAGGTGTGAATCTGGGAGCGAATCGTGCACCGAGTAGGTCAAATCCATAGGGAAGAACGGCGAGACATGGTGGGTTTTTGGCGTGGTCATGGGGCGCTCAGGGTCACGGCGGTCGAAGACGTAGTTGTCGTATTCGTGCCAGGGGGTGTTGGTGACGCCGAGGACTTGCGCACAGAGGGCTCCGTCACGATCGAAACACCAGAAGATGACAATGGGGTTGAAGAGCCAGCCCCATGTTCGCATGTTCGCCAGCACCGTGATTGGTCCTTCTGGCGTGAAGCCTAATTGTTCGGTTACCAGTTTTCGGATGCTCGTCCCAAGAGCTTCGTTTGGGTTGCCGGTGTAGTCCTTCCGTTGAAATTTCGCAGGTGAGAGGCCATGGTCTGCCAAAAGCACGGATGCTGAAAATACTGTCTCAAGCTCATCGAGATTGACATAGAGCATCGATACCTTTTGATGAAAGCGATGAGCGGGGCTGACACGTTCGTGCCAGACCGTTCCTTGAAAAAGAGCATGATGAAAGAGATCGCTCATGACCGAGTGTCAAATGCATCGAGGACTCGTTGTGCACTGCGCATGGCATCTTCATGGAATCCATAGCCCCACCATGCCCCGACGTACCAGGTGTGATTCACCCCATTGATTTCTTCCCAGCGAGACTGGGCAGCAAAGGCAGCGAGGTCGTAGATCGGGTGGTGGTAACTGTAGATACCCAAGATATCCGCGGGATTGATCTCTTCAGTTCTGTTGAGGGTCACACAGAGAGGACGGTCGGTCTCGAGACCTTGAAGTTGGTTCATCCAATAAGTCAGCGTCGGATGCGATGCCGAGTCGTTGGGGACGTGGTAATTCCACGCGGCCCAGGCTCTCCGGTTGGCCGGCAGCATCGAGCGATCGGTGTGGAGGACTGTTTCGTTGTGCTGGAATCGAATGGATCCGAGAATCTCCCGCTCTGGCGCACTCGGGTCACTCAAGAGCGACAGGGCTTGATCGCTGTGCGTGGCGACAATGATTTCATCGAAGACTTCGGAGCCAAGACTCGTGGTCACGAGAACGCCGTCATTGGTTCTCCCCACAGAATGCACGGGAGTGCCAAGGCGGATATCGAGCGCGGTGGAGGCAACAAGAGCGTCAATGTAACGCTGAGAACCTCCGACAATCGTCCGCCACTGTGGCCGTTTGAGAAACGTCAAGAGTCCATGGTTGTCGAAAAATGACAACAAGGCAAGGGTGGGAAACTGGAGGAAGGTCGTCGGATCGGCCGACCAGATCGAGGCGCCCAGCGGGATCAGATAGTTCTCAAGGAACTGTTGGGAGAATCCATGTTGCTTGACGAACTCCGCCACCGTCGGGGGCGGTTCGTAATCCGGCAAGGAATCCGCTCGAACCAGTGTGGCCTTGCCGATTTTTCCAAATCGCACAATTGAGCGCACCAGTTTCCAAAAGGAGAGGGAAAAAAGGTTCTGGCGCTGGGCGAAGAGCCCGTTAAGTGAGCTTCCCGAGAATGCGAAATCTGGTTGCGACTTCGACACGGAAAAACTCATGTCGGCATCTTGAGACGCAACATTGAGATCGTCGATGAATCGACAGAACAAGGGGTAATTGCGCCGATTATGGACGATAAAGCCGGTGTCGACATTTACGGTCTTGCCGTCGATGGTGACGGTCACGGTATTGGTGTGCCCGCCGAGCCGGTCATCGGCCTCGAACAAGGTGACCTCATGATTTTGGGCTATGCCCCGAGCGGTAGCCAAGCCAGCGATACCACTCCCGATAACGGCGACCTTCATGACCTCGCTTCCTTTCTTGAGGTCAAGGGCACGGGCATGGACTCCATTCTAGGAACGCCACGGTCATCGCCAGACCTCGTGGCCCCGCATCCACAAAGGGGAGTCCCTCCGGGCACGAGCGGATCACTACGCTTGACTCATGTTCTCGCTGGGGTGCCCTGAGCCAAAGTCGCTGCGCTAGTGCTGGCGTCTGCATCGACCACGGTCTCTCAGGGGTCGTTCTTGCTGGCCTTGCCCGTGGCGCTCGTCGCGGGTTTCCTCTCGTTTGCCTCGCCGTGTGTTCTTCCCTTGGTGCCGGGCTATCTCTCTTTCCTTGGCGGTGCAGCAGGTGCAGAAGCGCAGGCCAGCACCGAGCGACGGGTGTCGGCGCGGACTGTTGTTGGTTCTGTCGCGTTCGTCGTCGGCTTCACCATCGTCTTTGTTTCCTTCGGGGCTCTCTTCGGAGGTCTCGGTTCACTGCTGCGTCACCACCAACGAGAACTGAGCGTGGTCTTTGGAGCAGTGACCGTTGTGCTTGGGCTCTTTTTCGCCGGCTTCCTTCCCGGAGCGGACCTCTTGAACCGAGAAGTGCGCGTCCACTGGTTACCTCGAGCCACGATCGGCGGTGCGGTGTTGCTGGGGATTTTGTTTGGCCTTGGTTGGACACCGTGTATCGGCCCAACGCTCGGGGCAATCCTTGGGCTGGCATTCTCCTCGTCGGGAACCTCAGCAGCGCGTGGGTCGCTGTTGACGGTTGTCTACTGCCTGGGACTAGGAATACCATTCGTGATTGCAGCGATCGCCGTTGAGAAAGTCACACTGTTGTCGAGGTTCATCCGCAAACACTCTGTCGTGATCATGCGGGGCGGGGGGATCGTCTTAGTTGTCGTCGGGCTACTCGAGGTCACAGGCGTCTGGGCGACCTTGGTCACGAGTCTTCAAGATCACCTTGGCTCCTTCACCGTCCCGCTGTAATCAGGTACAAGCAAATGCCACGTCTTTCGCTGTGACACCGTTGGCCTGAGGGCGCAGTAATGATCGGGTAACGGCGAAACGAGACGTTTGATACGGCTGGAGACTTACGGTCACGGTTGTTGGATACGCCAATGGCGTCGATGGCAGCTCAACACCGACGAGACACGAGACGGAACTCGACGAGGCACTGAGCGATGTTACCGAGAGGGTCATGGTGACTTGCGACGCAGAGTTAGCGTGGACGCCAAGGACCCTCGTGGCCACGGGAGTCTTCGCCACCTGGTGGGTGGCGTGATAGATGATGTTCGTGGCAATCAAGATCAATGCGAGAGCGACCACCATGCCGAGGCCGACGAGAAGCCCTTTTCTCCATGATCGCTGTCCTTGTGCCACCTCTTGAGGTTAACGGCGAGAGACGTCAATCCGGTCGCTCATCACGGTCTGAGCCACGGCAACGTCGAGGGAGCGGGGAAGTGGCACAATGGGAGCGAAAAGGGGGAGCACGATGGCATTTCGAACATCACCGGTGGTGGCAGAGGATGAGTGGCAGATTCGCCTTGACGTCCGAGACGACGGCATTGCGATCTTGACACTTGATCACCCAGAAAAACTCAATGCATGGAGTTGGGAAGCATCGCGTCAACTGGGCGTGCGGGCTGATCAGATTCGTTTCGACGAACGCATCCGGGTCGTGATTCTTCAAGCCGAGGGCCGAGCATTCTGTGCAGGCATCGATCTCGGCATGCCGGAGGACCGCGTCACTGGTCGATCTCCGGCAGAGAAGGTACGGAACTACTACGAAGGTATTCGTTGGGTCCACGAGCGCTTTCGGGTCTTTCATGAACTCCCACAGCCCATCATCGCCGCCGTACATGGCTACTGCCTTGGGTTCGGTTTTGAATTGGCTCTGATGTGCGACATTCGCCTCTGTGCTGACAATGCCATTTTCGCACTTCCCGAAGCACAAGTAGGGGTTTCGATTGATGCAGGTGGTGACATGCGCTTGGCCCACGAAGTGGGCGCTGGCTGGGCCAAGATGCTGGCGCTGACGGGAAAGCGCATTGACGCGGTGACCGCTGAGCGACTGGGAATCATTCAGCAAGTCACAAGTGCTGAAGAGTTACGCGCTACGGCTCTCGAGCTGGCGCAAGAGATTGCCCGCAATGCCCCCTTGGCGGTTCAGTCAATCAAGCGAACCATCGACGGTTTTGCCTACCGAGGTTTAAATGAGGCATTGAAGTTTGAGGCGCTTTCAGCGTCTGTGGAATTTGTGAGCGAGGACATGCCCGCAGGCTACGCCGCAAAGGCGGCGAAACAGCCCGTGGAGTTTGAGGGAAAGTGAGTCTCCCGCACCCACCACCGCTGGGAACAGCAATGTTCGCCTCAGACGTCTTGGCTGGTCGAGTGGCCATCGTCACTGGCGGCGGCACCGGCCTTGGCCGAGCAATTGCGGTTGAACTCGCTCGTGCGGGCTGTGCAGTGGGCATCGTGTCTCGTGACCCTGCACACCGCCAACACGGCCTTGACGCAGTGCGAGAAGTGGGCGGCGTGGGCGCGGAAGCCTCGTGCGATATTCGTGAAGCCGACCAAGTGGCTGCGGCCTTCGACGCCATTGAATCGGCGCTGGGTCCCGTCAGTCTGTTGATCAATAACGCAGCAGCAAATTTTCCGGTCCTGGCCTCGGCCACCAGTCCTAACGCCTGGAGGGCCGTGAACAGGATTGTGGTTGACGGAACGTTTTTTTGCAGTCAAGAACTTCACCGACGAAGTGTGGCCAACGGGCTTGACGGCTCCATCGTCAATATCGTCGCCACCCAGGCGTTTACCGGAGGCCCAGGAATGACGCATGCGTCGGCAGCCAAGGCGGCCGTCGTTAATATGACAAAGAGCCTGGCTGTGGAGTGGGCACCAGATGGGGTGCGGGTCAATGCCATCGCTCCTGGACTCTTTCCTCATGAGGAAATGCGCGACGACCTCAAAGCGTTGCGCACAAGTGGCGCAGACGTTGACGCCACTCGAGCACCGGCCATGCGGCTCGGTGAGCGGCGGGAAATTGGATGGGCGGCGACGTGGCTTTGTTCACCCTTCGCCTCGTTTATCACTGGCCATACCTTGGTGGTTGATGGAGCGAATTGGCTGCGTCGCGACTTTGTGATGCCGCCGTTTACACCCATCGAAACCCAGTTAACGAACGTTCTTCGGCCAAAGGACTGACAGCGAGCGGATTTCGGGTGTTTTTGGCGTCCAAGGATGTCCCTACGATGGAGAAGTGATGAAAGGGCGCCGATGTCAATGATGAGTCACGGCGTAGGCCGTGGGGGCGCAGGCCCCGGCGGCTGGGCTGGACTACGGGGTCTGCGACGAGATCGCTCAGTCCTCGAGCAGAAGATCACCCCAGGGACTACTCGGCGAGTCTTAAGCTTTGCCCGGCCTTATCGCAAAATTCTTGGACTATTCCTTGGTGCCGTAGTGATTGATTCCATGGTGGCCGCAGTTAACCCCTTGATCCTGCGAGCAATTATTGACAAAGGCATCTTGCAAAAGAATCAGTCACTGGTCGTGGACTTGGCTCTGGTGGTCGCCGGTCTGGCCATTTTTGACGCGGGGCTTTCGTTGCTCGAGCGCAGGGTCTCGGCGAAAATCGGCGAGAGCTTGATTTACGACATGCGGTCCAAGGTCTTCCGTCACATTCAAGAGATGCCCGTGGCTTTTTTTTCTCGTACCCAAACTGGAGCGTTAATTAGTCGATTGAATAATGATGTTCTTGGAGCGCAGCAGGCATTTACGGATCTCTTGAGCAATGTCATTGGCAACATTGTCCTCGTGAGCATTGTGTTGGTCACGATGTTTATTCTCTCCTGGCAAGTCACCTTGGTGGCCTTGATCTTGTTGCCGGTCTTCCTCTTTCCTGCTCGCCGTATTGGCCAACGCCTTGGCGTGATGACCCGAAAGGGCTACAACCTCAATGCGGAGATGAATGTTGTGATGAGTGAACGGTTCAACGTCTCAGGGGCGATGTTGGTCAAGCTCTACGGTGACCCGGAAGGTGAAGCACAACATTTTGAATCCCAAGCGGGCAAGGTGCGTGACATCGGAATTGCCCAAGCGACCTACTCACGGGTGTTCTTTATTTGTCTGACCCTGACTGCATCCCTGGCGACAGCCTTTGCCTACGGCTTCGGTGGGGTTTCGGCGATTCACGGCACTATTCAGGTGGGGACAGTGGTAGCCCTGACTGCCTACTTAGGACGGCTTTACTCACCGCTCACGCAATTGTCATCCTTGCAACTCGACGTGATGACGACGCTGGTCTCCTTCGAGCGTCTTTTTGAGATCCTGGATCTCGAGCCCACGATCAAAGAAGTGGCGCATCCGACCACACTCCCTGATGGACCGATCACGCTTGAGTTCACTGACGTTTCGTTCTCGTATCCCACGGCCGAAGAAGTCTCACTGGCGTCACTCGAATCAGTGGCGGTCTTAGATCAAACGCAAAGCGGTGAGGTACTTCACGATCTCAATTTCACGGTGGCTGGGGGAACCATGACTGCGCTTGTGGGCCCTTCGGGTGCGGGCAAGACGACCATTTCTTCATTGGTGGCGCGCCTCTATGATGCCAGCGAAGGGTCGGTAAATCTTAACGGTGTCGACATCAAAGATCTCTCCTTTGCATCAGTGCGAGATGCACTTGGCGTTGTCAGTCAAGACCCCCACCTCTTTCACGACACCTTGCGAGCGAATTTGCTGTATGCCAAACCAGACGCCACCGAAGATGAAATTCTGGCCGCCCTCGACGACGCTCAGATTATGGACTTGATCAACGCCCTGCCTCAAGGACTCGCAACCGTGGTTGGCGAACGTGGCTATCGGCTCTCTGGGGGAGAGAAACAACGGGTTGCTCTCGCTCGACTCTTGCTCAAAGCTCCACGACTTGTCGTGCTCGATGAGGCCACCGCCCACCTCGACTCTGAGTCAGAAGCCGCAGTGCAGCGAGCATTAGCGACGACTCTTCGAGGACGTACCTCGGTGGTCATTGCTCACCGACTCTCAACGATTCGCCACGCTGATCAGATCTTGGTCATTGACCATGGTGAAGTGGTCGAGCGAGGAACCCACCAAGAATTGCTTGCCTCAGGTGGCCTCTACTCGGTGCTCTACGAGACCCAGTTCGCTCATCAAGAAACAGCGACGTCGTAACTTACGCGCCGAGAGCGTGAACACCGCCATCGACGTGGATGATCTCGCCCGTCGTGGCGGTGAAGAGGTCAGACAACAGCGCCACCGTCGCCGCTGCGACTGGTGCAGCATTATTGACGTCCCAGCCCAAGGGGGCCTTGTCACTCCACGTGTCTTCGAAGGTCGAAAATCCGGGGATTGATTTCGCCGCCATCGTTCGCACGGGCCCCGCAGCTACCAAGTTGACACGAATGCCTTCGGGGCCCAAGTCTCGAGCCAAATAGCGAGCAAGAGATTCAAGCGATGCTTTCACGACGCCCATCCAGTCGTAGAGCGGCCAGGCTTTTGTCGCGTCAAAGTCAAGCCCCACCACCGATCCGCCGCCGTCAGCGGCCAGGAGAGAGTGGAACGAACGACACATCGCAGCGAGTGAATAGGCAGAGATAGTGAATGCCGTTGCTACGTCTTCAGCGGAGGCTTTCAGCATGCCGCTCCCGAGACAGTCCTCCGGGGCGTAGCCAATGGCGTGGACCATGCCAGAGAGAGAAGAGGTGATCGAAGCAAGGTCGCGCGCCGCTTGATCGAGGTGGACGGGATCCGTGACGTCTAATTCAAGCAGCGTCGGCTCAACGGGCAACTTGCGAAGTACTCGCTTGGTGAGCGAGAGGCCTCGGCCAAAACCAGTGGCGACCACGGTTGCCCCTTCATGCTGAGCCCGCTCGGCAATCGAGAACGCCAGCGAGGCGTCGGTCAAAATGCCGGTGACGAGAACAGTCTTTCCATCAAGTAATCCCACCAGGCCACGTTACCGTGCGCCGCCACCCAGGCTCGTTGTGCGATGCTGGGACTATGAAAATTGGAATTATTGGTGGAACAGGCCCTGCAGGCCGTGGATTAGCGATACGGAGTGCAGCAGCTGGGCATTCGGTTGTGATCGGTTCGCGAGATGCTGGAAGGTCTCACGAGACAGCCGAAGGACTCAGGGCGGCAAACCCAGGTCTGACGCTGGACGTCACGGGAAGTACGAACTTTGACGCAGCGAGCTGCGAATTGGTCGTCGTGGCCACACCATGGGATGGGGCCGTCGAAACCGTGAAATCACTCGCTGAGCCACTCGCAGGTCGAGTGGTCGTTTCGATGGTCAACGCGCTGATGAAAGAGGGCCGTGAGATGCTTCCGCTCTATCCCCCTCGTGGTTCGATGGCGGCGCAAATCACCTCAGCCCTGCCGAACTCAAAGGTCGCTGCGTCGTTTCATCACCTCCCTGCCCGTCAGATGGAGAGCCTCAGTTCTGGTCTTGATGCGGATGTCTTGGTCTGCGGAGACAGCAAGGAAGCACGGGAGATGACGGTCACCCTCATCGAGTCGATTGATGGCCTCCGTGGGCTCGATGCTGGGAGTTTGGCGCAAGCGTCTCCCATCGAAGCGTTTACGGCCGTCTGTATCACCCTAAATATTTTGCACAAGGCGCACTCAACCTTGAAACTCTCGGGTCTCTAAAAGGAATCGGACAAGGGGAGAGCCATCAGTGGGCGTTACTCTTTTTGACACTGCTCGCAGAGGCCTCTTCGAGATCGACGCAGGTCCCGTCGTCACGCTCTATAGCTGTGGCATTACGCCCTACGACGCGGCGCACCTCGGCCATGCCCAGGTCTATTTGACCTTTGACATCCTGCAACGACGGTTGCGTGATCTCGGCCACGACACACGTTGTGTACGCAATGTCACGGACGTTGATGACGATATTTTGCGGAAAGCTCGAGAACTTGGTGTGCATTATTTGGACCTAGCCGCCGAGCAGATCGCGGTGTTCGACGCACAAATGGAATCCCTTGGGCTGTTGCCAATGTACTCAGAACCTCGAGCCACGAGTGCGATCTCGGAGATTCTTTCGCTCATCGGTGCAACGATCGACCGAGGAGCAGCCTATGAAGCCGGCGGAGCTGTGTACTTCGACGTGACGACGTTTCCATCTTTTGGCAGTGTCAGCCACTACGGAGAAGCCGAGATGCTGGCCTTGGCATCTGAACACGGAGGCAATCCAACTGATCCATTAAAACGTAATCCCTTGGACTTTGTTCTCTGGCAACCGTCGCTGCCCGACGAGCCCTCTTGGGAGTCCACATGGGGACCAGGTCGTCCCGGATGGCACATTGAGTGTTCGGCCTTGGCGCTGCGAGAACTCGGTGAGACCATCGACGTGCATGGTGGTGGGCGAGATCTTGTCTTTCCCCACCACGAATGCGAAGCAGCCCAAAGCGAGACCGTGACGCAACAGCCCTTCGTGCGCCACTGGCTTCATGTGGGTCTGGTGGCGCTTGAAGGAACAAAGATGTCAAAGTCACTCGGCAATCTGGTGTTTGTTGATGACCTGCTTCAGCGAGCCGACGCGGCGGCTCTCCGTATCGCCATGATGGATCACCACTACCGGACTGACTGGGAATGGAACGATCGAGACCTCGCTGAAGGGATTGTTCGGCGCGATCAATGGCGTTCGGCAACGGCCGGCGACGGTTCCGCAGGGCTCGAAGCAGTACGAGCCTGCCTCGATAACGACCTCGACACACCCGGGGCTCTTCGAGCAATTGATGCGGCGGCGGCGCAAGGTCTCAGCGTTGTGGCAGCCGCGGCACTTCTCGGCGTTAGCCTAGAGCGATGACGCCAGCGCAGCGAGTGAGGCACAATGACTGATCTTTCGGTGCGACTCCCCGATGGATCGACGAGGGAGTTGGCGGCAGGCTCTACGGGAGCGGATGTGGCGCTCGCCATCGGTAAGCGCTTGGCAAAAGACGCTTTGGCTGTCCGCATCGATGGCGTAGAAGCGGATCTCACCCAGGCGATTCCCGACGGTGCTCTTGTAGAGATCTTGACGCCGACGACGCCTGCTGGACGCGAGATTCTGCGCCACTCGACCGCTCACGTGCTGGCCCAGGCAGTCGTGCGCCTGTGGCCGGGAGCACACTTCGCGATCGGCCCCGTCATTGACGATGGGTTCTATTACGATTTTGAGCTTCCTGATGGTCAACGCTTCAGTGATGATGATCTCGAACGTATCGAAGCCCAGATGCGCGAGATCATCAAAGAAGAACAGCCCTTTGTGCGCTCGGAGCACTCCATAGACGAAGGTCGAGCCCTGTTTCAGGACCAGCCCTACAAAGTAGAGATCATTGACGCTGTCGCTGCCGGCCAAAGTGAAGTCGACGCCTCCGGTGATGCTTCAGTAGTGTCGGCCTACAAAAACACCGAGGGCTTCACGGACCTGTGTCGTGGTCCTCACGTTCCTTCAACGGGAAAGTTGGGGAACTTTAAGTTGATGCGGGTGGCCGGGGCTTACTGGCGAGGAGACGAAAAGCGTCCGCAACTCCAGCGCATTTACGGAACTGCCTTTGAATCCGACGCTGCGCTCAACGAGCACCTCTTCCGCCTTGAGGAGGCCGAACGGAGAGACCATCGAAAACTGGGAGAACAACTTGACCTTTTTAGCTTCCCCGATGAATTGGGCTCAGGATTAGCGGTTTTTCACCCGAAAGGCGGGACGATCCGGCGCGTGATGGAGGACTACTCGCGTAAACGTCACGTCGAAGAGGGTTATGAGTTTGTGAATACCCCACACGTCACGAAGAGCGAATTGTTCGAGACCTCAGGGCACCTGGACTGGTTCGCTGACGGAATGTATCCGCCAATGGAACTTGATAATGGCCAGCAGTACTACCTCAAACCAATGAACTGCCCATTTCATATCTTGATTTTCCGTTCGAGCCAGCGCAGTTATCGAGACTTACCTCTGCGACTCTTCGAGTTCGGAACGGTGTATCGCTATGAGAAATCTGGCGTTGTCCATGGCTTGACCAGAGTGCGCGGCATGACTCAAGACGACGCCCATATCTTCTGCACGCCCGATCAGATGCAAGAAGAGCTCGAGCGCACGTTGTTGTTTGTATTGAACCTGCTGCGAGATTTTGGTCTGAATGACTTTTACCTTGAGCTGTCGACGAAGCCGGAAGGCAAAGCAGTGGGGACTGACGAAGAGTGGGACGTCGCCACGTCGACGCTGCACAGCGTGGCCCAGGGCGCCGGCTTAGACCTGGTGATGGATGAAGGTGGGGGAGCCTTCTATGGACCAAAGATTTCTGTTCAAGCCCGTGACGCAATTGGACGAACGCATCAGATGTCGACGATTCAGTTGGACTTCCAGCTGCCGCAGCGTTTTGGAATCGAGTACATCGGCGCCGACAACACGCGTCACAAGCCCATCATGATTCACCGGGCATTGTTCGGATCTGTTGAGCGCTTTATGGCGATTTTGATCGAACACTATGCCGGCGCATTGCCGACGTGGCTTTCTCCAGAGCAAGTGCGCATCGTGCCGGTAGGCGATCCCCACGAAGAGTATGCCGAAGAGGTGCGCTCCACTCTCGCCACTCGAGAGGTGCGGTGCAGTATCGACCACGCAACAGAACCACTTGGCGCTCGCATTCGCAAAGCTAAGTTGGAGAAAATTCCCTACATCTTGGTTGTGGGGGATAGCGATGTGGCCCAACAAAGTGTTGGTGTGAATCAACGGGGATCTGAAAAGCCTGAGCGTGACGTGATGCTTGATGCTTTTGTGGATCGGGTGACCACCGAGATCGCCGAACGGCATGTCCCTCGTGAGCCGAGCCCTGCTTCGTGAGTATGGATCGCCTTTGGGCGACGTGGAGAGCGACCTATGTCAGCGATGCCACCGACGCAAACCGAAATGCTGAGCAACATGATTGCGTCTTTTGCGCGCTGATGGAGCGAGGTGCATCCAAGGAGACGGGCATCGTCTTTTTGGATGATGTGACCTGTTGTGTCCTGAACGCGTATCCCTATGGATCAGGGCACTTGTTGGTATTGCCTCGACGCCACGAGGGCGAGTTATTGAGCCTTGATGCTCCTGAGTCTGCTGCGCTGTGGGCTACCGCGTTGGGTGCAGTGGGAGCCGTAGAGCGGGCCTACAGCCCTGATGGCGTGAACCTCGGCGCCAATCTTGGCGAGGCGGCCGGGGCGGGAATTCCTGCGCACCTGCACCTTCACGTGCTGCCACGTTGGCGTGGAGACACCAATTTTATGACCTCGATTGGTGAGACCCGGGTACTGCCCGAATCGCTCTCGGATGCCTGGGATCGACTCACAAAGGCTTGGGAATAGGGCTTTTGCACTCGTGAGATGCAGCCTCGTGGAGGGGCCGGGTGCTACCATTGGAGCAAGGCAAATCAGAGGTCCGCGGAGCAGAAGTGCTTTGGCAAAAGAGTGAACTCTGATAAATCGGTGGATGCATTACCGAGAAAGAGGAGCACATGTTCGACGGACGCTGGCGATCCACAGTTGACGCCAAAACCGAACCGATTGGTTCATGGTTGCAGCGTCATGGTGTCTCTGCCGACCTTCTCACCGCGACTGGTCTCGTCTCCGCTACCGCAACGGCCGTGGCGATTGGCATGGGACATTTACTTGTGGCGATGTTCCTCCTCGCCATTACCGGCGCTCACGATCTCTTTGATGGACCGGTGGCGAAGGCAGCTGGGTCTTCTTCGGTCAGAGGAGCGTTCTTTGACTCAGTGATTGACCGAATCACCGACGCCGTCTTAATGGGTGGGGTTGCCTGGTACTTAGTCTCACAAGGCGAAGGCCACCTCGTGCTGCTGCCCTTTGCCATACTTGGAGTGACCCAACTGATTTCCTATCAACGTGCGAAGGCGGAAGCGCTTGGGCTGAGCGCCAAGGGCGGACTCATGGAGCGCGCTGAGCGGATGCTTCTCCTTGGAGCGGGGCTTCTCTTCTCCTCAATCCTTATCCCCATTTTGTGGGTGCTGTTTGCACTGACCACCGTGACGGCGATTGGCCGATTTGTGAAGGTGTGGGGCGCCGCGAATGCCACGATGCCGAACCGGCCGGAACGGACACGCTCGATGGTGCTGGAATCACGATGGAAAGAGTGGCGCGAGCGCACAACCATCGAACGACGTGAAAGCACAAGTCGAGATGTGACTACTCGCTGGCGTGCACGTCGACAAGATGGCGCAAGTACTCGTCCATTGCGTTCTCGCCGAGGAGCGCAACGACGTAGCCGCCACACGGCGCCTCCTCGCTAGGTAGCTCTCGATGCCACTCGCGGCGGATCGCCGTCGCTTCCTTCTTTGGAAGTCCCTCGGTACGGTGCTTCAGTACCTTCCGGTGCAGTTTGCCGTCCGTGTCGCGCAGATCGCTGGTTGGTTAGTGGCGCTGAGAGCGACGCCGACGCGAAGCGTGGCGGAGGACAATCTGCGCACCATTCTCGAGTCCGATTCTGACGCAGCTATCGATGAAAAAGTGCTGCGCAGATGGGTTCGGCGCTACTACGCCAGCTATGCCCGCTATTGGGCTGAAGGTGCCACCCTTCCGGCAATGGACGCAGGAACAGCTCACGGACGGATCATGTTCGTGGAAGGTGAGGAGATCATCCGTGCCGCCGTAGCCAAAGGCAAGGGCGTGATTGTGGCCCTGCCCCATATAGGAAGTTGGGAATGGGGAGGTGCACTCGTGGCCCGCCTCGGGTTCCCGATGACGGCGGTTGCTGAAGAACTTGAGCCTCCAGAATTATTTCAATGGTTCGTTGATCAGCGCCAGGCCGTCGGTCTGATCATCGAACCCCTTGATCACAACGCAGCGAAGCGCATTAGTCAGACCTTACGGGCCGGGGGACTAGTGGGCCTTTTGTGTGACCGAGACATCGTGGGCGACGGGATTACTGCTGATCTTCTGGGACGTTCGACATCGATTCCTGCCGGGCCGGCCATGTTGGCGCTCCGAACAGACGCAGAATTGATCGCGGGGGTTGTGTACTCAGGTCCTGGGAACCAACACTGCGTTCACATCGTGGGACCCATCGATACTGAGCGCCAGGCCAATCTCCGTAGCGACGTCACGCGCGTCACGCAGAATTTGGCCGACACCTTGAGCGATTTGATTCGGCGCACCCCTGAACAGTGGCACGTCTTTGTGCCAGCGTTCCGCGACACTGTGGGCAAGAAATGATCCGTTCGGTGGCGATGGTGTCGCCTTATGACCTGTCGTCCCCTGGAGGGGTTCAAGAACAAGTGATGGGTCTCGCAGACGAGATGGGTACACGCGGATGGAGTGTCACTGTGGGAGCCCCAGGACCGAGTGAACCGTGGGTTGATAAGAGTTGGCAACACCGGTCACTAGGTCGGTCTCGCCGCATTAGCGCAAACGGTTCGGTGGCGCCGATTGGATTGAACGTCCCGGCAGCGAATGCATTCGCAAAGTTCTGCGACGCCGAGAATATTGACGTGGTCCATATCCATGAACCGTTAGCGCCCATGGCGAGTTGGGCGCTTCTGCGTCGCAACGACATCCCTGTTGTGGCGACCTTTCATCGGTCGGGTGTCGATGTTCTCGCGAGCGCAGGCGGACTGATATTGGGCCGTTACCTCAAGCGCATTGCTGCGAGTGCAGCGGTGTCTGAGGCCGCTGCTCGCACGGCTCGAGATACCGTTGGTTTACGCCCAGAAATTCTCTGGAATGGTCTCGACCTTCACCTCTTTGACGGGATTGAGCCATGGCCGACGAGCGGTCCAACCATTCTTTTCCTTGGCCGAGATGAACCTCGTAAAGGTCGCAAGGTGCTGTTGGAGGCGGCGCGCCACCTTGACTCCTCGATCACGCTGTGGGTAACCGGTGTGAGCGACGGTGAGGCGGAGCGGCCTGGAGCGAAAGTGGAGTTCCTTGGTCAGATCAGCAATGAGGAGAAACGTCGTCGCTTGCTTGGCGCACAGGTCTTCTGTGCACCCTCACTTGGTGGCGAATCCTTTGGTCTTGTCTTGGCCGAAGGATTGTTGAGCGGCTCGATCGTGGTGGCGTCGGATATCGATGGCTATCGTCAAGTTCTCGGCGATCTCGGCGTCTTGGTGACCCCGGGCGATGTCGGTGCCTTGAGTGGGGCCCTGGCAAGAGCGTGCTCTCAAGGGCCACGTGAGGGGAAACAGCGGGTCGCTGAGTTCTTGTCGGCCTATTCTCTCGAGTCCTTAGCGCAACGTTATGAATCGCTCTACCTTTCGCTCTTGGATGAGAAGCCGAGTGGGCACGGAGTAGCCTTTGGTTATGGCTGAAGCAAACGACGCCCAACCCTCGCGCTCACAACCTCCGAAGAATCGGTCGAATCAGAACCGGAATCGCTCAGGATCAAATCAGAATCGCAACCGTAATCGGTCGAATCAGAATCGCAATCGTTCAAACCAACAACGCAATGGTGGGCAACGCCAAGGCCAAGGGCAACGTGCGTCAAACAGAGAACGCGTCGTGGCTGCAGCAGTGGTCGTCGACAACAGCGAAGTTCTCAAAAAGATTGCCACCGACCGACTCAATGCTGAGCGGTGGATTTGGAAGGCCAGTGGGTCGGTGGGCGCCATCGTGGGCGTCATCGTGTTTGGTTTGACCTTTTGGATCAACCTCGCTGGTGCAATCCTCCTTGCTGTCCTCACCGCCGTAGCTGTGATGCTGTTATTCAAGAAGACGGCTCCTCTTACGATCGAGAACAATATCGGTGCAGCATCATTGGACGAGGGCATGCTGCCGAGAGTGGACGCCATCATCTCCGGCCTCTGTGCCTCAATGGGCGTCGAGACGCCGCGCCTTGCGGTGCTGGACGATCCGATTCCCAACGGCTGTGCCTATACGAGCAAAATGGGACCGACCGTAGTCTTTACCTCTGGTTTGATCCAGACGATGAGTGTGCTCGAGCTTGAAGCTGTCTTCGCCCACCTGTTGGCGCATGTCCGTTCTGGTTCGGTTTCTCGAGGTACCGCTGGAGCGGGAATGAGTTTGCTTTTGGGCCCCATTGGTCGACGTGGGGCCACGTCACACCGATGGATTGGTGAGGGAAGCCTCTATCGAGCGGACGAACTGGCGGTCTCGACGACCCGTTATCCCGTGAGTTTGGCAGCAGCGCTGGCCAAGATGGAGCAAGGTCCCTTGGCCAGGCCTGACTCGTTCTTCGCTTCTCGCCAGTACGACACTATTCGGTGGCTTTTTGTGGACCCTTCGGTAGCGCGACGGGCCCGCAGTGAAGAGATAGCGAATTTGGATGCCACGAGTCTGCGCCGACAAGTGCTGGAAGAGCGGTAGTACGAACAAGTCGTCGGAGTTAGTAAGATAAGAGCATGGCTACGACCCCTGACTCAAACCACACAACAGGCACCTTCCGCGTGAAGCGAGGCCTTGCAGACATGCTCCGAGGCGGGGTGATTATGGATGTCGTCGACGTTGCACAAGCCAAGATCGCAGAAGAGTCCGGCGCCGTTGCGGTCATGGCTCTGGAAAGGGTGCCTTCGGATATTCGTCGTGATGGTGGCGTAGCAAGAATGAGTGATCCGGAGATGATCCAGGAAATTCAAGCCGCGGTCACTATTCCAGTGATGGCAAAGGCTCGCATTGGTCACTTCGCCGAAGCACAGATCCTCGCGTCGCTTGATGTTGATTACATCGATGAAAGCGAAGTCTTAACTCCCGCAGATGAAGCGAACCATATCGACAAGTGGGACTTTGAGATTCCTTTCGTTTGTGGAGCCACCAACCTCGGTGAGGCGCTGCGCCGCATCGGGGAGGGCGCTGCCCTGATTCGGTCAAAGGGTGAGGCGGGTACCGGCAACATCGTTGAGGCCGTGCGCCATCTCCGTTCGATCAGCGGAGATATTCGCCGTTTGCAACTCGCTGATTCATCAGAAGTCTTCACCATTGCAAAAAACCTTTCAGCCCCCCTTGATCTCGTCCAAAGTGTCGCCGAAACCGGCGCCTTGCCGGTTCCGCTGTTCTGCGCCGGTGGCATCGCCACCCCAGCGGACGCGTCCTTGGTGATGCAACTTGGAGCAGAGTCGGTGTTTGTCGGTTCGGGAATCTTCAAGAGCTCGGATCCTGCTTCTCGTGCTCGGGCAATCGTCGAAGCCACGACCCACTACACCGATGCCGCCATCGTGGCCAAGGTCTCACGTGGTCTTGGTGAAGCGATGTCCGGTCAAGAGATCGCCGGACTTGAAACTCGCATGGCCGACCGCGGCTGGTAGCGATGCGTGTGGGAGTACTCGCCCTGCAGGGCGACGTACGAGAGCATGTCGCTCTCTTCGACAGCCTTGGAGTTGAGAGTATTCGAATTCGTCGTCACGAGGACCTTGGCGGCATTGATGCGCTCGTTCTTCCTGGAGGTGAATCGACCACGATCTCTCTGCTGTTGGCTTCTTCGGGCATTCGACCTGCAGTGGAGCAATGGGTTCGCGAGGATCGCCCAACATTAGGCACCTGTGCTGGACTGGTGCTCTTAGCTGACTCGATCAGCGACGGTCGGGCTGATCAGACAGGTATCGGCGGACTCGCCATCAGCGTGGCACGCAACGGCTACGGACGACAAAAATTCTCCTTTGAGGCTGAAGTAGAGAGTGAAATTGATGAGGTGCCATTCCACGGCATCTTCATTCGAGCTCCGAAGATCATGGATGTCGGTAACGAGGCAACGGTGCTCGCCCGGCTGAACGGCGAACCCGTTGCCGTCCAGCAAGGGTCGATTATTGGCTGCGCATTTCATCCAGAACTCGCTGGTGACGGTCGACTCCATGAACGTTTACTGTCGATGGTGGAGTCAAGAACCAAGGCTCTGTAGGATCTGAACGAGGTTGCGCTCGTCGTAAGGCGGAAGCAGGAGGGAGATTCATGTCGGGTCACTCAAAGTGGGCAACGACCAAGCACAAAAAGGGCGCCAAGGACCAGGCACGTGCCAAACAGTTCGCCAAGTTAATTCGGCAAGTCGAAGTCGCAGCTCGTGAGGGAGGCGGCGATATCAACGCCAACGCATCGTTGAGAACCATGTACACCAAGGCACGAGATGCTTCGGTTCCGCTTGACACCATCGAGCGAGCGATTAAACGAGGTACTGGGGAGCTCGAAGGAGTTCGCTATGAGGCGGTGAGTTACGAGGGCTACGCACCATCAGGTGTTGCGGTCATCGTTGAGACCTTGACCGACAACCGGAATAGAACCGGCGCCGACATTCGTAATATTTTCTCGAAGGGTGGAGGCTCAATGGCGGAGCCGGGAGCCGTCAGTTGGCAGTTTGAGCGTAGGGGAGTGTTGCTGTTCCCCAAAACATTCGACGAGGAGCAACTTCTTGAAGCGGCCCTCGAAGCAGGAGCCGACAATCTTGTCGAAGATGGAGATCACTGGAAGGTGACCTGCGCACCGAGCGACGTTGGGGGAATCAAGGACTCGCTCGAACAGGCGGGACTCGTGGCTGACTCGGCCGAGCCTTCCCTTGAGCCAACACAAGTGGTGGCTGTTGGCGATGAGGGTGATGCCCATAAGGTTCTCAGGCTCCTTGACGCGCTCGATGACCTTGATGACACCCAAGGGGTTCATGCCAATTACGACATTCCAGAGGCGTTTTTGGTGGCGTTTGAGGGCTGAGATGCCCTTTGATCTGGGTTTTTAGGGTGACAGAGGAAAATCCACCAGAAGTCAGTCGTCCTTCACTACAATCGAACGCATGTTCGTACTTGGCGTGGATCCCGGCCTCACGCGTTGTGGCTACGGAATCGTCACCCGTTCGCCAGATGCCGCCATACCGTTTAAGGCTTGCTTGGCCGGTGTCATCGAGACTTCGCCTCGTGATGACCTCGCTGTTCGTCTTGGCCAGCTCGCCAGCGATATTGACTCGATTCTCGATGAGGAACACCCTGACGTCGTTGTGGTGGAGAAGATCTTCTTCCAAAATAACGTTCGCACCGCAATCTCCGTCGCCCAAGCATCCGGCGTCATCTTGGCGTCAGCGTCTCGGCGAGGAATCGCGGTGAGGCAGTACACACCCAACGAAGTCAAGAACGCCGTGGTGGGCCATGGTGGAGCAACCAAGATCCAGGTGCAAGATATGATTATGAACCTTTGTGGCCTTGATGAGATTCCAAAACCTCCTGACGTAGCTGACGCGCTGGCTTTGGCAATTTGCTCGCTAACAAGCGCGCGCCTCGATGCGGCGATTGCGGCGGTGAAGTCGTGATTGGGATGTTGCGCGGCACTGTTGTCTCGTCGACGCCGCAGGGCATTGTGCTCGACGTGAATGGGGTGGGATATCGACTTCTCGGTGGAGCAGGGTCGGTGGCGACGTGGACGGCAAGCTCGGGCGAAGTGACTGTTTCCGTGCACACGCATGTCCGTGATGACGCCATTATTCTTTACGGCTTTATGAATGACGCCGAGCGTGAAGTATTCGAAATTCTGCTGGGGACCCATGGGGTTGGCCCATCACTTGCCCTGGCGATTCTTGGCACCTTGGGCGCGGCCGGCGTGGTGGTCGCCGTGCAGAACGGTGATGGAGCAGCCTTTGAAACAGTCTCGGGCGTAGGGAAGAAGACTGCAGCTCGACTGGTCCTGGAACTTCAAGATTCCCTTTCATCCCACGCACTTGGCGATGAACTTGACTCGGCTGCAGCGACGAAGAGCCAAGAGGATCGCTCGGATATTGGTGCGGCCCTGGCAGAACTTGGGTACTCATCAGAAGAGATCCGGCTCGCCACCGCCAATCTCGACGGGAGCGAATCCGTCGAAGATGCGCTACGACTTGCTCTGCGACAGTTGAGTCGGCGATGAGTCCTCGTAAAGACACTGTGGTGAATGACAACAGTGACGACCCTGTCTTAGCGCCGGAGCCTCTCAACGTCGAAGAGCGGGACGACGCATCTCTTCGCCCTCGATCTCTTCAAGAATTCGTCGGGCAACCCGAACTTCTTGACCATTTGAGTATCGTCCTCGAAGCAGCGCGTCAGCGCGGCCAGGCCGTCGACCATCTCTTATTCGCAGGTCCCCCTGGCCTCGGAAAAACATCGCTGGCCGGAATTGTGGCCACCGAGCTCGGAGTGGGATTTCGAGTGACATCTGGGCCGGTGTTGGCGAGACCAGGTGACTTGGCTGCACTGTTGACGGATTTAAACGAGCACGACGTGTTGTTCATCGATGAGATTCATCGTCTTCCGCGACTCGTTGAAGAGGTTCTGTATCCAGCAATGGAGGACGGAAAGCTTGACATCGTTATCGGGAAAGGTCCGAGTGCGCGTGCAATTCGTCTGGATCTGCCTCGTTTCACTCTCGTGGGTGCCACCACCCGTATTGGATTGGTGGCGAGTCCCCTGCGAGATCGCTTTGGTTTCGTGGGTCGCGTTGAGCTGTATGCCCCTGAGGAACTCAAGGAGATTGTCTTGCGATCGGCAACACTGCTCGATGTCATGATCGATGAAGGTGGTGCCGAACGGATCGCCGGAAGGTCTCGAGGCACCCCTCGAATAGCAAATAGGCTGCTGAGGCGAGTAAGGGACTTTGTTCAGGTCCGAGGCGACGGAACGATCACTGTGCAAGCAGCCGATCAGGGCTTGGCGTTATTCGGCGTTGATGATAGAGGTCTGGACAAAGTGGATCGGATGATTTTGGAGATTCTTTGCGTCCGCTTTGGTGGGCACCCTGTGGGCTTGACCACGCTGGCCCAGTCGGTCGGCGAAGAGCCAGGGACCATCGAAGACGCCTATGAGCCTTACTTGGTGCAGCAGGGATTTATCCGAAGGACTCCCCGTGGTCGTATTGGCACAGAGCAGGCCCTGGCCCACCTGGGGCTTGCTCAAACACTCCCAAACCTTGAGAACTAAGGCCGCATCAACCCACCGCTTCTTGCTCGGCTAGTCTCGGAACGCACCAGTACTTCCTTCCAGCATTCGGAGAGCCAAATCTCATGACCTCATCAGACCTGTTTCTAGCGGCGGCGGCGAAATCATCGTCATCCTCCACCAGCTTGCTGTTTATCCTCTTGATTGTCTTTGGTGGGCTTTACTTCTTGGTGCTTCGTCCTCGTCAAAAGAAGGCACAAGCCAAAGCCCGGACCGGTAAATCATTCGAGATTGGCGACGAAGTTGTCACCATCGGTGGTGTCTTCGGGACGGTTGTCTCCGTGGACGATGAGAAAGTTGTCCTGGCCACCGGGTTCATGGAGGGTGACACGCCAGGATCTGGTCAAGCGCATCACCTCACGTTCCTCAAGCAGGCGATTGCGCGGAAAGTTGATCCGCCAGCAATCGACGCCACCACGACGGAGACACCTCAGGTGACCTCTGGCGATGAGGCCGACGGTGACGCCAAGGGGGACTCCTCGTCGTGAGTTCAACCGCTGCCCCCTCTGGGCGGCGATCTCGTCGGGGACTCTGGTTGAGTCTGCTCCTTGTCGTGATCATCTCGCTCGGTTCATTTGGTCTTACGCTGGCTGCCAAGTGGTCACCCAGGCTTGGTCTTGACCTTGCCGGTGGTCTGTCGGTTGTGTATCAACCCCAAGGGCATCCGTCCCAAGCCGATCTCGATCAGACGGTCACGATTCTGACGAATCGGGTTGACTCGTTAGGTGTGTCGGGCGCCCAGGTGCAGACCCAGGGTCCAGATATCGTCGTGTCGGTTCCCGGCGTCAAGAATGCTCGTCAAGTATTGGCAACGATTGGACAGACTGCACAGCTTCTTTTTCGTCCTGCGCTTTGTTATGCGCCTCCGTTCGTCGGAGCAAAATCGAAGGCGGCGTTACCAGCTTCAACGGCAGTGCCATCAAGTTGTCAAAGCAACTATCAGCTGACGCAGGCGAACTTGAACGTACAGCCGAACTCGACAACGTCGGCAGGATTCACCTCGAACAACATTGGACCCGATCCCGTCTTTCAGCGACTGCGCACGACGACACCAGCGAACGATAGTGCGAGCAAGTCGGTCCTTATCCCGGGACTGCCTGGATCTGGGCAGCTGCGCTATGTTCTCGGACCAGCTCAGCTAACCGGACGCGCCGTGGCGTCTGCTCAAGCGCAACAGAGTCAAACAGGGGCGTGGGTGGTCAACTACACCCTGACTGCTGCAGGCTCAGCACAATGGGATCGTGTCGCCCAGCAGAACTTCCACCAAGTGGTGGCAATTGATCTTGACGGCGTCGTGGAGTCTGCCCCGTTGATCCAACCTTCTCAGTCGACCTTCACGTCGTTTAATGGGCAAGGACAAATCAGCGGGAACTTGTCCCAATCCGAGGCGCAGTCTTTGGCCACTGCCCTTCAATTTGGCGCTCTCCCGGTCCGTTTGACGCCATTGACCACAGAAACTGTGTCCCCGACGTTGGGACATTCTTCGCTGATTGCAGGGCTCGGTGCCGGACTGGCGGGCTTGATCTTGGTCCTTCTGTACGTCATTCTCTATTACCGAGCTCTCGGCCTGGTGATCGTGAGTGGTCTTGGACTCACCGCTGCGCTGTTGTGGGCGATCATCTCGGGACTGGGCCATACGTCAATTGCTCCAAGTTTTAGTCTGGCGGGTGTTACCGGATTAATTGTGTCAATCGGTATCACGGTCGACTCGTACATCGTTTACTTTGAACGTCTCAAAGATGAGACTCGATCCGGGCGTAGCGTGCGGACCAGTGTGGATAGAGGATTCAAATCAGCCTGGCGCACTGTGTTGGCTGCCGACTTTGTTTCGCTGTTGGCTGCCGGGATCCTCTACTTCATCGCCCTCGGTGACGTGCGGGGTTTCGCGTTCTTTCTCGGCTTGTCCACCATCCTTGACGTCGTGGTGACGTATTTTTTCACGAGGCCGGCGGTCATCCTCCTGGGTCGATCCGATCGTGCAACTGAAGCAAAGCGATTTGGCGTGGCAAAGGGTCTGGCTACAAAAGACACCAAACACGAGGTGTTGGAGACGCTATGAGTGAATTGACGAGCGAAGAGATGATGACGGAAAGCACCTCGGTGAAACGCCGGGGGAATGGAGCCTTTCGTCGTATGTATCGAGGGGGAACTTCCTTCGATTTTGTCGGGCGCAAGCGATGGTGGTTTGCAGTGTCGACCGTGATTATCGTTCTGGGTATCGTCGCCATCAGCGTGCGTGGGCTGAATCTCGGCATTGACTTCAAAGGTGGCTCCTCATGGGAAGTGAATGCCTCCAATGTGACCGTGGCGCAGGTCACCTCCGCCGTGGAGGCTGATGGCCTGCAGCAACCTGTCGTGCAGATCCTTGGGAACAAGACGGTGCAGGTTCAAGACAGTCTGAATGGCCACACCACAGCTCAACAAGCGGTCATCAACACCAAAGTCATCGCCACGCTGGCGCAACTCGGGCACACGACACCTCAACAGGTCTCGACGAGTCACGTCGGACCCACATGGGGTGGGAACATCACGAATCGAGCACTCATTGCTCTGATTGTATTTTTCGTTGCCGTCGTGATTTATATCAGTTTTCGATTTGAGCCGAAGATGGCGCTCGCAGCGTTTATCGCTATGGTGCACGACCTTCTTGTGACGATTGGTATTTATGCGCTTGCTGGCTTCCAGGTAACGCCTGACACCGTCGTGGCGGTGTTGACGATTTTGGGTTATTCACTCTATGACACAGTGGTGGTCTTTGACCGCGTCAGGGACAATGCACAAAGTTTGACTGCGTCGGGCCGCATGACTTACTCAGACATGGTCAATTTGTCGATGAACCAAACTCTGGCACGCTCGATTAATACGTCGCTTGTCGCGATACTCCCCGTGCTCGCTGTGTTGGTCGTCGGCGCTGAAATTTTGGGAGCCTTGACCTTACTGAACTATGGTCTCGCTTTATTTGTCGGACTCCTTTCTGGCGCGTACTCGTCAATCTTCATTGCTGCGCCAGTTTTGGCGATGTTGAAAGAGCGCGAACCTCGTTGGCGAGCGGTACGACAGCGCCTCAACGCCCGGGGCGCAAAGTCTCAGGTGCTGACACCAACCCAGGCTGCCCAAGAGGGTCGATCCGGGTCGTCAGACCAAGGAAGCGTGGGGACGACCGATGGCGTCATTGCTCCGGGGTCAGCAGCGGCTCGCGTGGCCGCTGGAGCGCCGGTGAGTGACGGAACACCCCGGCCGCGCAAGCGCAAACGACGCTGATCGGGCGCTCGGTATCCGTCGCCGAACAACTGCGCCACGCCGGGTAGCGTAAAGGTATGATGTCTCAGTTAAAAACCATGACTGAGGGCGATGCCACGAGCGAATTGGTGGACGAACTCCTAGCCCCCGTGCTGGCCGCTTTTAGTAGGTCTCGGCCACTGGACTCCACGGCGGGAATCACTCTGGCGGCTCGTCTTGCCGCCGACGCGCACGCAGGCCAGCAACGACACTCTGGTGAGCCCTACATCTCACACCCCGTGACGGTGGCCGGCATTGTCGCTGATCTTGGGCTCGACGAGGCCACCATTATCGGAGCTCTTCTTCACGATGCGGTGGAGGACACCGGGGTAACCCTCGATGTGATTGAGTCGCAGTTTGGGGCACAAGTCGCCAACATCGTCGACGGTGTCACAAAGTTAGATCGTCTGGCTTTCGATTCGAAAGAAGCACAACAGGCAGCGACCATTCGCAAGATGCTGATCGCCATGGCGTCTGATTGGCGGGTGCTGTTGATTAAATTGGCAGACCGACTTCACAACATGCGAACCATTGCGGTGATGCCTGAGTGGAAGCAGCGACGGACCGCTCAGGAAACGCTCGATGTCTACGCCCCTCTGGCGCACCGCCTCGGTGTCCAGCAGGTCAAGTGGCAGCTTGAGGACTTAGCCTTCGCGACCCTGCATCCAAAGCGCTATGCGGAAATCGAACAGATGGTAGCGGCGCGTTCTCCAGAACGTGAAGCAATCGTCGCGGAGGTCATCACGCTCTTGAGAGATCGGCTGGGAGCCTTTGCCATCGAGGCTGACGTTCGCGGTCGCGGAAAGCATCTTTGGAGTATCTACGAAAAAATGGTGGTGCGGGGCAAAGAGTTTGATGAGATCTTTGACTTGGTAGGGCTGAGGGTTGTGGTCGATCACGAGAAAGACTGCTGGGCAGTCCTCGGGGTGATTCACGCTCTGTGGCCTCCAGTGCAGGGTCGCTTTAAGGACTACATCAACAGTCCAAAGTTCAACCTGTATCAATCACTTCACACCACGGTCATTGGTCCCAATGGGCGACCAGTCGAAGTGCAGGTTCGAACCCAAGAGATGCATGCGCGCGCGGAGTACGGCATCGCTGCCCACTGGGGGTACAAAGAGGAGTCCACCAGCAAGGATGAAGTTGCTTGGATGCAACGGATCTCCGATGTCGACAGTGAGATCAGCGATCCCGTTCAGTTCCTCGATACCCTGAAGCTCGATCTTGAACAAGATGAGGTCTACGTGTTTACTCCGAAGGGACGGGTCATCTCCCTGCCCCCGAAGTCGACGCCCGTTGACTTTGCCTACGCGGTTCACACCGAGGTTGGCCATCACTGTATCGGGGCGAAAGTGAACGGTCGACTCGTCCCATTGGATACAACGCTGATCTCGGCGGATAGCGTTGAGATCTTCACATCAAAATCCACTGAGGCAGGCCCGTCGCAAGATTGGCTTTCCATCGTTGCCTCATCTCGAGCACGCAACAAGATCCGACAGTGGTTTAGCCGCGAGCGGCGAGACGATGCGTTGGAGTCAGGACGTGAGGACCTTATTAAAGCATTGCGTCGAGAATCTATGCCGGTACAGACCACGTTGAAGTCGTTAGCCATGTTGGAAGTGGTAACGGAGATGAGCCTCAGCGACTTGGATTCGCTGTTTGTCGCTATTGGGGAAAGTCAGATTTCTGCGCAGTCGGTTGTCCAGCGGCTCTCGCGAGGCTTGCGAGGTGATGGGGTCGAGCAGATGCCGACGACGGCGACCTCGAGCACCCGGGCACCTCGTCGAGATGCCCCGGGTGTCTATGTTGAGGGACTCGACGACGTCATGATTCACCTGGCACGCTGTTGCACGCCAGTGCCGGGAGACCAAATTATTGGATTTGTGACGCAGGGTCGTGGTATCTCGGTTCACCGAACCGACTGTTCAAACTCAACGGCACTGTCTGTTCGTTCTCGGGAGCGAGTCATCGAAGTTGAGTGGGATGCCTCGAGCGACAGTATCTTTAGAGTCACGCTCGAAGTGATGGCCTTTGACCGTTCCCACTTGCTGTCTGATGTCTCTCAGATCGTGTCGGAACATCACCTGAATATTGTCGGAGCACGCACAGCCACAACGGCGGATCGAGTGAGCCGTATGACCTTCGATATCGAGTTGGCGGACCCGGTTCACCTTGAGAGCCTCATCTATTCCTTGAAACGCCTTGATGGAGTGTTCGATGCCTATCGACAACTCCCTGGTGCGCGAGGCTAAGAGCGTGATCGACGACAACCAGACACCTCAGGCCCCAACCGGAACGCACGACCTCATGCCGCCAGAGAGTGCCCGATGGGAAAGCCTGCTGGGACTGTTCGCGAATCTGTCCCATCGGTACAGTTTTGGATTGGTTCATACGCCCATGTTCGAAGACGTTCGGGTGTTTCAGCGAGGGATCGGTGAAGTTTCCGAAGTGGTGAGCAAGGAAATGTACGAATTCACCGATCGAGGCGGACGGCACTATGCCCTGCGACCCGAGGGAACCGCCTCCATCGTGCGAGCCTTCGTGCAGCACCGCCCGACGACGCCATTTCGGGCCTGGTACGCCACGCCCTCGTTTCGTTATGAGCGCCCGCAAGCCGGCCGATATCGCCAGCATCACCAGGTAGGTGTGGAAGTCCTGGGTTCGGACGATGCCGACATCGATGTCGAGGTCATTGCACTCGCGCAGCGGTTCTTTGAAGGTCTTGGGTTGAAGTCATTCACCTTGTCCCTTAATTCAATGGGAGATGGGGCATGTCGACCGCAGTACGTCGAAATGCTGCGCAGCTTCCTTGCTGAGCATCAAGCCGATCTTTGCGAGGAGCACGCCAAGGTCTACGCCATAAACCCTTTGCGGGTTTTGGACTGCAAGAAAGATGCGTGTCAAGAGGTCACCGAGAAAGGGCCCTTCCTTGAAGATGTGCTCTGTGGGGAGTGTCACGACCACTTAGCCAGGGTCGAAGAAGGTCTCCGACAGGAGGGAATTTCATTTATTCGGTCCCCTCGGCTGGTGAGAGGGTTTGACTATTACACCCGAACCACGTTTGAGTTCGCTTCAGACGCCCTCGAAGGGGCGCAAAACGCCATCGGGGGCGGCGGGCGCTACGACGGATTGGTTGAATCGCTGGGAGGACCACCCACCCCGGGCATCGGATTTGGAATCGGTATTGAACGAGTCCTGCTTGCCTGTGACGCGGAGGGGGTGTTTGTGGTCGAATCGTTGCCGCCAGTGGCCTTCGTCGTGGACGCAACTGGGGGAGATCAAGCGCGACGGATCACCGCTTCATTGAGGGCTTTTGGCATTTCTGTCGATAGAGCCTACGACCAACGGTCGATGAAAGCCCAGTTCAAGGCAGCCGACCGGTCTGGCGCTGCGCTGGCCTTGGTTGTGGGAGATGATGAGCTCGCAAGCAATTCGGTGACCGTGCGTCCCCTGCGGACACAAGACGAGCAGATCACGATCACGCTTGAGGAGTTGTTCGAACGGGTCCGAAAAACGGGCAGAATACTTTGATGGACTCTCGAGAGATTGCCGAAAGCGGAACCGAGTCGACATCAATGCGCGATGTGATGTGTGGAGAACTTTCACACACCGATATCGGGCGGACGGTCAGCGTCTGCGGCTGGGTCTCTCGTCGCCGAGAACACGGTGAGCACTTAGCATTCATCGATTTGCGGGACTATACGGGAATCGTTCAGTGTGTCGTCGACGGGGCACAAGAGCTCCGGTCGGAATTCGTGATTCAAGTGACGGGCGTCGTTCGAGCGCGCCCCGACGGGACGATGAATGACCGTATCCCTACTGGAGAAATAGAAATTGGAGACTGTGCGGTTGTTGTTCTCGCCAGTGCGGAACCCCCGCCGTTCGGACTCGAAGATCGCAGCGACGTCGATGAACAGATTCGACTCCGCAACCGCTTTATTGATCTTCGCCGCCCTCGCCTGCAGCGCAATCTGCGCGTCCGTGCGGCAGTAAACCGTGCCATTCGAAGTGCAATGGATGCGCAGGGATTCGTCGAAGTTGAAACACCAATCCTCTGGGCTCCAACTCCTGAAGGGGCGCGAGAGTTTGCCGTGCCAAGTCGACTCCACCACGGCACGTTTTATGTCTTGCCACAAAGCCCGCAACTGGCGAAACAATTGCTGATGGTGGGTGGAGTAGATCGCTACTATCAAATTGCTCGCTGCATGCGCGATGAAGACTTGCGTGCCGATCGACAATTTGAATTCACGCAACTTGACCTTGAGGCCTCGTTTGTGACCCAAGAAGATGTCTTTCGTTTCGTCTCGCGCGCCGTGCTCGACGCCGCTGAGGTGGCGACGGGGGTCCGGCCGGACCCTATTCCCACAATGACGTGGTTCGAAGCCATGGACTCCTATGGTTCCGACAAGCCTGACCTGCGCGTGGAGGAAAAATTGGTGGACTTCTCTGATGTATTCGCCAACTCAGAGGTTCGGGCATTCTCAGCTCCAGTTGTCAAAGCGTTGCGACTTGCCTCAAGCGCCACGACCACCCGTTCTCAACTCGACGCCTGGACCGAGCGCGCAAAAGAAATAGGGGCGCAGGGTCTCGCATGGTTTCGCGTGGTGGACGGGGACGCCGGTCTCGGCCTCGACTCACCACTGGATCGATTCCTCTCCGCCGACGAGCGATCAGCCTTGATCCAGCGTACGGCAAGTGTGGAAGGCGATTTGATTCTCTGTGTTGCTGATGAATGGAGGGTTGCAGCTGAAGTCCTCGGGTCGATGCGGTCGATGATTCTCTCAGCACCAGTGGGAGAGGGGCCTTACCAATACGTGTGGATTACTGAATTCCCCCTCTTTGATGGCGTGGACGCGGATGGCAATCCCCAGCCCGCACACCACCCGTTCACCATGCCTCATGAGGATGACATCGCTCTCATGCAGTCCGATCCAGCCAAGGTGCGCAGTCAGTCCTATGACTTGGTCTTGAATGGGTGGGAATTGGGGTCAGGATCTGTGCGAATCCATCGCCGAGATATCCAAAGTTCTGTATTCCGGTCGCTAGGGATCACCGACGAAGAGGCTGAGTCGCGGTTCGGCTTTTTACTGAACGCCTTCAAATATGGTGCCCCTCCCCATGCGGGCTTCGCTTTTGGCATTGACCGCTTGGTAGCAATTTTTGTCGGAGAAGAGAACATCAGAGAGGTCATCGCCTTCCCAAAGACGCAGTCAGGAAGTGATCTGATGACAGGTGCCCCTTCCTCGCTTTCGGCGACAGCCGTAAGGGATCTCGGACTTCGCTTGACGAATCCGGAGTCGTGAGCGACGACCTTTTTGCTGCCCATGCAGCTGAACGATTAAAGGCCCGAGGCCCGCTCGCTGCGCGCATGAGACCGAGAACACTCGACGAAGTCGTCGGGCAGCAGCACTTGGTAGGACCTGAAGGCGCCTTGCGAACTCTGGCCGAAGAAGATCGCCTGACCTCGGTCATTCTGTGGGGACCACCGGGATCGGGAAAGACCACCATGGCAGGTTTGCTGGCTCAGGCGTCGACGAAAGAGTTCGTTCAATTATCGGCCGTCTCTTCAGGGGTCAAAGAAGTACGTGAAGTTCTCGCTAGTGCTCGACAACGACTCGGTGAGCGAGACCAAGGGACCGTGCTCTTTCTTGATGAGGTACATCGTTTCAACAAGGCCCAACAAGACCTTCTGCTTCCTTCTGTGGAAGAGGGCCTCCTTGTCCTCATCGGTGCAACGACAGAAAACCCATACTTCGAGGTGAACGCACCGTTGCTTTCGCGCTCGACCCTGTGGAGGCTGCTGCCTCTCACGAGTGATGATCTTTCCATCCTGGCGCGACGAGGCTTAGATGCAGAGGCAGTCACCGCTGATCAGACGGTCATCTCCCTGCTCGTTCAAAGTGCAGATGGCGACGCCAGAGCTATGTTGACCACGTTAGAGGTGGCAGCCGCCTTAGCTCACGCCCGCAGCAAAGGGGGGAGTCCAGTGAGTGTCAGCGTCGCAGATGTCACCGATGCGAGGGACGGCCGTGTGCTGCACCAAGGACAAGATGAGCACTACGACCAGATAAGCGCTTTCATCAAATCGATTCGCGGCTCGGACCCCGATGCTGGTCTCTACTGGATGGCGCGGCTACTTGAGGCAGGAGAGAGCCCACGGTTCATAGCTCGGCGGCTCGTTATTCTGGCGAGTGAAGATATTGGTATGGCGGACTCGATGAGTTTGGTGGTCGCCGACGCTGCCGCACGAACTGTTGAGTTCATTGGACTCCCCGAAGCGGCATTGACTTTGGCCCACGCCGTGATTCATCTGGCCTTGGCTCCTAAATCAAATCGAGTGACGCTTGCCCTCGCCGAGGCGGTGCGAGACGTTCGAGAAGGTCCGATGACATCGGTCCCGGCCCACTTGAGAGATGGTCACTACAAGGGTGCTGGTGAAATCGGACACGGTGTGGGCTACCTGTATCCTCACGACGATCCAGTGGGCTGGGTTCACCAGCGATACCTCCCTGAAGAACTTGGTGAGAGAAGGTATTACGAACCTTCAGGGCACGGCAGGGAGCCTCATATGGCGCAATGGCGTAAGGAGGTCATGTCTGAGGGTGATTCTGGGCCCGATGATGAAGTCAAGGGTGACCACCGGTAGCATGAGAGCATGAACGCCACGGAGTTACGCCAGACGTTTCTTGAGTTTTTTGAGGAACGGGGCCATGAGATTGTACCCTCAGCCAGTTTGATACCTCATGATCCGTCGGTACTCTTCACCATCGCCGGGATGGTTCCCTTCAAGCCCTATTTCGTGGGTGATGAGACGCCTCCGTGGTCACGGGCGACGTCAGTCCAAAAATGCTTCAGGACCGTCGATATCGACATTGTGGGGACAACATCACGTCATTGCACCTTCTTTGAAATGCTGGGAAACTTTTCCTTCGGTGATTACTTCAAGGAAAAGGCCATTGAGATGGCTTGGGAGTTCATCACGAAAACGCTCGCCATCGACCCCGGCAAACTCTGGGTCACCGTCCATGAGAGCGACGATGAGGCCGAAGTCATTTGGAGAGACCACATTGGTGTGGATGCCCAGCGTATCCAGCGGATGGGCGAAGATAACTTTTGGCGCATGGGAGATACAGGACCGTGTGGCCCATGCTCGGAGATTTACTACGACAAAGGGGAGGCCTACGGCCCTGACGGCGGACCTGCCCACGGCGGGGAAGAGCGATTTGTCGAAGTCTGGAACCTCGTCTTTATGGAGTTCAATCGAAACGGCGATGGGACGCTCAGCGAGTTGCCGAAGAAAAATATCGATACGGGCGCTGGACTGGAGCGACTCGTACCGATCTTGAACGGGACTGATTCTATCTTTGCCACCGATATTTTTGCAGGCCACCTGCACGCCGCAGAACTCCTCACCAATAAAACCTATGGCGAGGATGAAGAAGACGATGTGGCGTTGCGGATTATGGCCGATCACGGACGGGCGATGACTCTCCTGGTGTCAGATGGCGTGCTCCCTTCAAACGAAGGGCGGGGCTACGTGTTGCGCCGTATCGTGCGTCGTGCCGTCATGGCGGCTCGACAAGCAGGGGCGACGGATCTCGTCACCCCATCACTCATTACCGCAACGCTGGAGTCCCTTGGGGCTGTGTACACCAAACTCACGAGTGACGAAGCGCTGATTCGCTCGGTTCTGTTGCGAGAAGAAGAGGGCTTTGATCGCACGCTCAAAGCGGGTATGGCCTTGCTCGAAGACGCAACCGAGCGCCTCGAGCACGGAGGACAACTCCCAGGCGACATCGCCTTTCGCCTTCATGACACTCATGGTTTTCCCATTGAGCTGACTGAAGAACTCGCCCGTGAACGATCCTTGATCGTCGATCGGACGTCCTTTGATCTTTTGATGGCCGAGCAGCGAGATCGAGCGCGCGCTGCTGCTCGCACACCACGGGTAGCCGACGAAGATGGGTATCGCTCAATTATTGAGATCGATGGCCCAAGCGAGTTCGTGGGAAGAGTGCTCGATGAACCCACAGTTACTGCTCACGTGGTCGCAGTATTAGCTGGCGCCGACGGGATCAGCGAAATCTTTTTAGACCGAACCCCGTTTTACGCAGAAGGGGGAGGACAGGTCGGTGACATCGGCGTCATCTCATCAGATACATCCTCAGCAACAGTCATCGACACCATCGCTCCGCTTCCAGGTCTCCATGCTCACCGATGCCTCGTTGAGGGGGAATTTTTCGTGGGGCAAGAAGTCACAGCCACGATCGATACCAGACGTCGAGAGGCCATCCGCCGCAACCACACTGCTACGCACTTGCTCCACTGGGCTCTTCGCGAAGTGCTCGGCGACCATGTCCGCCAGCAAGGATCGCTCGTCGATGCAGATCGTCTACGATTCGACTTCTCCCACCACGAAGCACCGAGCCCGGAACAACTTGATGAGGTAACAAGGCTCGTGAACCGCGAGGTCGTTTCTGGACGAGATGTCGAAACAGCCGAGACCTCGCGAAGTGACGCAGAAAAGATGGGCGCAATCGCTTTCTTCGGAGATAAGTACGGTGAGAGTGTGCGGGTCGTTAAGGCTGGCGACCATTCGTTGGAGTTCTGTGGCGGCACCCACGTTGAGTCCTTAGGGCAAATTGGCTCACTGCAGGTAGTGGCCGAGGGTTCCATTGGGTCAAATACTCGACGTATCGAGGCAGTGACCGGATTGAAAAGTGTGGAACGCTTCCTCGAGCAGCAAAAGACCTTGGACGCGGTGGGGGCTTCACTGAGAGCGGAGAGCGGTTCGATCATCGAAGCGGTTGATCGCGCCATCAGCCGGACCAAGGAGATCGAAAAGGAACGAGATGGGCTGCGCCAAGCGTCACTTGCAGCTGAAGTTGATGGATTGTTAAGCCAAGTAGCAGACGGGGTCGTCATCACCACCGTGGCGAGCAGACCAGCCGACGACGTTCGCCAACTTGCGGCCACGCTCCAACGGAAAGGGTCGTTACGAGCTGCGATCATCGGAAGCATCGTCGAGGATAAGGTCGCTGTTGCGGTCGCTACGCAAGAGAGCCTGGATGCTCGGACAATCGTGAAAGCGATCGGCCATCTCATAGCCGGAGGAGGTGGGGGTTCCCCTACGCTTGCATTGGCTGGCGGAAAGAATCCCAGCGGCTTGAGCGAGGCCCTCTCTGCGGCTCAGGAACTCGTCTCTTGATCATGACGAAGAGTCAGCGAGCCGGACGGGTCATCGCCGTGGACCTTGGACAGCGCCGGGTCGGCATTTCGATCAGTGACTCAGCTCGAACGATTGCGCTCCCGCGTCCGGCGCTTGAGAATTCAGAAAAACTGTTGGCTGATCTTCGACTCTTGATCGAAGAAGAAGGGGCCACCGCTGTGGTGATTGGGCATCCCGTTCACCTGAACGGATCGCGGGGACCTTCGGCCCAAAGCGCAGCGCAGTTCGCTGACCAACTCCGCCTTCTCCTCGATGATCTTGGGATTGAGGTAACAATGCACGACGAACGTCTCACTACAGTTTCGGCCGCTCGCTCACTTCAGGAGGCCGGGACAACGACTCGTGGACAGCGCGAGCGAATCGATTCAGCGTCGGCTGTGGTGCTGTTGGAGTCGTGGCTGGCATGTCAGTAGCGACGCCACCATCCCACGAGGATGTCCCCGAAGCACCGATCCATCGGCGTCATCGTAGACGTTGGCCATCGTGGCTCCGCTGGGCCTTGCTTGGCGTCGTCATCGTCTTCCTCGTCGTTTTGACTTGGTATGAGTTCAGTATCCGGCCTCTGGGTGGTCCCGGTGCGCCGGAGACTGTTCAGGTCACCACTGGAGAGTCTTACAATTCAGCCATCACGTCGCTGCAGGCAAAAGGTGTGGTGGCTCCAGGACCTGCGCTCACGCTCTTCAACGCAATCCATGGAACGCCAACAGTCCAGCCGGGCTACTACACCATTCCAAAGAATTCAACCTTTCAGGCAATCAATGACATCCTCGGCAATGGCCCTAATACCGCTGCGCTGGTCGTTCCTGCGGGCTTCACGATCGCAGAAGTTGAGTCGCGTCTGAAAGAAGTAGCAAATCCCACATTCGCCTCTCAGGTGGTCGCAGTGTTCTCGAATGGATCCGTGCACTCGCCCTTCGAACCAACTGGATCGACAAATCTTGAAGGCTTGATTGCACCTGGGGTCTACGTCCTCCCTCCGACTGAAACGGCGAATGGGCTCGTTCAAGCGATGGTCAACAACTACGTAACTATGGCTGCCAAAGCGGGACTTACGCCGACTACGACGAAGAATGGCTTCGACGCATACCAACTGGCCACTACAGCCTCGGTCGTGGAGAAAGAGGGCTACTACACGGTCAATATGAGCAAAGTAGCTACCGTGATTTACAATCGCATCAACCACAACATTCCACTTCAGATGAATGCAACCGTGCTCTATGCCTTGCATCAAGACGGCGGCCCCTTCACGTCGGCAGATTTGAAATATCAGTCCCCGTACAACTCGTATCTCAATCACGGGCTTCCTCCGACACCTATCTGCGTCCCAAGCCAACAAGCGCTGAACGCCACGATGAATCCCGCCCTCGGACAGTGGTTGTACTTCGTGTTGACGAACAAGAACGGCACAATGTCGTTCTCCAATACCTACGCAGAACAATTGGCCAACGAAGCACTCGCTCGATCGAGAGGCCTGTAATGGCAACTCGGACACCAGAAAATGTTGTGGGGGTGGTCGGCAGTCCGATTTCGCAGTCGCTGTCGCCGATATTGCACGGAGCTGCCTTTGAAGCCATGGGGCTGAATTGGATAAGTCAGGCCTATGAGATTCACTCAGGTGACGGTCGGGAGGTTGTTCGTCTGATGCACGAAGACGGAGTACTGGGGCTTTCTGTCACGATGCCACTGAAGGAAGAAATGGTTCAACTGGTCGATCGCCTTGGAGACGAAGCACAGCAAATTGGGAGTGTGAACTGTTTGGTGAAGCAAGAAGGCGGTATTTTTGGAACCACTACCGACGGACCAGGCCTTCTCGCAGCTCTCGAGCGCTCTACAGACCGCACTATTCAGGGTTCGATGGTGGTGATTGCAGGAAGCGGAGGAGCAGCCCGCAGCGTGGCAGCAAGCTTTGCGGCAGCCGGTGCTCGAGAAGTATGCATCGTTGCTCGGAGTGCCCAACGCTCAGCGATCATTGCGTCGATTGCGGGGATGGTTGGTCGTGTCGGTAAGGCGGACGATGCACGCACGGCGGATTTCGTCGTGAATACAACGCCCATTGGGATGAAGGGGACAAAAAGCGAGGGCGAGCGGCCGCTTATCGGTGCTGAATTACTGAACGCAAATCAGGTGGTGGTTGACCTCATCTACAGCCCAAGAGAGACGCCCTGGCTCCAGGCTGCTCGCGATCAAGGAGCGGTGGCGGTTGGAGGCCTTGGAATGTTGGTACACCAGGCGGCCTTGGCGATCGAGTTGTGGACGGGGTTTTCGGCGCCGGTTGAAGAGATGTGGTCTGCAGCCGAAGGTGCCGTGGCGAGCTAATGGTATTGATTGACCGCCCAGCGGGATCCACACGACGGAAGGGCGAGAGCGACTGGTCATTGGCGCTTGCCGCAGTCGTGGCTGCGTTCCTCGGGGTGATCTTTATTTACACCGCCACCCGAACCGGACTTGCCGTCCAGGGATTATCAGGGACTTATTTCCTCAAGCGGCAACTCGTCTTTGATCTCCTTGGGATTGGTGTGATGCTGACCTTGTGGCGACTCGATTATCGACGGATCGAGCAGATTGCAACGCCACTTTATGTGGTCATGATCGTCCTGTTGTTGGCAGTGCTGTCCCCCGTGGGGAGCAACGCGCTGGGCGCGCAGCGATGGTTTACTGTTGGACCGCTTCAGGTTCAGCCCTCTGAATTCGCGGTGCTGGCAATTATTTTTGCCATCGCCACTTATTGCCAACGTCGGCCAGAAGGACTCACACTGCGCGATGTCTCACGTCTCCTGGTGATGGCCGGGTTCCCAATGTTGCTTATTCTGGTTCAACCTGACCTTGGCACGGTGATCGTCATGACCGTCGTGTTCATCGTCCTGCTGGCTGCTGCTGGGCTTCCTGCGCGCCTTCTGATCTGGCTCATTCTTGCGATCATCCTGGTCGTCGTCATCGCTATTGAGGGTGGATTTCTTTCGAATTACCAGATCCACAGATTGACGAGCTTCTTGAATCAGAATTCAAATAACCCAGCCCTGCAACAGTTCATCTATAACGTTAATCAGGCCAAAACTGCAATCGGCTCAGGAGGCGTTCTCGGTTCTGGAATCGGCCACGGCACGGCTACAAATCTTGGCTATGTGCCGGAACAACAGACAGACTTTATTTTTACGGCGGTGGGTGAACAGGTTGGTTTTGTCGGTTCAGCGCTCGTCCTTGCGTTGATGGGCTTTATTGGTTTTCGTATGATGCGCGCCGCAGTGTTTGCCAAGGATGCTCTTGGACGAGTGACTGCTGCTGGGATTTTTACCTTCTTAGCCTTTAGCGTTTTCCAGAATGCTGGAATGACCATGGGTGTAATGCCGGTGACCGGAATTCCTTTTCCATTCTTTAGCTACGGCGGATCATCAACCCTGGTGTTTTTCGCAGCGACCGGAGTTGTCTTGTCGATAGAGGCCCGTCGTGGCGCCTGACGACTCAACGGTGTTCCGCGTCGCCGATCTCTCAAGCGTCGTGGTGAACCTGCCCGATACGCATGCCCTCGTGCAACTTAGTGAAGCCGAGGCGCCGTTTCGGACCTTGGAATTTCCCATTGCCCTCACGGACGCAGCAGCGATTATGCACGCCAAGGAGAGCACCGTGGGGATACGTCCTTCAACACACGAACTCCTCGCTGAGATCATGAACCAAAGCCACACTGAGATCATCGCGTTGAGGATCACCGATCGAGTGGACGGTACGCTTCACGGTGAGCTCGATGTCATGTCTGCTCGAGGTCGCTTTACGGTGCAGTGTCGCCCCTCAGATGGGCTGACACTGTGTCTGCGTCAAACGGTACCCGCACCAATTTTAATCAATGCCGAACTCTTTGAATTGACTTGAGTGCCTAGCGTCGAGCGTGGGCGGGTTTTCGTTCGGCGCTGTCAGTGATCCAATCGGGTCCGGTCTCGTCAGAGATCCGCAACAGGAGCGCGATGACGACGTAGTTGGCGATGAGCGACGACCCCCCTCGGGCAACAAACGGCAAGGTGATTCCGGTGAAGGGGAGGAGTCGCAAGACACCTGCCATGATGAAAAAGGACTGGAAACCAATGATGATGGTTAGTCCCGTTGCGCAGAGTTTGGCGAATTCCGATCGAGCACGCTGCGCAATATTGAGTCCTGCTCCGACCATGAGGGCGAAAATGATGATCACAATAGAAGACCCCATGAAGCCCATCTCTTCACCAACCGCGGTGAAAATCATGTCCGAGGTCAAAAAGGGAACGTAGAGACCGGCCTGTCCAAGACCGAGCCCGGTTCCTCCTACGCCTCCGGTAGCAAGAGAATAGTAAGACTGAACCAATTGAAGACCATTTCCCTGCGCGAGGGGCCACGGATTGAGCCAGATGGCAATCCGTTCATTGACTTGGTGGAAGAAGTGGATGGCGAGAAACCCTCCAACAGCAAAGAGCACAACACCCAACAGAAGATAGAGAGATCTTCCCGTGGCCACCCAAAGCATGGCGATGAACAAGGTGAAAAGCAGCATGGCGAAACCGATGTCGTTCTCGGCTCCGAGAACCATCATGGCAAGCCCCCAGGTCGCCAAGACGGGGATCAGAGGTTTGGGATCCAAGACCAGGCGATTGCCGAAGCGAAGCGTCGAGAGCGAGAGAAGTTCCTTCTTCTGCGTGAAATAGGAGGCGAAGAAGATGACCAGCAGGATCTTGCCGATTTCAACAGGCTGAAACTGAAGCGTGGTGCCGAAGTGCACCCAGAGCCGGGCGCCGTTGATCGATGTACCCACAATGGGAAAGAGTGGCGAGAGCAGCAAAATGATGGCGATTACCAGAATGATGTAGCGATAACGATCCAGATCACGAGTCCGACGGACAACAAGCAACGTGAGGGTATAGAGGACCGCACCCAAGATGGTCCACGTTGCTTGTTGCTGCGCAGCCGGCGGATTCCACCGAACAATCTCGACGTATCCCAAACCGTTCAACAGCGTCGCCAGGGGAAGGAGGACTGGATTGGAGTGGGGGACGAGCCAGCGATTGACGAGATGGATGCCCATCGTGAGGCAGAGAAGTATGCCGAGGAACGTCACAACATGGGGAGGCAGATGGTTTTTTGACCCAATAAAAGTTAGTGAGTAGAGCAGGGCGATGATGATCCAGACCAAGAGCAAGAGCCCCAGCTCAGTCCGTCGACGTGGTTTTGGGATTTTTTGGTAGGGAGGGAAAAGTACCCGATGGAATTTAACCTTCTCGTCACCCGTCACCATAGAAGTATCGTACTTCTCCGGGTATCATGAAAAGGGTTCCCCACCATCAGGAGTCGTTCATGACCGAAGAAGAAGCCACCTCGCTAGCCCTTACGGGTGCTTTTGCCCAGGTTCCTGAACTCCAAGCCGTAGTGGAATTCGGCGCAGAACGGTTCTCGAATCGAGAACTTTCCCGGCTGGATTTTGCGGCCCGTCTCCTTGACCTAGCGGAAGACCACGATCAGCCACTCTTGGAGAGGGTCAAGTTTGTAGCGATCTTCTCTGGATTGATCGATGAATTCTTTCAGGTGCGAGTCACCGGACTGGAGGATCAAGTTGTCGCAGGAGTGAGGACAAGATCCGCCGACGGACTGAGACCTGCTGAGCAACTGGCGGCTATCAGAGAACGTGTTCTTGAACTGTCTTCGCGACAAGATCGCATTTTCTTGGAGGAGCTTGTTCCCGAGTTAGCCAGTGGAGGTATTCACTTCTCTGATTTTGCTGACCTTGACGCTGACGACCGGGCCTTTCTCGATGATGTTTTCGCTCGGCAAATCTTCCCTGTCCTCACACCACTGTCTGTTGACCCGGGCCACCCATTTCCTAATATTTCGAACCTTTCATTGAATCTGGCAGTTCAGGTGACGGATCCCACAACAGGTGATGCTCGAATTGCACGTCTCAAAGTCCCACCAATTCTTCCTCGATTTGTGGTCATGCCAGATGGGGAACGATTTATCGCTCTAGAGAAGGTCATCGCTGCGCACCTCGACCTGCTCTTTCCCGAGATGACGGTCGGTATCCCTGAGACCTTCCGGGTAACGCGGAACGTCGACCTCTCACTCGAAGAAGACGAAGCTGATGACCTCCTCGTGGCTCTTGAAACCGAGCTCCGCCGCCAGCGCTTTGGTCGCTCGGTAAGGCTGGAGCTTTCACACGACGGAACTGAGATCATCCGTAAGTTGTTGATTCATGAACTCGAGCTCCCAGACACATCGATTTATCAACGAGAAGCACCTCTCGACTTAGGCGGCTTGTGGGCGCTGCACGCACTGGATCGACCAGACCTTCACGCTCCACAGTGGATACCTACGACGCCTCCGGATTTCCGGGACGTCGACGGGGAGCCCGCAGACATCTTTGAGGTACTCCGTCATCGAAACGTCTTGGTTCATCATCCTTACGAATCATTTTCTGCATCCGTAGAGGCCTTCATTGATCAAGCAGCGAGTGACCCCGATGTACTGGGTATAAAACAAACGCTCTATCGCACCTCGGGTGACAGTCGTATCGTGGCGGCCCTTGTGCGTGCGGCTGAGTCGGGAAAACAAGTGGCAGCGCTTGTCGAGTTGAAAGCACGGTTTGATGAAGCCGCCAATATCAACTGGGCCAAGACCCTTGAAGATGCTGGAGTCCACGTCGTCTACGGGGTCATGGGGTTTAAAACTCACTCAAAAACTGCCTTGGTCTTGCGGCGTGAAGGCGAACATATTCGGCGCTACTGCCATATTGGAACGGGAAATTATAACTCTAAGACGGCTCGGGGCTATGAAGACTTAGGCCTTTTGTCAGCTGATCCTGACCTTTCGGCGGATGTGGGAGACCTCTTCAATTTTCTCACCGGCTTTAGTCGTCAAAGTGTCTTTCGCGAATTGTTGGTGTCTCCAGGATCATTGCGAGCAGGTCTCATCGAGCAGATTCAGCGAGAGACAAACCGAGGCGAAGACGGAAGCATCCGTATCAAGGCCAACGGTCTCACCGATCCAGAGATGATCGACGCGCTCTACAGGGCATCGCAAGCTGGCGTGCCGATCGACCTCTCCATTCGAGGCATGTGCTGCCTTCGACCCGGTATTCCGGGTCTTTCTGACACCATCACTGTGCGATCAATTGTTGGTGAGTTTCTTGAGCACTCCAGGATCTATGCCTTTGGTTCACGAACGAGTCCTGATGAGGCCAGGATCTTTATTGGCTCCGCCGACCCCATGGAGCGAAATCTCGATCGGCGTATTGAGGCGATCACTCCGATTTACGACAACCACCTTAAGGAACGATTGTTGTCACTGTTGGACGAGACCTTTAAAGATGACACCAACACCTGGATCTTGGGTCCAGACCGACGTTGGAGGCGCCTTACTGCAACCACAAACTTCAATGTTCAAAGCTTCTTAAAAGAAGAGGCCTTGAGCGCTGCGAGAAATTCCAAAGAACGTTAAACGCCCTCAGTTCTTCCAATCTGTCGGCGCCGACTCGAAAGACGTAGCGAAAAGTAGGCCGCACCGCCGAGAGGGATCGGGAGCCAGAAATTGAGGAGTCTCCAGGCAATGACCGAGAGATACGCCAACGAGGCGGGGACGCCGAACCCCACAAGCGCCCCAGAAAGGGTGAATTCAACGACTCCTAATCCTCCGGGTGTCAGGGGAATAGCAGCCAGGATATTTGCAAGTCCATAGGCGACCAGGAGGTCAATAGGGGAGATGGTTCGTCCGAAGGCGAACAAAATAATCCAGAGACAACTGGCGTCCAGCAGCCAATTCAGCGCAGCCCATGCGAGAGCTTTTGCCAAGAGCGTTCGATTGGAAAAAAGAATAATCAACCGATCAGCAATGGTTTGTAGCAGTGCGCTCACTTTATCGGGGGTAACAAAGGGAAGCCGAGCCGCAATTTTTCGGAGCCACTCGTCAGCGTGGCGTTGACCTCTCGTAAGAAGGATCACTGTGCCCCCAAAAGCTGCGAGGAGCAAAACACCAAGAAGTGCGGCATAGCCGTAGAGGCGGTTGACCCCATTGAGGGGGATTGAGATCAACAGCGCAAGCCAAAAGATGATGTTCAGAACGACCGCTGAACCGACGCCTTGCGTGGCGAGACCGAAGGCTGCGGTAGACCCGGGGACGCCATCATCGCTCAAGAGGCGATAGCCCAAGGCCCCCCCTGCGGCAGTCCCACCGGGGACCACATGGCTGACGGACAGGGAGGACATGTTGATCCGCAACATCGTCCAGTGGGATGGAGAATCGGGGGCAAAAACGGTCCGTGAAAGCTCGGCATAGGCCAGCAGTGCTCCGACCTCGACGACGATGGCAAGGATCAGGAGCGGCACATTGACTGTTCCGAGGACGTGGACGTTACGTCGAGCCGAAGCCAACTCGGGCAGGAGTAGGTATTCGAAGACGAAGAGGAAGATGATCGCTGAGAGGGTGTAGCGAACCTCGGGGCGGAGCCAGCGACGCTTCGTGGAGGCCTCAGGTGGAGATGCGTCCTCAGGAAGGTCTGCCATAGCCTCCATGTTTCCATGGATTACGTCAACCGAAGGGCATTTTGGAGCATTGTGGTGAGGGGTTGGCTCATACCGTAGGATTTCACCCGTGAAGATACTGGTCGTAATCCCCACCTTCAACGAGGCGCAGAACATCGAGCCCATGGTGGCAAAAATTCGACACTCTCTTCCCGCCGCATCGATTTTGGTGGTCGATGATGGCAGCCCGGATGGTACTGGAGACATCGTCGAAAAGCTGAGTGAATCCGACGAACAGGTATTTCTTCTGCGTCGCTACCAAAAGGACGGTCTCGGCAGTGCGTATCGGGCCGGATTCGCATGGGGGCTTGAGCGTGGATTTGACGCCTTTGTTGAAATTGACGCTGACTTTTCCCACGATCCCGCTGCGCTGCCTCAGCTCATTGAAGCCGCTGAGAATGGTGCAGGGGTGGTCATCGGATCTCGCTATGTTGCCGGAGGTGAGATTCCTGCGTGGACTTGGTACCGCCAACTTCTCTCACGTGGTGGGAATCAATATGCTTCGATTTTGCTCGGCTTAAAAGTCAAGGATGCAACGGCTGGCTTCCGAGTGTATTCCGCTGATGCACTGAGAGATATTGATTACTCCAGCGTTGAGGCTGATGGCTATGGCTTTCAGGTGGAGATGACCTATCGAGCCAGGCGTGCGCAGCAGGTCATTAAAGAAGTTCCGATCTCTTTCGTCGATCGAGAAGTAGGGGAGTCAAAGATGTCCTCAGCGATTGTCGTCGAAGCACTTTTTCTGGTCACCAAGTGGGCCGTTGAGCAGCGCTTGGGTCGAGGCTGGATGCCCACAAGCCGGCCTACTTAGTCAACGACGACACCATTGCCGGTAGCGCAGCATCGATAATCGAGCGAAGCTTGGCCAGCGTTTCTTTGCGTTCTCCCTCGGGGGAGGAACCGATCACCACGCCGGCTCCGGCAGAAATCGTTACGGAGTTCGCCTCCAAGATGGCGCCACGAATGGCGAGAACCAATTCTCCATCACCTGAGCCGTTGATCCACCCGACTGCGCCACCGAAGAATCCTCGTTGAAAGGATTCTAATTGCGAGATGAGAGCAAGAGCAGCCGCACGAGGTACACCGGCAATCGCTGGAGTTGGGTGGATAGACCTGACCAGATCTATCAACGTTTCGGTATGCGGATCGCTCAGTTCTCCCGTGATCAACGTGCCAAGATGGGCCACGGATCGAAGCGTGACTAACGATGGAGTGTCAGGGACCGCAAGTGAATCAGTGGAACCCCTCATGCCATTACTAATCGCTTCGACGACCAATCGGTGTTCTTCGAGATCTTTTTCTGACTCAGTGAGCGCATGGTCCGGATTCGTATCATCGTCAAGGCTGACCGTCCCTGCAAGAGGATTGCTCGAGATGGTGGAACCTTTGCGAGACAGGAGCAACTCGGGTGATGCGCCGACCATTCGTGTGCTCTCGCTGATTGAAAACCCATACAACGAGCAAGAAGGTTCACGCTCTCGCATGCGCACAAGGACGCCGCCGGCATCCAGGGCCTCAGAGAGTTCGATCTGCAGTGACCGGGCCAGCACCACCTTTTGCGCCTCTGACGCCGTGAGGTGTTCAAGTGCGCTCTTAACCTGCTCGCCATAGTCAACACTTGTTGGATTTTCCGTCACACGTTGAACCGTGGGCGGCTCGGTTTCACCGCCAGGATGATCCTCCAGCGACTGAAAAAAGTCTTCGAGTATCTGATGGGGAGTGACGGGAGAATCCTGCATAATGATTGCGTCAATCTTTGATCCTCGCCGAAGGATCTGTATTTGGGGAACAATGAGTAACCATGGCTCCGTGACGAAAAACGGGACCGCAAGATGAGCTCGTGGCGCAAACAATGGGTCCTCGGATTGCAAGGAACCCAACAAGCGCAGGACTCGAGAAGTCGCCAGATCTTCTCCATGATCGGCGGAGTCGAAGGGGAGCGCACCAAAGCCTAAGAACGTTTCTTCAGACGTTGAGTGCACCACGCCGCTACGGGCGGCCAACAGGAATGCTTGTTCGAACTGAGAATCGGAGATCTCGAATGAGACCGTCGAATAGTCAGGCATTAGACGCTTCGAGTGGCGGTAAAGAGTTGACTCAAGCCGCCACTGAGTTCGTGGTGATTGACGCCGGAGAAGCCTCGCGTGACGAGTGAGGACCGAATCTCCTCGGCTTCAGGAAGGTACACCGTCGAGGCCGGCAAGTATCGGTAGGCCTGCTTGTCGCTGAGTATCCCACCAATGACGGGAACAGCTTTTTCGAACCACAAGTTGTAGCCGATGCGGATCACGGGTGTTTTCGGCGCCCCAACTTCCAAGAGAGCGATACGACCACCTGGGCGAAGGACCCGAGCCATCTCGCTCATGGCGCCGTCGAGATCCGTGAAGTTCCGAAGGGCATAGCCACAAAGAATGCCATCGATGCTTGCAGATTTGATCGGCAGCGAACTTGCATCACCTTGGCAGAGCGCACGGATGCCGTGAGCGGCATCAAGCATGCCGAAGGACAAGTCGACTCCGACAACGTCAAAGCCCTGGGCGGAGGCTGTGCGTGAGAGATCACCGGTTCCGCACGCCAGGTCGAGAATCGTACTTCCCGGAGCTAATCCGAGTGCACTCACTGTCCGTTTCCTCCATCGGGCGTCAAGGCCGAAGGTCATCATTCGATTCACAAACTCATAGCGCGGAGCGATGGCATCAAACATGCCTCGAACAGCCTCTGTTTTGTCTTGAGGCGCGGGAAGCACCGGAGACATCCGCTTCATGAAATTCGTTTCCCTAGTTGTAGTAGCGGTAGACAACCTGTGCCACGCAGGACGGTTTCGACGAGCCCTCAGTTTCGAGAGTCGCGTCAAGGACGACTTGCGCGCCACCTTCAATAGGGGTGACCTCTGTGACCGCAATGCCCAGGCGGAGTTTCGATCCAACATGGACGGGTGACGGGAATCGCACTTTGTTGCAGCCATAATTGACACCAAAGGTGAGATTTTGAACCAAGAAAATCTCTCCGATCAATGCAGGGATCAATGAAAGCGTCATGTAACCGTGCGCGATCGTGCCACCGAAGGGACCACTCGCTGATTTTTCAGGGTCGACGTGGATCCACTGGTGGTCACCGGTAGCATCAGCAAAAAGGTTCACCGATTCTTGATCGATCAGACGATATTCGCTAAAACCGAGGTGTTTCCCTACGAGGTCCTCGAATTGGCTGAGATCGTCAATAATCACCGTCATAGCATTCTCCTCTTCGTCGGAATACTTCTTAGCGTAGCGACCTCTGGCCGCTCTGAAGCCTCATTCGAAATACACCCTCTGGTAAAGCCTGCTGGCTGGATGGAGGAGCAGCGCAACGAGAAAAACACTGAATACCAAGTTGATCACCGCCGAAAAGGCGAAGGGATTGAAGTAGAACAGCAAGAGTTGGAGCATCAAGAAAGCAATGCTGGCCACAAGGCCCAGGACGTAGCCCCATTTCTTGTCGTTGGCGATCCCGAAAGCACCCACGCCCCCAAGCAGCACGATTAACTCCACGGGCGATGAACCCGTCAGAAGGGCCAACAGCGCAAATGCTGCGTTGAGGTAAGAGAACACGACCGCCCCTTGTAATGTCTGAGGCTGACGTGGGTTGAACCACCGACTGTTCTTCACGGGCTCCATTCTGCCAGGCTCTCTGTCATTCCTGATGGCAATTAGGGTGTGGGTATGTCCGAACCGCAAATGGGTCACGAAGAAGAACATCGAGATCTCACTGGAGGAACCGCAAGAGCGGCAATCTTTGGCATGAGCGACGGGCTGGTCACCAATATTTCGCTGACTTTGGGATTTGCAGGAGCCAATCCCGCTCCTGGGGTCGTGAGGTTGGCGGGGATCGCAGGGCTAGTAGCGGGAGCCTTTTCTATGGCATCGGGGGAGTATCTGTCGCTGAAAGGCCAGCGAGAACTCTTCGAACGAGAACTTGCGGTAGAACGCCGTGCATTGGCGGAGCATCCAGAAATTGAGCGTAAGGAGCTCATCGGGATTTATGTTTCGAAGGGCATTGATCAACACCTCGCCGAGGAACTTGCTGAAGCGATGATGCGCAGTCCTGAGATGGCGCTCGAAACTCACGCTCGAGAGGAGCTTGGAATTGACCCAGGCGCCATTCCCGGTGTGTGGCGCCCATCTGGCGCATCGTTCGTGGCATTTGCGCTGGGCGCGTTCATCCCGCTCGTACCTTGGCTATTTGTCGGTGGTTCTACCGCAGTGATCCTTTCGATAGCTCTGAGCGTGGTGGCGGCGCTGACTGTTGGGGCACTTCTTGGACGTTTTACTGGTCGATCGGCTTTTGTCTCAGCAGTGCGACAACTCACTGTTACAACGCTTGCCGCCGGCGTGACGTTTATGATCGGCCATCTCGTCGGTGTTTCAACGACTTAACGTTCCCCAATCAACCAACGCTGGTCTTTCCAAATTTCAGTGAATCCAGCTGTTGCGTACAGCGCACGAGCAGGGAGATTATCTTCCTCGCAATAGAGCGCTACTTTGGCGATGCCTTGGGCTACGAACCATGCGTAGGCGTGGGAGAGAAGGATGCGCCCGAGACCAGTTCTCGTCGCGTTCGGATCTACTCCGATGACATAGATTTCTCCGTATCTTCCCCACGCGACGTCGTGGACTTTGCACCAACAGAATCCGCGCAGATCTCCTTGTCGCTCGATAACGAAGAATCCTGAGGCGTCGAACCAAGGTTGAGCCAGGCGACGTTCAAGATCCTGTCGGCTCAGACGGCCTTGGTCCGGGTGATCTTCGAAACAGCGTGCATTGAGGGTGAGCCATCGTTCACTATCGGCATCTGCGGCGAATAAACGCAGCGTCTCCCCCTCAGGTAGCGCCAGCGGTTTGTCGTCGTGCAGTGGGCGTTCCATCCGCACCAGGGTACGAGTGAGTGTGGCCGACGACGGCATTTCGACGTTGGTGGTGATGCCGTGAATCCACACTGCTAGACGAAGGCCCAGTTGGACAGCCAGATCACCTGCTGAGGTCAACGTCGCTTGATCCAGTTGGTCGCCGAGAAACTCGAGTTCCAAAAAACCTTCATGGATAACGCCCTGGGCATATCCTTCTAGTCGGTCATTATTGAAACGGAGAAAATGTTTCGCAGATTCCCCGGTGAGTTGTTCCTCTGCTTGGCCACTCAAAGCCTCTCTCGCTGAGCGGAGTTCCTGTTCGGCTGCCAGGAGTCGAATCGCGTGAACCTCTTGATGGCTCAGTGTCTCCGCCCGACGCAGTGTGATGCCCATAGGTGCAGGCTAGCGATCTAAATGGATAGTCTTCGGATATGCGACCACGTTCAGCCAAAGGTCGGGCTCAAGAGACGGATCGTCGCCTCCAGGAGGCGTATCCAGGTTCGGCCCGGGAACTGTGTGCGTTGACCTTTTCGACGCCCTTCCAGCTTCTCGCTGCCACCATCTTGTCAGCTCAATGCACCGATGAACGGGTCAACCTCGTCACGCCGTTTCTGTTTGAGCGTTTTCCAACCCCCGAAACCTTGGCCGTAGCTCGACAAGAAGACATTGAAGCAATAGTTCATGCCACCGGGTTCTTTCGAGCGAAGGCAGGCAACCTGATCGCAATGGCCCAACGAGTCTGTGCTGAGTACGGCGGGATCGTACCGACAGAACTTGCTGACCTCACGACCTTGGCTGGTGTGGGTCGAAAAACCGGCAACGTGTTACGTTCCGTAGCGTTTGATCTTCCAGGCCTTCCCGTGGATACTCATGTCACTCGCTTAGTCCATCGCCTTGACATCACCAAAGAGTCAGACCCTGTGAAAATCGAATATTCCTTGAATGAATTCGTGCCGCCATCGAATAGAGGAGGTTTCAGTTTACGTCTGATCTTGCACGGACGAGCTGTGTGCAATGCCCGTCGTCCAAACTGCGCTCAGTGTCTCTTGGCAGACTTCTGTCCAAAAGTTGGGGTGCGCTAGCAGCGGCTAGTGCTGGCGCTTTTCAGCGCTCCGCGTCGCACGGCGCAACCTGCGAAGTGAACCGTGAATTGAGCGCTCCAGGGCGATTAATTCCGCGTCGACACCATCTTCGCCGCTGTTGCGTTCAACAATGGAAGATACTCTTCGTGCCATATCTTCGAGGCTAGCGAGAAGAGACGAGAGTTCAGAGGCATCATCCACCTAGGGATCTTGGCGTATCTCGGCCCCGTTGTCACCTTGGGATTTTGTTCCCAACGACAGCGATACGATGAAGGAGTGTTGACCTTTATTGATGCCAGGGCATTTTCCGGGGAATTATCTAGCCTTTTGCCCTCTCCCGAAGCGCCTGGAACCGCCGTAGCTGCACAAGTGCGCACCATCACCGAGGCGGTGCGCAACGAAGGGGATGCTGCGCTGTTTCGCTTCACGCAAGAATTCGATGGTGCCTCGCTTGATCGCCTCGACGTAACGCAAGAAGAACTACAAGCTGCGACGGGCCGTATTGATCCCTCAGTGCTTTACGCCCTTGAAGTCGCCTACAAGAGAATTTTTGCGTACCACGCGCACGAAATGTCGACTCCTGAAACCTACGAGGATGGACGAGTTACCGTTCGCCCCCTCAGCGTGCCTGTAGATCGGGCAGGGTGTTACGCTCCCGGCGGACTTGCTCGCTATCCCTCGTCGGTGCTGATGTGTGTCGCCCCAGCACGAGTAGCTGGAGTCGACAATATTGCCCTTTGTATTCCCCCTGACAGGAGTGGTCGTATTGATGACGTCTCCCTGGCCGCAGCAGCGGTGGCGGGAGTGAGCGAGGTCTACGCCCTCGGCGGGGCGCAAGCTATCGCCGCCCTGGCTCTCGGCACAGAGACGATCCCAAGGGTTGACGTGATCGTTGGGCCCGGTAATAGCTATGTCGCTGAAGCGAAACGACAGTTGTCGGGCGAAGTTGGAGTTGCTTCATCATTTGCTGGTCCTTCGGAAGTCGTGGTGATCGCAGACGGCTCAACTCGACCGGAACTCGCAGCGATTGACCTGATGGTTCAGGCTGAACACGGCCCTGACGGCATGGCGTGGTTGATTACCTGGGATGAGATGATCGCCCGAAACGTGGATGCGGCGTTGGAACGGTTGATCGCCGAGTCTCCGAGAAAGGAACAGCTGCTCGCCACCATGGAAAAAAGTGGCGTGTGTGTCCTGGTGGATTCGCCGGCTCAAGCGGTAGAGGTTTCAAACATTGTCGCGCCAGAGCATCTCGAACTTCTTGTGGATGATTATTCCGACTTGGTTGAACTCATCCGGAATGCCGGTGCAGTGTTCTGCGGGCAAAACGCTCCGGCAAGTCTTGGCGACTATGCGGTCGGCCCCAACCACATCCTCCCGACGAACCGCAGCGCGCGTTTTGCCTCATCACTTCGTGCTGACGACTTTCTCAAGCACATTCACGTTGTAGAGGTCTCGCCTGAAGGTTTTGATGAGCTGGCCCCTACTGTCATTGCTCTTGCCCAGAGTGAAGGGCTCGCAGCGCACGTCGATTCGATCCGGTTTCGCCAATGAGCACGCCTGCGCCCCGCCCCGGGTTGTCCAGCCTCGCTGGTTATTACTCACCTCAGGTCACTGCTTCAGTTCGTCTGAACTCGAATGAGTCACCGGTGGCCCCACCTGATTCATTCGTCGAAAAGCTTAAAAATGCTCTTGACCAGATTTCGCTCCATCGTTATCCGGATCGGCAAGTCAACGCCCTTCGAGAGGCGCTCGCCGACCGAGAGGGAGTTTTGCCATCTGAGATTTTCTGTGCCAATGGTTCTGATGAAGTTCTCCAGAGTCTTTTCTTGGCCTATGGGGGACCGGGACGTTCGGTACTCATCTTTGAGCCCACCTACGCGCTCCATAGTGAAATCGCTCGGATTACCGGCACGCAGGTGATTACTGCTGAACGCAGCGATGGCTTCACCTTGAGTGAGGAAATCGTCTCAGCCGCCATCACATCACACCAACCCGACATCGTGATGTTGTGCTCACCGAATAATCCAACGGGTCTGACAGAACCGGTGGAAGCGCTGCGCGCTGCTCTCGATTCGTCAGCCCTCGTGCTGGTCGATGAGGCCTATGGTCAGTTCGCCTCCTATCGCGCTCATGACGTTGTCGATCCGACGGATCGTGAGCGTTTGGTTGCCATTCACACATTCTCGAAGACGTGGGCGCTCGCTGGCTTGCGCCTCGGCTACGCCGTGGCTCCTTCTCCTGTTGTTGAAAACCTTGAGTTGGTTGCTATGCCGTATCACCTATCCAGCATCACCCAACGAGCCGGGCTCTTGGCTCTCGAAGGTCAAGGCGAAATGGAAGCGAGGGTGCTGACACTCAAAGAGGAACGCCAAAGGATAGAGGACGCCATGGCGCCCTTGGCAGTAAAGGTGTGGCCCTCGGAAGCGAATTTTATTCTGTTTCGACCGACCACGCTGGTGAGCAATGATGTGTGGCAGGGACTCCTCGACCGTTCAGTTCTCGTTCGAAACTTTTCCGATTGGCCTCGGCTCGACGGATGCCTGCGAGTGACGGTTGGAACCCCCGAAGAAAACGAGGCATTCATTACTGCACTCAGAGAGGTGGTTGGACAATGACGAATCGAAGAGGAAGCGCAGAGCGAACCACAAAGGAAACCGAAATTTTCGTGTCACTTGGTCTCGACGGGAGCGGTCAGTGCGACAACGCAACAGGTATTCCATTCTTCGACCACATGCTCGATCAACTGGGTCGTCATGGCGGATTTGATCTTTCAATCCAGGCCACTGGAGATCTTCATGTCGACACCCACCACACCATCGAGGATGTTGGCATCACGTTGGGTGAGTGTTTCCTCGAAGCGCTCGGTGATAAGGCAGGCATCGCTCGATTCTCGTCACGGACCATCCCGCTTGATGAAGCCGCAATTGCTGTTGCTTTAGACCTCTCAGGTCGACCATTCCTCTACTTTGGATTGGAATTTGCACCAGATACGCCAGGACTAGGGGAACCTGCGTTTGACCCACAGCTGACCGAAGAATTTTTTCGTGCCTTTGCCACCGCTGCAGGAATCACTTTGCACGTTGACAAGGTGCGGGGGCGCAATACCCATCACCTCGTGGAAGCGACGTTCAAGTGCGTCGCTCGATGCCTCAGGGATGCGGTGACCGTTGTTGGTGGTGGAATCCCTTCGACGAAGGGTGCGTTGTAGGTCGTGTCCGCATGATCGGAGTCGTTGACTACGGCATAGGGAACCTTCATTCAGCCCAGAAAGCCCTGCGACACGTTGGTGGGGAGGCAGAGCTGATCAGTAGCCCAGACTCGATCGCCGACGCCGACGCACTCGTCCTCCCGGGCGTCGGTTCTTTTGGTCGTTGTGCCGACGCATTGTCCTCGGCTGGGTGGACTGAACCGCTCCTTGCAGCGATTTCATCAGGTGTGCCATTTCTTGGCATTTGCGTGGGGTTTCAACTCCTTTACGAAGGATCTGCTGAATCGCCGGACGCCGTTGGCCTCTCAGTACTGAAGGGTTCTTGCCGTCGACTGCCGTGCGATCAACGATGCCCGCAGATTCAATGGAACAGGATTGACTGCATCTCTGGCTCGACCCTTCTGCCAGAGCCTTTGAGCGAAGAGTGGATGTACTTTGTCCATTCCTATGCCCCTCCCGTTGGTGGTGAAACGGTAGCGACGTGCTCGTATGGTGAAACGATCGCTGCGGCCATCGAGAAAGAGAATCTTTTTGGAGCTCAGTTCCATCCCGAGAAATCGGGTGACGCAGGTTTGCGTTATCTTCGCAGGTTTGTCGACGTTGTGGAATGCCAATAATGGATTTCTACGCAGCAGTGGACTTGCGAGGCGGGCAGGCTGTTCGCCTGTTGCGTGGGGACTTTGCGCAACAGACCTCTTATGGAGATCCCCTGGAGCTCGCTACAAGCTTTGTCGATGGTGGGGCAGATTGGCTCCATGTTGTTGATCTAGATGGAGCGCGTGATGAGAAGCGACGCAATTTGTCGGTCATTCAATCGCTCTGTGCAATGAGTTCAATTCCCATCGAGGTTGGCGGAGGGGTCCGAAGCGTTCACGATGCTGAAATTCTGCTCGACGCCGGGGTCGCAAGAGTAATTCTCGGTACCGTTGCCCTCGAGAACCCGTCGCTGGCACTTGAGATCACTGATTTATTTCCTGGGCGCGTTGCAGTAGGTATCGACTACCGACGAGATTCGTCGGGCATCACTCTCGGGGTTAGAGGGTGGGAAGAAACCGTGGCCATCGAATTGGGAGATGCGGTAGAGCAGTTTGTTCCCACACAGGCAGCCGGCATTGTGGCCACGGCCATCGATCAAGACGGTACCCTCGAAGGCCCCGATATCGTCGGATTATCGGCGCTCCTCGAAGCGACCAGCATTCCCATTGTGGCCTCCGCAGGGGTGGGCTCGCTCAACCATCTCCAGACTCTCGCGAGATTCATTTCACCAGCGGCAGGTCGTCAACTCAGCGGTGTCGTGGTGGGCAAGGCTCTGGTCGAAGGACGATTCACTGTGGAAGAAGGAGTCGCTGCATGCAAGTGACTCGGGTGATTCCTTGTCTTGATGTCGCTGCGGGTCGAGTGGTCAAAGGTGTTAATTTCGTGAACCTTGCCGATTCTGGTGATCCCGTGGAACTTGCTGCACGTTACGGTGCTGAAGGCGCCGATGAGATTATTTTCCTCGACATCACTGCGACGCATGAGGAGCGGGACACCATGTTGTCCGTCGTTGAGCGAGCAGCCGAAGTCTTGTTCGTACCACTCACTGTCGGCGGAGGAGTGAGAAGTATTGACGATGGGCGACGGCTGTTGCGAGCTGGAGCAGAAAAGGTTGGGATCAATAGCGCAGCTGTGGAACGCAATGAACTCATCAACGAGTTAGCAGATGAGTTCGGCGCTCAATGTGTAACCGTGGCGATTGACGCTCGATGGAATGGTTCCTTTTATGAGGTATATGTCAATGGAGGTCGAGTGCCGACCGGTAAGCCAGCCCTCTCCTGGGCGCTCGAGGTCGAGCAGCGAGGAGCTGGGGAGATATTGCTCACCTCAATGGACAGAGACGGAACCAAGGATGGATTTGAATTGACGCTGACACGGGCGATCTCCGATGAAGTGGGTATTGCCGTCATCGCGTCCGGGGGAGTAGGAGGCCTTCAGGACCTGGTGGATGGGGTTCTCGAGGGCGGCGCTGATGCCGTTCTTGCGGCGTCAATCTTTCACGAGCAGCAGTTCACCCTTTCCGAGGCAAAGCAGTATCTGGCACTTCACGGCGTCACTGTTCGACCTGTGTGACGTCGTCCTGAACCCGCCATGAGATGCGATACGGTCATTTAGTGAACGAAAACGAACATGTCACCGGGCTCGACAAGCAGGCAATCACCGTCCTTTTTGATCGAGTTTTGGTTAAAGTTGGTGATGCCGAAGGGGAACGCCGGAGCCGCTCAGGTATCCTGATCCCAGCGACGGCGCAAATGTCTCGCCGGCTCACGTGGGGCGAGACGGTAGCCGTTGGACCCCATGTGCGAGCGGTGAAGCTCGGAGATCAAGTTCTTTTCAATCCAGAAGACCAGTTCGAGGTTGAAATCCATGCAGAGGAGTACAGCATTCTTCGCGAGCGAGATATCCACGCTGTAGCAACCACCCGTATGGATGGGGGAACAGGACTGTATCTATGACGCTCAAGGTCGCCAGTGACGACATGTTTGACGAGATCGTCTTCGATGACAAAGGGCTCGTTGTCGCCGTTGTTCAAGATGCAGCGGATCGTACGGTGTTGATGGTGGCCTATATGAATCAATCTTCGCTCCGCAAGACGGTGGAAACTGGTCGGACATGGTTTTGGTCGCGAAGCCGTCAGGAACTTTGGTGCAAGGGGGAAACCTCAGGAGACCGACAATTTGTTCGCTCCATCGACTACGACTGTGATGGCGACGCTCTCTTGATCACCGTGGAGCAACAAGGCAAAGGGGCTTGTCACACTGGAGAGCGAAGCTGTTTTTTCCGCGTCTTGGCGACGGGCCAAGATGCTGAGGAGCGTCCGTGATGAGTCCGGGGCAACGTCAAGCGGTTCCGTCACTCGATGTTTTTGTTGATCTTGCGAAGGCGCACAAGATTATTCCGATCACGAGGGAAATCGTTGCTGATACCTTGACGCCTGTTGGGGTCTTCCTTGCGGCCATTGGAAGCGGCGATGGGTTTCTCCTTGAGTCCGTGGAGGGAGGTGACCGGTGGGGGCGGTACTCATTTGTCGGGCGTCGGCCACTTGCCACGTTGACATCGACCAACGAATCGCTGACGAGCTCTGGGGACGCGTTCGATTTCAACGGTGAGACCATGCTGGAAGCACTTGAGTCCTTGATGAACTCTGTGAAAACGCCAGAGCTTTCCCACCTACCGCCATTACATAGCGGCGTCGTCGGGTATTTGGGCTACGACACAGTGCGCGAGATCGAAAACCTCCCCGCCCCGCCTTCTCGCTCGCTGGACCTTCCTGACGCCACCATGATGATCATTGGAGAGTTGATCGCCTTTGATCACTGGCGCCAACGCATCACACTTATTGTGAATGTGGTCATCCCTGATGAAGTGTCTCATGATGGACTGACCGATCTCTACGATCGAGCGCTTGATGATCTCAATGAATTGGAGCGAGCCAGCGGAAGCACCCCAGCCATTCCGCCTCTCATGGCACCAAGCGAATCAACCTTGACAACCTTCGCTGACGCACGATCGACCATGACCTCGACTGAGTATCAACAGGCAGTCAGTGTTGCAAAGGAGTACGTTACGGCGGGAGACATCTTCCAGGTGGTCCTGTCACAGCGTTTTGACATTGACGGGCCCGTGGATGCATTCGGCGTGTACCGGGCCCTTCGTCTCTTAAATCCCAGTCCTTATCTCTATTTTCTGCGGATTAATGGCGTCGAGATCGCCGGATCCTCACCTGAGGCCATGGTTCGTCTTCGTGATGGCGTCGTCACCTCTCGACCTATCGCCGGGTCACGGCGTCGAGGAGCAACGCCGCTGGAAGACGAATTCTTGGGAGCGGAACTGCGTGAAGATCCTAAAGAGGTTGCCGAGCACGTGATGTTGGTCGACTTGGCCCGCAATGATGTGGGTCGAGTTGCATCCTTTGGCAGTGAAGAAGTCGAGGAGTTCATGACCTTGGAGCGCTACAGCCACATCATGCATTTGACATCGCAAGTCTCAGGTCGTCTGCGGGAGGACAAGGGTCCAATTGACGTGTTGCGCGCTACGTTCCCCGCCGGGACTCTCTCAGGAGCCCCCAAGGTGAGAGCCATGGAGATCATCGACGAACTAGAGCCCACTCGACGGGGGGTCTACGGTGGCGTGGTTGGGTATCTCGACTTCTCCGGCAACATTGATACGGCTATCGCTATTCGAACACTTGTTGTGACTCCCTCTGGCCACGCTTCTGTGCAGGCTGGTGCGGGCATTGTGGCTGATAGCGATCCGTCGAGCGAAGACGCTGAGTGTCATGCAAAAGCCGCTGCGGTCTTAAACGCCGTGGCGGTTGCCCGAGCCGCCGGCGGCGCCCAATGAGCGAGGACGTTGCGACGCCCATTTCCGCCCTGGCTCCGCGGCCTGGGGCACTTGCGGTGCGCTCGCATCAAGCAGTGTCCGTTTCGGGTGATGATGCAACGTCGTTCCTTCAGGGGCAGTGCTCGCAGGACATTGCCCTGCTTGGGGAGAACTCTTCCGCGTGGACCTTCGTCCTTGAGCCAGATGGCAAACTGGGGTTCCTGGTCTTTGCTGTGCGGGTGGGGGATGGCTATCGGCTCTTGTGCGCTGAAAAAGAGGTTGATGGACTTCTTGCTCGCCTCCGTCGATTCGCGTTACGCGTCGCTGTAATTTTTGCAACGACAGAAGTCACACTCTTGTTCGGCCCTGAACGACCGCAGGAACTCGAGGACGCAGTCGATCTCATTGGGCTGCAGTGTGGGCCAAGCTTGAATGCGTGGATGATCGACTCCGAACATGCGAGCGCGGGGTTTGATGTCGACACGGTGTTTGATCCCTGGTTTACGAGTGCGTGGTTTGCGCACCTTGACTTTAATGATGCATGCGAAGGAATGAATCCGTTCTCGTTTGGGGCGTCGTTCATCGCTGGATCCTGTTCATTCACGAAAGGTTGCTACACCGGTCAAGAACTCGTGGCTCGCGTTGAGGCGAGGGGAGCACAAGCGCCGCTACAACTCTGTGCTTTCTCGGCGAGTGGGCCCGTCGAGACTGGTCTCGAACTTCTACGCGACGGCGTTTCGATTGGATCCGTGGAGCGCACTGCCATAGATGCCGCTTCTGGATCCACAAGAGGCTTTTGTCTTGTCAAGCGCAGTGCTCTCAGTCCAGATGGATTCACGGCTCTGGCCGGACAAACAGAGGTGAGTGTTCGAATGTTGGATGCTCATTAAGTACCGCCCGACTACTACGATAAAGCCATGGCCACCTACCTCGATGGGATCCTCGATGCACATCGCAGGAATGCTTCAAGAGACGATCGTTCGTTCGTTGAACTGCGAGATCTGGCTGAAAGCGTACCGAGTCCTGCGTCACTGCGAGCAGCCCTGGAAAAACCAGGACTCTCTGTCATCGCTGAGTTCAAGCGTCGGAGTCCGTCTAAGGGCCTGCTGAACGAGACCATCGATTTGAGCAAGATGGTGCTGGACTATGTCGAAGGCGGCGCATCGGCGTTAAGTGTGTTGACCGACGAAGAATTCTTTGGCGGTTCGACCGGTGATCTTGTTACAGCCCGGTCATGCACGTCGATTCCCATTTTGAGGAAAGATTTTACGGTCGATGAGCGCGATGTCTGCGACGCAAAGATCATGGGTGCAAGTGCAATTTTGCTTATTGTCGCCGCACTGGACGACCAAGAACTGACTACCTACTCGAGACTGGGAGCAGATCTCGAACTTGATGTTCTCGTCGAAGTGCATGACGAACACGAACTCCTGCGCGCTCTGCGTCTTGACAATCCGCTTCTCGGTATTAACCAGCGAGATCTTCGATCCTTCGACGTGGACCATGACCGTGTCCTCAAGCTTATCGAGATGGTTCCTTCTTCTGTGGTGACGGTTGCCGAATCTGGTATTACGACAAGTGAGCAAGCACGCGTTCTCGCCCAAGCGGGTGTCAACGGCGTACTCGTGGGCGAAATGTTTATGCGATCACCAGATGTGGTCAGTGCGGTGGAGAGCCTTTCGTCGCTGCAGGCGCGTCAACGAGGGAGGGTTGTGAATCGATGAAGACCTTCGTGAAGATATGTGGCATTACTAATGAAGCTGACGCCCTTCTCGCCGTTGGCCTGGGTGCTGACTCGGTAGGGCTTATTTTCGCTCCGTCGTCCCGCCAGGTATCACTGGCGACTGCTGGCGATATTGTTCGTCGACTTCCTCCGGAAACACTCGTCGTAGGCGTCTTCAGGGACGAAGCACCCCTGCGTGTAGTTGAGATCGCCAACCAACTGGGATTTGGAGGCGTACAACTCCACGGCAATGAGTCCGTGGCCGACGTGCAGTACATCTCTGAACGGGTCCCGTTGGTAATCAAAGCATTGGCCGCTACGAGCGCAGGGATACCTCGCTTCGCTGAATCAGGGGCAGACCTCTTGTTGATTGATGGCCCAAACCCTGGGAGCGGTGAAGTTTTCGACTGGTCACTCGCCGAAGGCGTGGCGCACGCAGATCAGCTCATTGTCTCGGGGGGTCTCACGCCTCAAAATGTAGCGAGCGCATTGGGTCAGATCCACCCCTACGGTGTAGATGTGGCCACTGGCGTTGAGATGGCTCCCGGCGTGAAGGATCCTCGGAAGCTGAAAGCCTTTGTCGACGCAGTGCGAGACTATGACGAGGATCGGGAAGTCCCCGAGTACGGTGATGTGGACGATGGACCCTTTGATTGGAGTCGAAGTTGAGATGGTAGATAACGCTGAGATGATGATGGGGACTCCCGATGATGACGGCCGGTTTGGTTCTTTTGGTGGGCGCTTCGTTCCTGAACCCCTGATTCCTGCATGTTTGGAACTTGAAGCTGCGTTCAAGGACGCCTGGGGTGACCCCGTCTTCGTGGAGGAATATGAGTCGATCCTCCACGACTTTGGCGGGAGGCCAACACCCATCACTTTTTGCCGACGCTTGTCCGAGGACTTGGGTATCTCGCTCTATCTCAAACGAGAAGACCTTGCGCATACGGGATCCCACAAAATCAATAACGTGATTGGTCAAGCGTTGCTAACTCGACGCATGGGGAAGCACAAGATGATCGCCGAGACCGGCGCTGGTCAACACGGGGTTGCATCGGCGACCGCAGCTGCACTGTTGGGACTCGAGTGCACCGTTTACATGGGTGAGCTCGACACACAGCGCCAAGAGCTCAACGTCTTTCGAATGGAATTGTTGGGAGCAACGGTGGTTCCCGTAACCTCAGGAAGCAAGACGCTCAAGGACGCAGTCAATGAAGCCATGCGAACCTGGGTGACCCAAGTTGACGACACGCATTACTGTCTCGGTTCAGTGATGGGGCCTCATCCGTTCCCTTGGATGGTTCGAGAATTTCAGCGTGTCATCGGCGACGAGGCTGCGCTGCAGTCAAAGGAGTTGGGTATCGGTACGCCCGATTACGTGGTTGCGTGCATTGGTGGAGGATCGAATGCGGCTGGAATGTTTGCCGGTTTTGCCGACAGTACTGCTCAGCTCATTGGGGTCGAAGCCTCCGGGGGCGCAGCGATCACCTCTGGATCTCCGGGCGTTCTTCATGGCATGCGATCCCAATTGATTCAGGACGATCAGGGTCAGATTAGCGAGGCCCACTCGATCTCAGCTGGGCTTGACTATCCAGGTATCGGCCCGGAACACGCTCACTTGGCGGACATAGGCCGTGCACGCTATGAACAAGCAGGCGATGACGAAGTGCTCGAGGCCCTGCAACTTTTGGCCTCGCGAGAAGGAATCATTCCCGCTCTTGAACCAGCCCACGGATTAGCCTGGATTTTGCGAGAGGCTGGACGCGGCATTCCTAAGGGCTCGAGCGTCCTGTTGAATATGTCCGGACGTGGTGACAAAGATGTCGCGCAAGTTCTGTCGATCCTCAAGGGTCGACCGTAATCAATGGGTATTTCACTCTCAGAGCGTTTTGATGCGCTTACCAAAGAGAAGAAGAAGCTTCTCATCCCCTACATCATGGCGGGCATGGATGATTCATGGCTCGACATCGTGGAAGCAGTGATTGATGCTGGGGCTGATGCCGTCGAGATCGGACTTCCCTTTTCAGATCCCATTCTTGACGGAGAGACAATCCAAGAGGCCGGACTGCTCAGCCTGGCCAACGGCACGACGGCGTTTTCGGTGTTCGCTGAACTTGCCAAACGGTCGCTCCAAGTTCCCCTTGTCGTGATGACGTATTACAACATCGTGGCGCACAGCGGTCATGAACGTTTCGCTGGAGAAGCAGCTGCCGCTGGAATCACTGGTTCGATTGTGCCTGACCTCAGCCTTGAGGAAGTCGGCGATTGGCAAGATGTGGCCCGTTCTCACGGGATTGACTCGGTACTTCTCGTGGCTCCTTCAACCCCGCACGAACGGACAAGGGAGATTTGTGCTCGCTCCAAGGGTTTTGTTTATGCAGTCGCTCGTATGGGGGTGACGGGAGAGCAGGGGGCACTAAGCGATGATGTCCATGGGGTGGTCTCGAAAATTAGAGCCGTTCCTTCTCCACCAATCTGTGTCGGTATCGGCGTGTCGACCCCGGAGCAAGCATTCGACGTGTCCAGAGAAGCCGATGGTGTCATTGTTGGCTCTGCACTCGTTCGTAAAATCCTCGATGGGGAAGGTGCTCAAGGAGCACACGCTTTCGTCAGCTCGCTCAGAGAGGCGATTGATCGTTAGGCGCGTTTGCCGATGACGACACAGCCGTTGTGTCCGCCAAAGCCAAAAGAATTACTCAAAATAATTGGTTGCTCAAGTTTGCGAGCCTCGCCTTGAACAACATCGAGAGTGATGTCGGGGTCGAGAGTTTCGAGGCCAATGGTGGGCGGAATGAGTCCAGATTCAATGGTCAACACACTTGCCACAGCTTCAATGGCACCTGCACCGCCCAGCGAATGGCCGGTGACTCCCTTTGCTGAGGTGACTGGAACTGTCCCTTGGCCGAAGAGGGCGGTGATGGCGATGGCTTCAGCTTGATCGTTCAACGGCGTCGATGTCCCATGAGCATTGATATGGCCAACTTCTTCCTTTGTTATAGCGGCATCTTCCAATGCCAACTCCATGCACCTGCGTGCACCCGCGCCATCAGCGCGAGGAGCAGTGATGTGGAACGCGTCGGCGGTCGATGCCGCTCCGAGGATCTCGCCATAGATCTTTGCTCCTCGAGCCATTGCGTGGTCCATATCCTCAAGGACGAGCGCCCCTGCACCTTCCGAGAGGACAAAGCCATCGCGATTGACGTCAAAGGGCCGTGACACTCCGGAACTTGAGAGTGCGGTCATGTTGCCGAACCCGGCATACGTCACCGGGTCCATCACCGACTCACCGCCCCCGCCAATCACGACATCAACTCTTCCGGTAGCAACAAGTCGAGCAGCGGAAGCGAGGGAATGGGTCCCAGCAGCGCATGCTGTGGTGACGGTCTCTGCAGGACCCTGCCAACCAAGCCGCATGGCAATTTGAGCTGCCCCTGCATTGGGCATCATCATGGGAGCAAGAAAGGGTGTGACGCGATTCGCACCCTTTTCAACAAGCACCATCTGTTGAGCGGTGAGCGTGGTCATTCCGCCGATACCCGTCCCAAAGATCACCCCGGCGCGCTCGACATCCACATCACGTTCGCTGAGGTTGGAGTCCTCGTAGGCTTCCATTGCTGCCGCAAACGACACCTGAGCAAAGCGGTCAATTCGTCGAACCTCTTTGGGTCCGAAATAATCTTGCGGATCGAAGCCCGGGATCCTGCGGTCCTCGCTGAACGAACCGGACATCAATCCGTCAAAGAGAGTTTGGGCTCCGATGCCACACGCAGAAACTGCTCCGATTCCAACAATGGCTACGCGTCGACCTCGAAGAGGTGTTCCGGCGTTGACGCCAATGATCATTAGAGCTTGGCGTTGACCAGGTCGAACGCTTGTCCGATGGTCTCAACACCTTCGAGCTCGTCTTCTTCAACGGTGATGTCGAACGTCTCTTCTAGGGCCATCACGAGTTCTACCAGGTCAAGGCTGTCAGCATCTAAATCATCTGCGAAGCGAGCCTCTTTCACTACAGCTTCTGGACTGACCTGCAGGACCTCTACCGCACAAGTCTTGAACTTCTCAAAGGCAGCGTCATCGCTCACCGGGACTCCTTTCGCTTGATGATCTCACTACGTACCGTAGTGGGCCACTACGGCCAGACACAATCTACAGCCCCATCCCTAAGCCACCGTCGATGGCCAGGATGGCTCCGGTGATGTAGGAGGCTGTCGGTGACGCCAAAAATACAACAGCAGCCGCTACTTCTTCAGGGGTTCCAAGCCTGCCAGCGGGGACTTGGTCAGCGAGAAGGGCCAAGCGATCTTCCCCTAAGGCGGTTGTCATATCGGTTTCGATCAGTCCGGGAGCGACCACATTGACCGTGATACCTCGAGAGGCAACCTCCCGCGCGACCGCACGCGCCATGCCGATGACCCCAGCTTTGGAAGCTGCGTAGTTCGCTTGGCCGGGAAGTCCCATCAAGGCGCCGATCGACGAGACCACGACGATGCGGCCACTGCGCTGTCGGATCATTCGTTTGAGGGAGCGGCGGACCACACGGAACGTGGATGTCAGGTTGACATCAATGACCTCGGCAAAATCCTCATCGCTCATGCGAACGCTCAATTGATCGCGAGTAATGCCAGCATTGGCAACGACCACATCAATCGAACCGGTTTCTTGTTCTATGGCGTCCATTGCAGCGAGAAGATCCTCAGGACTGCTGAGGTCGACCGAGCGGTGCTCTACGCCGGATGCTGCGTCACCGGGCGTACGCGAGAGCCCGAAGACTCGATCTCCCTGGAGGACAAACGCTTCGGCGCAGGCTGCTCCGATTCCCCTACTTGCCCCTGTGACGATGACCGTTCGTTGTTCAGTCATGTTGCATCCCCTCGATAGTCCAGTACATCTTGCGGCGTAGAAATTGCTGTAAGCGTCGCGTCGGCCCTCATCCTCTTCACCAGTCCAATCAGTACTGAGCCGGGACCCAATTCCACGAATTCATGGGGTCCCTCCGGCAAACGTTCGATGGATTCTTGATAGCGCACAGCGCCGGTGAGTTGAGCCAAGAGGAGCACTCGCCAGAGGTCGCCCCCTTCTTGAGATGTTGCATTGATGTTCGCAACGACGGGGATGTGCCCGTCGAGGAAGATCGTGTCATTGAGCGCTTCTTCCAAAGCGTCCTGCGCTGGGGCCATCAGCGGTGAATGGAATGCTCCACCCACATCGAGGGGGAGCACCTTTCGCAATCCAAACTCCTTGGCCCCGAGGCGCAAGGCGTTGAGTTCTTCGCTGGATCCTGCGATCACGCTCTGGCCGGGAGCGTTTTGATTGGCGATAACCAGGGTGGTGAACTTCTCGAGGACTCCTTGGAGCACTTCTGGATCTGCCCCGAGAACGGCCACCATAGAGCCAGGGTTTTGTCGTGAGGCTTGCTCCATTGCTTGTCCTCGCTGCAGGACGAGACGTGTTGCTGACTCCAGGTCGAGAATCCCAGCGAAGGTCAAGGCGCTGTACTCTCCAAGGCTGTGGCCAATAGCGAGGTCAACACCACTGAGGGCAATCGCATCGGCGGCCACCATGCTGATGGCAAAGGTGGCGAGCTGAGCATTGTCGGTGCGGACAAGCTCAGGTCCGTCAGCCACCTCAACGAGATGGCGAACATTGATTCCCGAGATTTCTCCGATCTGATCGAATAGTTGGCCCGAAGGGTGATCTTTCCATGCAAGTCCCATACCCGGCTTGATCGCGCCTTGGCCTGGAAACAACGCTATTCGCATGAGTGATTCCTTCTCCTCTGTTTTGCCCACAAGTCTCGCATGACCCATCACGGCGTGGTGCCGATAGCCTCAGGTTATGCGGGTCAGCGCTATCCAAGTGGCATCAACGCACGACGTTGAGGAAAACAGACAGTCCTTGAGGTCATGGGTTGAGCGGGCCGCTCAGGAGGGGAGCGAGTTGATCGTGCTGCCCGAAGCGTCGCAGCGACGTTTTGGTACTGGCGGCGAACCTTTGATCAGTGATGCTGAATCAATAGAAGGCCCCTACGTATCGACCATGATCGCCTTGAGTCGCCAGTTCAACGTCACGATCTCTTCGGGAATCTTCGAGATATCGCACGAGAAGGGGAAGGCATTTAATACGACCGTGCTGACTGAACCGTCTGGATCGGTTGCCTCGTATCGAAAAATCCACCTCTATGACGCATTTGGCTTTGAAGAGTCAGCAGGCGTAGTGAGCGGGCCAGTCGACGACTCCAATCTGCTCGTTCGGTCACGAGGGGGTCTGCGAGTTGGCGTGATGACCTGTTTCGATCTTCGCTTTCCAGAAATGGCCGGAGCACTCTTACGGCGTGGTGCAACTGCGATAGCAATCGGCGCCGCTTGGGTCGAAGGTCCACTCAAAGATGAGCAGTGGATGACCTTGCTTCGAGCACGAGCAGTGGAGACCACTTCGTTTGTCATCGCCGCCGCACAGCCCGGTCCGAACTATTGCGGACGAAGTTGCATTGTGCACCCAAACGGAACCGTGCTGGCCCAGGCGGATAAAAGTGGATCTTGCATGATTACGGCTGATCTCAATGATGACGAACTCCAGGAGGTTCGCCTCCGCATGCCAGTTGAACAGGGACGGCGGCTGCGATGACCTCCTATGAGGAAAGTGGTGCCCGGAGCGGGACTCGAACCCGCACGCCACTAAGGACAGAGACGTTTGAGGCCTCCGCGTCTGCCAATTCCGCCATCCGGGCAGTGCACCCATGCTACCGGTAACGCTGCAGGGGGTTGGTTCCCTTGAGGCGATCGAACTGTGGGAGTCGTCGGCTCGTCTGCGCCATCCCATAAAAGCGGCACATGGAACCCACGACCACAGAACGATTCTCTATCTGCGACTCATGACCTCGGAGGGTGAAGGGTGGGGCGAAGTCGCTGCACTCGACAACCCAAGTGACGGCGACCCTTCCCTCGGTGAAGTCCGACAGCATCTCGAATCATTCTGGATTCCGAGAATGATTGCCGCTGCTCGACAGCGAGACGATGGTGGGCTCGGAAGCCACGAGATAGCGATGCTCTCGCCGGGATCGGTCACGGATCGATTCTGCTCGTCTGCACTTGAGATGGCTCTCCTTGACGCTGAACTACGCCGTCATTCCCTCAGTATGGCGCAATGGCTTCACAGCGACCACAAAGCGCTTCCCTTCGGGATGGCCCTTGGGATCCCCGGAGCAGAGAGCATCGAAGACCTAAGCGCTCGCGCACTGTTGGGATCCGAAGCAGGAGCGAGCCGCGTGCGTGCCAAAATTGATCCTTCGTGCGCCGTTAGGTATCTGACGTCGCTGCGCGGTGCGTTGGGATCACTCGACCTCCACGCTGACGCCAACGGAAGTTACGGCCTGCTGGCCAGCGATCAGGTGGTGGCTGAACTGACCGAGCTTGACGGACTCGATCTGCGTTGTATCGAGCAACCGCTCAGCACCAATGATCTGACCACCTACGCCCAACTCACAGCATCCGTGGCGACGCCGATTTGCCTCGACGAAGGCCTTGATTCGCCACAGAAGATGTCCCTGGCCCTTCGCTATGAAGCGGCCTCCGTGTTCTGCGTCAAGCCATCGCGATTGGGTGGGCTGCGCTCGGCTTTGGCTGTTTTAGGCCAAGCGCACGATGCGAACATGACCTGTTTCATTGGTGGCATGTTTGAGTCTGGCTTGGCCAGGGCAAGCCTCGGTGTTCTCGCAGGGCACCCAGCTTGTTCTTTCGTGAGCGATATTGCCGCCCCTTCGACCTACTTTGCCCAGGATCCCTGTGAGCTTGGGGGACCCGTAAAGGCGCTCCAGGAACTCTGGAACCACAGTGGAGTTGGACCATGGCCACTTGAGAAATCACGGTCTCTCGTGGGTACTTTTCTTCGCTCCTCCTTGTGAGAGTACACGGCTCGCTCACACTCTAGGATGTCCAACGTGCGACAAGCATCGGTGCGGCGAAAACTCCAGGAGTTCCAGGATCGAATCGTGGCACTGCGCGAGGAGATTTCCGTCTTAAGCGAACAGATAGAAGTCCTCGATGAAGAGGTCGAGGATCTACGTATTCGGGCCATGGTCAGCGAGACGCCGATCTCAATTCGTGAACACGCCGAAGCTTCTCGGCACGTAGAGCTGGCACACCGGGCGCAAGAGCGAGCGGTGGAGCAGGTTGCACTTCTCGAGATTGAGCGCAATATTTTGCTGGACGAGATCGTTGTAGAGGTTGTCTCATGAGTCCCGATCGACAGATCCGAGTGGTCATTGCAGACGATGAATCAATTATCCGTCTCGATTTGAAGGAAATTCTGGTTGAAGCTGGATTCGACGTTGTTGCCGAAACGGGACGAGGAGACGATGCCGTCAAACTCGTCCTTGAACACAAGCCGGATTTGGTGATTCTTGACATAAAGATGCCGGGAATGGATGGGGTGGCGGTTGCCAAAGAAATAGGCAAGACGAGCGAAGTGCCTATCTTGCTGCTCACGGCGTTCAGCCAGCGCGAGTTGATTCAGGAGGCCCGTGACGTCGGAGTAGCGGCCTATCTCGTGAAGCCATTCAGGAAGAATGAACTGTTGCCCGCCATTACGGCCATCTTGACGCAGGCGGCCGAAGATCGTGTGATTGCTGCCGATATGTCGAACCTCAATGTCGAGCGTTCGGCCGACAACAAACTCGAAACTCGACGTTTAGTAGACCAGGCCAAAGCACTCTTGATGGAGCAGTGGGCAATGTCAGAAGCACAGTCCTTTTCATTCATCCAGCAAACGGCGATGAAGACGAGAGCCCGGATGCACGATGTGGCCCAGGCAATCGTAAAAGGAGAGTTGACGCCCTCGTGATGGCCATTCTCAAGAACGACAAGGGACCTCTTTTCGTTCTTGACGGAATGTCGCTGACGTTCCGTGCTTTCTTCGCCCTTCCTCCCGAGTTGGCAACATCTGAGGGCTTGGTCACCAACGCAGTTCATGGTTTTGCATCGATGGTGTTGAGCATCGTGCGTGACCACAAACCTGGTGCTTTGGCGGTTGCCTTTGATCTCCCCGGCGGCACCTTTCGAGACGACATGGTGGAGGACTACAAGGGTGGACGAGACGAGACCCCTGACGACCTCCTGCCACAATTTGACTTGGTGCGAGAATTCGCCGCTGCCCTCGCCATCCCAGTTGTCGATGCTGAGGGTTTCGAAGCCGATGATGTTCTCGCCACCCTGGCCACTCGTGCACGGGAAGAACAACGCGAGGTCGTCGTCGTGACCGGTGATCGAGACTGCTTTCAACTCGTCGAGGACCCCTATATTCGTGTTCTCTACAATCGCAGGGGAGTGAGTGACTACTCGCTCTATGACGATGCTGGCATCGTCGAGAGAACGGGCGTTGACCCCAAGCGCTATCCGATGCTCGCGGCCCTTCGAGGCGACCCGTCCGACAATCTCCCAGGCGTTCCGGGTGTAGGCGAAAAGACGGCGGCCAAGTTGATCATCCAGTATGGCGACTTTGATGGAATTTTCGCCAATCTCCATGAGATGACCCCGAAATTGCGCGAGAACATGACCGAGTACGAAGCCTTGGCTCGCACCAACCTTGAAGTGATGACCCTGATCCGTGACGTTGAGCTCGCCGTTGATCCCGCATCTATGGAACTCGGGGGTTGGGATCGTCAGGTCATCGAAGCATTCTACGAACGACTTGAAATGCGCCGTATGTGGACGCGCACCGAAGAGATGTTGAACAGCGGGATCCTTGGCCAAGGTGAGTCGAATGCTGCGAGCACCACTGCGTCCAGGAGCAATACCCCCATTGAAGCGGCAAAGCCAGCAAAGAAGGCAAAACCCGCCGCCAGCCAAGCAACATCCATCATTACTGATCAGGCGGCCGCTGTTTCACTGGTCGCCCAGCTTGCTCTGAACCCACATTTGATCGCACTGAGTGAAGATGATGGTGATGTTGCGATCGCCGTTGACGCCGGAGAAATTGCGGTGGTCAGCTCTGGTAGTTCTGCGGGGCTTGCCGCATTGACAAGCGCAGCGCCCATACGTGCTCACGACACGAAGCGGATTCTGCGTTACGGCATCGATCGGGCTACCGACCCAGCAGTTCCAGACGGAGACGCAAGTATTGCCGCCTATCTGGTCGATGCAGCCTCTGGTGACTATTCCTTGGCCTCCTTGGTTCGTCGGTATCTTCCCGAGACTGAACTTACGGCGTCGGCTCAAGCGAAGGGTGAATTGGCACTCGATGTCCATGGTTCCACTGACCAACTTGTTGAGGAGATCCAGGTGGTCGCCCAACTTTTGGACATCCTCAACGACCGAATGGAACGTGACGATTTAACGACCTTGTACCGAACAATCGAACTTCCGCTGGTGCGAGTCTTGGCACGAATGGAAAATCGGGGTATCGCCGTCGATGTCAAGACCCTGGGGGCGATCGCAAGGGACCTGACCACACGTGTGGCGACGCTCGAAGAGGAGATTCATGCGTTGGCGGGGCACTCCTTCACGGTCAATTCAACGAAACAGCTCCAGCACGTCCTCTTCGAAGAACTTGACCTGCCTCATGGACGAAAAACGAAAACTGGCTTCTCCACCGATGCTGCGACTCTTGAAGGTCTACTCGGCACGCACCCGATTGTTGAAAAACTCTTGGCCTACCGAGAATTAGAGAAGTTGCGATCCACCTACGGCGAGAGTCTTCTTCACGAAGTTGGCTCGGATGGGCGTATCCACGCAACATTTCGCCAAACCGTGGCGCGTACTGGTCGGCTGAGCTCTGAACAACCCAATCTGCATAACATCCCAGTGAGAAGCGAAGAAGGAAAGCGCTTTCGAGAGGCGTTCGTCCCCTCCAAGGGATGGAAATTGCTCGTTGCCGACTACGACCAGGTTGAGCTGCGCATTATTGCGCATCTCGCTCAAGATCCCGGACTGCTCAAAGCATTCGACCGAGGAGAGGATATTCACCGTTCAATTGCGGCTGATGTCTTTGGCGTCAACGTTGACGACGTATCCCACGAAGAACGTGAGTACGCCAAGATGGTCTCGTACGGTTTGGCCTACGGCATGGAAGCCTTCGGATTGGCCCAACGACTTGGCTGCAGCGTGGGAGAAGCCAAGGAGATTATGGATCGATACTTTGTCGCCTACCCAGGGGTTCAAGGCTATATGGATCGAGCGGTGAAGGAGGCGAAGGTCAAGGGATTCACGCGAACCGAACTCGGTCGCATCCGTCCACTTCCGGAACTCTCAGGAGGAACACGAGGCGCCCAAATGGCCGCCGAGCGCCAAGCGATGAACGCCGGGATCCAAGGACTGGCTGCGGATATTTTCAAAGTTGCGCTGGTGCGCCTCGACGGCCGTCTTGCGGCTGAAGGTCTCGAAGCCAGGATCGTCCTCCAAGTGCATGACGAGGTCTTGGTGGAAGCTCCACCGAAAGAACAGGCCGCCGTCGAGCAGGCCACGCTCGAAGAGTTAACGGGAGCCGCCTCGTTGAGGGTGCCGCTCAAGGTCTCCTTGGGCTGGGGAAGCACCTGGGCTGGCGCCAAGGGGTAATTCACTCCCATCGTGGGGTGTTATTCTAAGAATCCCAATCAACGCTGGCGATTGGGTCCCTGTCTCCTAGCGATCCCAGCGTGATCACCCCGAAAGCGAGTCCTCATGTCTGACGTGACCGCAACCCTCTCCCCAGAAGCGATGGGGACGTTCGATAGCAACGGGAATTACATCCCCCGCCAAATCGTGTCCGATGACCTCGACGGAGCCGAACTCGATTCTGCGATGGTCTCCACCATCATCGAATTCGAGGATGGTGAACTTGTCGAAGGCACCGTGGTCAAGATTGACCGTGATGAAGTCCTGGTGGACATTGGCTATAAATCTGAAGGCGTCATCCCTGTCCGTGAACTCTCAATTCGAAACGACGTTGACCCCTCCGAGATCGTCTCGATTGGCGAGCACATTGAGGCACTTGTTCTTCAAAAGGAGGACAAAGAGGGACGTCTGATTCTCTCCAAGAAACGCGCTCAGTACGAACGAGCCTGGAGCGATATTGAGAAAATTAAGAATGCAGAGGGAATCGTCAAGGGATACGTCATCGAAGTGGTCAAAGGTGGCCTCATCGTCGACATTGGCCTCCGTGGCTTCCTCCCTGCATCACTCGTCGAACTGCGTCGTGTCCGTGAGTTGCAGCCCTATGTTGGCCAAGAGATTGAAGCCAAGATCATTGAACTCGACCGCAACCGCAACAATGTGGTCCTGTCCCGTCGAGCGTGGCTCGAAGAGGCACAAAAAGAACAGCGTGGAGACTTCCTTGCAAACTTGAAGCCGGGAGAGCATCGCAAGGGTGTTGTTTCTTCGGTCGTGAACTTCGGAGCCTTCGTCGACCTTGGTGGCATGGATGGATTGATCCACGTCTCCGAGTTGAGTTGGAAGCACGTTGAGCACCCATCAGCTGTAGTGGCAGTGGGCGATGAAGTTGATGTCGAAGTTCTCGATGTCGACCTCGACAAGGAGCGCATCAGTCTTTCGCTCAAGAATACGCAGGTTGATCCATGGCAGGAATTTGCCGACAGTCATCAAGAAGGACAGCTGGTTTACGGTCGCATCACGAAACTCGTTCCTTTCGGAGCATTTGTGCAAGTTGGCGACGGAATCGAGGGCCTGGTTCATATCTCAGAAATGGCAGCACATCATGTTGACCTTCCTGAGCAAGTGGTCACACCAGGTGAAGAGCTCTGGGTCAAGATTATTGAGATCGACCTTCAGCGTCGACGAATTAGTTTGTCAATTAAGCAAGCCGCTGAGGGTGGCGAAGTATCCGAGGAGTACCGCGAGGCGTTTGGAGAGCACGCGTATGACGCCGAAGGTAACTACATCGGCTTTGACTACTCAGAGATTGAATTCACACCCGAAACCGAGGCGCAGGCTGCCTGGGCTGAGTACGCCCAAGAAGCAGCAGCACAGGCATCTGCCCCGGGTGCCACTGAGTCGACCCCTGAGGTCGCTGAGGTCGCCGTGAGCGCTGCTCCTGAGCTTGCTGAGGAGCCTGAGGTTGAGGCTACTGACGTCGTGGAGAGCACCGAATAAGTCGCTTTCAGGCTGAATCATCCACCTCGATGGGCGTAGATCAGCGAAAACTTACGAATTCGTTCGGAGCAGGGGGAAGTGGCAGGCCACGCTGTGTCCTGGGCTGATCTCCTGAGCGACAGGTTCTTCTTCCGCACATCGATCTTGAGCGTAGGGACAGCGCGTCCTGAAGCGGCATCCCGACGGCGGGTCGATGGGGTTCGGAGGCTCACCCGTGAGAATAATCCGTGATCGATCTGAAGAAGGATCTGGCTCAAGAGCTGCAGAAAGTAACGCCTCGCTGTAGGGGTGGGCTGGATGGCTATACAGTTCATCGGATCCTGCGAACTCACAGATTCGACCGAGATACATGACCGCTACTCGATCACTGACGTTCTTCACGACAGCAAGGTCATGAGCAATGAACAGAATGCTTAAACCAAAACGTGCTTTCAGGTCTTGGAGGAGATTAAGGATCTGCGCCTGGACCGAGACGTCCAAAGCTGACACGATTTCGTCGCAGATGAGCACTTTCGGTTTCATGACAAGGGCACGAGCAATCGAAATTCGCTGGCACTGACCTCCAGAAAACTCGTGAGGGTAGCGATCAAGGGCTACATCGGGATCGATGCCGACGTTGTCAAGCGCATCCCTGACGATTTGCTCGCGTTGAGCACCTTCTGCAGTTTTCCAAATATCGAGAGGTTCCGCCACGATGTCGCGGATCTTGCGTCGCGGATTGAGCGATGAGATGGGATCCTGGAAGATCATCTGAATACCTAAGCGAGTTCGTCGCAATTCTTTTCTCGTCAGCCTGGCGAGGTCGTGTCCGTCAAACGAGACTGACCCGCTTCTTGAGGGAACGAGCTGCATCGTCGCTTTACCCACCGTCGTCTTGCCGCATCCGGATTCACCGACGATGCCGAGCGTATCGCCTTCGTTGAGTTGAAGACTTACCCCAGAGACGGCGTGAACGGTTTTGCGACCAGAGGAGAAGTTCACGACCAAATTTTCAATGGAGAGGAGGGTTGGCGTTGACGGTGTCATGACGACTCTCCGATTGAAATTGAGTTGAGCGGATTCCAACAGGCGAAGCGATGTAAAGGATTCGATGGTGACGTCACCAGCGGGGGCGTCTCGCTTCGACAGCGATCGGTGGCAAATGAGCATCGAGGAGCGAAAGCGCAACCCTGACGTGCGGTCGTCATGTCCGGCGGGCGTCCTTCTATGGGGGAAAGGCGGAGGTGGCTTGGCTGGGAAAGTCGGGGAGTTGAGTCAACCAAGGCCTTGGTATAGGGCATGGCCATTGAGGAGAAGAGCGTAGCCGTGGGTGCAATCTCGACAACTTTTCCTGCATACATGACGGCAATATTGTCAGTGCGGCTTGCAACGACACCAAGATCATGGCTCACCAAGATGACTGACATATGACGTTCTTTTTGGAGACTCGACAACAAGTCGAGGATCTGGGCTTGGACGGTTACATCAAGACCTGTCGTTGGCTCATCGGCCAAAAGGAGTTTCGGGCTGCATGCCAGGGCGATAGCGATCATGACCCGTTGCCTCATCCCACCAGAGAGTTCAAATGGATAGGAACGCAAACGTTCCTTTGGTGAGGGAATCCCAACTTGTTCGAGCAGTGAAAGCGCAGTGGCTTTGGCCTCGCTTCGGTCAAGGTCCAGGTGAAGGCGAAGAGATTCCGTAATTTGCCGTCCGATCCTGACTACAGGGTTCAATGAGGCCATGGGGTCTTGAAAGACCATCGCCATTTTCGCCCCCCAAATTGCACGCATCAACTTGTCGGGAGCACCCACAATCTCAGTGCCATCGAAGACAATGGACCCTTCTTGGAGGACCCCTGAGCGCGGGAGAAGACCAAGGATCGAGCGTGACAACACGGTCTTGCCTGATCCAGACTCGCCCACGATCCCAAGGGTTTCCCCCCGCTTAATGACGAACGAAACATCATCCACTGCACGGAGTGAGCCGCGGTCAGTGGCGAAGGTTGTCGATGCATTGCAGACCTCCAAGAGTGCCGACTCGTCGGTACTCGCACTGCGATCGAGACCTGGGGTCAAAGACATGATTACAGCTTCCCCTCTTGATGGTCGAGTGCGCTGCGGAGCGTGTCGCCGATCAAATTGAGGGCGATGAGGAACAGGATCATGGCCAGCGAGGGAAAGAGTGCAAGCCAAGGATTCTGACTCAGGTAGGTTCGCGACTCACTAATCATGTTCCCCCACGACGGTGTGGGTGGTTGGACGCTGAGCCCTAAGAACGCCAGAGCGCCCTCTAAGATCACGACGCTGGCCACGCCGATCAGAAAGAATGAAACCATGGCTGGGAGCACATTCGGGAGAATTTCTTTCGTGATGATGCGCCAATCGCTGGCACCTTGTGTTTTGGCGGCCACAACAAAATCCCGAGTGGCGTAGCCAAGTGCAGCTGCACGAACAACACGGAAGACGAGAGGGATTCCAGCGACACCGATAATGAGCGTGATCTTCCAAAGGTCGTGGCCCCAGAACGCGATAATGGCGATGACAGCAACAAGCGCTGGAAACGCCAACATGACATACGACGCAGCGCTGACCAACAGATCAATTTTCCCGCGGCGATAGGCGGCAAGAAGAGCCAGACTCGCCCCTATTGACATGGAGATCACCATGGCGCCAAATCCCACGATAAGTGAGACCCGTGCTCCATAGACCACGCGGCTGAAAATGTCGCGACCCAGATCGTCCGTCCCGAACCAGTGTGCCAACGTTGGCCCTTGGTTGAGGGAGTCATAGTTCTCAGTCGTCGGATTTTGAAGACCCAAAACGGACGCCAGAAGTGCCAACAGGACGACGAGGGCGATCCATCCGGCGCAAATCCAAAACATCACCCCAAAGGCGCGACGTCGCGTGGCATTCAACAGTGATTCTTCGACCAATAAGGGCTCTTGGGCACGAGGAGATGAAGCGCTACTCACGAGTGATCCTTGGGTCGACAACAGTGAAAAGAAAGTCAATCACGAAGTTCACAAGCACGATGACCACCGCCACGAACAAGGTGATTCCTTGCACGGTCAAGTAATCCACTTGGTTGATCGAATTGACAATCTCGTAACCCAGCCCTGGCAGCGCCAAAAGATACTCAACGACGAAGGCTCCCGCCACTAGGCCGCTGATGTTGAGCCCTGCAGAGGCGAGAAGTGCTAGCGAGGAAGGCCTCAGAGCGTGGCGCCACATGATGTAGCGGTTTGAGAGACCTTTTGATCGGGCGACGGTAATGAACTCTTGTTGCAAGGTGGAAATCAAGTCACCTCGAAGAATTCGGAAGTAGATCACAATCGAACCGATTGCCAACACAATCGAGGGCAAAATCATCGCCCTGAGGTTTTGGCCGGGGTTTTGAGTGAACGGTATGTAGGAGCCGGGACCTGGAAACCAATGAAGGTAAATTGAAAATATCAAGACGAAGAAGACGATCAAGATGAAGGGCGGGAGAGCCAGAAGGGCAAAACTGGTGGTGGTCGATGTTCGATCCAAGAGTCCGTTGGGCCGCTTCGCAGATGCCAGCGCCGTTGGTACGGCGATACTCAATGCGAGTAGCTGGGAAATGATGATCAGCTCAAGGTCAATTGGAAATGCGGTGGAGATGATTCTCGATACTGATTCATGGGTGATGTACGACTCCCCCAAGTTCCCTTGGAGCACATTGCCAATCCATACGAGGTACTGGTGCCAGAGCGGCAGATTAAGGCCCAATTGACTCGTTAGGGCTGCTCGGTTTTGAGCATTGTCACTTGGCCCCAAGATGGTGACCGTTGGGTCGCCAGGGAGGAGATGGATCAGGAAAAAGGCACCGAGTGAGATGAAAAAGAGAATCCCGAGCAGGGCGAAGAATCTTTTGACAAGATATCTGGCCACCCCACCCCTCCAATCTCAATTTCGCTAATAGTAGAGGAGTTCTCGGTAAGTGGGTGCTCAGGAGCAACAGGAGTAATTGCTCTGTCTCAATGAGGTGGGTCACTAGAGTTCTACTGTGGCTACATCCGAGGAGCATGATCGTTTAGGGCATTGGAGCTCCTGGAGAACGGTCAACGATCGTCAATTGGGACATCGTGGGCGGACGATCGTTGGGATCCTTTTAGCGATTGGATCAATCGCTGCCTTGTACTTCCGGTTCTGGACCAATTCGCTGCTTTGGCTTGACGAGGTTCAGTCGGTGAATATTGCGTCGAAACCGGTGAGCCAGATCCCCGGTCTCCTCCGAGAAGATGGGGCTCCACCCCTTTACTACGTTCTTCTTCACTTTTGGATGAGTGCCTTTGGGACATCTGATCATGCGGTCAGATCTCTGTCGGGAGTGTTCTCCGTCGTCACGGTTGTCTTGACCTATTTTATCGTCAAGAGAGTCTGGGGGAGCGAGGTCGGTCTCACTTCTGCCGCCCTACTCGGCTCCTCGTCGTTCGCCGTTTACTACGCCACAGAGTCCCGAATGTATGCGCTGGTCATGTTTGTGGTGGTCCTTGGCATCTGGCGACTGGCAAGGTTATACGAAGCCCCGACGGTGGCCAATCTTGTTTGGTTTGGCATCTGTTGTGCTGCGCTGGTTTATACACAGTATTGGGCGTTGTATCTGTTTGCTGTCTTGGGGGTGTGGTTCGTCGCCGGAGCTACGAGATCTGGCGATGCACTCGTACGGCGGTCCTCAGCGATGGCGATTGGAAGCTTGGGCCTTGCGGGCGTGCTCTTTCTCCCATGGTTCCCGTCGTTTCTCTATCAGCACGCCCACACCGGAACCCCTTGGGGTTCTCCGCCAAATTTTCTCACTGCCGTTGTGGCCGTCTTTCATTTTCACGCCAATCAAGCAGTCCAAGTACCACTTTCAGACCTCCGCCAACGTGCCATGGAGGCAGTTTTCATTGTCTTGTTTATTCTGGCGCTCTTTGGGACCTCGCAAGCCCAGAAGAAAGGCTGGCTCACATGGCGTCCGCAGAAAAAAGGAACATTTCTTGCCTGGGTGGTTTTCGGAACGCTCGTCCTCGGAGTAGTCGTGTCACACTTTGCGAACACTGCGTATACCCCTCGCTACGGCGCCGTGGTCTATGTTCCCCTCATCGTCTTTATGGCGGTCGGAATTCAATTTTTCACCAACCCAGTGCTACGAGTCAGTATCGTCGTCATTTTGGTGGCTGGGTTCTTCATTGGGAGTTACCAAGAATCACATACGCAGCGCAGCCAAGCCGCACAGGCGGTCTCGGCGTTCGAGGCTCATGGGTCTACTGGCGATGTGGCGGTCTTCTGCCCTGACGAGCTCGGCCCAACGGTGGTCAGGATTTTGCCTTCCGGAAAGATCACGTCGGTTGGCTATCCACGCTTTACCTATCCGTCGATTGTTAATTGGGTTAACTACAACCAAGTGCTCAATGCAACGAGCCCGACAGCGTTTGTTCATCGGGCAGAAAACGTGGCCGGCACGCATCACCTTTGGCTCATTTGGGCGCCCGGTTATGGAGCGAGCGGACCCTCGTGCACGAATGTCGCCCAAGCGTTTAATCAGCTTCCCGGATGGAGTGGTCATATCTGGGTTCGTCCCGATACCAACGCATACTTTCAGTCGATGACGGTTATCGAATATACGAAAAACTGAGGGCTGGTGACCCCTGAAAGGTTGACAAGGGCGTTGGGTGTTCACCTCTCTTTGACTGGCGTGGAGTAGATTCTTGCCATAATGATTTCTCCCTCTTCTGGAGGTTCCTCAAGTGTCCCAGGAACCATCGTCATCATCGGAGCCGGCCCAGCTGGCCTAACGGCCGGTTATGAATTGGCAAAACGTGGCGACAACGTTCTGATCCTTGAGGCCTCGGGTGTACTCGGAGGCATAAGTCAAACAGTGGAACGAGACGGGTGGCGTTTCGATATCGGTGGCCACCGATTCTTTACCAAAGTAGAGGAGGTCGAAGCGCTTTGGAATGAGATCCTTCCGCCAGAAGACTTTCTCTTGCGACCGAGAATGAGTCGAATTTTTTATGATGGGAAGTACTACGACTACCCCTTGAAGGCATCGAATGCGTTAAAAAATCTTGGCATTATCGAAGCCGTACGTTGCGTGTTGTCCTATGTATGGGCTCAGATCCATCCACCGAAAGATCAATCGAACTACGAAGACTGGTTGGTCGCACGCTTCGGTTGGCGCCTCTACCGTCGTTTCTTTAAGACGTACACCGAGAAAGTTTGGGGGGTGGCCGTAAGAGACATGCCGGCCGACTGGGCTGCTCAGCGAGTGAAAGGGCTCTCATTAGGGAAAGCCATTATCAACTCGCTGACACCGAAGAGAAATCAAAAAGAGATCACGAGCTTGATTGAAGAGTTTCGGTATCCAAAGTTGGGACCCGGCATGATGTGGGAACGTTGCGCTGAGCGTATCGAAGAGCTCGGGGGATCGGTCATGCTGAAGCATGTAGTGACTGATATCCACTACGCAAATGGTGTGGCCGTCTCCGTAAATGCGCAAGACCGTGCTGGCAATGTACACAGTTTCGAGGCATCACACGTCATCTCGACAATGCCGATGAATGAATTAGTTAAAAGTTTGGTCCCGCCTCCGCCGGCCGAGGTCATGACCGCCGGGGAATCCCTGCATTACCGAGACTTCTTGACCGTTGCGCTGGTCGTCCCTCAAGAATCTGGCTTTCCGGACAATTGGATCTACATCCATGAGCCGAGCGTGGACGTCGGGAGAATTCAGAACTTCGGCTCTTGGTCACCCTTCATGGTCCAAGAGGGAAAGACATGCCTTGGTCTTGAGTACTTCGTCTTCGAAGGAGATCGCATTTGGGCTTCTTCGGACGACGATCTCATCGCTCAGGGAACACGTGAGTTAGCAACGCTCGGGCTTGTCGATCCTTCGGTGGTGGAAAAAGGATACGTCGTGCGCGTCAAGAAAGCGTACCCCTACTACGACACATTTTACAAAGAGAATGTTGAAACCATTGTGCGCTTCATCGACACGGCGGCATCGAACCTCCACCTCATTGGGCGCAACGGGATGCACAAATACAATAACCAAGACCACTCGATGTACACGGCGATGTTGACGGTGGAGAATATTCATGGTGCCAACCACGACATCTGGGCTGTCAACGTGGAGGGCGACTATCACGAATCACGCTCAACAACAGGAAGAGACGCACCCATTCTTCCGCCCCGTACTAATTCGTAGATCTCGGCATTGAGTGGTGGTGCCGGTCATGGGAAGTTGTCGCTAGCCTGAGAACAGGGCAAAGGAGTGATTTGTGCTGGCAGTTGGCGTCGTAGGGGGGATCGGATCAGGAAAGTCGACCCTGGCTGACCTTTTGGTGGCCAAGGGTGCGGTACTTATCGATTCAGATCAAATAGCCCGGGAAGTCGTCGAGCCCGGTCAGCCCGCACTTGCGGCACTCGTCGATGCCTTTGGTGAGGGAATCCTGCATTCCGATGGGTCCCTCAACAGAAAAGAAATGGCCAAAATTGCATTTTCCTCTGATGAGTCATTGACCACGCTCAACAGCATTACGCACCCAGTCATCGGCGAGGTGATGACGAGACGTCGGGAGGAAGCCGCTGATTCCAATAAGGTCTGCCTCTATGCCATCCCTCTTTTCACCCCAGAACATCGCGACGCACTGTCGCTCGATCTCGTTGTGGTCGTTGACTGCGATGTCGAAACGGCCCGCGAACGTTTGATTGCGTTCAGGGGGTTCACCGAGCAAGAGGCCGATGAACGAATCGCTGCCCAAATTGGGCGGGACGAACGTAATGGCTATGGCGATGTTGTCATCTCGAATAGTGGGGGACCACAAGAACTGCAACAAGCTGCTGATCAGTTGTGGGGCACTCTTTCGGCACGCTTAGCTGACCATGGCTAAGCAGTACCCCATTGAAGTCGTCTCACCCTTCAAGCCAGCGGGGGATCAGCCCACTGCCATTGCCACACTCGCTCAAGGCATCAATGACGGGTTACGTTTTCAGACACTCGAAGGAATCACCGGCAGCGGAAAGACGGCAACGATTGCATGGACCATCGAGGCCGTTCAGCGGCCAACTCTGATCATCGAACCCAACAAGTCGTTGGCAGCCCAACTCGCCTCGGAGTTGAAGGAGATTTTGCCCAATAATCGGGTTGAGTTTTTCGTGTCCTATTACGACTACTACCAACCCGAGGCGTACATCCCACGGACCGATACCTTCATCGAGAAGGACTCATCTATTAACGAAGAGATCGACCGTTTACGTCATGCCGCTACATCTTCACTTCTGACTCGACGTGACACGGTGGTTGTTGCCTCGGTGTCGTGCATTTACGGTCTCGGATCGCCAGAGGAGTACCAGAGCCGCGTGCTCTCGGTGCGCGTTGGGGATGAGATTGACCAGCGCGACCTGCTTCGCCGACTGGTCGATCTACAGTACTCCCGCAATGACATGTCACTGACGCGCGGTACCTTCCGATCAAAAGGTGACACCGTTGAAGTTCATCCAGCTTATGAAGAATCAGGATTGCGCTTCGAGCTTTTTGGCGACGTCGTCGAGAAGATCTCGCTGTTTGACCCTTTGACAGGGGATATCGGTGAACAGCTCGAAGAGACGATCATTTTCGCGGCGACGCATTATGTTGCAGGCGATGAGACGACGAGGCGAGCCATTGTCTCGATTGAAGCTGAACTGCGTCAGCGTCTCCAGGAATTCGAGAAGAACGGTGCACTACTCGAAGCACAACGATTGAAGACTCGTACCGAACATGACCTTGAGATGTTGGCTGAGACAGGGGTGTGTGCAGGTATCGAGAACTACAGTCGACACTTTGACGGGCGTGCCCCAGGGGAGCGACCCTTCACCTTGATTGACTTTTTCCCACGTGACCTCTTGGTCGTCGTCGACGAAAGTCATGTGGCGATACCTCAGATTCGCGGACAGTTCGCAGGCGATCGTTCCCGAAAAGACGTATTGGTTGAACACGGATTTCGGCTTCCTTCTGCAATAGACAATCGACCTTTGACCTTTGAAGAGTTTCAAACCGTCGTGCCACAGGCAATTTTTGTAAGTGCCACGCCGGGGCCGTTTGAACTTGAGCAGTCCGACCAAATTGCTGAACAAGTTATTCGCCCCACAGGTCTTCTTGATCCTTTGGTTGAAATGAGACCGTCTAAGGGTCAGATTGACGATCTCCGTCTGGAGATCGATACGGAAGTGGGACTAGGAGGTCGCGTCTTGGTCACGACGTTGACGAAGAAGATGGCGGAAGACCTGACCACCTATCTCTCCGATGCGGGGGTTCGCGTTGAGTATCTCCACTCAGATATCGACACCATCGAGAGGATTGAGATCTTGCGGGATCTCCGTTTAGGCAAGTTTGATGTGTTGATCGGAATCAATCTCCTCCGGGAAGGTCTTGACTTACCAGAGGTAAGTCTGGTCGTGATTTTAGATGCCGACAAAGAGGGCTTCCTGCGATCCCGCTCTGCGTTAATCCAGACGATGGGTCGAGCAGCTCGACATGTCCGAGGCCACGTGATCTTGTATGCCGACACCATCACCGACTCGATGCGCCACGCGATCTCGGTGACGCAGCGTCGACGCGAAACACAAATTCTCTACAACAAAGAGAACAATATCGATCCTGTTTCGGTGACCAAGGCAGTCACCGATATCCTCGGACGCCTGCGACCAGGCGTAAAGCGTGAGAAGGGTGGAGGAGCCCGCAAACGGCCGGTGACAGCAGTGCCGGCTGAGATTAAGGCCGCCATTGGGGATGACCCCATCGCTGTGGCCGCAGCCCTGGAAACGGCCATGATGGAAGCAGCTGATGAACTGCGCTTCGAAGAGGCTGCCATGCTGAGAGATGAACTCCATGATCTCCTCGGAACGATTGCCGAGATCGACGGTGGCGGAGTCTCTTTGACTCGTTCATCGTAGCGTTCCGCTAGCCTGCGACAGGTGGCTGATCGACTGATTATCAAGGGTGCTCGAGAACATAATCTCAAAGATGTTTCCCTCGATCTTCCACGGGATCGCCTCATTGTTTTTACAGGACTCTCCGGTTCGGGAAAGTCCTCGCTGGCCTTCGACACGATTTACGCCGAGGGGCAGCGACGCTACGTTGAATCACTGTCAGCCTATGCCCGCCAATTCTTGGGACAGATGGATAAACCCGACGTGGACTTCATTGAGGGGCTCTCGCCGGCAATCTCGATCGACCAGAAGTCCGCTTCTCGCAATCCACGCTCGACCGTCGGGACCATCACCGAGGTCTACGACTATCTGCGACTGTTGTTCGCTCGCGCTGGTCGTCCCCACTGCCCAACTTGCGGCAAATTGGTGGCGCGCCAGACACCGCAACAAATTGTTGATCGTGTCCTCGCTTTGGCTGAAGGGACGCGCTTTCTCATCTTGGCGCCGGTCGTTCGGGGAAGAAAAGGAGAATACTCGACCCTTCTTGATGACCTGGCTTCCCAAGGCTTCGCTCGAGTCCGAGTTGATGGGCAATCCATCGAACTCACTGAGCGAGCAGATCTCGAACTCGCACGCTACGAGCAGCACACCATTGAGGTAGTCGTCGATCGACTGATTCTTAAAAAGGGTATGCGCCAACGCCTCACGGAGTCGATGGAACAAGCGCTGACGCTGGCCGGTGGGATAGCTGAGGTGCAGGTTGTTGACGCAGCGGGGGACAACATCGACGAACCCTTGACCTTCAGCGAACACCTGGCCTGCACAACATGTGGAACCAGTTTCGAAGAACCTGCTCCGCGGAGTTTCTCATTCAACTCACCCTATGGAGCCTGTCCTGCCTGCGTTGGGTTGGGAACCCGGTTCGAGGTGGATGCCGATCTCGTGATCGGGGATCCTGATCTCTCGCTCGAAGACGGTGCGATCAGCCCGTGGGCCGGCGCACGAAGTTCCTATTTTGAGGCGATGTTGAGTGGTGTCGCTGAAGTAGGTGGATTCTCAAGTGAGACCCCATGGCGTTCGCTCAGGGCAAAAGACAAGAAGATTGTTCTCTATGGCACGGGGACAAAGAAAGTCGATGTGCGCTATCGCAATCGTTTCGGTCGGAGTCGGTCCTATTCGACGGCCTTTGAAGGAATCATTCCTTGGCTGCAGCGCCGCCACAGCGAGGCTGACTCCGATCACTCACGTGAGCAGATCGAACAGTACATGCGAGAGATCCCCTGTCCCGAATGTCACGGCGCTCGATTGAAGCCAGAGAGTCTGGCCGTAAAGATTGGCGACCTGAGCATTGCGGATGTGTGTGCACTCTCCATTAGCGACGCCGTTACCTTTCTCTCTACGCTGAAGCTTTCTGATCGCGAGCAGATGATCGCCGATCGCGTGGTTAAGGAAATTTTTGAACGTATGAATTTTTTGCTCGACGTGGGATTGGACTACCTCTCTCTCAGTCGCTCCGCCGCAACGCTCTCCGGAGGAGAGGCGCAGCGCATTCGTTTGGCGAGCCAAATCGGTAGCGGTCTCGTTGGGGTTCTCTACGTCCTCGACGAACCTTCCATTGGCCTTCACCAACGAGACAACATGCGACTCATCGGCACCCTTGAGCGACTTCGTGATATCGGCAACACAGTCATTGTGGTCGAACATGATGAAGAAACGATTCGCTCAGCCGACTACGTCGTGGATGTCGGTCCAGGGGCTGGGGAGCACGGGGGGGAGATTATCCACGCCGGAGCTGTGTCTGGACGAGGTGGATTGGAGACAAACAAGGCCTCAATCACGGGACAGTACCTCTCAGGGAAACGATCCATTCCCATCCCCACAGAACGCCGCATGGGCTCAGGCGGGGAGATTGTGGTCCACGGCGCAAAGGAGCACAATTTAAAAAATCTAGATGTGGCTTTTCCGCTCGGTCGCTTTATCGCCGTCACGGGCGTCTCGGGGTCTGGCAAGTCAACGCTCGTCAACGAGATTCTTCTCAAAGATCTTTCTCGGAAGATTCATCGATCGAAGGATGCCCCTGGTCTCCACGATTCTATTTCGGGTATCGATCAAATCGATAAAGTCGTGGCTGTCGATCAGCAGCCGATTGGACGAACGCCCCGATCGAATCCAGCGACCTACACGGGAGTGTTTGATCACATTCGAAAGCTCTTCGCCCTCACGCAAGAGGCCAAGGTTCGAGGCTACCAACAAGGCCGATTCTCTTTCAATGTCAAAGGAGGGCGATGTGAGGCGTGTTCAGGTGATGGCACCCTCAAGATCGAGATGCACTTCTTGCCGGACGTCTATGTCCCGTGTGAGGTCTGCGGCGGATCCCGCTACAACCGAGAGACCTTAGAAGTGCAGTTCAGGGGGCGGAACATCGCGCAAATTCTCGAGATGCCCGTTGCGGAAGCCTTGGAGTTTTTCGACAACCAGCCTCCGATCAAACGCCACCTTCAAACCTTGATGGATGTGGGTCTCGGCTACGTCCGACTCGGTCAGCCTGCTCCGCAACTCTCTGGGGGAGAGGCCCAACGTGTAAAACTTTCGACAGAGTTGAGTCGACGCCCGACGGGCCACACCTTCTATGTGCTTGATGAGCCCACTACCGGTCTACATTTTGAGGACGTAGCTCGGCTCCTCACCGTACTGCAACGTCTGGTGGATTCAGGCAATACCGTCGTCGTGATCGAACACAATTTGGACATCATCAAAGCTGCTGACTGGATTATTGACCTCGGGCCAGAAGGTGGGTATCGGGGTGGCTTGATCGTTGCTGAGGGTACTCCTGAAGAAGTTGCCAAGGTGAAAAAGAGCTACACCGGGCAAGTTTTAGCGCCACTCCTGAAGACCAACCGCAGTTAGTGAGCGCTTGATCTACTGAAGAGGTTCCCCGTAGAGAGCACTTGAGGAGCAACGCAGTGCGTGATCGACCACATCGGGGAATGTCACGCACATGACAGTGTCGGCTTCCAGAACAGTCAGTGTGAGCAGCACGTCAACCGTCTGTATGTATTGGAACGCACGTTAGATGATGGACAGCATTCTGTTGAGCGCAACTCGCGCGTCACGAGCGATTGCCTCTGGAACGACGATCTGATTTCTCACCCTGCCGGCAACAAGTTCTTCGAGCACCCAGGCCAGATGGGCAGCGTCGATGCGCGACATGGTGACACATGGGCATACTTCGGCGTCGAGACACACGATGGCGCGGTCTGGGTAGCGCTCTGCGAGTCGTTTGACGAGATGGATCTCGGTACCGATTCCGATAGGTGTTCCCGGAGCGGAGGATTCTACGAATCGGATGATGAAGTCGGTGGACCCTGATGCATCCGAGGCTTGAACGACGTCTTGGGTACATTCCGGATGGACGACCACTACTCCCTCAGGATTCTTCGTTCGGAATGAATTGATCTGATCGACAGTGAAGCGCGTGTGAACCGAGCAATGCCCCTTCCACAAGAGGAATGATGCCGACTTGATCACCGATTCTTCGAGACCACCTTGCCGTTCGTGGGGATTCCACAGAGCCATAGATTCCTGCGGATAACCCATGGCAGTTGCCGTATTGCGGCCGAGATGTTGGTCGGGAAAGAAAAGGATTTTGTCGGCTCGTCGCTCGCCCCGTTCGTTGGGAGCCAGCGCCCAGTCAAGGACTGCTTGTGCATTGGATGACGTACAAACCGCTCCGCCGTTTCTCCCCACGAAGGCCTTGATAGCGGCAGTTGAGTTCATGTACGTAATCGGAAGGACTCGAGTGATGTCGGTGATCTTGGCAATTTCATCCCAGGCCCGCTCAACTTGGTCGATATCTGCCATATCTGCCATCGAACATCCGGCGCTTAGATCGGGAAGGACCACCGCTTGCTGCTCATTCGTCAAGATATCGGCGGACTCAGCCATAAAATGGACTCCACAGAAGACAATGAATTCCGCCTCGGGTCGGCTGCCTGCGGTGCGCGAAAGCCCAAATGAGTCTCCATCGACGTCAGCGAACTTCATGACTTCATCCATTTGATAGTGATGCCCCAAGATCAGGAGTTGGCTTCCGAGCGTGTCTTTGGCGGCGGCTATCCTCGCGTCTAGTTCCTCTGGTGAAACATCTCGATACGAATGTGGCATCGACGCTGAAATTGTGATCATCTTGAGCCCCCTTGGGGATCGTTCCGATAGTGGCCGGCGGGGACAGCCCGGACGCCCTTCCGCGGGTATGTCGGCCTCGAAACTCTGTGGTGTGAACGGGATTCCGGGCCCGCCCCTCCATCATAGGTGTTTGGAGGGCTCGTAGGCACCTCGTCAGGTGCCACCATGGAGAGGTGCCTCTCCGCCCACCTTCTCAGTCGATCCCTGATCAGCCCGGCTGCTATCAGTTCCTCGACGATCGGGGCCGTGTGTTGTACGTCGGCAAAGCGCTCTCCTTGAGACAGCGACTGGCTTCGTACTTCCAGGATCCCTCAAAATTACATCCGCGTACAGCTCAGATGGTGGCTGCGGCTTCCTCGGTGGACTGGGTTGTCACCCAGTCAGAGGTCGATGCTCTGGAACTTGAACACTCGCTCATTCAATCCTTCATGCCGCATTACAACATTCGTCTCAAAGACGATAAAAGCTACCCCTGGCTCGCTTTGTCGCTGTCACAAGAGTGGGCACGACCCCTGATCACACGCGGCACCCGTCGCAAGGGGACCAAGTACTTTGGCCCCTTCACACACGCTCGATCGCTCCGCCAGACGGTGGATCTCCTCCTTCCTACTTTCCCAGTGCGAACATGTGCTGATTCAAAATTTGATCGCCATCAGCGATCAGGGAGACCATGCCTACTCTTCGACATCAAGCGCTGTAGCGGGCCATGTATCGGTGAGGTCGATACGGAGACCTATCAGGGCTATGTCGATGGTTTCGTCGATTTTTTTTCGGGAAACGTTGCACCCATAGTGAGCGACCTCGAAAACAAAATGCAGGCCGCTTCACAGGCGCAAAACTATGAGCGAGCAGCAAGGTTCCGCGATGAGCTCGAGGCCGTTCAGCAAGCAGCGAAAACACAGGAATTAGTTCTTGCCGACGACGAACATCTTGATGTCATCGGTATTCGCCATGATGAACTTCAAGTTGCGGCTGTCACGGTTCACATTCGACATGGGCGGATCGTCGGCCGAAGTGTCTCGATTGCCGATCTGGTCGAATCGCTCAATCTCAGCGATCTTGTTGCCGCTGTCTTGCGCGATGTCTACGGCGACCCCGGCACTCAAATTCCCTCACGCATCGCTCTCAACGAGGGAACGACCGAGCACAGCATCACCCAATGGCTGAGCGATCGCTCTGGTCACTCCGTAACGCTTCAGGTCCCTCAACGTGGTGTCAAGCGCCACTTAGTCGAGCTCGCAGAACTCAACGCAGTCGAGACGTTGGGACGCGATCGCCTTCGACGGGCGAGTGACTACAACGCTCGTTCTCGGGCCCTTGTGGAGTTGCAAGAACATCTCGGTCTGACCAGGGTGCCGTTCCGTATTGAGTGCTACGACATGAGCCATCTGCAAGGCACTTCCTATGTGGGCTCGATGGTGGTCTTTGAGGACGGAGTGCCGGTCAAGAAAGCCTATCGGCACTTCTCAATCAAGACGGTGGACCAGAACGACGACTTTGCCTCAATGGCAGAGGTGCTTCGGCGCCGGCTCGCACGTTGGTCTGAGGCACCAATCCTTTCCTCTGGGAAACGTGGTTTCGCCGCTCCCGCAGATCTGATCTTGATCGATGGTGGGGCCGGACAGCTCAGCGCAGTGATGGCGGTCATCGGGGAGTACGGGCTCGAAGATTCCGTCGAAGTAGCGTCGCTCGCAAAGCGATTTGAGGAAGTGTATCGACCGAACCTGGGTTCACCGCTGCGCCTACCACGTGGTTCGGAGGGACTCTTTCTTCTGCAGCGGGTGCGCGATGAGGCCCACCGGTTTGCCATCTCGTTTCACCGATCCACGCGCGGGAAGGCCATGACCGCCAGCATTCTCGATGGCGTAAGCGGTCTTGGACCAGCGCGCCAGGCAAAACTGTTAGCTGAATTCGGCACGCCCCAGAAGGTGCGAGATGCCACACGTGACGAGTTGCTTGCTCTCGGGTGGCTCCCACAAAGTGTGGCTGAGGGCATCTATGAGCATCTTCATCCACGCGTGGCTGGTGTTGGCGCCGTTCGTCGCGAAAACACGGCAGAATCTAACCATGGCTGAGTTCGTTATCGTCACGGGACTTTCCGGAGCGGGCCGGTCGACGACTGCCGCCTGCCTGGAAGACCTCGGGTGGTTTGTCATCGACAATCTTCCTCCTTCAATCATCCCGCGTGTTGGGGAACTCGTGAGCACCCCTCATGACGAATCACAACGAGTCGCTCTCATTGTTGGTCGAACCGGTGAGTTTGACACCTCAGAACTCCTCGATTCCTTAGAGCAACTGCGCGGAGGAGCACACACCGTGCGGATGCTCTTTCTTGACGCTCCTGACGATGTGCTTGTTCGACGCTACGAAGGGACTCGCCGTCGCCACCCGCAAAAGGGAACGGGCGTGAAAGAGGCAATCGATAGTGAGCGTCGAGCACTAGAGTCACTCAAGACCCGAGCGGATGTGGCCATCGACACTGGTGATCTCAACGTCAATCAGCTTCGTTCGAGAATCTTCGAACTTTTTGAAGAATCATCCGGGAGTGAAACTATGCGGACTTCCATCATGTCCTTCGGTTTCAAACACGGAATTCCGCTTGACGTCGATATGGTGCTTGACGTTCGGTTTCTACCGAACCCACATTGGGTCGACGAGCTTCGAGATATGTCAGGTCTCGACGAGCCGGTGGCGGAGTATGTTCTTGCGCAACCTGAGTCTGAGGCCTTCCTTACCCATGTTGTCAGCCTCCTTGAGCCGCTCCTTCCGGCCTACGCCAAAGAGGGGAAGTCTTATTTGACGATCGGTATCGGTTGCACAGGCGGGCACCATCGCTCAGTGGCGATCGCCGAAGAACTCGGGAAGCGGCTCCGATCTCGCGGGTTCCCGCTGTCAACCCTCCACAGGGACGTTGATCGGTGAGCCCTTCGCCGAGAGTTGTCGCACTTGGCGGAGGTCATGGAACGGCCGTCACGCTGAGGGCAGCTCGGCGTTACGCCCGCGACATTGTTGCCATTGTTTCGGTCGCCGACGATGGAGGATCAAGTGGTCGGCTTCGTGAACTCCTTGACGTCCCCGCGCTGGGCGATCTTCGTAAATGCCTCTTGGCGCTCTGCGATGAAACCTCTCCATTCGCCCGGACCATGGACTATCGGTTCACGGAAGGCGAACTAGCTGGGCACGCCATAGGTAATCTTGTGCTCGCCGGTCTCCTCGAGACCACCGGTGATCTGGTCATCGCTGTTGATCAGGCTCGCTCACTGCTGGGAGGCAGCGGCACTATTTTACCGGCGACGACCACTTCAGTGACGCTTCGTTCTCAGACGCTCGACGGCGTCACCGAAGGACAAGTGGCAGTGGCAAACGAGAGTGCCAACCGGCGGGTTTCGGTCCTTCCGGCTGATGCCAATTCGCCCGTCGAAGCCCTGTCGGCCATTGCTGAAGCGGATCAAATTCTCATCGGTCCAGGATCACTCTTCACCAGCGTCTTGGCGGCTGTGAGCGCTCCCCAAATTCTCGATGCACTGATGCACAGTTCCGCTCAGAAGGTAGTCGTCTGCAATTTGAGACCTCAAATCCCGGAAACGCAGGGGTTTACCGTCGAAGACCATGAGCGAGCCCTTGACCTTCACGGCGTCCCCTTCGATTTCCTTCTGGGCGACCTCTCCCTTGGCATAGAAAGAGGTTCCCCCAGTAAGAAATTTGTGGAGTTCAACCTCTGCACATCATCACTACCGATCCATGACCCTGGCAAACTAGCGTTGGCACTGAGTGCTTTGTATGGTGAATCACACAACAAGAAGGAGTCTGCATGACGGTACGGGTTGGCATCAACGGATTTGGGCGAATCGGAAGAAACTTCCTCCGTGCAGTTATGGAGAGTGGTGCGGATGTTGAGATCGTTGCCGTCAATGACCTCACGAGCCCTGAGATGAACGCCCACCTTTTGCGTTACGACTCCACACAAGGTCGGTTAAAAGAGGAAGTCATTGTCAACGATGACACCTTTCACGTTGGAACCCAGACCATCAAGGTCCTCTCAGAGCGAGATCCCGCCGATCTTCCTTGGGGTGCCATGAACGTCGACGTCGTGATCGAATCGACGGGGCGGTTCACGAAGCGCGATGACGCTGCCGTCCACCTTGCCGGGGGAGCGAAGCGGGTGGTCATCTCAGCACCGGCCACCAACGCCGACAACACCTTCGTTGTTGGCGTCAACGATGACCAATTCGATGCAGCAAGCGACTTTGTCGTCTCAAATGCCTCGTGCACGACCAACTGCTTCGTGCCAATGGTCAAAGTGCTTGACGACAGCTTCGGTGTTATTTCCGGCCTCATGACGACCGTGCACGCGTACACGAACGATCAAAATCTTCTCGACCTCCCGCACACCGACCTTCGGCGAGCACGCGCAGCTGCAGTGAACATTGTCCCAAGCTCAACCGGTGCTGCTCGTGCGACCGGGCTCGTGCTGCAGTCCATGCAAGGCAAGCTCGATGGTACGTCATTGCGTGTGCCCGTTCCCACCGGCTCGGTGACCGACTTCACGGCCGTCGTCAATGGTTCGCCAACCATCGACCAGGTCAACGCAGCCTTCAAGAGCGCGGCGAGTTCAGGCCCCCTTTCGAAGGTTCTGGTGTACACCGAGGACGAAATCGTTTCTTCCGACATTGCGGGCAGCCCGGCGTCTTGCACCTTTGACGCTGGTTTAACGATGGTGCAAGGTATCGACGGCTCCACCTCACTCGTGAAGATCATGGGTTGGTATGACAACGAGTGGGGCTATTCAAACCGCCTCGTGGATCTCGTGCAGATCGTTGGTACGTCCGCATGACTACTCGCCCAGCAGCTCTTGCTGGGTTGCCGCTCCTCGAAGATCTCGGACCGCTCAAGAACAAAAGAGTTCTGGTGCGCTGTGACTTCAACGTTCCGCTCGAAACGCACGATGGTCAGACGATCATCACCGATGATTTTCGAATCCGTGAGGCAATCCCGACCTTGCAATGGCTCAAGGATCAAGGGGCCACTGTGGTCTGCTGCACACATCTGGGTCGCCCGCATGGTGCTTGGGTACCCCAACTCTCCGTGGCGCCGATTGCTGAGCATCTTGGACGATACATCGATGACATCGCGGTTCTCGAGAACCTGCGCTTTTCTCCCGGCGAAGAGGACAATGATCCGTCAACGGTGAGTGAATTGATCGAAGGGTTCGATGCGTACGTCAATGACGCTTTTGGCGCATCGCATCGAACTCATGCATCAGTGGTCGGCCCACCGGCTTTCCTTCCTAGTGCCGCAGGCCGTCTCTTGGAGAAAGAGGTTGAAGTGCTAGGAAGTCTGCTGCTCGAGCCCAAACAACCTTTCGTGGCCATCGTTGGAGGGGCAAAGGTCGGCGACAAATTGGGAATCGTCAAAGCGCTAAGTGAAAAAGCAGACAGCATCATTATTGGCGGCGGCATGGCCTTCACCTTTTTGGCCGCCCAAGGCCGTCATGTGGGAGCTTCGATGCTGGATGAAAGCCGGATCGATGACTGCCGAGAAATTCTCAGCCGTTCAGTTGAAATTCTCCTGCCCACGGATGTCGTGGCCTTGTCAGCGGACGGTGAATTTGGGCCTGGCTGTGAGAGCGGTGACGTGGTCACCTATGACGGAGATATCCCAGAGGGATGGAAGGGTCTCGACGTGGGACCGCTGAGCGCTGAATCTTTCTCCGAGACCATCTGTAGTGCAGGCACCATTCTTTGGAATGGACCCATGGGGGTCTTCGAGGACCACCGCTTTAGCCACGGAACGGAAAAAGTTGCTCGCTCCGTCGCGCAAAGCAACGGAATCAGTATCGTCGGAGGCGGCGATAGCGCTCATGCGGCTGAAGAATTTGGTCTGGTCGACCAATTGGACTTTCTATCTACCGGCGGAGGCGCTTCGCTTGAATACCTGGAGTTCGGTGATCTTCCAGCATTGGCGGCTCTTCGATCCGCCCCGAACGCTCCGAGGAGGAAGTGATGGCGAAGCGTTCGACTCGACGCCCATTGGTTGCGGGCAACTGGAAGATGAATCTGGACCATGTCGAGTCGGTCTATCTGATGGCGGATCTCGCACTAAGAATCCGGGGACTCCATCAACAGCAAGTAGATGTGTCGGTGCATCCCCCATTCACCGATCTACGGTCGGTTGAAGGAATCATTGGCGCTGATGGCCTTCCGATCTCACTCGGCGCCCAACATTGTTCCGCTCATGACAACGGTGCCTTTACCGGCGAAGTGAGTTTAGCGATGCTCAAACGTCTCTCGGTTGCCCTGGTCATTGTTGGCCACTCAGAACGGCGACAGTTTTTCTCGATGACAAATCAGGAGGTCGCAGCCACGGCCAAGGCGGTTCATGAACATGGACTCACTCCCATCATTTGTGTCGGGGAAACACAGCATGAGCGAGAATCGGGCGTCATGGAAGAAATTCTCGAGCGCCAAGTGAGCGAAGCATTTCTCGGCGTGGGTTCAGGCCTGGAAGAGCGGACCATTATTGCCTACGAACCAATCTGGGCCATCGGCACCGGCCTCGCCGCCACCCAAGAAGACGCTCAAGGGGCCTGTGCATTCATACGAGCGACAATCCGCTCGCTGCGCGGCAACGCTGCCGACGAGGTTCGCATCCTCTATGGAGGCTCAGCGAAGCCAGAGAACGCAGCAATTTATGCAGAGCAGAAGGATATTGATGGCCTTTTAGTAGGCGGCGCCTCACTCGAGGGTGAAAGTTTTGCCGCGATTATTGAGGCCGTCGCCACCTGCTACGGTTTTTCCGCATAGGTCGCGAGGAGGAGTTTCCATGGTTACGGCCATTTTTGTAGTTATCGAAGTCATCACCGCCTTGGCGTTGATCTTCCTCATTTTGATGCACAGTGGACGTGGTGGAGGGCTTTCCGACATGTTCGGAGGATCGGTCGGCGCTGCGGCCCAGGGCTCAACCGTCGTCGAGAAAAACCTTGACCGCATCACGATCGCGGTGGCATTAGTCTTCGCATTCACCACGCTTACCCTTGACCTGCTTTTGCAGTGACCTTGAAGCAGCAGAGGACGAACAGTCGCTGGAGTAGCTGCGTTGCAGTTATCGCCATAGGGACGGTGTTGTCTCTCGGTATCTCAGTATTCCCAGCTGGGGGCTCGGCACTTCCTGCGCTACAAGATCCAGCAGCCCTGACCGCAAATTTATCCACTCCCTTCTCTGGATGCGATCCCGTTGGTGGCTCAGTTTCGCCAGCTTCCGCTCAGGCATTGTCGCTTGTCCTCCCCAGTGCCTTCATCACCAATCCCGATGGCACAGTCGTGCAAGCACCGTCGTTTCTTGCTCAGGCGGAGGTTCAAAGTCTTTCCCCCCTCAAAATTATTTACTCCATTCTTCCCAACGCTCGTTGGATCTCAGGGGCACCACTTGGTCTCCGCGATTTCATCACCACATGGAAATGGGGGAGGAACGGCTTCGGTCCCGACGCCAACCTTTACCGACAGATCCGCTCGATCACCCGAGGGCCTTCGCTGCATCAGATCGTCGTGACGTTCTCGACATCAACGAATAACTGGCAGGCGCTGTTCAGTCCTCTCCTTCCCTCGTCCTTTGGACTGAGTGGTGCAGGATCGTGCGCCTATCCCACTTCGAACATTGACCTTTCGGCCGGTCCGTATGTCATCGCGTCGAGTACCCCGACCACCATCGTCCTCATCAAGAATCCCCATTGGTGGGGGAGTGACGCCCCCTTTCCCTCCATCGAACTGCTCGGCAACACGACATCCCCGGACTCGCTCTTTGGCACTACATCGAACGTGGGACTTGATGACACTCCAGGATTTAGTCCGTCGGGGACCTTGGCGATCACCTCAATCGCTTCCGTTTCGAGCAAAAGTGACCTGAGCAACCTGCTGCTAAGTCTGGACTTTGATAGCTCCCGGCGCCACGGACTTTCAAAGCCTCTGCGGCTCGCAGTGAGCGAATACGTCAACCGTCAGCAATTGATTCAGGCGACGGTTGGCCGAGTGGTGTCAACGGTTGTTCCTGCAAGCAGCCACCTGTATTCACAGGGACAGATATCAACTTCGATGAACTCGCCGGCTCCGGCGTGGACGCGAGAATCCCAACGACAACGCCAACTTCTGGCATCCAAAAGTCTCTCAGCACTAGGGATGCATAAGAGCAATGGATTTTGGGTACGAAAGAACGGAACAATGCTTTCGCTTTCTCTGGGGGTCCCGGCGAATGATCCGTGGGCCGTTGACGTTGCCAGTGTCGTCAAGGATCAATTAATCAGTCAGGGCATTACTGTTCGCCTGGTGGGCTTGGCGACCAGTTCAGCGGTCGCCTCCGCAATTGAACATTCTCAAGTATCGGGGGGATTCGTGAGTCGGCCGAGCTCTGCGTTTCTTTCCGAGGCCATGGCGTGGTTTGATTCACAATCCTTGGCGGTCACATCGGCGTATTGGTCCGGATTCAACAGTCCAGCAATAAACAAACTGGCACACAAGGCATCTCAACAGATGAATCCACAAAATGCTGCACCGCTCTATCAATCAATTGACACATCGCTCTGGACGTCTCTGCCATCGCTGCCTCTGCTCACTGAAGTGCAAACGATTGCTTGGTCGAGCGCCATCCAAGGTGTGACAACGAATCCTTTTCCTCCAGGGGTTCTGGGCGGCTTATTGACATGGGACGTGACAGCAGTAAATCCCTCGTCTGTTTAGTAGCTTCGGCGCATTTGCTAGGGTCGGGGGTCAACCATCAGTCCTGTCGGAGTGGCGGAATAGGCAGACGCGCTAGCTTGAGGGGCTAGTGCCCGCAAGGGCGTGGGGGTTCAAGTCCCCCCTCCGACACCAAAGAATACCTAACTCAGGGATGCACCTTCGGACTGAATGATGATCTCGGGAGCACTGCAAAGAAATGATGCGACGACTCGATGCGACGTTCGCCATCCGTGGGACGCAAGAAACGGAGACTGTTCCATCTGATCGACCTTTTTCTTCGATGAGCCAGCAGACCTGAACCCATCTCGCATCGACGCCTCGTCGACGTGTCGGCCCAGGATGGCTGGGCCTATGGCGCCGCACCCCTTCGAGATCACTGTCCGCCATCGACGATGTACAGTTCGATTACAAGTCAACCCCAAGGAGCGTCATGGAATCTCACCAACACCTCAATAACCACCATCGAACAACTCTCAGAAAAATTTTTGAACATCCAACCAGTCACAACATTGAATGGCACGACGTTATTTCCCTGCTTAATCATGTCGGCGACGTCGAGGAGCGCCATGACGGCAAGTATGCAGTGACGCTGGGTGAAGAAACTCAGGTCTTTACGAAGTCGAAAAGTAACGACATCGACACGCAAATGACTGTGGATCTTCGGCGGATGCTGGCCGGGGCTGGGTTCGACGAGAAATCAAGTAACTCCTAGGCCAGCGACTGTTCTGCTTCGCTGGCGAGAGCGGATGGGGGTGATCACATGACCTGTATTTCGACGTTCATCGTGCGAGACTCTTTGGATGTCGGAAAGAAATACCCCTCGGGGACGAACGCGCCTGGAGGCTCTGGGTAAACAGATCGACGCATCATCTTCTCGGCGCAAATCGTCAAAACGGCGCTCGCAGCGGGAGGCCACCTCACCGCAACGATCCTCAGCGAACCTACGAAGCAGGCCGTCGCGGCGACGAATCCGAATACGGCGCACCCTGGTGGGCTCGTTGGCAGTCGTGCTGGTGCTGGCCCTTTGCGGTTTTGGTTACGCCTATTACATTTCTCATGATCTCAATCGTGTCCAGGTAAGCGGCCTCTCGACAAACACCTTGGTGGGCGCTGAAGCTGGCTCAGAAAACATTTTGATGGTGGGATCGACGTCTCGCTGTGCCCTCAAGGTTCAAAACCCAGCCTATGGACTTTGTTCGCAGGGCGTCACGGGCGTAAACAGTGACGTCATCATGATTCTTCATGCCAATCCGACGACTCATCAACTTGCGGTTCTGTCGATTCCGCGTGATCTTTTTGTTCCGAATGCACGTGCTGAAGGGGCAAACAAGATTGATGCGGGGCTTTACGAAGGCATCACCCAAGTGGTCACGGCAGTTCAAGATGACCTAGGTATCCCCATTGCTCACGCTGTCTCAGTAAATTTTGATCAGTTCGCCAATATCGTTGACGCACTTGGCGGCATTAATATGTCCTTCCCAGTGTCACTCTTCGACCGTGAATCAGGCTTGAACGTTCAGGCCGCCTCGTGCGTGCATCTCAACGGCATCCAAGCCCTCCAGGTAGTCCGCGCCCGCCATCTCCAGTACAAGACGGCGACATCTGGGAGCAGTGCGGGGAATTGGCCACAAGAGAATCTGAGTGATTTGGCCCGCATCAGAAGGAATCACGAGTTTTTGCGCGTTCTCGGATCCACCGTCGCTAAGAACGGACTCGGCAATCCGCTTTCCGACTTGAGTCTGATTAACTCGGTCAAGAGCGATGTCACCTTCGACCAGTCATGGTCCGTGAACGACATGGTGAATCTGGTGTTGTCGTTTCATACTGTCAATGTTGCCAGCGTCCCCCAATTAACCTTTCCGGTCTCGGTGGTACTTGATCCAAACGGCCCGTCGGGCGATTACCTCTACCAAGGTGGCAACTACGGACAGGTGGCATTCCCATCGCAGCAAACGGGCCAGGCAGCGATAAATGCCGTTCTTGGAATCAACAACACAGTAAATCCGATGTCAGGCGCTCCACTACCAGCGGCTTCCTCGATCAATCTTGCGGTGTTGAATGGCACAGGAGTTGCCAATCAAGCCACTACTACGGGCTCAGCGTTTCAGGCGCTCGGCTTTCATGTCACCAGCTTGGGTGACACGCATGCCGTCGGCAGTGTCTCAGAGACGGTGGTCTATTACGGTTCCCACAGCCCAGAGGTAGTTGCCGCCGCCGAAAAAGTGCTTCACTCAATCACGGGAGCCGTCGTGATGGGTTACAACCCTAGTTTGGTGGCCAAAGGTTCGACGATCACGGTCGTGACGGGATCGCAATTCGGCGTGATCCAGCCATCCTCAGCACCGAAGGCCCAGACTGCCGTCCCGACGCACACAAGCAACGTGCCAACATCGAGCAGCGCAATTGGTACTCCGTCTTCGGTGACAACGAGCAACGCTTCCTGGGATCCACGCGCTTGTACGCCGGGATCAAAACCGACAGCGCCGGTTCCAAACAGAATCTAACAATGACAAACCCATGCCTGATGATCAATTGTCTCACCTGGAGACTGAGATGAATTTCATGAAACTGACAGCCAGAAAGCACAGGACGTTTTTATGTCGTCAAAACGGATAGCCAGGTTGGGTATTCTCGCCACGGTGCTCGCGCTTATTGCCGGGGGCTTGTTCGTTCTTTGGCCCACATCCTCTGAGCACGCCGTGACCTCGACGACCCAAACCATTCCTTCCGCTGTCGCGATTGAGCCCGGGACTTTTGCGCCAGGTGCGTGCATGAAATACCAGCCCACTGCTGCCTCGAATGGGCATCTCGTTTTCCTTGACGCTGGGCACGGCGGCATTGACCCTGGTGGAGTGGGTTCAACGCAAGGCGGGGTCATGGTGAAGGAGTCGACGACGGCACTCGCCGTGGCATTGCAAACATCTGACCTGCTGCGC
>CAIKCI010000033.1 GCA_903825895.1 uncultured Actinomycetes bacterium
AGCCACGGCACTAAAGTTTGGTCAGCAAAAGACTCAACTCCCTCGATGACTCTGGTGCCCGGCTCTTTTCTCCAAGTGCTGTCCAATGGCAACTTGATCATCAAGACGCCGGCCGGAGCCACTGCGTGGGCCACGGGGACGGTGAGTGCTGCTGCACCGACCGCCATTGCGGCTCGAGTGGTCACTCTTGCGACTGCCAATGTTGGTTACCATGCCAATCCTTTTCCTGGCGGTGACTGCAACATGTTCACGGCTGCATTCGCTAGAGGATCAACGTGGGACAGCAATACGGGAGCTCAGTGTGTTGCCGGAACAATGAGTGAGTCTTGGTGCTCTGACTTTGCGAATTTTGTTTGGGCTTGGTCGGCCGTGAACACCACGGGCCTCACTGGCTACAGTTACTCCTTTGTTACCTGGGGGCAAAATCACGGAACCTTCAAAGCTGGACCAGCCAATAATCCTCAAGTAGGTGACGCTGTTGTCTGGGCGACAGGGCAATGGAACAGCGCGCATATCGCCACAGTGGTCGGAGTCATCCATGGTGCTTTCGGAGCGCCAATCATCAAAGTGCTTTCAGGAAATGATGGGAACAGCGGTGTCAGCGTGAGCGGCTACTTCAATCCAGTGGGCGACACCATCGACGGTGACCCAATCATCGGCTATTCCTCGCCCGCCTAAACAGTCAGGCTTCGCCAGCTAGATCGGCTGTCCGTTCTTGCACCAGGCATTTGATGGAACCTTGGAACAAGGATTCGCCAAGGTTGGCAAATTCTTTGGAAGAGGATGCATGACGACCTTCGTCGTCTGTGGGTAGTTTGAACCCGCTGGACAACTCGAAAACCCTGTGTCGCACAGGACTTGCCCAAAGAGTGCCCCACCCGTGTTCGCCGTCTTTTGGATAACTCCGCACTTGGGGTAGAGCTGCTCAAGATTCGCCGGGGCCGTCCCATTGGGTGCAATGTTGTTGACGTAACAGTTTGAAGGTTGATTCGCATTCAACACAATCTGTCCGTAGTCACCATTTGAAACATTGCCGAATGAACCATTTTTTGAGAAATGATTACCCACCACGCGATTGTTTTTGGCATCGTAAACACAACCGAGACCGCTCACTTCAACGCCACCCGTTCCCGTGCAGGATTGGTTGTACTCAGGTGCTGAAGAATCTGGATAAGGAATCACGAGAAGACCCCAGGCATTATTTCCCGTGAACGTGTTATTCATCACGGTGTCATTCTCGCCACCGGAAAGCGTCATTCCCGTTCCTACCGGGCCTTGCGCTGCGTTACCGGCTTGTGGAACATTCGGATTGTTGTTATCTGCAAACGTGTTGTTCATCACAACCCAGCATGAATGCGTATGAGTAATGGGAGAAATCCCATTGTGCGGACACGCTCCGTTTTGTGGTGCCGGGGGATCACCGTTGATCTGCGTGTTGGTGTCAAAGCCGTCTTTGTTGTTATCAAACATGGAGTTCTTAATCACGATGGCTCCCCCAGAGTTCGTACCCGAATACCCAAGGGCGCTGTACTCCATCCAGGCGTGTGAAATCGTTACGTTGCACTGTTGCTGACATGCACCGACGTACATACCCGCGTCATTCATATTGGAACCATAAATCTGATTCCACGAAGCAGGCCCAGCTGCGTCCGAGGAGAAGATTCCATAGGTACCAGCGGTCCCGTCCGCTCCGAAGTAGGTGGATGTCGCTGAGAGATACGAGCCGGAGTAGCCCTTCATGCCGATCTTGGCGGAGTCAGATCCCCCATTCCAATAGATCTGGTTCCCTGATTCCTGCGAACCGCTCAAGAAATTACAGACCGTTAAGTTCTGGATAGAGACATTGTTTGCCTTCCAGACAGTGATTCCGTTTCGGCCCGTTGCTTGCCCGTTCACCACGTTTCCGTATTGCTGATCGGCTGGGACAGAGGAACATGTTGGAGAACCTGGCTTTGTTCCGTCGACAATGACCGTGTTTCGGTTCATTCCGACAAGGTGAAGGTTGGATGTTGTAATGAGCACCCCACCAAAATCTCCGTGGTCGAAGGAGGCTGGCGGATTTGAAAGGTCAGCGCTTTCCTTGTAGTCCCCAGGCGCGATCAGGATCCACGCACCCGGCTTCGCTGCATTGACTGCAGCCTGAATCGAGGTGTACGTTCCCTTCTTCCCATGGAAGGTACCAACGGTTAAGACCTGCACCGATGAAGCTGCCGCTGCGGGAAGCGCCGTTGAGACTACTGCCATTGTTCCAAAACTCATGCAGAACGCCGTCATTATCGAAATCAAACGTTTCGCAGTCGATTGATGCATCGTCTCCCCCTTAGTTTCTCTTTTCCCGCCTCGATTGACCTTATGCCGTGGCGCGAGAATTTTCCATTCTTTACGAAGCAAAAAGTTGTGCACCCCATCCTTGACCCTGCACAAGACCCCGTGGGCATGCATACACGCCACTCGACGTGTGGACGAGGTAACTATGCAGCTTGTCACCAAGACTCAACTGGTGTTGGAGCGCTGCGAACTGAGAAATCGGATCTTTTTGAAACGAAATAAAAAAGAGTCCGGCATCAATCTCGCCGCTTACCGGATCAATGCCGTCGGCATAGTTGTAGCCACGTCTCAAGATTCGCACACCCTTATTTTGAGATGGTGCGGCAACACGGATGTGGGCCCCTTCTGGGATCACCGGTAATCCGTGCGAACCTGACACAGAGAGATTCACGGGATCGTGTTCACTCTTTCCTCCAAGTGGGGCCCCTGATTCTTTCGCTCGACCGATTGCGTCTTGCTGCGCTTGAAGCGAACTCGATGTCCACTGCTCCAAGCGAATCCGAATACGCCGAGCAACCAGATAGGAACCACCCTTCATCCATGAGGGCTGTTCTTGATCGACCCAGACATAGTGGTCTAACGCAGTTCCACTGTTTGCCATCAGGTTATTCGAACCGTCTTTAAATCCGAGGAGGTTTCGTTGGCTCTCCTGATTTACCGTGGTGTTCGATGTTCGGCCGAATCCCAGTTGAAGGTTGCGCAGCGTAACTACGCCCAGACCTTGACGAACCAGATTGTGGACTGCATGAAACGAAACTTGTGGATCATCGGCACATGCTTGGATACAAAGTGCCCCGCCAGACGCCTGAGGGTCAAGTTGATCGCCAGGAAACGCAGGCAACTCCACGAGCGCTCCTGGTTTAGCCCTCATGCGTCCGGGAGGAGATGAAAAAAACGACGGTCCAATGCCGAGGGTTACCGTCAAGTTGGCTGGTCCTCTCCCCACTGCTTCTCCAGTATCGCTTGGGGGGAAGCTCAGAGAGCTATCTCCTGGAATGGACCGTCCCTCAGTCATGGCTGCAGCTGACGTGCTCCACTGATTCAGCATTAGGCGCAGACGCGCAACAGACGTTGTGGCGATGTCGAAGGTTGCAAAAGCGAGATTCTCTTGAGCCGGTGTGGTTAATCCCGCTTGATGAGATCCGTAAAAGGGAATCGACGAATTCTGCATGGCTCCCGCTGGGGACGCTGGCAACTCGGCGCCCATCACACTTAATGCACCCAGTGAGGCAAACGCCGAAGATCCAAAAAATGCTCGTCGAGAAAGTCGAAAAGTCTGATCCTCGCTCATTGATATGCCCCGTTAACCCCATAGCCCTCAAGTTGTCCCGACAGTTGCGCAAGATCCGCTGCAACTGCGTTTGCCGCTTGAATTTCGTCAAGAACAGAAATATTTTGATGGGCGGAGACGGCCGCACTGAGAGTAGCGACGTCATTTTGTGCTTGTGCCGTCACGGCGGGAGCCAGGAGGTCCCCTAATGGTTTGAGTGCTTGTAACCACGTTGCCAGGGTCTGCGCAGTAACCAGGAGGTCACTCGATGAAATGGAGGAAGAAGCTTCAATTGATTGGCTAGTTTCTCGCGCGTGGATGGCAATCCACTCTGCGTCTTGACGAATCATCTGGGCAATGGCACCTGGAGAAAGGATGATGCGCGACAGGCCAAACTCCACATCGGGTGCTTCAGTCATAAGGGAAGCAATTGTTGCTGACTGAACTGCTGCACTTTGGTCGAGAATTTGCGGATTAAACGAAACCTTCCCGAGCATGAAATTTCCATTGACTGGTCCAGATAACGAACCCGAAAGAGAAGAATCGAGTTGCGGTCGAACCACGTCAAAATCACGCTGCAAGGCGATCAGGTCGTCAGTAATTGATACATTCGCCGCTTCATCAACGGCAAGATGGTTGATGTCATTTGCAATCTGTTGGCCTGCTCGTGCCATGGACCCGCGATAGGCAAGCGTGGCGGAATGAGCCGCTGACTGTACGGCGAGATCGGCTGAATAAGAGGTACTCGATGGCGTGGTCGTTGGGGCTTTTGCAGACGTAGCCTCTGAGGAACAGGCCGTGGCCTTGAGGGCGACCACGAAAAGGGTTGCCAAACCCACTCCTCGTCCCCCAATACTTCCCCGTGTCACGGGCCCCATGATAGAGGTCTTGGTGAACTCATTTCGGTAGGAACAGGGTTGGAAGTTAATGCTTGAATTCAAATCGGGCGTTGTCATAATTTGAAAAAAGGCGGCTTCCGGTCCTATGTGGCTGTATCAGCCAACTTCGCCTAGATTGGTGGCCTACCGGGTTCGCGGTGAATTCTCGTCAATTGAGGAAGACCATTAACCACGGGGGTGTAGCTCAGTTGGCTAGAGCACCTGCTTTGCAAGCAGGGGGTCGTGGGTTCGAGTCCCATCACCTCCACGGCGGATTCAACTGGACAGGGCTTGTCTCTCAATGTGGTAGGACTAGAGGCAATGTCAACTGCGTGGACAGGATGGACAATGTTTTGTAATCGAAAAATTCAAAGAGCAGCAATGGTGGTGGGTCTTGCTGCA
>CAIKCI010000034.1 GCA_903825895.1 uncultured Actinomycetes bacterium
GTGGTGAGTCGGCCTATAGGCGGGGTTCTGTCCACCCCTTGGGAAAAGGGGTTGTGTAGCCATCCATCTCAGCGATCTACCTGGGGACTGTCTGGTTTCCCAGACGGACGGGCCGCCCATGTCCCACGTTTGATCTTGCTCCCAGTGGGGTTTACCTAGCCGTTGGAGTCACCTCCAGCGCTGGTGCGCTCTTACCGCACCGTTTCACCCTTACCTGTGCTGGTTGCCCAGCCATCGGCGGTCTATTTTCTGTGGCACTAATCCTGCAGGTCACCCTGACTCGCCGTTAGCGAGCACCTTGCCCTTTGGAGCCCCGACCTTCCTCGACATGGTTACCCATGCCGCGGCTACCCAGCCGACTCACCGTTTCCATTGTGCCATGTATTCGCAGGCCTCTCATCAGGCAGGATCGAGCGAAAAGGCGACGTTTCTTGGTTTCCTGCCGAAAGGAGAGGGAAAGTACCCGCTAATCTGGTCGTAAGTAATTCAGGTGACGTCGATGGGTTCCCGATCGAACGGATTGATGGTGAAACGATGACAAGAAGAAGACGACAAACGAGGTTGGTCGCGGGCCTTGGCGCCGGTGTGCTTGCACTGTTCGTCGCCCTTGGGCTGATCCTCACGTCGCCTTCGGAGACCTCAAGAGGAACAACGAGTCCCGTTCAGCCTTCGAGTGCCCCAACTCTGGTGACACCGGTACCGACAACGGCGCCGGTGGCTGCACCTGTCACCACCACGACGTTGCCATCTTCGGGGGCCGTCGTGAGCGCTCCTCCGTCGCATATTCGGATTCTGCCCATGATCGGAAGTGCGGCGCCACCATCGGATCAAGGTTCACCTTCTCCTCCCGCTACTACTCCCGCTTCTCCTTCTCCTCCGACTTCTGGCCCTGCCTCAGCGGCCAGCGCGACCGTGAAACCGGCGTTGACTCAGTGTCTTTCGACCAATGACTGCACCTACGCCAACGCGAAGCTGACCTATGGCGGAGGGCCAGTCCTGGCCAATCCAAAGGTCTATCTCGTCCAGATTGCAAATGGCTCCACGTCTGCGACGTGTACCTCGTCCTATAACTCAGCTCAAGGGACCTTTGCCGCAAGTGAGCCAAATACCGCCGGTGCGATCACCACCATGTTCACCTCCCCATATTCACAATGGTGGAACGAATACGTTCCGACGTCACCGTATGGGCGAGGATCCTACGCAGGCTGCCTGGTGATCAATAGCGCTGCCCTCATGACGTCGACGGTAGATGACACCACCATTGATGCAACCTTGGCCACGCTTCAAAACGATCCAACAAAAGGTTTTCCTGCCTACGACCCCAATAATATTTATGTGCTGTACTTCCAGCCAAACCAACTGATTACGGCGGGTGGACAAAACTCGCAAAATGACTTTTGTGCCTACCACGGTAATTCTTACAACTACGGAATAAGAGATTTGAACTACGTCGTGATGCCCTATGAAACTCAGGCGGGCTGCATGTTCACCTCGTCATCCACGTCAATGTTTGCCAATATGACGCCCATCCTCAGCCATGAAATTGGAGAGACCGTGACCGATCCGGTTCCTTCGTCTGGATGGATCGACAATGTCCATGGCGGCGATGAAAACGGCGATCTGTGCGAAGTGGCGAATTCTCAAGCAACGATGGCGATTCAGTCAACGGCCGGAGGGGCGACGAGCTACAACTTCCAATATCTCTATTCGAACCAAGCCGCTGGTTGTATCGGTGTCCCGCTTGCACCGAAGGCCCCTACCTCGGCCTCAGCGTCGGTGACGAGTAGTAGTTCAGTAACTATTTCTTGGAAAGCACCACTATCAAACGGTGGCTCTCCGGTGAAGAGCTACACGGTGTCATCGTCCCCAGCGGCGGCGACACCTTCAAGTTGCATCCAAACGACTGCGTTGAGCTGCACCTATAGCGGATTGAACACCGGTGCGACCTATGCCTTCTCGGTTATCGCCACGAACGCAGTGGGACCGAGTGTCGCAGCAACAGTGACGACAACGTTGGGAGCGCTGCCGAGCGCCCCGCAGTCAGTAACGGCGACCTCATTTAGAAATGGCCAATCGGTTGTTTCGTGGAACGTTCCTCTGCAAAGCGGGTCGACAGCGGTCAGCAGTTACACCGTCTCCTCAGTTCCAGCCGTGGCCGCCCCTGCGAGTTGCGTGCGAACCACCGCGCTGAGCTGCACGTACAGTGGCTTGACGAACGGCGTGACCTACACCTTTTCTGTCCTTACAGCCAATGCCAATGGGCAAGGTCCGCCAGCCCAAGCAACGGCGACGCCGGCGACTACCTCAAGTGCGCCGACCCTTTTGTCCGCTGTGTCGGGACAGAATCTCCAGACCACCCTTTCTTGGAAGGCCCCGTCCTCGAACGGAGGCGCAGCCGTGACGAGTTACACGGTCTCGTCGACTCCAACGGTTGCGACCCCCGCGAGTTGCGTGCGAACGACTGCGCTGAGTTGTACGTACAGCGGTTTGACGAACGGCGTGACCTACACCTTCTTTGTTGTTGCGACAAATGCTGCCGGAAATAGTTTGGCGGCATCAACGACGGCTACACCGAGGGCTCCGACGCCGGCAGCACCAGTCGTCAGCTCATCGCTCTCCCCCGGAGGACGATTGCTCCCAGGACAATCACTGGTCTCACCGAGTGGGTTTTATCGAGCTGTTTTTCAAACCGATGGGAATTTCGTTATCTACAACGCTTGGAATTATGTGATCTGGAATTCTGGGTCGCAAAATCGAGGCGGATCGATCCTTTATTTTCAAGGCGACGGGAATGTCGTCATCTACAGAAGTGACGGACAAGCAGTCTGGGCATCGGGGGTGCAGAACTCTCTTCCGGGTGTGCTGGCCCTTCAAAACTCCGGAGTCCTGCAAGCCATCAACAAATACGGTTACTGGTACTGGCAGTCCTAGACAGAACCGACCTCTGGGTCGCACGAAAGAATTCGTTTTCTTCGATCATTGGCGGACAGTGACGGTAACCTGCAAGCATGGATGAGTCGCTCTTTGGTGAAAAGGACCGGGCGATCTCAACGATCAGCGGCCTCTACGCCGAGATTGATGCTGCCCTCAAGGCCACGTTCCCGAAGTCTCGGGAGATTTGGGTGCAGGGGGAGATACAAAAGATTTCAGAGTCGCGTGGCCATTGCTACATCGACGTGGTCGATTCCCTAGCCGGAACACCGCAACAAGCGGAAACTCTCAAGGTGAAATGCTGGGCTTCGAATTGGCGAGGATTAAAAACAGGCCTAGCCGATCAAGGGCTTTTTCTTGAAGCGGGCATGACAATTCTTATGCGCGGAGCGATCGATTTTTATCGAGTGCGCGCTGAAGTTGGATTTATCTTGGCCGAGATTGACGTCACCGCGCTTCTTGGGCGTTTGGCGGTTGAGCGAGCAAAACTTCTTGAAGCCCTTCAGTCCGAAGGACTTTTCGACGCGCAGCGCCAACTCTCGGTTCCGCTTGTTCCCCTCCGTATCGGCATGGTGGGAAGTCCTGGGACCGAAGGATTTAACGATTTCTTGGGCCAGCTCGAAGAGTCAGGTTTCTCCTTTGCAGTTGATGTCGCGCGAGCGTCAGTTCAAGGAGAGAATGCACCGAGCGAGATCGCTCGGGCGATCACCCAACTTAGCGACGGGTCAGTTGATCTGATTTGCGTGGTGCGGGGCGGGGGGTCGAAAGGCGATCTCGCAGCCTTTGACGCAGAGCTCGTTGCTCGAGCCATCGCTCGATCGTCGACGCCGATCTGGACCGGCATTGGCCACAGCGGTGACGAGTCGGTGGCCGACCTTGTGGCAAACCGCCGAGCGATTACTCCAACGGCTCTTGGCGCGGCCCTCGTCACGATCATCGCCGAGTACTACGGCGAGGTGCTCTGGTCAGCGGGGAGAGTGGCACAGTGCGCGCAGGACATCGTTGCTCGCCGAGAGTTGGCCTATGGACAGATTCGCGGACAGCTCGTGGGCATCGTCAAGGGGCACCTCCGTCATCACCTTGGTGAACTTCGTCACACGCGACGACGTTTGATCGGAGCGCCAACAGTGGCGCTGGATCGTGCACGGTCCTCACTGGCAACGCGCAGCGTTCGTCTGGCGCCGCTGGCACTTCGAGCAGTCGAGTTCGAGAGCGAATCACTCTCGGGGACTCGTCGACTCCTTAGTGCCTATGACCCGGTGCGCACCTTAGAACGAGGGTGGTCACTGACGCTTGATCATCAGGGCAAGGCCATTCGATCGATCGACCAGGTCGCAGAAGGGACCGAACTCACGACAAGAGTGGCTGATGGCGTATTTGCTTCTAAAGTCATGGCAAAGGAAAAGGAGCAGTGATGGCGAAAGGTGATGGGAAAGATCCCACAGCACTCAGCTACGCCGAGGCGTCGTCTGAGCTGGACGAGATCGTTGCCTACTTCGAAGACAGCGAGATTGATGTTGATCAACTTGTCGTCAAGTTGGAACGAGCGACAGCGCTGGTCGACGAACTCGAGAAGCGCCTGACCGAGACCAAGATGCATGTTGATGAACTTGCGCCGCGCTTGGCCGCGGTGGCAGAGGAAGCATCCATCGTGATTGATCCAGAGACAGGTGAAGTGCTCGATGACTGATCAAGACCGGTTCTACTTTCGCCAATTATTGGCGGGAAGAGATTTTGCTGCGGCAGATCCCGTGGCACGCCAGATGGTGAACTTCGTCTATCTCCTGGGCGATCGTGAAACTCAAGAAGCCGTAATTGTGGATCCCGCATATGGAGTTGGTGAACTTGTTGAGATCGTTCGCAACGATGGCCTTGACGTGGTTGGGGCGTTGGCGACGCATTTTCACGCTGATCACATCGGCGGAGATCTTTGGGGACAGAAGATCGAAGGGATCGAAGAGCTTCTCGAGATCATCGATGTGCCGATCCACGTCAATAGTCATGAAGTTCCCTGGATCGAACGAACGACCGGGGTCACGGATGCATTGGCCGCCCATGAGTCAGGGGATGTGGTGATGGTGGGAGCCATCGCTATCGAGTTGATCCATACTCCGGGCCATACGCCGGGGAGTCAGTGTTTCATGGTGTCGAATCGACTGGTTTCTGGCGATACGTTGTTTTTGGAAGGTTGTGGGCGCACGGATTTTCCTGGATCAGACCCTATGGCCATGTACGAGTCACTGACGAAGACCTTGGCGCAGGTTCCTGACAGTACGGTGCTGTATCCGGGACATCTCTACTCTGCAGCGCCGTCGCAGTCGATGGGAGAGACCCGTCGCGACAATTGGGTCCTCACCCCTCGCTCCCCGCAGGAGTGGATGCAGATTTTTGGTGGTCAAGCATGAGATGGAACGTGAAACCATGAACGAACCCCTCGCCCTTGACGGAAGTGTCACCATTGTTGGCGCTTCGCTGGCAGGATTGCGCTGCGCTGAGACCTTGCGTGCCCAGGGTTTTTCGGGAACGATCACCATGATCGGGGAAGAGTCATCCACCCCTTATGACCGACCGCCTCTCTCCAAAAATGTCTTGAATGGTAAGTGGGAGATTGAGAAAGTGACCTTGGCTGACGATGCCAAGCTCGACGATCTCAGAATCACCACGCGTTTCGGAATGAAAGCCGTAGCACTTGATGCTGGTGCACATCGAGTAGTACTCGCCGATGCGTCGACGCTCGACAGTGACGCAGTCGTCATCACGACCGGTGCGGGGCTCCGCTACTTGCCGGGGACTCGTGATCTTGAAGGGGTCTACGGCTTGCGGACTGACGATGATGCGGTCAACCTTCGGCGTGCTCTCGTCGCCTTGAACCCCGCAAGCCGAGTCGTGCTGGTGGGGGCGGGCTTTATCGGCCAAGAAGTGGCGACTGCGGCCGCGGCAATGAATCATCAGGTGACGATTTTGGAAGGGCTGGATCTACCATTGCTGCCGATTGTTGGCCCACATGTTGCCGAGTTACTGCTGACCTTTTCTGCCTCTTCGGGCGTAGCGCTGCGTTGTGGCGTGAAGGTCACCAGCATCGAAGGTCCCCGCGACGGAGCGTTGGCTGGCTGGGTCAACATCGAGGGTGCAGACCCCGTGCCTGCCGACTTGATTGTGGTGGGTATTGGCGTGACGCCATCGACGGCATGGCTTGAAGATTCTGGCCTCACGATTGAAAATGGCGTCGTAACGGATCGACATCTCTTTGCGGGGCCAGGAATTGTGGCGGCAGGAGACGTGGCACGTTTTCACTGGAATGACGCGGGCCACAACGAACTCGTTCGTATTGAACACTGGCAGATGGCGGTTGATCAAGGCGTTCATGCAGCGAAGTCATTATTGGCTGGCCCAAAGCATGCCGAGACCTTTGCCGCTGTCCCATACTTCTGGTCAGATCAGTGGGGTAAAAAGATCCAAGTACTGGGTCACCCCAGCGCGGATGACGACGTTTCCTTGGCCATTGTCCCTGATGAGGAAGGCCGCTTTTTGGCGATCTATCACCACGATGACTTCATCACCGGGGTTTTAGCCGTTTCAAAACCTCGCCAGCTGATGGCGTTTCGACCACTCTTGGTCAAGGGTTCAACATTGAGTGAAGCGAAAGATATCGCGCTCTAACGGCCTCGTCGCGCCGACGGCTCACGATGAGAGCGTTACGCCAGTGAACTGCTCTGCACACGACGTCATGATCGTTCGCGCCGCATCGATGGTCATGGGACGAGTGCGGCTCACAATGTGAAGGCCGAGGCCGTCTTCGAGTGCAACCAAGGTCCGGGCTATGGTTTCGGCCGAGGCGCGTAGTTCAACGTCACCCGCCTCGTTGGCTGATCGCAAGATGGTCAGGTACAGCGCGACTTCACGGTCAAAGAGGTTGGTCATGAGTGCGGCATGGGCTGGGCTGGCTTCACATCGGGCGTGCATTCCGTAGAGCAACCTTGCAGTTACATCATCTGGGCCGCTTGGCAGCCCCGTGCGTAACGCAGTCCTCAGCTGATCGACTGGTCGATCGAGACCGTCGAGAAATTGTTCCCGTTGAGCGAAATACTGATCGACGGTCTCCTGATGGACCTCAATAAGGAGATCGTCGAGCTCTGGGTAGTAGTAGAGGACGGATCCAGGGGACATTCCGGCCTGATCAGCAATGTCCTTGATGCGAACGTTTGCCAGGCCTCGTTCGCCGATTGCTCTGCCGGCGGCGTCCACCATCTGAAGGCGACGAGCGTCTTGGCTTTTTGGACGGGCCATACTCCATTCTTTATAGAAATCATCAAAGAATGCAAGTATGGGCCCCGGCTATTTGGGAGGCAAGGGTTGAGTTATTTGACTATATTGTCAAAGAACCGAGGATTCGCCAGATTGCCAACAACGGGGGAACCAGTGACACTGAGCGCACAGGAGTGGAAGGCCAAAAGTGAGGCCCTCGCTTTTCGCCACGACGCCTTTATCCACGGGGCCTTTCGACCCGCCCGTTCTGGTGAACGCTTTGACTCGTTAAATCCAGCCACCGGTGCGCTCTTGGCGTCGGTTGCGTCCTGCGGGGAAGAGGACATTGACGACGCGGTGACGTCGGCGCGCTCCGCCTTCGACGATGGACTGTGGTCGCGCAGCGGTGTGGCATTTCGTCAAGGTGTACTCAAAAAACTCAGCGGCTTGATCCTTGACCATGTGGAAGAATTTTCCTTGCTCGACAGCTTGGACATGGGTAAGCCCGTGCGCGAAACGTCATCGATTGATGTCCCGGGATCGGCAGCATTGTTTAGTTGGTACGCAGAAGCAATCGACAAGATTTCCGACGAGATCGCGCCCAGTGACCCTGGGAACTTGGCGCTCGTTACTCGAGAACCCCTTGGGGTCGTCGGGGCCGTCGTTCCTTGGAATTATCCCTTGGAGATGGCGGCGTGGAAACTCGCCCCCGCACTGGCTGCTGGAAACTCGGTGGTGTTAAAGCCAGCCGAGCAATCGCCGTTGTCGGTCTTATTCTTGGCCGAGTTGGCCGTGGAAGCCGGGATGCCCCCCGGTGTCTTGAACGTAGTGCCGGGATATGGCGAAACCGCGGGCAAGGCTCTTGGCCTGCACCACGACGTCGACTGTCTGACCTTCACGGGCTCGACCGACGTCGGCAAGATGTTCTTGCGCTACGCCGGAGAGTCCAACATGAAACAGGTCTGGCTCGAGTGTGGAGGAAAGAGCCCCAACATTGTTTTTGCCGACGCCGATCTTGATGAAGCAGCAGAGAAGACCTGTTTTGGCATCTTTTACAACCAAGGGGAAGTCTGCTCAGCCAACGCTCGACTGCTTGTTGAAGCGTCCATCAAGGATGAGTTCCTCACCAAGGTCGTGGCCGTAGCCCAGAAGTATCAGCCCGGCGACCCGCTCGACCCAGCCTGCGGAATGGGGGCCATGGTCTCTCACGAACACCTTGAGCGCGTGATGAGTTTTGTCGATGACGCACGAAAGGACGCAACCCTCGTCATTGGCGGAGAGCGAGCGCTCGTGGAATCAGGTGGGGCTTTTCTCACGCCCACTATTTTTGACCACGTTGATCCGCAGAGCCGTCTTGCCACCGAAGAGGTCTTTGGTCCGGTCTTGGCGGTGACGGCATTTCACGACGAAGCCGAAGCCTTGGCCATCGCTAATGGGACTCGCTACGGCTTGGCCGCTTCAGTGTGGACTAATGACCTCTCACGCGCCCACCGAGTTGCAGGGCGACTGCGGGCGGGGACGGTTTCGGTAAATACGGTCGACGCGTTGAGTTTCCAAACACCCTTCGGTGGGTTTGGCCTGTCCGGCTACGGCCGTGATCTCTCGCTGCATGCACTCGAAAAGTATGTGGGGCTGAAAACAACGTGGATTTCCTACAACGATGACGAATAAAGGGGAGCAACAATGAGCAGGATGCCAACCGACAAATTAATTGAGCGAGATCGAGCACTCCTACTCCACCCGTACCTGCCCGACTCAGTGACCGAGCGGGTTGTCATGACCAAGGGCTCAGGATGTCAGTTGTGGGATATCGACGGGAAGGAGTATCTCGACGCCACCGGGGGGCTGTGGCTCGCACAAGTTGGACACGGCCGCAAAGAAATTGCCGATGCTGCCTATGAACAGATGCAGCGACTTGAATACTTCACGAGCTTTTGGGAGTTCTCTAACGATCGAGCCATTGAATTGGCAGATCGTTTGGTCGCCATTGCTCCAGACTCGATTGATCGGGTCTACTTCACGAGCGGGGGAAGCGAAGGCAATGAAGCAGCCATCAAGATGGCTCGTTACTTTCACTGGCGAAAAGGAAACCCCGAACGCAATTGGATCATCGCTCGCGATCGCGCCTATCACGGCATTGCCTATGGGGGAGGGAGCGCAACGGGCTACGACCTCTATCACGACGGCTTCGGACCCATGCTCCCGAACGTGGCACACGTCACGACGCCATGGCCCTATCGAAGCGAACTCTATGGTGGCGAAGACCCTTGTGATTTTCTTCTGAACGAACTTGAGGAGACCATCAACCGGATTGGTCCCGACAAGATTGCAGCGATGATCGGCGAACCAATCATGGGGGTCGGCGGGATGCTGATTCCACCCGACAACTACTGGACTCGAGTCGAGGCACTTTTAAAGCACCACGGCATTCTGTTGATCTTCGATGAGGTGGTCACGGCCTATGGGCGAACTGGAGAATGGTTCGCTGCACAGTATTTCGGCGTGAACCCCGACATTATCGTGACAGCTAAAGGCATCACCTCGGGTTATAGCCCGCTTGGTGCGGTGCTGATGAGTAGAGACGTGGGCGACACCTTGGGCTCAGACGGCGGATTCCCTATGGGCTACACCTACAACGGCCACCCGACGGCGTGTGCCATTGCCATGGCGAACCTTGACATCATTGAAAACGAAGGGCTCTTACAACGAGCAAGGTCGACGGGCGCCATCCTCAACGCCAAGCTCGAGACCTTGCTCGACCTTCCGATTGTTGGCGAGGTACGCCACGTTGGCATGATGCTGGCGGTTGAACTTGTGAGCGACAAGGCAACGCGTGCCCCTTTGCCGATGTTGCAGCCCATGATCCCCGATGTCATTCGTCGAGAAACTGGAGTGATCGTCCGGGATTGCGCCCACAACGTGGTGTTGTCACCGCCACTGATCATGACTGAAGCCGAGTGCGATACGGCAGTCACTGCGATTCGCTCCGTCCTAGAGCGGACAAACGCTGACGGGACCATAAGATAACGATCATGACCGATGCCACAGCTTCAGAACAAGAACTCTCGAAGCAGTTCATTACCGCTATGGGCCAAGTGGCCACGGGCGTGACCGTGGTGTCAACTGATGGTGCAGGGGGGCGTTTTGCGCAAACGGTTTCTGCAATGTGCTCGGTGTCGGCTGATCCACCACTGGTCTTGATCTGTCTCCACGGACGAAGTCCAGCCAACGAGGCCATTGTCACGAATGGGGTGTTTTGCGTCAACGTGTTAGCCACGCAGCACGATCACGTCGCCGACACCTTCGCTGGTCGGCCTTGGCCCGGTAAGGAGCCGTGGGACTTCACGTGTGGACACTGGGCCTCTGCCCGCTCGGGAGCGCCGCGGATCCATGACGCTATTGCGTCCTTTGATTGCAGCGTGCACGATGTGGTGGACGCTGGAACCCACAAGGTCTATATCGGGCGGGTCAGTCACATTGAGGCAATGGACGGAACACCGTTGATCTATTCCGACCGCTTGTATCACCGACCAATTGCCCATGAACCATCAGTGTTCGAAGAGTTTCCCGACGCTCGACCTGCCCATCTCAATTAACTCGTCCCACCCATAGAAAAAACAAGAAGGAGCACCCCCCATGATTCGAACAGGCGAAGAGTACCGAGAGTCAATCCGCGATGGTCGAGACGTATGGATTAATGGGGAGCGCGTCAAAGATGTCACCATTCACCCGCAGTTCAAACCCGCCGTTGATGCGCGCGCCCGCATTTACGACATGGCGCATGAAAAAGAAACGCAAGAGGCGATGAGCTATCTGGATCCTGAAACCGGAGATCGGAATTGCATCGCCAACAAACTGCCGCACGAGAAAAAGGACTGGTGGGATAAGCGAAACGCCGCAACCTTGGTTATGGAAGACGTCCGTGGTGTGATCACCCGGGTCGGCGACGAAACGATCGGTGAAATGTGGTCGCTTTATGACGGCCAAGACGTACTCAACGAAGTTGACCCACGGTTCTCCGAAAATATTCGTCGTCACATTGATTCGGCCGTCCGGAACGACCCATTCCACATCTCAGCAAATACTGACCCCAAGGGTGACCGTTCGAAAGCACCGCAAGACCAAGACCCGGACATGCTGCTTCATGTGGTGAAAGAAACCGACAACGGGATTGTCGTGCGCGGGGCCAAGTATGAAACGGCCGCTGCCTATGCCAACCAGGCCTTTACCAAGCCCACCATTGCCAACTGGGGCAATGATGCCTTGAGTGACTACGCCGTGGGATTTGTGGTGGACCTGGGCTCGCCAGGGCTCAAGTTCATCTCGCGAAGCGGTTTCGCAGGGCGCGCGCCTGCAGCGGACTATCCCTTGGCGAATCGCGTCGATGAGGTGGAGTCGCTCGTGGTTTTTGACAACGTCGAGATTCCCTGGGAGAACGTGCTGTTTTATCAGCACACGAAAGCCGCCACCTACATCCGAGCCACCTTGCACCGCTACAGCGCCTTTGCCTTTACCCAGCGAGTCGGCCATTTGGCTGACCTTATGATCGGGGCAGCACTCTGGAACGTAAAACAGAGCGGTCTTGAAGCCCAGCAAGCGGTGCAAGAGAAGTTGGCGGAGCTGGCCTGTTGGCGTGAATCGATCAACGCTCATCTCACCGCATCGATATGTATGGCCGAAGAAAGCCCCGGAGGGCTGATGATGCCAAACCAGTCGCTCCTTTATTCTGGACGAGTGGTTGCCTTGACCCAACTGCCACAAATGATGCATATGGCACGCGAACTCTGTGGTGGGCAGATCTGTGTCACGCCAGACTCGGCGGCATTTGAGGACCCAGAGACCAAGCCGTGGTTGGACAAGTTTTATACCATCAACGAAAACTGGGTGGCTGACGATCGTCGCAAACTCCTGGCCTTTGCTCGAGACTTACTTAATAGTGACTACGCGGGACATCGCCTGACCTTCCAGCTCTTTGCCCAGTCGGCACCCTTCGCCCAACTTGGTGCGGTCTATCGCAACTTCGACTTTGAAGGTCCACTGGACTTGGTGAGGTCCGCGGCTGATCTCTCTGACAAGGTCACTGGTGGAGCGAAGTGAAGCACCGACGGATCCGAACCTTCAACACGAAGGTAACCTATCCCGAGCAAAATCTCGATAATGATCTCTGCCAAGCGGTCGTTGCGGGTACTACGGTCTACTTGCGAGGCCAGATCGGGCAAGACCTCGACACTTCAGAATCGGTCGGGGTCGGTGACGTCAGCGCCCAAGCTGAACAGGCCATGGCCAACATTGCGATGCTGCTCGGCGAAGCCGGAGGCGAGCTCGAGGACATCGTGAAGATCACGATCTATCTGGTCGATCCTCGCTTCCGTGAGCCGGTCTATCAAGTAGTAGGAAAATGGCTCAAAGGCGTCTATCCGGTTTCAACCGGTATTGTCGTCAGCGCGCTCGCTCGTCCAGAGTGGCTCGTCGAGATCGACGCCATCGCGGTGTTGGGTGGCGAAACGACCACTCCGTGACCTTCTCGCTCCTTGCTCGAGACCCATCGACGGGTGCATTCGGTATGGCGTTGAGTTCTTCGAGTCCCGCCGTCGCAGCGCGCTGTCTTCACCTGCGAACGAACGTCGGCGGAGCGGCTTCTCAGAACATCACCGATCCCCGCGTCGGTGAACAACTTCTTGACCTGATGGCCTTAGGTAATAGTGCTGCAGAGGCGGTCGCACTCTTGACCAAAACGGATCCGACGATTGCGTATCGCCAAATCACCGCTGTTGATGCGAATGGGGGATCGGCAACGTTTTCAGGCGACCATGTCCTCGGTATCAACCACCGACGGAGCCAAACAGATGTCGCAGCGGCGGGCAACATGCTTGCGACGCCCCAGGTGGTTGACGCCATGATCGAAACCTTCTTGGTGACAACTGGTGACTTTGAAGTCCGACTCCTTTCTGGATTGAAGGCTGGACTTGACGCAGGGGGAGAGCTCGGTCCTTTGCAGTCGGCTGGCCTGAAAGTCACCGGCCCTCATGGATGGGCCATCACTGATCTGCGGGTGGACTCGCAGGAGTCACCCATCGCCGAGTTGGTTCGACTTTGGGATGTGTGGTCGCCGCAGCGGTGGGACTATCAAACCCGAGGGATCGACCCGTCGGCAGCGCCGAGTTACGGTGTTCCAGGAGACGAATGAGCACAGTCTTGAAAGACCAAGCCGCAGCACTGGTCGAGCGTTCGGCCGAGCGACTTCGTGGGGTGAGTCGAACGATTCACGCCAATCCAGAGTTGGGTTTCCACGAGGTTCAAGCAGCAGCATTGCTGTGCGACGAACTCGAAGCATTGGGCTTCATAACTGAACGAGGAATCTGTGATTTGCCCACAGCATTTTCCGCGTCGATTGGTTCGGGGAAATTAACCGTGGCGATCTGTGCGGAGTATGACGCATTACCGGGGATGGGCCATGCGTGTGGCCACAACATCATCGCGGCAGCTGCACTGGGCGCCGCCGCGGCGTTGGCACCCTTGGTCGACGAGCTTGATCTCACCGTCAAGGTTCTGGGAACGCCCGCCGAAGAAGGCGGCGGCGGCAAAATCTATCTGCTTGAGCGAGGTGCATTTGAGGGCGTGGATCTGGCGATGATGATCCACCCGGGACCAGTCGATGTGGCCCGGGCGGAACCCTTTGCCGTAGCTCACCTCCACGTCGATTATCACGGTCATGCCGCACACGCCGCCGCGTACCCCGACGAAGGCGTCAATGCCGCCGATGCCTTTACCGTCGCCCAAGTAGCGATGGGACTCTTGCGCCAGCAACTTCCCTCATCAGCGAGAGTGCACGGTGTTGTGACCAATGGTGGCGACGCGCCGAATGTGATTCCCGAACGTACGCAAGGCCGTTGGTACGTGCGCGCCGGATCGCTCGAGGAACTTAACGATATCGAGCCAAAAGTACGCAAGTGTTTTGAAGCCGGGGCCTTAGCCACGGGAACTACGCTCACACTTGGTGAAGAAAGTCCTCACTATGGAGAGTTCTATAACGACGAAGTTCTGCTCGACCTCTTCGTGGCCAACGGCCATGAGCGAGGACGATTTACGTCAGACCCAGGGTCAGCTGGTCGGATGAATCGAGCGTCGACCGACATGGGAAACGTCTCAGCGAAGATCCCTTCAATCCACCCGTATCTCGGAATCGATTCACTTCCGGCCCTGAATCATCAACCGGCCTTCGCGGCGCACTGCATCTCGCCCGCAGCCGACCAAGCGATCCTCGATGGATCGACGCTGATGGCATGGACGGTCATCGATGTGGCGAGACAACCGGCAGTGCGTCAGCGTTTCTCTTCGTAAGGCTCGACCGGGTGAGTCTTAGGCTTCAAACTTTTTTGTATCTGGAGATCAGATGGGATTCATTGATCTCCTGGAGTCGTTATCGTCAATGACGAGCAAGCCACACGTGCAGGTTTCGTTAAAACGACACGCTTGATAGATCAGGAATAGTTTTCTCGGCCCGGGACCGTGCCTCGATGAACTGTTCACGGACCACCGCACGAGTCGCTTCATCACCTTCGGGCTCGACGCGCGCTCGGGGATTCCACGATTGATGAAGTTCTTCAACGCTCGACCACCAGCCAAGTTCAATCCCGGCCAAGAGCCCCGCTCCGAGGGTGGTTGCTTCAAGTTCGCGGGATAATTCAATGGGTCGGTCAAGCGCATTGGCGAGTGCCTGAACAAAAATCGGATTAGCACTCATGCCGCCATCAATTCGTAACGAAGGCAAAGAGATGCCGGAGTCTTCCTCAGCCGCATCGACGAGATCTCGTCCGCGCTGGGCAATTCCTTCTAACACCGCCCGAACGATCTGTGGACGTCCCGACCCTCTCGTGAGCCCGAGTAGCAATCCACGGGCACCAAAGTCCCATCGTGGTGTACCGAGTCCGAGTAGTGCCGGGACGAAGACCACGCCGTCGCTCGACGTGCACTCGGCCGCAACAAGTGCCGAATCTGCCGAGCTTTCTATTAAACCAAGATCGTCACGTAGCCATTCAACGCACGATCCAGATGACAACATGATTGCTTCCAGCCCCCACGTGGCGTTCCCGTGACGCTGCCAAGCCGCAATAGGAAAGGTTCCAGCCTCGCTGCGCAATGCTGACGGCGGTGCTGTGGTTCCCGTCACCATGTCAAGCATGCCCCCGGTGCCGAACGTGATTTTGGCGATACCAGGGGTCGTGCAACCCTGGCCGATCATTGATGCTTGCTGATCACCAGCAATCGCGGTGATCGTGGGCGCGCCTGGCAGCGCGCTGGCGGTGGCGAGCGAACCCGAGGAGTCGACGATGGTGGGCATGATCGAGATGGGAATCTTCAAGATCTCCAGCGCCCGCTCATCCCAGGCTGTTCCCGAACCATCAAGAAGCCCGGTGACCGCTGCGTTTGAAAGGTCGGTGATATGTGAAGCACCCTTACTCAACAGCCAAATGACCCACGTATCAATCGTGCCAAAGAGCAGATCGTCAGATTGGGAGCGATCGGGGTCGAAGGTATCGAGCAGCCATTGGATCTTGGTCGCTGATGCATTGGGCGCGAGTCTCAAACCTTCACTTTGGAGAATTAAGCAATTGATGACCGTTCTCAAGTCTTGCCATCCAAGGGCGGGGCCGATGGGCTGGCCGGTGTGGCGATTCCACACCACCGTCGAGGCTCGCTGGTTGGCAATGCCGACCGCGTCAACGCTGCCCACCGATTCAAGAACCTGAGCAGCCGTCGTCAACGCTGCGTTACCCAGACGCACTGCATCGAGTTCGACCTGGCCTGACTCGGGGCTTTGCGGCAGGACTGTTTCTTGGACAACCGACTGTACCGTGGCCGAGGGATCGACAATGGCTGAACGAACCGACGACGTGCCGATATCGATGACGAGCACCTTGGCCATACTCACCAAGGGCTGCCTTCGCCGAAGCCAAGTTTCCCGGGGTTCATGATGCCGTTCGGGTCAAGTGCTGTCTTCAGCGTCTGGAGCACCCCGAATGACGCACCGAGTGCGTCCGGCAGGTAGCGGCCCCGGTTCATGCCGATTCCGTGGTGATGACTTAAGGCGACATGGCGCTCATTCAACAGGGTACTGACGCGATCCCAGCACGTGCGGTAGTAGTTCTCTTCGGCGTCGAGTGAGCCGTAGGACTCGCCGCGCTCAGAGACCCGGCCGGCAAAGGTGAAGTAGAGACACGCTCCGTCGCTGTAGGCATGACTCTGATGGACCGAGGCAACCATGGTCCCGTCAACGGACCGTAACGCAGCGAGAATCTCATCGGTGAGATCACTCAGTGATCCCCAAGGTGCGGCCATCTCGATCGTGTCAACCACGACCTTGGCGTTCCACAGTGGGGTCAAGGCTGAAACATCGTTTCGGTGGGCCAGCCAGATGTCTACTAATGAGCTTTCGAGCGACGTCGCACCCTGGGTCTCTTCATTCACTATGGCCATGGTGGCATCGACGATGTGGGCGTCGGCTTCGTCGAGCACGATCAAGACATTGGTGTCGACGTCGAACGTGCGCTTCGATTCGATGGTGTCGTAGAGCCGAAGGACTGCTGGCGTGGCTCCTCGACGTAGGATGCGACGACAAGCGTCGAGTCCTTCATCAAACGAGGCGAATCCCCACGCCCCGCGTTGCTCACACGGCGCCGTGGGGTGTATGGCCAAGGTGGCTTCGGTGATGACGCCAAGGGTACCCTCGGCACCAACAAAGAGTTGCGTGAGGTTCGGGCCCATCGCCGAGCGTGGCCCGTGGTTATCGGTCTCGATCACGGTGCCGTCGGCTAACACCACGACCAACCCGCGGACCATGTCTTCGATCTTGCCGTAACGAGTTGAGTACTGACCAGCCCCGCGACACGCTAACCAGCCACCCACGGTTGAAAGATCAAATGACTGTGGCCAGTGACCCAAGGTGTAGCCCGATCCCACTGACGCCAAGTGTGATTCAAGTTCTGGTCCAAACACGCCCGCTTCGACGCGCAACGTGAGCGACGTTTCGTCGACGTCGAGAATGCGGTTCAGTCCCGTGAGATCGAGCGCCACCCCGCCGTGAAGGGGCACTGATCCTCCGCACACCCCACTTCGCCCCGCAGTTGGGGTGACCGGGATGCCTTCATCGTTGCAGTGGCGCAGAACCATTGCCACCTGTTCGGTGGTTGTCACCGAGATCACGACGTCGGCCAAGGCCGGAACGTTTCCCTGGGCGGCCCATCCGATCGAGACGGGCCACCAGTCTCGTGAGTGCTCAGCCCGGACGGTCTCATCAACGCTGACCGCAGCGCCGCTCTTTCGAATGGATTCAAGAGCAGTTAATGAAAGCGCTACCGCATCATGGGGAAAGCGAACCCCCAGCGACGCACCGTCGGCGAGGGGAGATGGTGGCGTTGGTGTCGTCATGAGGCCACCACACTGGCCAAGCCGGCAGCGTCGAGTTCCCGGTCAACAAGGTCGATAAATGCCGAGATCTCTTCTTGCGTTTTCTTTTTCTTCCACCCCAACTCGGTCGCCATGATCGCAGCAGCGATGGGGGCGGCTTCTTTAGCGGCGTAGGCGTTTTGGAGTTGAGCTCTGGTTCGCCGGCTCAGGATATCAATGAGGCTTTGGGCCATTTCGCATCGGACCCCGTAAAGCACATCGGCTTTGATGTAGGGGAGTCCCTCAACCAAGGGGTCGCCAAGCGATGGATCATCAGCAATGAGTTCTGCCACCGCGACAGCGTCCGTGCCGTAGCGATGAACCAAGTGGTCGACCAACGATGCAGGGAGACCCGGGAGGGAGATGGCCTGTTTTTTCGCGGGCGCTCCATGGAGACGAAGTGATCGAGTCGGGCACTTTGGAATCCCAGGAATTTGACGAGCGACTTCATTCAGCGTGTCTTCAGCCATTTGGCGATAGGTGGTCCACTTCCCACCGGTGACGAGGACGATGCCCTCACTTGACGTTTCAACTTTGTGACGACGAGAGAGATCAGCAGTTCGTTCAGATATCTTCTTGCCAGACTCAGGCTGGAGGAGTGGACGAAGTCCAGCCCAGACGCCGGTCACGTCGGTACGGGTGAGTTGTGCTGACGTCAGTGTGTTGACGGCGTTGAGTAAGTAGTCAACATCCTCAGAGGTGGCTAGTGGATTATCGAGCGGTCCCTCATAAGCGGTATCAGTGGTGCCGATATAGATGTAGTCGCCTTCTTCCCACGGGACCACGAAGACACTGCGCTTGTCTTTCGGGACAGGGATGACCGATGCCACATCACAGTTCAGCCGATCTTTGCGAACACTGATGTGGACACCCTTTGCTGGTGTCAAGGTCCTGCGGTGTTGGTGTTCTTCCAAACGGGAGACTTCGTCGGCGTAGACGCCTGCAGCATTCACGACGACGCGTGCTTTGATATCGATCGTCTTTTCCGTTTCGCCAGGAGCACAGGTCGAGACGGAGGCGCCAATGACGCGCCCGGATGCATCGTGGGTAAATGCCGTGACTTGGGTATAGTTCGCCAACACTGCACCAAGGTCACTGGCGGTGCGCGCCAAGGTGAGCGCGACGCGTGCATCGTCGCCACGAGCGTCGTAGTAGAGATAGCCTGCGACCAAATGGGCGACATCCAAACTCGGAAAGTGTTCAACAACTTGTGCTCTTGTGATCTCTTTGTGGCGCTTACCGATCCTCAGACCTCCGGTGATGTCGTAGAGCCACAACGCCACGCGATAGCTACGTGCGACGGTCTTTGAGACGATCCCGTCTTTACCGAAGAGGGGAATCAAAAAGGGGAGTGGCTCAATCAAATTTGGCGCATTGTTTAAGAGACGCTGGCGCTCATGGAGGTTTTCGTAAACCAAGCGGATCTCTCGCTGTTGGAGGTAGCGCAAACCACCGTGGACCATCTTGGAGGACTTCGATGAGGTGCCAGAGGCAAAGTCGCCTTTTTCGACCAGGGCGACCTTCAATCCTCGGGCGGCTGCGTCAACGGCTACCCCGGCCCCGGTCATTCCTCCGCCGATCACGAGGAGGTCAAAGGTGCCCTTTCCGAGGGACTCAAGAGACGAAGATCGGGAAAAGTTAGGCACATTCCTAGCCTGCCACAGGGAAAAGTGAAAGTTTTCACCGAAAGCCCTTTACACGGTCGAAGCGGCGTGGGATTATAGGAGGCCCTCCCCTCTGGGATTCGAAAGAATATCCAGAGTGGGGACCCTCCAATACAGAAGGAATCCATTATGAATGCCACGTGGCGCGATCGAGCAGCCTGCACAGGAATCGACTCGGACATCTTTTATCCAGCCAGCGAAGACGATGCGGACGCCGTTGAGGCGAAAGCCATCTGCGCTGTCTGTCCAGTCCAAGCGGGATGTCTCGAGCACGCCCTCTCGGTGCGTGAGCGTGAAGGTATCTGGGGCGGAACCACGGAGCGTGAGCGTCGTCGTATTCTTCGCCAGCGCCGCAAGACGGCCTAGGCGCCCTTTGGGTTGATGACCCAGTGCTCAAGCGGGAAGCAAACGAGTAGGTTAGAAGTATGAACTTTGACCTCCCTGAGGAGCTCCTGGCGCTCCAAGACAGTGTTCGCCGTCTCTCGCAAGACAAGATCAAACCTCGGGCTCGAGAGATCGACTCGTCCTCGGAGTACCCCGAAGACATCTTCCAGGCGTTCAAGGACGCGGGCCTTCTCGGGCTCTGTATCCCCGAAGCCTACGGAGGAGCGGGAGCCGGAATCCTCGGGTTAACCGTTGCCATCGAAGAGGTGACGAAGTACTCCAACGTCACCGGGTTGATGTTGTTGCTGACGAGGCTCCCGACCGGGCCGATCATGATCGCTGGCACGGAAGAGCAAAAGCAGAAGTATCTGCCAGGAATCGCTGAGGGCACGCAACGCTGCGGGTTTGGACTTTCTGAACCACAAGCCGGTAGTGACGTCGCAGGCATGCGCACGCGCGCCACGCCAGACCCCGACGTGAAGGACGGCTGGATTCTGAATGGCCAGAAGTGCTGGATGTCAGGCGTCGTGCAAGCCGACTGGTACACGATTTTCGCCAAAACCGGAGATCCTGCTTCACGAGCACACGACTCCATCACCTGTTTTGTCCTCGATCGCACGACACCAGGTGTTTCTGTCCCACGCACGGACAAGAAGATGGGCGTGCGTGGTGTTGACACGGGAGAGCTGCTCTTGGAAGACGTGCACCTTGGCCCCGAAAACGTGGTCGGTGGCGTTGGCGGGTTCCGCTTAGCCATGTTTGGGCTCAACGCAATGCGCCCGATTGTGGCCGCCCGAGGGATCGGCTTGGCCGAAGGGGCGATTATGTATGCCACCGAGTACGTCAAAGAACGCCAAGCGTTCGGGCAAACGATTGCTGACTTCCAAGGCATCCAATGGAAACTGGCCGAGATTGCCACCGAGATCGAAGCGGCACGGCTGTTGACCTATCGAGCAGCATGGCTCGCTGATCAAGGCAAGTTCACGAAGGAGTTCGTGCCACAGCTTTCGATGGCCAAGATGTACGCCACTGAAGTAGCGGTAAAGGCATCAGGAATTGCCGTGCAATTACTCGGGGCTGCGGGCTATATGGAAGATCACCCCACGGAGCTTTGGTATCGAGACGCAAAGCAATTGACCATTGTCGAAGGCACCTCGCAAGTGCAACTTGGCCTGATTGCTCGTGGACTTTTGAACCACGACCTGTGGTGGGATTAGAGCCCACGAGTTCCGAACGGGCCGCCGATTTTCTCGGACTGGTCCATGAAGGACATTCACTCACCACGGAACAATCTGCGGCGTTAATGGATGCCATATTCGCTGGCGAGGTCAGCGACGACCAAATTGCAGCCTTGTTGACATCGTGGCATGACCATGGCGAAACTGCCGATGAGATTACGGGACTTGCGCAGTCGATGCTGGCGCATGCAACGCGCGTGTCTGCCCCTGACGGATCAATCGATATCGTCGGCACTGGTGGTGACGCAAAGAACGCGGTCAATATCTCAACCATGGCGGCATTTGTTGCGGCGGGGGCTGGCGTCTCAGTCATCAAACACGGGAGCCGCGCCTCGTCGTCAAGCGTGGGTTCAGCTGATGTTCTTGAAGCTCTAGGCATCAAGATTGACTGTGCACCGGTATTGGTGGAGCGATCGGTGCAAAATGCCGGTTGGGGATTCTGTTTCGCTCAGGCTTTTCACCCGGCGATGAAAGCGGTCGCTCCTGTTCGCAAGGCTCTCGGGTTTCGTACGGTCTTTAATGTGCTCGGCCCCTTAGTGAACCCCGCTCAGCCCCCATACCTTTTGCTCGGGGTCGCAGAGCCTTCCTTGATCGAGCCCATGGCCACAGCGCTTTGGCGAAGTGGAGTGCGCCGCGCCTGGGTCGTTCACAGCCGTGATGGCTTTGACGAGTTCTCGCTGTCCGCACCAAGCGATGTCTGTGAAGTTCTTGGAGGGAGCGATGGAGCACCGACGTTGCGCCACTTCGTCATTGACCCTGTCACGCACGGCTTCTCGCCCATTGATGACGACGCCCTTGATGGAAGCGATGCACAAGGGAACGCTAGGGTACTGCGAGACGTCCTCGAAGGCGCAAGCGGCCCCGTGGCCGATACGGTCGTGTTCAACGCCGCTGCGGCATTGGTGATTGCTGGCGTCGCCCAGGATCTCGACGATGGCGTCATCCAGGCACGCCAAGCGATCGAAAGCGGTGCTGCTGTGAGTGTGTTGGATCGTGTGATTCAACTCACCAATGCTGAGGCGAACTAACTACCAGTTCATGGCCACGCCACCGTTGGGGTGGATCGTTTGGCCGGTGACAAACTTGGCGGCGTCCGAGGCCAGATATAACACGGCGTATGCCATATCGTCGGCTTCACCCATAATGCGCAAGGGAGCCATCGTGCTCATGTGGCTCCGGATGGCGTTGCGCTTCTCGTCATTGATCGAACCATCATCTTCTGTGTAGTGCCGAGCAGTGATGCGGGTGTCGACGAAGCCAGGAGCAATGGCGTTGACTCGCACACCTGAGGGAGCGATTTCAATGGCCAAGGTCTTCGTCATCTGACTCACCGCTGCTTTCGCCATGGCGTAGGCGCCGATATTCGGCGCAGGTACCGCAACGGCACCTGATGAGGTGTTGATAATGACCCCACTGCCACGGGCAACCATGACCCTGGCCGCAGCTTGGGCGCCATAAAAGACCCCTTTGAAGTTCACGGCAAAGATGCGATCGAGATCGGCTTCATCGAGGTCGACAATAGAACTGTCCGTCATGATTCCAGCGTTGTTACACATGATGGCTAGGTCACGCACGCCGTTGACGAGCTTCGTGACATCGTCTTTCTTCGTGACGTCAACGACCGCGATACTCGCTGATCCGCCCTCTGCGTCAATGATCCCCTTGGTCTCATTTGCTCGCTCTTCGTTAATGTCGGCGCAGGTGACATTGGCACCCGCGCCGGCTAAGCGGATGGCGATTGCCTGGCCGATGCCACTTCCTGAGCCGGTGACGATGGCGTTGCGGCCATCAAGACGAAATCGTTCTTCAGAACCCATGATGCTCCTTGTTCTCAACTGTCGTCTTACGCAACGACGATGGGGTTAATCGGACTGCCTGACGCTCCAATGAATTGCAGGGGAGCAATGGTGACAAAACACTCACCGACGTTGTCGGCCGCTAGGTCGTTCAAGTTCAGGTGTTCAAGAAGGTGAACACCAAGTTTGACGAGCAATTCGATGTGCACGCAAAGGAACTTGTTGTTGTCAAAGGGGATCGATTCAATGGCTGAGTTGTCCATCCCCACCAAGGCCACATCGTGATCACGGATGAAATTGACAGCATCCATGCCCAAGCCTGCTTGGCCAATGGGTTCAGGCGTGTCACCCATGGAGTGCCAGTAGTCAAGGAAGCCAACGCGAATCAAAAGAATGTCCCCGGCTTTCACGGTGACGCCTTGCGACGATGCGGCCCCTTCAAGGTCTGCGCTGGTGATGATGTAGCCCGGCTCGACAAAGTCAACGCCGAAGTGCTTGGCCATATCGAGGAAGACTCCTCGAGAGGCGATGCCGCCAATCTTGTCGATGCCACAGCGTTGCGCACCTTCGGTTGTGCGGATGGTGTCAGTTGAGAAGCCGTTGTAGAGCGAGCCTTGTGCGAAGACGTGGCTCAATGCGTCCATGTGGCTCAGGCCGTGGGAATCGAGAACGAGGACATCTTCGTTGGAGCCAACGCCGGGGTCAGCACCGTAGAGAAGAAACGCATCGACGTCCGCTGGGTTGGTCGTCGTCAAGCGCTGTGGCTTGTTACGAAAGTCAAAGATGGGAGCGCTGCCTTGGCGAGCGATGGGAAGACCAAGGTTGTACACCTTTCCGGTTTTGATCTCTTGGACACCACCGAGGACGACGTCTGGAGTGATGAGATTCAGTGCTCCGCGCTCGTCGTCGGCACCCCAACGCCCCCAGTTTGATCCTTCTTGCAACGATGATGTTTCGCTCACGGCGCCCCCTCGGTGTGTCTAATAGAACGATATGGTGGTCAAGTTAGCACCCGAACAGCGTTCGGGCTTGAGCAGAAGATCTGCCGGGCTACTAGGGGAGAGGTGGGGACCGTGGGAAATGAATCGCCAAATATCCTTGGCATCGCTGGGCTGAATGCGCTGGTGGTCGGGGGGGCATCAGGGATTGGGCGCTCCACCGTGCACTTGCTCGCCAAAGCTGGCACCCACGTGGTCGTTGGCGATCTCGATGGGGCCGCCGCTGAAGCGGTGGCAGAAGAAGCTCGAGCGCTTGGAACCTCGGCCACGGCGCTCTCCGCCGACGTCACCCTTGAAGAGAGCGCCATTGACCTCATTGCGCAAGCCGCAGCGTTTGGTGGGAACAAACTCGACATCGTGATCAACATTGTGGGCATGGCTGGGTGGAAGACGCTCTTTGAGTTTGATGCCGAATCGTGGGAGCTTGACCTTCGTCGAAACCTGACGCAGCATTTTTATGTTGGACGAGCTGCCGCCCATCAAATGATCGCCCAAGGAACAGGCGGGCGCATGGCGCTGGTGGCCTCAGTCAGTGGCATCTACGGTGCGCCAAACCATGGAGCCTATGGGGCGGCAAAGGCCGGGGTGATGGATCTGGCGCGCACGATGAGCCAAGAATGGGCGGGCTACAACATCAGAGTCAACGCCGTTGCCCCTGACTGCATTGCCACTCCTCGCGTCCAGGCGACCTATGACGCGCAAGGGATTGACACCACGCAACAAGCCATTGATCAAGGCGTCCCGATGGGGCGCTTCGGCTACCCCGAGGAGATCGCCGGGCCGCTGGTTTATCTCGTGTCTGATCTCGCAAGCTTCACAACGGGACAATCGTTAATTATTGACGGGGGAACGCATGCGGCGTTTCCTCACGTCAAGGTAACGACAAAGTTCGAGTAGCCCGGGAAGCGTCATCGTTGACAAGAACTCCCGTCCGTGTCATTATCACTTAGACATTTCATTGTGTAATTTGATATATCAAATTACAGAAACATCAAACGAGGGGGAACAAGATGAAACTCGACCTGCTGTATGAAGTCGATGCACCGAAGCCTTGGAGCAAAGCGCATCCCTACGGCCAGCGCGAAGCGGAACAGCGTGCCTATCGCGAAGCTATCGAGCAGATCTGTCTGGCCGACAAGTTGGGCTTCAATACCATCTGGGCCGTTGAGCACCACTTCCGTGAAGGCCGCTCGCACTGCCCGGCACCCGAGGTGCTGCTTGGCGCACTGAGCCAGATCACTGAGAACATCAACTTGGGCTTCGGTGTCACGTTGACGCCGTTTGGCTTTACGCCGCCGCAACGGATCGCTGAGAAAGTCGCGACCACGGATATCTTGTCGAACGGTCGCGTGCAATGGGGGACCGGACGATCAACGCCAATGGAGCAGACCGCGTTCGGTGTTGACCGTGAGATGTCCCGTCCGGACTGGGAAGAAGCGATTCGCATCATCGTTGGTATGTGGCGAGAAGAGTACTTCGAATACGAATCAGAGCGGTTTAGCTTTCCTCGCCGAATGGTAACGCCGAAGCCCTACCAAGACCCCCACCCACCATGTTGGATGGCGGCCACCTCAAGTGGCTCGGCCAAGGTGGCTGGTGAAAATGGTCTCGGGATGTTGTCCTTCTCAATCATGCAACCCTTAGAGGTGTTGGCCCAAGTCATCAAGGACTATCGAGAAGCAGCAATGAACCCCACGCCATTGACGGAAGTGACGACCAACAAGGTCGCTGCCTACACCTTGGTTCACTGCGCCGACACCATGGCCGAAGCAGAAGCCAATGGTATCTGGGAGTCCGTCGCCTGGTGGTATCAGAACCTGGCACAGTTCACCTTGGAGTGGGAACTTCCTCACCTCTCGGATGCAGAAAAGGAACAGTCGTTCCCGCTGTTGAACCCGCTGATTGCCGGCGAGATCCCTCTCGATGCGTTTCACGAAGCGGACATGTTGGTTGTTGGCGACCCTGATCAGTGCTTGAAGAAGATGAAGCACTATGCGGACCTCGGCGTTGATGAACTGATTTGTTATGTCCAGTTCGGCTATAACTCCCACGACTCGGTCATGAAGACCATCGAACTGTTGGGCAAGGAAGTCCGTCCTGAGATCGAGAACTATAAGCCCAGCCTCTAATGGCAACAAAAGAGACGCCGTATTCGGTTCTTCCCGGCGTTGGACCCTATGAGGTCGCCATAGGCACAGGCCTGATCACCATGGTTGAACCCCATGAGGGCTTTGACCGCGCCTATAACCGTTGGTACGAGGACGACCACTTCATTTCCGGCGCGCTCGCGATGCCATGGATGTTTGCTGGGCGGCGTTTTGTGGCCACCAAAGAACTTCAGGCCTTGCGATTTCCCCACGATTCAGCGGTGCTCGAAAAGATCGACGACGGAAAATATTTTTCGCTTTACTGGATCACCAAAGATCGCCACGAGGACCATGAACGATGGTCGGTGTCGACGAATAAGCGACTCTTTGGTGACGGGCGTATCCATGTAGAGCGCAGCCACGTCTTTACCGCTTTTCAGGACTATCACGGCGCTGCCTATCGTGACGGGTCGGTTCCTCGGGATATCCATACGCTGAACTACCCCTATGGAGGCGTTGTCCTGCAGGTAGTGGACATTGACGATCCAGCGCAGCGTCCCACCATGCTCAACTGGCTGAAGGACGAATACGCGCCTACGGTGATGCTTGGAACTGAGGTTGAAAGCTGCCTCTTCTTTTCTCCTCGGCCGCTCCCGGACGACAAGATGGACTACGCACCCGAGGTACCAGCAGTGGACCACCGCATCACAATGATTTGGCTGACCAGCGGCGATCCCCGTGAAAACTGGCAGGATGTGTTTATCCCGTCTCAAGAGGCGATTAACGCTCAAGGGAAGGGACGCGTGGAGCTCGTTGCTCCGTTTATTCCAACCTTTCCTGGCACTGATCGCTACGTCGATCAACTGCGATAGGACAGCTTATGACGCGTCCCGCCCCCGCTGTTGTTCGATCGACCGCGATCTTGGACTTTCTCTCGTCAAATCCGAGCGAGCGCTACACCTTGTCAGAGATTTCGCAGGCACTTGATATCAACATGGCATCGGCGCTGGCAATCTTGACCGCCCTCGGTGATGCTGGGTACGTCCATCGTCACCCCACCCACAAGACCTACGCCCTTGGCCCAGCCCTTGTCGCACTGGGCACGGCAGCGATGACGCAGCATCGCGCTATTGGAGCAGCGAGTGAGATTATGCAGAAACTCGCCCTGGAGTGTGAGACCGAGTGTGTGGCCAGTGTGGTCGTTGGCGGTGACATTGTCATTGTGTTATCTGCTGGGCGGCCAAGAGCAACGGGCAATGACGTGCGAGTCGGCCAACATATCCCCATGATTCCGCCCTTGGGGGGCATCTTTATGGCTTGGGCCGATGAGGCAATGCGTGCACGGTGGTTCGATGGCCTGGGCGTGGAAAGTTCTGTAGATGAGCGAAGGTATTATGAGGCAGCCCTGGCGGGCATCCGTGAGCGGGGATTTTCGATGGGCTTGGAATCAGGAGCGCGCGCTCAAGTCGGCAGTACCTTGCACGATCACGTGCTGTCATCTGCCAATGACCGTCTGCGAGGTGAAGCCGTGGATCTCATTGCAGCGCTCCGTCATGACTATGAGGTCGTCGACATGAAAAAAGCAGCGAATCATCCTGTGAGCAACATCGCTGCCCCCGTTTTTGGCCCAGAAGGCGATGTCGTGCTCGGTCTGACGCTGCAGGGTTTTGGGACCACCCTGTCGGCACGTGACGTTGCCACACTTTCGGACGCACTGATGTCATCGGCGTTGCAAGTCACGCGCCTCGTTGGTGGTCGCAAGAGTTAACTGTTAATCAGTGCCACAATGGGATCAAAAGGGGAAGCAACGATGGAACTTTGGGAACTGAGTGCGCGTGAATCGATCCGAGAACTCATTGCCGGTTACGCCACCAATGTGGATTCGGGCAGATTTGAAGACGTGGTCCAACTCTTTGCCGCAGACGGCACGCTCGAACCAGGGGGTCGGCCCTACACGGGACATGAGAAAATCCGTGCCATGTTTGCTCGTGCGGGAGATTCATTAGCTAACTGGCCAGAGCCAGTGGTCTTGCGCCACATGACGGGAAGTGTGACGATCAGCATCGAAAGCTCTGAGCGGGCGTCTGGGCGGCTTTACTACGCCGTCTTTATGGGACATGGCCTTGATCACTGGGGCCACTACAACGACACCTACTGCACGGTCGACGGCCAGTGGCGCTTTGAGCATCGCAAAGAGTTCCGTGATGGCGTCCTGCCAGGCGGATGGGCCGACAGTATGGCGCAGCAGATCTCAGGGAGTTAAGAGAACCGAAGCAGAAAGTCGATGATTTCGTCGACGGCGATCTTCGATTCGTCTAAGTCAGGAAAGAGCGTTGGCCAGACGTGTTGCATGCCGTCGGGGAAATAGGCAGTGACGTCGATGCCGTGTTCTTCGAGCGACGCGCGCAGCCGAAGGCCATCGTCAAGCAAGGTCTCATCGCCTCCGGCAAAGATGAGTGCAGGTGGGAAGAGTGAAAGGTCGCCATAGATCGGCGAGACGAGTGGGTCAGCCGGATTCGCTCCTTGAAGATAGGACTCAGCGGCTTCCTCTGCTGAGAGAAGCGGGAAGAACTGATCACGTTCGGCGTTGGTGAGGAAACTCGCCGAACTCAAGGTGAGGTCCACCCAGGGAGAGAGCAAGATCACGCCATTGGGCTGTTGGTGCGCCAAGGAAGCGCTGGCATTGGCCAGACTCGCTGCGAGACCCCCACCTGCTGAGTCGCCGCCAAGAAAGAGCGGAAGAGAGTCGCCCTCGACGACGGCGTCGTAGACCGCCGCAGCATCATGTAGGGCAGCAGGGAAGGGATGCTCAGGAGCCAAGGCATAGTCGACGATGACGATGCGGACGTTGGCGCGCTCCGCGATGGCACGACAAAAGCTTGACCACGACGCGGCCCGACCCAATCGGTAGCCACCGCCGTGGAAATAGATCAAGGTTGCGATTGGTTCAGTCACATCCAGTATCACGCAGGGCACATCGCCGAGTGTGGTCTCGGTGAACGTGACGCGGTTGCTGTCGGGGAAGCCCTGGAAGAGATTGTTCGCCCCTTGGCGGCGTGCATGAAGAGGCGCTGAAGCTTCATGTCCAGAACGGAGAGCGGGAAAGGGCCACTGCATAGTCGTAACTTATGCGCTGGCGAGAAGCCGTGCACCTTGCGAGGGGCTGACGCTCCACGAGTCGCCGAATCGGCTCAGATCAAGCGCCGCCTCAGAGAGCACGACGAGACAGCCACCGAAGCCTCCTCCGCTCATGCGCACCCCAGCCACTCCCGGCAGGGAAGCAAGGGAAGATGCCAAGGTATCAATTTCAGGGAGGGAGACATCAAAATCTTTTGAGAGCGAAGCGTAACTTTCATTCATGAGTCTTCCCGCGTGCGCTAAATCCTGATCCGCCAACGCAGAAATAAAAAGATCGACCCGCGCGGACTCTGTCGCCACATGGCGTGCCCGCCTGCGCAAGGTCGCATCGGAAAGTGAGCGGATATCGGCGTCGCTCGCCGAGGCCAAGGGGCCGATTAACTCGGCAGCTTGTGCGCACTCTTGCTGGCGCTGCGCATAGGCACTGGTCACAAGGGAGCGCGTGACACCGGTGTGCAGCGCGGTGACGATCCATGGGTTCGTCATGTCGACAAGCGTCGTCGAGTGATCGGCAAAGTCCAAGCGGAGGGCGTGGTGTTCTTGGCCCATGAGAATGGTGAGTTGATCAAGGAGGCCAACTGACGCCCCAGCGTGCGCTTCTGCGCGCTGGCAGTCTTTAGCGAGCGTCATGACGTCCTCAGGGAACCCCACGCTCATGGCGACGGCAATGAGCAGGGACGCACTTGACGACAAGCCCACACCAATGGGCAAGGTGGTCGACAAGCTCACCGTGCCGCCGGAAGAATATCCTGTTCTCTCGGCCAGCAATCCAGCAAGCAGCGCCTCACTGAGGCTCCCGGAATGATCATGGTCGCTCCCGAGCAAGGGAAGCGTGACGTCAAGCACAGGTTCTGAAGAGGAAAAGCGCAGCGTGTCGCTGTCGTCGGCAGAAAACACAGCGGTCGTGCCCAGTTGAATGGCCATGGCCAGAGAGCGTCCACCGCAGTAGTCCGTATGGTCACCCATCAAGGTGATGCGCCCTGGAGCAAACGCCGTCACCATGAATCAACTCCTAGGAAAAGACGCCATTGTTGCCCGAGCGAATTCCATCGATGATCCGTCGATAGGCGCCACCAGCGTCGTCGCCGAGGGAGTCGGTGGAGCGAATCTCTAAGCCACGCTCACGCTCCATGCCAAAGATGCCAAAGCGGGGCTCGTAACTGCCCCATTCGTAGTTATCGATCAAGGTCCAGTGCCAATAGCCCGCCACGTCAACGCCCCGGGCGTGGGCGGCCACGACTTCCTTGAGATGGTCGCTCAGGTAGGTCGGCCGTTGGAGACCATCCATCCGGGCGAAACTTCGCCCTCGGCGTACGCGATTGGCCATTCCGTTTTCTAAGACCCACACCGGCTTGTTGTAGGCACCCGCCTCATCAAGGACTCGGCCAAAGAATGCAGGATCTGCTTGGTCGTCCCAAAGTGCACGGCCTGGTTCATACCACCGACCCCCCGCACTTTGTCGACCCGGTACGACGAGATGGGACGCAGCGATGGGGGCGTAGTGGTCAACGGCGACGACATCGAGAAACGATGTGCGATCAAGCCTGGCCATCGTTGCTCGGCTATTCTTGAACATCTCAGCGACGGGAAACTGAGCGGCACAGATCCGCCGCAGAAAGCGTTCGACCACACCTTGGACGCCATTGCCACCATTGCCGATCTGTTTGTAGTGGACCCGGCGCTGTTCGAGGAGATAGCTCACAACATCAGCGTCGCTGATGCCTCGTTCTTTGGCCATCAAGAGATCGGTGGCCAGTTGATCGAGTTCAAAGAGCGACAAGGTATATGGATTCGTTGTCACCACGGCAGTGGCCTGTCGTTCTTTGATGGCGTCAACGCCTAAGAGGTGGGCATTGATCAAGGTATCGAAACTGCTGGCGAGCGCGGGAGCATTAAAACGTTTACCTGGCGGGAAGATTCCGGTGAAGAACGTATTGAGGCAGAGAGCATTGGGTTCATTGATGGTCACCCACTGCGTGACGAGATCGCCGAAGCGTTCAACGGCGGTGCGCATCCACTGGGCGAGGACTTGTGCATTGGCGGGGTCGGCCCAGGGCTCTGCGCCAAGCCAAGCGGGGTGGGTGAAGTGGTGCAGGGTCACGATCGGTTCGAGATGGCGGCGACGCATCGCTTCAAGGATGGAGCGGTAACGCTGCACCGCAGCGTCATCGATGAGGCCACGCGTGGGTTCAACGCGGGTCCATTCGATGGAGAGGCGAAAGGAGTTGAGACCGAGCTCTTGGGCGAGATCGAGGTGGGTTTCGTAGTTGTCGTAAAAATGAATCGCCGAACCTGATTGCTCGACGGTTCCAGAGTGTTCCCACTGGGCCCAGTTGTTTTGGGGTTCGCCGTCGCCGTTGTAGCCGCCTTCGATCTGAAAGCCGGCAGTGGCCACGCCAAAGAGGAAGGAATCGGGCAGAAGTGGGCTGTTCGGCACGATCTTTATCCTGCCACGCTCGCTCTACTTGACCGCACCGTTGTCTTCGGGCCACGATCAGTGGCGTGGTCCCGCTCTGGGTCACTGAGGAAATCACAAGGAGTAGACGTGGCTGGACCGCTCAAGGGCATCAAACTTATCGAACTTGCGGGTATCGGACCCTCTCCCTACGGCTGCATGCTCCTGGCTGATGCCGGCGCGGACATCTTGCGTCTTGAGCGTCCCGGGGGCCCTGCCCCTGAAGGCGTCCCGAATTGGGACCTGATGAATCGCTCGCGCCAAAGTGTCGGGATCGATCTGAAGAACCCTGAAGCGATCGCCTTAGTACTCGAACTCCTCGGTGACGCCGATGGACTCATTGAGGGATTTCGTCCCGGCGTCGCGGAGCGCTTGGGCCTTGGGCCTGATGCAGCGCTGAAGGCGAATCCTGCCCTCGTTTATGGACGGATGACCGGGTGGGGACAAGACGGACCTCTGGGAGATCGTGCGGGACATGACATTAATTACATCTCGATAGCGGGAGCACTCTGGCCCATCGGTCGCAAAGGCGACGTGCCCGTTCCGCCGTTGAACCTCGTTGGAGACTTTGGCGGCGGAGGAATGATGCTGGCCTTCGGTATGGTGGCTGCGCTTCTTGAGGCGAAGAATTCAGGCAAAGGACAAGTAGTAGATGTGGCGATGGTTGACGGGGCGGCGTCGCTGATGACGATGACGCACGCGTTTAAGGTGGCGGGACTTTGGAAAGAAGAGCGAGGCGTGAACATGCTCGACTCGGGTGCACATTTCTATGAGGTCTATGAGACCAAAGATGGCGGCTTCATGGCTGTGGGCGCGATCGAGCGGAAGTTCTACGATGAGCTCCTTTACGGACTCGGCCTCAACCTGGCAGACCTTCCCGATCAGATGGATCGAGAAAAATGGGCTGAGACCAAGGAGACGTTCAAAAAGATTTTCAAAACGAAGACCCGTGACGAGTGGACGGCGATCTTTGAAGATCGAGACGCCTGCACCACCCCGGTGATGGCTCCGTTTGAAGCACCTGAGCACCGCCACGCAACGGCCAGAGATATTTTCGTCGAGGTCGACGGCGTGACGCAACCAGCACCAGTCCCGAGGTTCTCCGTCACCCCCGCAGAGATCTCTAAGCCAGCGTCGTATCCCGGACAAGACACGGTGGATGCTTTAGCCCGCTGGGGCGTGGACGCAGGGCGCATCGCGGCGCTCCAAGCATCGGGAGCGGTGCAGTAGCGGCTCGCTAGATAGTAATGATCGGACAGGTAATGGTGCGCGTCACCCCATCAAGGAGTTGCAGCTCAGCGACGACGAGTCGTCCGAGATCATTCATGGTCTCAGCTGTTGCTCGAGCGATGACGTCATAGGGTCCGGTGACATCGTGGGCTTCGTCAAAACCGTCAATGCTTCGCAACGCCGCAGTTACGTCTGAGGCTTTGCCCACGTGCGTTTGGATCAAGACGTAGGCGCTGACGCTCATGTGGGTTGCAGGGGGTCTCAGGCTCGAAAACGCCTGGCTTAGCCCAACACCTTTGCCGAGGGCGTGAACGAGACCGGAATGTGCTTGATTCCATTAATGAAGGGACTCTGGAGCCGTTGCGTGGGTCCCGCCTGGGTGATGTCAGGCATGCGGTCCAAGAGGTGTTCGAACATCACCATAATCTCCATGCGTGCCAAGTTGGCACCGAGACAGAAGTGCGGTCCACCGCCACCGAAGGCCATGTGGGGATTTGGTGAACGGGTGATGTCAAAGACGTTGGGATTTTCAAAAATCGACTCGTCCCTGTTCGCCGACACGTGGTAGAAGACGACCTTGTCACCCTTTTTGATCTCGGCACCTTCGAGCGAGACATCGGTCATCGCGGTCCTGCGGAAACACATCACCGGCGTGACGTAGCGCAACATCTCTTCAACGGCGTTTGGCAACAGTGATCGGTCATTGACTAACAGCTGCCACTGGTCAGGGTTTTGGAAAAACGTATTCATGGCCCCGGCGATCAGGTTTCTCGTCGTTTCGTTTCCGGCGACCGCGAGGAGTAAGAAGAAGAGCTCAAGCTCAAGGTCTGAGAGCGTCTCTCCATCTGCGTTGACCTTGGTTAAGGCGGTCATGAGGTCTTCAGTGGGGTGTGAGCGCTTTTTTGAGAAGAGATCTGACGCGTAGGCGTAGAGTTCCATTGCCGCGATTTCACCAATCTCTGCCGAGTGACGGTATTCGGGATCTTCGCTTCCGATCATGCTGTTCGACCAGTTGAACATCTTGTGGCGATCCTCAAAGGGAACACCCATGAGTTCAGCAATGACGATGAGGGGCAACTCCGCAGCGATGTCCACAACGAAGTCAGCAGCACCAACTTCACAAACATTGTCAAGAAGCTCGTCGGTGACGGTGTGGAGGCGCACTTCCAAATCACGGATCATGCGCGGCGTGAAGGCCTTGTTGACGAGGCGACGATAGCGAGTGTGATCCGGAGGATCCATGTTCAGCATCATCAGTTGCTGCTGAGCGATCATCTCTTCGGTGTTGTCATTAATCAGTGATGTTTTCGGAAACGAGGAGAACTCTTCCCACTCTCGGTTCACTCGCACGCAGGCTTCGTGGGAGGTCACGGCCCAGTAGGGGATTGACGGGGCATCGTGGTCTCGCCACGACACCGGCTCGGTGGCTCGAAGGTGGGCAAAGTACTCGTGGGGGACTTGTTCGCTGAACGTCAGCGGATCCATCAAATTCAGGTAATCAGTCGCCACAGCGCCCCCAGTCAGTCAAAAAAATGAAACACGTTCTTGTTTTGAACGGTAGTGCAGAGATTGGGCTCGGTCAAAGCAGGCAGCCGCCTTATTTCGAGGCTTCCTAGGAAGATCGGGTTCGGCCCATATGCCATCCATGGCAGAAATCACAGGCGTAGACACTGAGCTCAACTCGATCTTCGACCCAGCGCAGATGAGCGGCCGACGACGCCTCTTGTTGCGAGGAGTACCGAGCTTTTGGACCACCGTCGCTGCGCCAGTGCGAGCTTTTAAAGCTGACGGGCCGATCGGGGGCCTCTGATTTTCTTCGGTTACGCCGGGCCATCTCCTCAGTTTGGCCGAGGAATTGCCCCTGAGGATCGATTAGCGGCGATGTTCAGCATCAGCCACGATTCCTCGGAGCATCCCTGGGAACACAAATCCATGAAATGGAGCCACGGCGTACCAATAGAGGCGCCCTGAAAGGCCATGGGGGCGATACAGCGCCGTCTGGGTCAAGGTCGTGGTCCCGGCTTCTTCTTCGATGTCCCAGGTCAACCAGGCGTCTCCCGGCATTCGCATCTCCGCGTGTAGGCGCAAACGGCGGTCGTCAATGAGGTCTTCAACGCGCCAAAAATCCAGCGGCTCTCCAATGGCGAGCTGCTTCTTGCGTCCACGACGCAGACCGGGCCCTCCGGCAACCAGGTCCAAGAGCCCGCGCACTTTCCAGAGAAACTCACCGGCATACCAGCCCTTGGTCCCACCGATTGATGTCACGGCGGCGAACACCTCGTAGGGCGGCGCTGACGTCGTGGCGGTGCGCACATCTTTCAAGACCGAGCCGCCCGACCACTCGGGGTCGGTGGCTGTCCTCTCGAAGTGCACTAAGTCGGCATCATTAAAGCTTGTGGCGATGCGACCTTGGGTCGTCGCGGCAAGGGCACGTTCGAACGATTCACGCAAGGTCATCGGCGTCACGTCAAAGACTCCTTCAGGAATGGGGTTCTCAACGATGACCTCGTTAACGAGTGACTCGACGAGTTCGCGCGCCAAGGTGGCGGGAACCGGCGTGACGAGGCCGACCCAGTGAGAGGAAAGCCCCGGTGTTAAAAACGGCACCGAGATCAGACGACGTTTTGGTAATCCCGCAACCTGGGCGTAGAGGTCCATCATCTCGGCATACGAGACGCGATTGGGGCCGCCGATTTCGAAGACGCCGGCCAGACTCTTTGTCGTGGTGATGGCTTCGACGAGATAGGCAATGACGTCACGGATGGAGATGGGTTGACAACGCGTCGAGACCCAACGTGGGGTAACCATGATGGGAAGAACATCAACGAGATAGCGCAGCATTTCGAAGCTGGCCGACCCTGAACCGATGACGACTCCGGCGCGGAACTCGATGACGTCAGCGCCGCTTTCAGCGAGGGCGACACCGACCTTATGGCGACTTGAGAGGTGTTCGCTGAGTTCATCAGCATCTTGGCCAAGTCCACCGAGATAGACAATGCGTTTGACACCGGCGGCTTTCGCAAAGGCCGCAAAGTTCTTGGCGTCTCGCTGTTCGTCGTCGGCCCAGGTGGCTCCTTGGCCGATGGAGTGAACGAGGTAGACCGCAACATCGACACCTTCCATGGCGTCGCTCAAGGGGCCTCCGACTTCGCCCTTGACGACATCAACGGACGATCTCCATGGGGCGACGTCGAGTTTTGCTGGCGTTCTCGCCAAGCACCGCACGGATGAGCCTGCCTCGAGAAGGGCCGGGACAAGGCGGCCACCGACGTAGCCTGACGCTCCTGTAACGAGTACTCGTTGTGCCATGGTGCAGTTTCCTTTCTTAAAGCTTCCCCTTGAGACTAAAGGGCAACAAGGGTTTGCCATGCCAGAGCGATAGCGTAGGGGGATGAGCGAGACCTCAACCGTTATCTCCCCTCAGGTTACCGATCCTCTCCTCGACGACGGTGACCACGAGCGCTTTACACACATCGTCTTGGAGGGCTACACGCCAAAGAAGGGATTTCGAAAGAAATTTGTTCCCGTGGGGAACTCAGTCGTTGAAGGAATGATCAACGCCACCCCCGTCGAAGCACTGTGTGGCAAGAAGTGGATCCCAGGCAAGGACCCTAAGAAATATCAACTCTGTCCTACCTGCAAAGAAATTGCTGAATCCAAGGGATGGAACCTTCCGATTTAGGAAGGGCTCGCCCCAGTTTTTTGAGCAAAGAAATCAAGGACGGTGTCGAGGGCGGCACGCGTGGGCGAACCCGCCGCATCGCTGTAGTCCTCGGTCAACACAGAGTGTGCTCGTTTTTTATAACCCCAGGGGTTGCCCTCGGATGAATCAATTTCAATGCCAAGGAATCCGTCACCGAGTTCACGACGAAGACGTCCAAATCGTTCTGGTGGCGAGGTCGCATCACCGCTGAAGCGCAGGCCAATCAAACAGGTGTCATTCCCAGAGCGCTCTTTAACGATAGCGAGATCGTCATCGGAAATCCCCACCGCACTGCGGTGTTTCTTCGAGACAGGAAAGGGGAGAGACGGTTGGCTGAGAACGGGGGCGACCACAACGGGATCGACCATCATGGCCAAGGCGAATCCACCAGTGAGACACATTCCAACGGCGCCAACACCGCGGCCGCCACAACGAGCATGCTCGACGGCGGCCAATGCGCGAAGCCACTGTGTCACGGGACTGGTTTTGTTTGTCGCTAAGAGAGTGAACTCGCGGCTGACGCACGCTTGGGCCAAGGATTGTGCGATGTAGCCGCCCGATGGCTGGCGACCCGGAGTTCCAAAAAGATCGGGCAGCACGGCGGTCATTCCTCGCTCGGCCACCTTCTCGCCAAAGGCAGCGACCAGTGGGGTGATGCCCGGAATCTCATGAATCACAATGACTGCCGGCCCGGTTCCCGTGCGATAGACGTTGCGAGTCTTCGATCCAGAAGTAAAGGTCTCGATCTCGTAGTGATCAAATGCATGCATATCAATGTCAACCATGGTCGAGACGTTAGAGGGCTCGATGTCTTCTGTCCACCAGATCAAGCAATCAAGCTGCGTCGTGAACCATTCCCTATCCTTGAGCGTTTTCGTCGAGAGCGTTAGCCTTCGCTTGTGGCGACACATGATGAATCTCAGCGAGAAACGAAGAATGAGCTCTGGTTCCGTAAGCGGCGCCATGGATGGGGGCTGTCTCCGAGCAACACCAAAGGGTGGGCCGTCATTGTCGTTTGGGGGGTGACCGAGATGCTCTTTGCCTCAGCATGGTCAAAGAATGCGGCAAATGCCTCCATCGGTATGGTTATTGCCACCTTGGCAATGGTGGCGGTGTCCCTGATTAAAGGCGAGCGACCTGGTCACCGCTCCCGCTAGTCCGCTCACGGTGGTGCTGTTGAGCACGCCGAAACATCCGCCTCGTTCAGGCCCTCCGTCGGCGATCTATGAGCGAGGCCGAGGGAATTTCTTGGCTGAGTATCTCCTCGACCATGGACATCGACCAGTGATCTGGTGGGATCATCCCGATGGGCCATTGATTCCATGCGATCCGGATCTCGTCGTGGTGCGCGCCAGTCACGATGTGCTCATAGAACGTGCTCGTCACTTTGTTGAAGCCGGTATTCCCGTGATCAACGATCCCGAAGCGCATCAGCGAAGTCGTGACAAATGGTTTCAAGCACAGACCTTCTCCGCCAACGGCATTGCGCATCCTCACTCCGTGAATGCGGCGACGATGGAATGGACCGGAGAAGATGACATCGTGCTGAAACCTCGCCGTGGTCACTCCGGCAATGGCGTGCGTCGCGTTCAGTGGTCGCACCTCTCCGAGGGCGACAAGGTTGACATGGTGGCCCAAAGGTTTGTCGATGTTGTCGCCGACTACCGGGTCGTCGTCATCGGCGGAGAGGCCTTGGCATGGGGGCTCAGGACCCCACCACCGGGAGAATTTCGCTCAAATCTGGCGCTGGGGGCACTGCTGTCGGCTACACCTTGTCCGTCGGGCGAGGCCGAACATATGGCCGTCAACGCAGTCGCTGCCCTCGGCCTCGACCTTGGTGGCGTCGATCTCGTGATGGGGCCCGACGGACCGCTCGTGCTCGAAGTCAATGCGGCGACCACTCTCTTTGGTCCCACTCCTCAGGCAAGCGACGACGTGCTCGGCGCCCTGACGTCATTGATTTCTCAGCGTGCAGCGAAGACGGCGAGGTAGCTCAGGGAATTAGTTGGCGGTCGTGGCCAGGATGGCCAAACACATCTCGTCCGCCGATCCGTCACCCCAGGTGATGAATTGCGGGGCCAGGTTCTTTGTCTGCGGATTGAATTGGCGCAGTTTGGGGTTGTAGGTACACGAGACCTGGATGGTGCTTCCTGCCGGAACAACAACGGCGGGGCTGAGCGAATCAGCGACCTGTGCGTCGAAGTTGTAGTGCGGGTCATTCATCAGCACTCTGGCTTGAGGGGTGCCGGGATCCAGCGTGACCGTCATGGACTGGCCGAGAAGGTGCATGTGAGGGGTGATTTGACGAATCACCTCATCGGTGGCGACCGGCCAGGTGCATGAGGTTGAATTCCCAACCGGCGGGTTCATGGGATTGCGTCCACAAATTGCTTCGAGGCCGTAGACAGTGGTGGCTGCATTTGGACCGAAGCGTTTGGCGGTATAGGCGATCGAAGCGGCTCGATCACAAAGAGGACCCGTGATACCGGCCGGACATGGAATCTCCGGTGGGGCAGGCAACTGTTGGATCGTCACGGTCTTCAGATCGGACTTCGAAGTTGGAACGGCAGTCAGTGAGATTGACGAGCTGTCGGGCTTGTGGCCGATCAGCGTGTTGTAATGGATCTGCATGATCAGGACGGATCCGGCCTGCATGGGCACGGCCGTTCCGGCTGGGAGAATTGACGCACCATGGCCCGGCGCCCATCCACAGAGCCAGGGCATTCCAGAGAACTCAGTGATCGCTGCAGCGCCACTGACTGTTGGTTCGGAAAAACAAGTCCATCCCTTGCCGTGGTTATTTTGGGCCCAGGCTTGAGCAGCGTACTCAGCGGGCACGCGGTAGAGAATGGCGTGGTGCACTTCTTTCGTGCCCGGACGGAAGTTGGACGAGGTGACCATCATGTCCTGTTTGAAGTTTGGGTTCACGACCGAGCAGTGATAGAGATCGTGCGCGCCTGCTGGTGGGCGAGGGGTAAACGAATGTGCAGAGTGCAGGACGAGGTGCACGGTGCCAGACGAACGAACAGGAGCAGACGCGCCAGCCGGGGCCTGCAGGGTCACAAAGGAAGCAAACGTCATCGCACCAGCCAAGAGAGCGGTCATCAGCCGTTGGGCAGGGCGGAGCCGCCGTGATTTGTTGTGACGCGTTGGCGACATGGACACAGACTAATTGAACGGGACAGCCAGGGGTGAGCGGGAACAAAAAAGAGCCCCCGGACCCGCCGAAAAACTCAGCAGACCCAGGGGCTCTTTTCTTATGAATTAGATAGCGCGAACAGCTTTCGCCTCGTCACCCTTGCGACCTTGACCGACCTCGAATTCGACCTCTTGGCCTTCTTCGAGTGAACGGTATCCGTCACCTTCAATGTTGGAGTAGTGAACGAATACGTCATCTCCGTCGGGGCGTGAAATAAAGCCGTAGCCCTTTTCACTGTTGAAAAATTTCACTGTACCGGTTGCCATTGCTGTATTCCTTCTTTCCTATTCTTTCTCTTCCGCTTTATGCGGCTTTGTTGCGCGCGTCGTTTCCCCGAAGTGGAGGAAAGGGCGTTGCGAGCGAAGTGTGGTGTGTGGTCGAGTGACCGATCTTTCAAAGGCACGAGATCATTCCGTGCTTGGACTTAACAGAGACAACGCTAGCCGTATTCTCTTGTCTCGTCCGCCACGTTCACCGTCCAAGGCGAAAATGCCTGAGAATCCCCATGATTCATGGGCGTTTAGTCGCCTCGCTTGATCGCTGAGGCCGCTACTGTCTTGGTCAATGCCCTCAACCTTCACCCTGCTCCTGCCCCCTTCTGAAGGGAAGGAAGCCGGAGGTGTCAAGGGCACGTCGACGGGAGCGTTCGATAAGGACCTCAAGATACAGCGACACGAGGTGGTCGGCGCCTTGAAAAAAGAACTGGCAACGATGACGCACGAGCGTGCTGAAGCTCTTTTCAAAGCCCATGGCGCATTGGCCGATCGCGCCCTCCATCACGCCAAAGCACTGGTTGCCAATAAGGCACCGGTCATGCCGGCGTGGCAGCGCTACAGCGGCGTGGTGTGGTCGCATCTTCACCCCGAATCGTTAAGCGCCTCAAGGCGAGCTCAGATTGTGATTCCATCGGGGCTTTATGGTTTGACCACTGCCAACGATCTCATCGCTGACTACCGCTTGACCATGTTGGTGGGACTCGAAGGAATAGGGAACCTCGGAGCGTTTTGGCGACAGTCTGTCAGTCGGGCGCTGGCCAGCGCCTGTAAAAACTCTGTCGTGATCGACCTGTTGCCCAATGAACACCGCAAAGCGGTAGACCCAGAAGTCGTCGGCGCATTGTGCCGGATCGTGACGGTCGACTTTGTCGCCCATTCGGGAGCAGGTGCCGCGGGTCATGGTGCGAAAGCAGTGAAGGGAGCGATGGCTCGCGCCATCCTCGACGACGGAATTGATCGTCTTGGTTCGTTTCGCTGGGAAGGGTGGCGTGCGGCGAAACGTGGCGATGCGGTGACGGTCCGCGCCCCAAAGGCCTGAGCTGATCGCTTAGGACGACGGATCGTTGCTGGGCGAATCGTCGTGGAGAATGGCGGTGGTTGAACGGTTAAACCAGGTGAAGGAATTCTTGAGGCGCAGCGCCGGCTTTTCGACAATGAAGTAACTGGCGGTGGCGATGGGGATCACCAGGACCAAGGTGGCGAGGAAGAGCCAGACGAACGAGTGAGCAACGCTGTGGAAATGGGTAGAGATCCAACTCACCACTGCTTGGTGCCAGAGATAGATGGCATAGGAGATCGCTCCGATGGAAGCCATGGGCCAACAATTCAAAAACTTTCGAACCAGTGTCTGATCTTGTGGTCCAAAGACTGCGGGTGCCAAGAGAAAGAACGCAAAGAGTGCATAGAGTTCTTGGCGCAGTCCGTCACGCAGGGTCTTGACGTAGAGCGGATAGGTGGGAATGCCTAGGTGCGCCACTAAAACAAAGCACAGCAAAGCGATGCCCCAGGCAATCCAGGGCATAGAGCGGTGGCGAAGCCACCAGGGTTCGCGATGCTCCTGGTGCATCCAGGCGCTCATGACCGCCAAGAACATACCCAATGCGAAAAGATCGAAATAGGCCGGAAGCCATGAAAGGCCGCGCTCTCCAATCAGGCTTGTTGTCGACGCTCCTTTCATCACGTAAATACGCCACACCCCAGAGATGACGCACATCAAGGCGAGGCCGATTAACTCAGCTGCGAGTCGACCATTGACGGTCCGTTTGAGCCGGCGCCACCCGACGGCCATGGCAAAGAACGGAATGAAGAAATAAAACGACATCTCCACACACAGTGACCAGGCTTGGGTGATTCCATAGAGGATTTGAGAATTGAATCCTTGATCAGAGGTATAGGTCTGGAGGAGAAAATAATTTACGGCGTAGGAGCGCCAGCCAAATGCTCCAATCTCAATGTTGTGAAAGACGGTCGTCAAGAAAAAGAGCGCGACCCAGTAGGCGGGAAGGATGCGCAGGAGGCGTCGAACCCAAAATGACCCAGTCTTCGGTCGGGCAACACCTCGCAAGTGCGCAACGGCAAAGGGGCGATAGAGAAGGAATCCAGAGATCAAAAAGAAGACCATCACGCCGATATCGAGCCTCGCGGTGTACTTGCCGAGCGAGTTTCCGAGCGAAAATCCGGACTCCCAGGCAGTGTGGACCCCGATAATTAAGATCGCAGCGAGCGCTCTGAGTCCATTAAACCCAGGGAACCGAGGGGGTCGGTCCACATGGGTGGTGGTCTCGACCGGGCTTCTGGAATCGCTCTCGGTGTTCTCAGTCATGGTTCCCTATTCGCAGTCAACGGAGGCACTGTGAGTAGTATTACCGAAGAGTCCAGGACAAAAGGACATTTTGTAAATCAGAAAGCACCCGTAAGGTTACGCACTTCGCTGAACTTTCACCGGGATGATGAGCAGCAGAGCGGTAAAGCCGATCACGTAAAGGAGAACGTCATGTTCAGCAAACTCGCAACCATTGTGGTCAAGAACCCCTGGAAGATCATCGCCGCCTGGATCGTCCTGGCTATTGCTGTGATCGCTTTTGCTCCCTCGCTGGCCAACTACACGACCTCGAGCGCGGGTGCTGGACTACCAGCCTCTTATGAGTCGGTGCAAGCACAAAATACGGCAACCAAGTACTTCCCCCAGACCTCGGGAGCCACAGGAACCATTGTGGTCACCGCGGCAAACGGGTCGGTGATCACATCAAGTACCGATCAGACCTCAATTTCTGGGTTAGCGACGCAACTCACCGCTCAAAAAATTCCTGGCGTATACGTGATCACTGCGGTGAATGCCCAAGGGGCTCCGACGATTTCTCAAAACCAAAAAGCTCAAATCGTGACGGTGGTCTTTACCGGACAACCTGGGTCAACCGTGGTCAACAATGCGGTAGATACCATTCGTACCGACACTACGGCCTACTTCCGAGGCACCGGCCTCGTTGGTGGGCTCACTGGCAACGCGGCGATCAGTGTTGATACCACCAATGCCTATGCCAGCGCAGAGACCATCATCACTATTGCCACGGTTCTTGCCATCGTTATCCTGCTGGCCCTGATTTTCCGATCAATCATCATTGCTTTCCTTCCCATTGTGGTGATCGGCGTCGTCCACGCGATGGCCCAGGGTGTCACAGCGTGGCTGGCCGATGGTTTTGGTTTCCAAGTCGGGAACGAACTCGCACCATTACTTGTGGTGGTGATGTTCGGGGTGGGAACGGACTACATCGTCTTCCTACTTTTCCGTTATCGAAACGACATTATTGTGAACTCTTCACAAAATGGTGTGGAGCACCTTGAAGGTGCGGTCTCCAAGATTGGTGCCGTGATTGCTTCGGCGGCAACGACCGTAATTACCGCCTTTGCGGCCCTGCTCGTGGCGTCCCTTGAATCGCTCCAGACTCTGGCACCAGGCCTTATCGTTGGCGTCTTCTTCATGATGTTGGCCGGTCTGACCCTTGTTCCTGCACTGTTTAAGGTCTTGGGCAAGACGCTTTTCTTCCCTTACCACCCACGCGCCCCGAAGAAGACAACGCAGTCCGAGCGCATGGCTCACCTGACGATTGGTCATCGGGCGATTTCGCTTATCGTCGGCATCGTCATCATGGCCGGTTTGGCCTTGGGTTGTCTTGGGTTTAAAACGACCTACAACCAACTGGCAGAACTTCCCGGATCGACCCCTTCGCTCATTGCCTATAACGCCATGTCGGCCAACTTCCCTGCAGGCTATTTAGGCCCAACACAAGTCTTCGTCACTGGTGTCGCTCCACTGAACCAAACGGCAATCACGAATCTTTATAACAAGCTGAAAGCGACGTCAGGTGTCTACGGGGTTGGGCAACCAACGCTGAACAACACTGATTCAGCAGCAGCAACCGCCGTGCAGATGAATGTGGTGTTGACGGATAACCCGTATTCAACCCAAGCTATTGATTTGGTCGAAAGAACCATTGAGCCAGAAGTCAACGGGTCAGTACCCGGCGACTTTGCGGTGGTGGGTGGAACGACGGCCCAGCTCGTGGACGTCCGTGCGGCGATGAAGCTCAGCCTTGACCACGTCATTCCATTGGCTCTGATCATCGTAGGGATCATTATCGGCCTGCTCCTCCTCGCAATCTCTGCTCCGTTCTGGATCTTGATTGGCGTGGCGTTGCTCTATGCCGCGGTTCTCGGTACGGTGCTCTTGGTCTTTGTCGCTGGATTCGGCTTCGTGGGGGTTGACTTCACCCTGCCTCTTGTTGCCTATCTCTTCGTGATGGCGGTGGGCTCTGACTACAACATCTTGATTGCCCACCAACTGCGCGAAGCGCACAAGGAAGGATTGGACAAGAAGGCTGCAGCGAAACAAGCGATCAAGACCGGAGCGCCGGCAGTGACGGCTGCCGGTCTGATTTTGGCTGCAACCTTTGCCTCGCTGCTCTTCACGGGCATTGAAGTCCTCGAGGAAATTGGCTTAGCCGTGGTTGCTGCCTGTCTGCTCACTGCCTACATCTTGACCACCAAGATGTTGCCCGCCTTGTCGGCAACCTTCGGGAACTTCTTCTGGTGGCCCAGCCACAAAACTGGAGGGAAAGCTGCCTCGGGTGGGACCCCATCAACGCCTGAGGTCCCCGTTAGTTAAACACCACGCTTTGGTCGAGTTTGCCAAAGTGAAGATCAAGGTAGTCCCTCGGGTACTTCTGATCGAGCCGCCACGGCTTGGATGATCCCTCGAGAGGAATCTGGCCCACCGCTCGGCGGACATAGCCTGAATCCAATCCAAAACTCACGCTTGTCGGCATCGAAGGATCGTCAAGCACAGGAGTCACTGAAGTGGCGTGGCGGCGGTCAAGCTCTTTGAATAAGCGCGTGAGATAGCGAGCGACGAGATCGGCTTTCAGCGTCCACGAAGCGTTGGTGTAGCCCGTTGTGTAGGCCAAGTTCGGCACTCCGTCGAACATCATGCCGCGGTACGTCACGGTGGCTCCAGGGTCAATAGTTACGCCGTCAACGTCAATATCAATGCCCCCAAGGACCTGAAGTTCAAGACCGGTGGCGGTCACGATCACATCGCAGGTCAAGGATTCCCCAGACGCCAGCACCACGCCCTCAGGAGAAAAGCGCTCAATAGTGTTCGTCACGACCGTAACGGATCCTTTAGTGATGGCTCGGAACAGGCGGGCACTTGGGTCAAGGCAGACCCTTTGGTCCCAGGGGTTGTAGCTCGGCGTGAAGTGGGTGTCGATGTCAAAGCCCTCAGGAAGCTGACGTTGAATATTTTTACGAAACATGGATTTTGCTATCTCAGGGTGGCGACGACACACCCACCATGAAAACGAATTCAAGGCGATATTTTTAGCCCGGATGACGCCGTAGGCAAGCTTCGATGGTAGCCATCGCCGCGCCTTGTCGGCGAGGGCGTCGGTCTCTGAGCCACAAAAGATATAGGTGGGTGAGCGCTGCAATAGTGTGACCTGTGCCCCCAAGGCCGCAAGTGAGGGCACGAGGGTGACGGCCGTGGCTCCACTGCCAATGACCACGATGTTCTTGCTTTCGGGTTCGAAATCTTCAGGCCAGAACTGCGGGTGAAGAATTGGACCCCTAAAGGTTTCTGCGTCGAGGAACGATGGCTGGTGTCCCTGGTCGTAGCGGTAGTAGCCCGTGTTGACGTACAGGAATCGGCAGGTTGTCGCTTCGGTCTGGCCGGATATCTGGTCAAGCAGTGAGACGGTCCACAATTGGGTCGAAGTAGACCATGAAGCAGATGTGACCTTGTGGTTGAAGGTGATGGAGGCGCCGAGTTGGTACTCGTCGACGGTCTCGTGGAGATACTTCATAATCGAGGGACCATCGGCGATTGCTTTTGGCTCTTTCCAGGGTTTGAACGAGTAGCCAAGCGTGAACATGTCGGAGTCTGAGCGAATCCCTGGATAGCGAAAGAGATCCCAGGTCCCGCCAATAGAGCTGCGCGCCTCAACGATACGGAATGTTTTCTGAGGGGCTTCGTCAATCAAGTGACAAGCAGCGCCAATGCCCGAAAGGCCAGCACCAACAATGAAGACATCAACATCGGGGGTTTCAGGCAAGTCCATTAGGATGAGTGTACGCCAGAGTAGATGAGAAAACGCCAGAGTATTGACTACACCAAAGGGACCAAGAGCGTCAGACGGGTGAGCAACAACGAGGGATTTGGGCCTTCCAGGCTTTCGGCAGTGCCGGGAGCCGCGAGGCAGATTGAAACAGCAGGGGAGAGGTGACGCCGATGACGAGCATGAGCGATTCTGACCCCGTCAATCAGTCAGTTGATCCTGCGAAGCCACGCAGATCCCCGGCCAGGTTGAAATCTCGTCTTCGCGCGTCGTTAGCCAGGATCTATAGAGGAGTGCGTTCACGAGTGACGGGTCGTCGTTCAGTGATCTCTGAAGACGACCTCTATCGAGAGTGGATTGGGCGTAACGAGCACCTCGTTGAGCACTTCATTGGTGAACAGTTGGCATCATGCTTGGATCGGCCACTGATCTCGGTTGTGATGCCGACCTACAACACGAACCCCGAAGCCTTAGAACAGGCTGTTCATTCAGTCATGGCCCAGGTCTACGACCGCTGGGAGCTGTGCATTGTCGACGATGCTTCAACGGACGAGGGAACGCTTGGAAAACTTGGCGAACTCGAAGCGAAGGATTCGCGCATAAAAGTTCAGTACCGAAAGGAAAATGGACATATCTCTGCGGCATCCAACGCGGGGATAAGCCAGTGCAGTGGCGAGTGGATTGCGCTCCTCGATCACGATGACGTCCTGAGTCCGGTGGCACTTGCGGGGGTTGTCTCCGGCATCAACGCCAATCCTGATGCAGCCCTCATTTATAGCGATGAAGACAAGATTGACGAGCAAGGCCGCAGGACGGTCCCATTTTTTAAGAGTGATTTTGATCCTTTGCTCCTGCTCGCTCAGAACTACATTTGCCATTTCACGGTCCTTCGCAAGTCAGTGCTTGATGCCGCAGGGGGTTTCCGAGAGGGTTTTGAAGGAGCGCAAGATTGGGACCTCTTTTTGAGAGTGACAGAAATAGTCGCTCCAGAACAGATCATCCATCTTCCCTACGTGCTCTATCACTGGCGGATGTCGTCGACATCAACATCTCGAGAGGTCAGCGCCAAACCGTATGCAGTCAATGCTGGGTCTCGAGCCGTCAACGAGCATCTTGCCAGGGGGCCGGTGAAGGCCGAGGTCGTCACCGATCCAAAGAGCGGCTGGAACCGAATCCGCTGGGCGCTTCCCGAGGTCTTGCCCAGTGTCACCATCGTGATTCCAACTCGTGATGGGGCCACATTGGAACGTTGTCTTGAAACCCTTTTTTCGTTGACGACGTATTCGAACTTCGATGTGGTGATCATGGACAACGGGAGCCAAGATCCGGCGACCTTCGATCGTTTTGAGAGGTATTCGTCGACGTTTCCTCTACGAATACTTCGTGATGACCGACCGTTTAATTATTCGGCGCTGAACAACGCTGCCGTAGCGGCAACGTCTGCTGATTTCATCTGCTTGATGAACGACGATATCGAGATCACCTCCGGAGAGTGGCTGGGGGAGATGCTTTCTCAGTTCGCCCGACCAGAGGTTGGGATTGTAGGGTCGAAACTTCTCTATCCGGATGGAAAGTTGCAACACGTCGGGGTGGTGTTGGGCATGGGTGGCGTGGCACGTCATTCGTTCCATCAAGCTCCTGGAAACTCGACTGGCTATCGAGGTAGGCACTCATTGGCACATTCTGTCTCGTGTGTCACTGCGGCCTGCATGGTGATTCGTAAGACCACGTGGGAAGAATTAGGCGGCCTCAACGAACAACTTGCGGTGTCCTTTAATGATGTGGATTTCTGCATACGTGCTAGCAACACCGACTGGTCCATTGTCTGGACGCCATACGCAGAGATGATTCATCATGAATCGCTGTCGCGCGGCTACGACACGACCCCTGAAAAAGCTCGGCTCTTTTTGAGTGAATCAACGCTCGTTCAAGAGAAATGGCAACGTTCTCTTGAGGGAGATCCCTTTTATAACCCTAATTTGACGCTGGCAGACTCAGAGTGGAGTCTTGCAGAACGCCCACGCTTTCTTGTCCGTCCTGGCCAACGTCTTGACGTTAACGTCCTACTCAAGACCGGATTGGGGATTCATTCTGAGAATAATTCTTTCGTTGGCATGCTTTCGGGCGAGGGTGCTTGGACGGTAGCGGAAAGTGATGATTCGTCAATATTTGAAGAAATTATTCCGAGTCGTGCGGCTCGGTTCATCAGGATTCAAAGTGATGGCAATCTCGTCATGTTTGATGAGCAACTTCTTCCCGTCTGGGCATCTGGCACCTCAAATGCCAGTCCTTCGCACTTGAGAGTTACCGACGAAGGGTCTACGGAACTCGTCGATGCAAGGGGAATTTGCTATTGGACGAGTAGCGCATCTCTCTAGAAACCAACTTACTTCTCAGGTTGGTCTTCCTGTTTTAATAAATCAATGATTTCCAAAAAAATTATCGGAGCGGTGCATGCCACCCCTGAGAATTTGTCACAACTCGCTCAGCAACGCAGTGATCTATAAACTCTTTCTGGTAACCCTTCCTTGACGAAGGAGTTCGATTGTTCGAGGGGGAAATGCCGGCTCTAAACAATCGTTGCTTTTATCGAGTTTCAAATTTGGATTAAATGCTGGATCACTCAAGAATCGTGATGGCCATCGTTCTCGGAGGCTCCTTATTTCTTCTGGATCTATCGCATCACTTCGTAGTTCATGTCCGGCGCGCGAGCTAACGCGAAGAATGGCATCTTGGGTCCAAAGCGTCTTCTGGCCCCGACTCCTCAGTCGCAAACAAAACTCGACATTTGAGGAGGCACGCTGATCTGGGGGCTCGCTTGCCCCACTGATTGATTCCCAAGCCTGCCTCTTGATAAGCATGCATGAAGCCGATACGGCAGAATAATTCCTGGTCGAGCTGAAACGACCGTATGTTCCCTGATCACTTCGCGACAACCCTTGGCCGAGCTCTGCATAAGAGCCGCCGAGGCCCAGAATGATGCCCGAGTGCAACAGCCGATCATTCTTCGAATAGATCGCAGGTCCGACCACGCCTACATGTTCTTGGTTCCCCCATTTTACGAGGGAACGAAGCCAGTTATTTTCGGTCGGGATAAGCGTTTTATCGAAGAGGCAGATGAACTCAGAGTCGGTGGCAGTCATCAGATTGTGGATGTCTTCTCCGAACGTCAGTTGTGTCGCATCGTTGAGCACCAATCCCACATAGGTAGCTGCGCTATAGGAAGTCATCATTTCGAGCTTTGTTTTTTGATGTTCGATCTCGGTAGCGGATCTTCCTCTCACAACAACCGTCACCGTTGGGAGCGCCTCCGGGAGTGTCCAGTCGACCCGCATCCAAGATCCAGCCCCGATACTCGAGACGTCACCCACTTTGTGGGTTTGAGAGAGGAAGTCGCGTACCGATTGAGCACCTGATTCGATCGCATACGATTTCGCCCCGATGCTCGAAGAAACTGAATTTGAGTGCACTCTCCAGTTGTAGAGCACGTAGGGGACATGAACGATTTGACTGTCAAGGGACTGCGCAACGATACGAAGTGTGAGATCCCAATCCTGGCTTCCTTCTAAGCCTTCGCGAAATCCACCGACCTTCTCGACGATTTCCCTCTTCATCATCTGAAAATGACAAACAAAATTCAGCGTGAGAAGGAGATCTCTGTCAAAATCAGACTTAAAGAACGGCTGGTACCGTCCACGATTCTCCTCATATAAATCTCGATCGGAGTAAAAAAGATTTGCATTCGGATGCTCACTGGCTGCCATGACCATGGACGCAAGAGCAAACGGAACGAGCGTGTCATCGTGATCGAGGAGAGCGATCCACTCACCGGATGAACTACGAATGGCGGCATTGGAGGCAGCAGAGATGTGAGAATTTGTGGAGAGGAAGAGCACCTTGATCCGACAATCGCGGTCGGGAAGTGATGCGAGGTACTCCCTTGTTTCCGAATCCGTAGAGGCGTCATCGGCGATACAGAGCTCCCAGTGTTCATAACTTTGAGCAAGCACCGAAGAGATCGCTGCCTCAAGATATTCGACAGGTGTATTGAACGTCGGCATGATGATAGAGACCAGGGGGCCATGTGGTAGCGCTGCGGCTGATTCGCTGATGAATTCTGAGGCTATGGGTTCGTACGTTTTCAGCCACGTTCCATAAATACTGAGATGCTCCTCGTGCGCTTCTGCTGTTTCGGGGGTACGAAAAGATCTCACCCGCCCATAAAGTCGACGAAGTTTCTTGGTGTAGCGAAAGAGGCGCGTTTTTTGATACTCCCTCATCCAAGTTTCCGCGACTTCAGCTCGGCTGGAGCTCAACTCCACCAAGCGAAGTTCCAACAGTCGCTGGAGGGCATCCGACTCAGCGGTACGTACGGATGAAATCTTTGCTGATTCGAATTGCTTTTCTTGTATGAGTTTCTCAGTCAGCAGGTCCTCGTACTCGGCGACAGCATTCACCGTGTCCAGATGTTTTTTTCGAAAAACGACCGCTTGAGGAGCGATCGTTTTCCCAATTTTTGTTGAGAAATCTCGAAAAAATCCCTCCTCCGCAAAGAGTTGTGCCCAGTAGCCACCATCACGGACGTTTAAATGAGTTGGCTCTTCGAAGTCGTCAGGGGTCGACGAGAAAATAACGACTTCGGTATGTCCGCAGAGATTCGTTATGGCTGGTTTCGCCAACGACTCGGGGAGATGCTCCAAGACCTCAATGCAAGAAATTACGTCAAAGGTTCCTTCGATCTCATCGGTTAGGGAAGCAAGAGAGAGAAAAGGCTTGAGTGCTTCTGGAGCAGATGAAATCGCAAACTCTGAAATATCAAAACCTCGAGCGTCTACGCCGAGTTCCCGAAGTTGTTCGACGAGGAACCCGAGAGCGCAACCTGCGTCAAGAAAGGTTAGGGGGTGCAGCTCTTCAATAATCTGTTCCGCAACCAAATGAAAAAACTTGGACCAAATTGGATTACTGCGGTCATAAGACTCAAGACCCATGTGGAATTGGTAGTAGCTGGCATCGTAGAGGTTCGAAAAACTATCTACTAATCCAGATTGCTGGCCATTCTTGGCGTTTGGTGGACCGTTTGACTCCATGGGCAAAGGTTACCTGAGGCTCCTGGCACTACTCTGCCCCTAGCGTTTAAAGTCGCCCGCCGAAACTGGACATTGCTGGCGAGGAGAACGTCAAGAGGTAAAAATTGCCCCTGCGGGCCGAATTCGACCGCATGCGGGACTTGTTCAGTTGCACGAGGTGGCGAACTTCGCCCATATTCCCCGATGCATTACATTGAGGAGGTGAGCATTTTTTTCGAAATATCGTTGGCGCTATAGAGACATGTTCTCGAACGATCAAGAAGAACTAACGCGAAGATCGTTCCGAAAGACGATGTTTCCCGATGGTTGGGCAATCTCGATTTTCATCGTCGTTGCAGTAGTCGTTCCTTTGTGTTTGGGCTTGACCCAGATGAGTCATAATCCAAAGTTTTCGGTTAGGGATGAAACTGCTCATTTCGCCTACGCTCACGGGATTTTAAGTCAGGGGTTGCCCAAATTGGGTCAGCATTTCGACCAATTCGAGATGAATGAAATTGCTTGCCAGGGTGTTTACTTGCCGAGTTGGACTTTTCCTCCGTGTGGTGCGACAACGTATTTGAATTCCCAATTTCCAGGCGGGGGCTACATCACTGAGGCGATCCAACCTCCGGGGTACTACGCAGTTGTAGCAATAATCGGTACGTCCATTAATTGGGCTTTCAATATTGGTATTTTGCATGCGTTGAGAATCGGCAGCCTTCTTTGGCTCACCGCAGGGTTGATTTTACTTTGGGCATCCGGGAGGCTTGTTGGCATCTCGCCAATCAAACTTGGAGCTGGAATCCTCATTCTGGCTGCAGCCCCAACGACTGTTTATTTCTCCGCGATCGTTTCAAATGATGCGTCATCTATCTTCGCCGGCTCCTTCATAGCGTTTGTGTGTCTTTTGGCGTTTCTGAAACCAGGGAAATGGGTTCCCTACATTTTGGCCTTGGCGGGATTTCTCGTGGTCATGTTGAAACCCCTCGACTTCATTCCAGTTTTGGTGTTTTCTGGGCTATTCGCAGTTTCGCTTTCGAAGGACGTCTGGCAGAATCCTGACGGTCGGCCTCAAAGAATTCAGAGTGTGGTGAAACGCTGGCTACCGACGGGTGGAATATTGCTTTGCTCTTCACTGTTGGGAATCTTATTTTGGTCAGTATTGCAAAAACATATCGAGCTGGTTTCGATACAGTCACTCTGCGGTGTCGTGAATGGTGGAGGACCGTATTACCCATCTCAACTCTTCATCGATCCACTCAGTCTTTGGCAGCCGTTGACGGCGTTTCAATCCTTCAACCAGGCCTATTTTCCCCACTCGGTCGCCGCATATTTAGAGGCGGGATTGAACGTGATTATTGCCTTCGGCCTTGTTGCTGGTGGCATTTCCCTCGTGTTCGTAAAAGAGAAACTGTGGGCTCATTGGATGGGCTTCTTTTCACTGATTGCCCTTTATGTTGGGGGGTTGTCGCTGGCATTAAATGATTGGAGTATCTGTAGATCGAGTATTGGCAGCGAAGGTCGATACGGCCTTTCGTGTGCGCCACTTTTGGTCTTGGCTTTTCTTGGAGCGAGTAGAGGAAAGTGGGTGACACTTTGCCTCTGGGTGGTCGGCATCGCTTCAGTGACCGCAGATTTGTCGTTGATGTTGGTTGCATGAAACCGTAGGCGCAGTTTCGCATGAAGATGTGCTTTGCCGAGAAGAATCTCGTTTCGTAGAACCTGGCCTGATGAGCTGAAGATCAGTGGCGCGTGCGGGGCTTTTGGAGTCAATTCAATGTGAGAAACTTCAGGCTGGACGGGACATGTCGGGATGGCGGTCATATCGAGGAGGAGACCCTGCGACTAAGGTGAGGTGAGTGAAAATTGGTTTGATAGGCGCCGGGACAATGGGGAGTAACCACGCCCGAGTTGTATCCTTGAGCCAAGAAGAAGAACTTTCTTTGGTTTTCGATATTGATTCCGATTCCGTCGCCAGGCTCCTCGACAAATACGGGGGTCAGGAAGCACGGGATCTTGAAGAGTTGACTCAGTGTGATGCCGTTGTGATTGCCAGCCCAACGCAACTCCATTATGAACAAGCGTCCCTGCTGTTAGAGGCCAAGATTCCCCTTTTGGTGGAGAAGCCACTCTCAAGCACCCTGGAAGAAGTTAAGTCTCTCAGCGACCTTGCACTTCGAAACGAAACTGTCCTTTTATGTGGTTTCGTGGAGCGATTTAATCCTTCAGTTCGTCTGGCCATGGAGCTACTGACCGAAGACGCAATTCATATCATGACGCAACGTCATTCCCCGGCTGATGGACGAAAATTAGGGAGCGTGGTCAACGATTTGTTAATTCACGATATTGACCTCGCTTTGCGTTTCCTTGGAAAACGAATGCCAATTTTGACCCAAGGAAGTGCTTGGAACTCGTCTCACGGACAGTCAGAAATCGCAGATTGTATTTTAAAGTTTGAGAATGAATCGCTTGCGACGTTGTCGGCGAGTCGTATGGGCCAGAGAAAAATAAGGACCATTTCGATACTGTCCGATATAAATTTGATTGAAGTGGACCTCCTCAGGGCTGACGTCACGGTCTACAAGAATATTCGTCAAGAACAGCCAAGCGATACGAAATCACTTACGTACCGTTCTGAAACTGTGATTGATATCCCGTTTGTCCGTCATGCGGGTGAACCCCTTGCCTTAGAGCATGAGCATTTCTTGCGACTGATTCGAGGCGAAGCTGATCCGGTCGAAGAGGTTGAATCAATTCTGGGTCCCCATAGTGTGGCCGATGAGATACAGCGACAGTGCGAGCCGTCAAAAAAAATACAGGAGCTGTAGGAAAATGATTCGACTATCCGAAGTACGCCTTGATGAACGCGCAGAAGATCTCGTGCTGGGAGTATTGCGTTCGGGGCAACTGGCTCAAGGGCCCTTGGTTGCCCAATTCGAAAAGGAGTTCGCCCAAATTGCGGGGGTGTCAGAAGCGATAGCTGTATCCAATGGAACAGTATCTCTTGAAAGCGCCGTGAGGGCCATGGGAATTGGTCCTGGCGATGAGGTGATCATTCCGGCTTTTACGTTTATCGCCACCCTTAACGCAGTGCTGCAAGCAGGAGCAACTGTTCGATTTGCTGATATCTCACTGGACACCTTCACGATTGATGCTGCGCACGTCGTTTCGTTGGTTAATGACCGCACGAAGGCGGTCATGCCGGTCCATCTCTATGGTCAAATGGCCGACATGGCGCCGTTGGCACAATTGGCCGAAACGTCGAATATTGGAATCATCGAGGACTCGGCGCAGGCTCATGGGGCGGAATATGATGGTCGGCCTGCCGGATCGTGGGGAGTTGGGTCATTCTCGTTTTATGCAACGAAAAATATTGCCACCGGAGAGGGTGGGATGGTCACCACCAACGACCTAGACCTTGCTGACTATCTGCGCTTGTATCGAAATCAAGGGATGCGGGCCCGCTATCAATATGAGATGCAGGGAAGCAACTTGAGGATGACCGACCTTCAGGCAGCTATTGGTATTTCACAGTTAGCGCATCTTTCTTCGTGGAACGAGCAACGTCGTGAAAATGCGCGAGTTCTGTCCGAAGGGTTGCAGGGGATCACTGGGCTTGTGACGCCTGTCGAACGAACTGGTGGAAGACACGTGTTCCACCAGTACACCGTGCGAGTGACCCCTGAGGCCAAGGTAAGTCGTCAAGGGCTTTCAGATGAACTCGGCAAAAAAGAGATTCAATCGGGTATTTACTATCCCAAGACTGTTTACGATTACGAATGTTTTCGTTCTGACTCTCGAGTGAAGATAGAGGCCGTCCCCAACTCGGTTCTGGCTGCAGAACAGGTGTTGTCGCTCCCCACAAATCAATGGCTGACTCAGTCAGAACTCGAACAAATAGTAGAAGCGATCCGTGGAATCCTTGATTGATTTTGTCGGGGTGTTGACCCTCGAAAGGAAAAAGCGAGAGCAATTATTATGAAAATTGTCCTAGTTAATAATTTCTTTTTGCCTCGGATTAGCGGAAGCGCTCATCTAACCAAAGTCCTTGCGTCCAATTTGGCTTCCCTTGGTCATGACGTCCTCGTCATCACTTCTGACCAAGGTTCGACCGCTGGCCTTGAAGAATTTGATGGCTACAGCGTCTTGCGACTGAAATGTCGGGAATTGCCACAGATCCGCCTCTCGATGCGTTATGACGTAAATTTTGCCTTCTCGCGAAAGAACTATCGGATACTGTCCCAAGCTCTCCAAGACTTTAAGCCGGACATTATTCACCAACATGGGCAGTTTTTTGACTTGACATGGATGACATCGATTTGGGCGCGGAAACATAAAGTGCCCGTCGTCTTGACCGTACATACGCCATTGATTCATCCGGGCCGTCTGCTCGCCAGCCTGTTTTGGATCGCGGATGAAATTCTGGTCCGCCCGTTCTTGGCCCTTGGTCGAGGAAAAGTGCTTGTCGTGGATAAATTCATGCGTAACTACGTCAGCAAGCGTTATCACTTAAAATTTTCTGAGATCAACGTCATCCCTCTCGCAATTGATGTTGAAAAATTTCACTATCGATCCAACAGCGTCGTCAGGGAGAAATATGAACTCGGTGATGATCCCGTGATCTTGTCAATTGGGCACGTTATTCCCCTAAGAAACAGGATTGCTCTCGTGGAGGCCATGCCCATGATTTTGAAACGTCATCCGAGAACAAAAGTTCTCATTGTCGGTGATCTCCTTGATTCAGCATTTGTCGAGTTAGCCAAAGAACTGAACGTTGAAGGAGCTTTAAAACTGATTGGACCGATTCCGCATGATCAAATCAGTGATTTCTTTGCAGCCGCCACCCTCGAATCTCACGACTTGCAAGGTTTCGGCCTAGGAACGTCAACCTTAGAGGTGATGGCTTCTGAAGTACCTGTTGTTGCAGTCGTCGAAGGCGATAATTTCCCAGGCATCGAATTTGTGGATGGTCGTGACATTGTTATGGCGCCGATCGGGAACACCCGCGTATTGGCAGAGAAAATCTGTGACTTGATTGACGATCCAGAAGCCGCTCGAAAGGTCGGCATGGGCGAGAGAAAATTTGTTGAGGAAAATCTGAGTAGTGGAAGAATCGTCGAAAAGCATCTGCAGCTCTACCAGCAACTGGTCGATGAGAATTCGAGGAATTCCTAACGGGAGTTCAGGGCATCGCTAAACGTCGCGAATTTCAATTGCAATATTTCGGGGAAGAGAGAAAAGTCCCACACGTCGAAAGGTTTAAGCAGTTCTTGCTCCCAGGGACCGCCCTCTAAGGGCATTTTATCTAGCGCTATTTGGTTCACCTTCATAAATCTTGCCGGGTTCCCCACAACAACGGAGCAAGGTGCCACGTCATGAACAACGGAGGCCTGCATGGCAACCATTGCCAACGGACCGATCCGACGTCGTTGGTGAATCACGGCGCCCATGCCAATGGTCGCTCCCGA
>CAIKCI010000035.1 GCA_903825895.1 uncultured Actinomycetes bacterium
ACGGAGCCAAACTGCTGCTCGGCCAACGTGGCGGCTCCTACGTAGATCGAATACGAGATGATTCGACCGACAAAGAACGCGAATGTCAAAGCAAGGAGTGGAAGATCAAGAAGGCCGGCGGCAATAAAGAGTTGTGCGGAAGGGAGCGGTGAGATTCCAAACAGGATGGTGAGAGCAAGTACTCGATGTTTCCGGTTTGTAAGACGATCCTTAGCTCCTTCCAGGTTTTCTGTTAACCGTGCTGGCAAGCGATGCTTGAAATGCGATGCGCCAACTGCCAAGAGATATCTGCCCGACATCGCGGCAATGCCACCAAGTAGCACCAGCGCCACAGGATTCAGGTGCCAATGAAGCCGAGTAAAAACCAGAACGGCTGAAGTGGGTGGGCCAAAGGCCGGCAGTAGATTTATCCCAAAGATTGTCGCCACCAAAATGAGATACTTCATATGACCAGTATCGTGGCATCTCCAGCGGAGCAAATGAAAAAATAGATTTACCTGAGTTAATCAGATTAATTGGATGGAATAAGAGCCAAAGGGCCTTCCGATGGTTGGTCCCCACCTCGAACTCTCCTTTTAAATTGGATGAACTCGCTCCCTCCAAGGGCGATAGAAAATCTCAACGATGAAGACCTGACGCCCTTAGGGCCCTCCAGTGCAGCCATCGCCGCCAGCGACGGGAAACGTCGTTGGGTGCAGCCCTTTGGCTGCATTGGCATACGTCTTCTTCAGAGAAGACGTAAATGGTGACGAATATGAGGTCCAAGGGTAGCAACCACCCTGATGGAGACCACCAATGACGCCAACGACGGAGGAACCACGAGAAGTGTGGACGATCCATGGAGCACCGCTCGTTCCCGCAACGTAGGAGTTGCAATTAAAGGCAGGGTAACCAGATTGGTAGTACACCATGGTTGCGCAGGTCAATGGATTCCCGCCGACTTGGGCGGGATAGGCAGGCACCGTGATTTTGGTCCGTGAGGCTGGTTCGGTGACCAATGTATTGGAACCGGCGATGGATTGAATGGTGATTACTCTACCCTTCACTCGTTTGGGTGCCACGACGAGAATGGCAACATCATTCTTGGGGTTTTGATTGGCGACCCATTGCGGGGAACCGTAGGCCTTGGTAATGGTCCAGTAGCCATGAGGTGCGAGTCCGTTATGGAAGCCAGGGGCAAAGGTCCATCCCGCGACGCTGCCTGCGAGACAGTGCGCAGCGGTGATGAGAAGGTTCTTGGTTCGACTTGCCACGACGCTTGCCGTGCAGATGTGGGTAGTACTTTGCGGAGGAAAAAGTGGTCCAACCGACGAGATGCCTTGGAATGCATGAGATACTGGTGTCCCTGGAGGGGCTTTTCGTGAGCTTGCGCCTGAGATTGCTGGGAAGACCAAGATTCCCACAAGGAGACTGAGGAGGAGGACTCGTCTCATCGCCGTTGACGAATCGTCAGTGTCGTTCGCTTCCGGAAATTTCGAGAACTCCCATAAATAGTCCCGACATAAATAATTGAAACCCCACCACGAGAAATGCTGACGAGGGGAGGATGAACCTTAAGGCATCAACGGGGTTTAAGTTTCCGAAATTTTTTCCTCCCCAATATAAAAATGCCGCGATGAGTCCGGCAGTACTCAACGCCAAAAGTCCTGTCCCCGCGGCGATGAGATTTGCCGGTTTCATAAAAAATCTGAATTTCCTCACCGTCGGATTATCGGGTATCAGGCCCATCCGAATGCCGTAAATTTTCGAAAACGCCGAAAAGAAGATTGCTTGGATGCCCACGATGAAGAGCGAACATACGACGGCAAGTGAGTCAACACCAAAGCCAACATTTCCGATGTGGACCGTCGTGATCTCAAGGACGATTCCTGCGAGAAATGAAATACCAGCGAGTATCAAGCCAGGGTAAAAGAAAAGCCAGCGGGGGCTGTAGAGAAAAAGAAATCGAAGATGACGAAAGCCGTCTCTCCATGTTCGCAGGTGCGGTGGTCGGGAACGACCATCGGGGCTCAATGTTGTTGGGACTTCGCAGATTTTTAATTCATGCAATTTAGATTTAACAACCATCTCACTGGCGAATTCCATTCCACCACTTCGCAATCCAATTTTTTGGATGGACGCTCGCCGAAATCCTCGAAGGCCGCAGTGAAAGTCACCGATATCAATTTTATAGAATTTTCTCCCCATCCAGCTCAGTACGGGGTTCCCTAAATATCTATGGAGCGGCGGCATCGCTCCGGGCTCGATACCACCCAAAAAACGATTCCCGATGACGAGTTCGTAGCCCTCTTCTAGTTTCTCGACAAAGGCTTCGAGAGATGAAAAGTTGTAGCTGTCGTCTGCGTCGCCCATGATAATGAATTCACCAAAGGAATTCTCGATGCCTGCAATGAGCGCATTCCCATAGCCCTTATTTGGAACGTCTACAATACGCGCACCGAGTTCAAGGGCGATAGCTTGGCTTCCGTCGGTGCTTCCGTTGTCGGCGATGAGAACTTCACCGGGAATCTTTGAACGAACAAAGAAATCATTGGCTTTTTCAATGCACGTCGCCAAAGTTTCCGCTTCATTCAGGCATGGCATCAGTACAGTTAATTTGATGCCTTCGGTCACTTACCCATTCTACCTCCGACAAGGTCAACGGGAAGGGTCTCGTGCTCTCCCAAGCCAATTGTCCCATTCGAATCGGTGCGCAGAGAGTCGAATCGATACTCTTTCAAATATTGGGCAAGGGTTATACTCACGATTGTGACTCTCGTCGATACCGGCTCTGAACTTCAGTTGCCATGGCGGAGACTGCTGGCCCAAAGAGTCACATCTCGACAGTGGCTTTGGGGACTCGGCGCCCTTTCGCTCTTGAGTTTTGCGATACGCCTGGGGTCAGTACTGGGGAGAATCAACCGGAAACCCGGGGGCGATGTTTGGAATTATTTTCATAGTGCGACGCTCCTTGTAGAGGGAAAAGGATTTATTAACCCTTGGATCTACTACGGCACTGCGGGTCACCCACAGGTGTACAGCGCAAATTTTGCGCCACTTTTCACCATGGTTATGGCTGTTCCTCAATTTTTTGGAATCGAGTCCTATCTCGCTGCACGGATTTGGTTCTGCTTGGTTGGGACTGGGGCCGTCATCGTGGTGGCCTATGCCGGACGTGAGATTGGTGGACGTCGGATCGGTTTGATCGCAGGATTATTGCTGGCGATCTATCCCAATATCTGGATGGCGACGGAATTGACGATGAGTGAAACCTTGGCACCGCTCCTGGTCGGGTGGTTCCTCTTTCAGGTCTACCGATTTTGGCGTGAGCCCACGACACGAAATGTCGTGTTACTGGGCCTTTCTTTGGGGGTGACGATTCTCGGCCGAGATGAGCTTGCACTGTTAGCCGTGCTTGTCGTCGTCCCTCTCGTGCTGATGATGAAGAACTATTCGTGGAAGCAGCGAATGAGATTTTTATTGGTCGGCCTCGCCACGACCACGTTGATCCTTGCCCCGTGGGTGATCCGAAACAATATACGCTTCCAAAATCTCACCTTAATCAGCACGAGAATCGGTATCACGAACGTGGCGACGAACTGCGACGCCACCTACAACGGATCTGGCACTGGCTATTGGAGTTATGGCTGTGTTCAAAGCGCAGCAATTAGCCCCTTTGTTGATGAATCAGTTGCTAACTCCCATTACGCTCATGTTGCATACAATTATATTTCTCAGCACCTCGGGGAGTTGCCACGCGTTGAAGAAGCGCGATTGGGCAGGGTGTATGGCTTTTATAACCCCATTCAACAAATACAGCTTGATGCTGGGATTGAGACCAGACCCTACAACTGGGCGCTCACTGGACTCGGAATGTATTACGCATTCGTTGTGATGTCGATCGGTGGAACTATTGCGTTGCGACGACGGAAAGTGACGAGTTTTCCTCTCTGGGCCATTGCAGCAAATGTTGCGATTGCGACCATGCTGACGTTTGGAGACACGAGATATCGAATAAGCTTCGACGTCTCTCTCGTCTTGATGTCAGCAGTCTTTCTTGAGTGGGCACTGCGAAAGACGTTTCGTTGGGAGCCTGAAGACTATGTATTTCGCAGGTCACCGTCCCCCGCCGAAAAGGCTTGACGTTCCTCAGTTAACGTTTGGTGGTGGGGACGAAGTTGCTACGAGAAAATTTGCGGAATCAAGGTGCGACCTTGGAGCAGGGACTACCATTATCTCCTGAGATGAATCTCCTGGTTTATCCTTCAGATCTTGCCTGCCAGCTGGCTTCTCAACTCTCACCATGACACCACATTCAGAGATATCTACTGAGCATCAAGGGCGGGTCCAATGGGTTCTCCATCGCTGGAGTGATTGGACATCCTGGCTGATCTTTTCGATCCTTGTCATTCCTTCGATGATGCTGTCCCGACCCGGTTGGGTGGCGGCCGACACGAAGATTTATCTCTATCTGGATCCATGGCGGCTCTTAGTCAGCGCACAATCCATGTGGAATCCCAATATTGACATGGGGGGAGTCACCCATCAGAACATTGGCTACCTCTTCCCGATGGGTCCATTTTTCTGGTTTGTCCAGGCTGTGGGGATTCCCATGTGGGTTGGAGAGCGTCTTTGGACCAGTGCGCTTTTCCTGCTGGCCGCTGGTGGGGTGCTCTACGTTGGGCGACTCCTTGGCCTTAATGCAATAGGGAGGTTCGTCGGGGCGCTTCTTTATATGTTGTCGCCATTTGTTCTTGACTACATGGGACGGTCGTCTGCCCTTCTTATGCCGTGGGCTGGTTTTGGATGGATGGTGGGCTTCACCATTCTGGCCGTTCGCAAAGGAGGATGGCGCTACCCTGGACTCTTCGCGTTGGTTGTTGCCACAGTTGGCGGTATCAACGCCACGGCCATCATCATGGCCGCTCCCGGGCCGATCTTGTGGGTTCTTTACGTTGGAATCATCAAAGAAGCTCCCTGGAAAGAGATTTGGAGAGCGAGTTACCGCATTGCCCTTTTGAGTCTCTTCGTCTCGACGTGGTGGCTCTCTGGTCTTTGGGCTGAGTCGGCGTATGGATTGAATATTCTCAAATATACCGAGACGATTCCCACCGTCACGATGACTTCCTCGCCGGCGGAAGTCTTCCGAGGCCTGGGGTACTGGTACTTCTATGGATGGGACACCATTCAGCCTTGGGTGCTGAGTGCTTCACAATATATTGCGCACGTTTTCCCGATTCTCATTAGTTTCGCTATTCCCGCAGCTGCACTGGGCGCAAGTTTTCTTCTTCGATGGAAGTATCGGGCATTCGCCATCTCGCTGATTGTGGTGGGGCTCGTCACCGCAGTAGGAGCATTCCCACTCAATCTTCCGACACCTTTTGGCGCAGTATTAAAAGTAGCGGACACGACCACGGTGGGTCTGGCAATGCGATCAACGAATCGTGTTGTGCCGGTGCTCTTGCTCGGCCTTGGACTCTTACTCGGAGCGGGGCTTATGACCCTGATCGCCAAAAAATTCTGGCTCGGCCTCACCGCTGGGGGAATCGTCGTCATATTGATTTTGGTCAACATGTGGCCACTGTTTAGTGGGCAGATGGTGCCGAAGAACCTTTCGTACCCGACGCCGATCCCTTCTTATGTAGGCAAGACAGCGAACTATCTCAATGCGAAGTCGCCATCGACGAGAGTCTTGGGGATTCCTGGGGTCGCCTTTGGCTATTACAACTGGGGAGTGACCATGGACCAGGTCTGGCCGGGTCTTCTGCAGCGAGGGTGGATTTCCCAAGCTGCCGTCCCACAAGGTGAGTTAGCCAGTGCCGATCTCCTTAGGTCGCTTGACGAGTCGATGGAAAATGGCGTCTTTGATCCCGCGACGCTCGCGCCAATGGCAAGTTTGATGAGCGCAGGGGATGTTCTTTACCAAGGGAATCTTCAGTATGTCCGATTCAATAGCGCGCATCAGATGGTGCTTTGGAATCAGTTGCAGCCCACACCAAAAGGCCTCGGAACGCCAAAGACCTTTGGCCCGTCAGTTGGTGCCAAGACGTTAATCGGTACGCTCAACGACAACATGCAATTATCGGTGACCAAGGACTCGAAGCCGGTCCCATCACTGGCGGTGTTTCCGGTAAAACGACCCCGCTCCGCGATTCGTACCGAAGCTCAGACAACACCACTCCTTGTGGCCGGGGACGGTCAAGGCCTCTTAGAAGCTGCCGCCTTTAATTTATTTGGGACGAAGACTCCGATCTTTTATTCCGCATCATTTCCTTCAAGCTCATCTTTTTCTTCTGTGAACAGTCCCCATTCAACATTGGTCGTCACGGACTCGAACAAAAAGCGTCTTGACAGTTGGGGAACCATTGATTCGAACTATGGCTATGTCCAGACTGCCCATGAGCAGCTGCTTGTCCCTAATCCATCGCAACAGCCGTCAACAATTTTCGCCGACACGAACCCCTCGACGCAGACGGTGGCCGTCCTCCAAGGTGTGAAATCCGTGGAAGCTACGTCGTATGGCAACCCGATCTCCAACTCTCCTGAGGCGCAGCCGTTTAATGCAGTGGATGGGAATCCGGCTACTGCATGGGAAGAAGGCGCTCTTGAGCCTGCAACAAACCAAACAATTCAAATTACGTTGAATAAACCAGAGACCACGAACCACGTGACACTTGTTCAGACAAAAGGGAAAAACCAGGATCGCTTAATCACTACCGCGACCCTCCGTTTTAATGGAGGAAGCCCAACGCCGATCGTCATGAAGAAGGCGTCGCAGTCTGAGCCGGGCCAGGTCATCACGTTCCCGCGCCGTACATTCCAAACGCTGGATATCACCATCACCGGTGTCACTGGTTCCAAAATCCGTCTCGCCAGTCTTTCTGGTGTCGGGTTCTCAGAAATAAAAATTGGGAATGTTCCACCTGCTACCGAGTGGCTACGGATGCCCACTGACCTTTTGAATAAGGTCGGAACAAACTCGGCATCGCACCCCTTGGATCTGTTGATGGGTCGACTTCGAGCCAGCGGCCTTGGTATCGCGAGTGACCCCGAACTTCAGATGCGACGGATGGTGGATATTCCGACGCAACGTTCATTTCAAGTGAAAGGTGAAGCGCGGATCGACCCACTGGTGGGCGATGCCACCTTGAACCAAATAGTTGGACGGACGACGTCATCGACTTATCCCAGAGGGAGTGCCGGAGCAGACCCCATTGTTCAGTCTGATTCATCGACCCGCCTCGCTGGTGACCTCAATGCCTCTTCTTGGGCTGCAGAAGATGGGAACAGTTCGACGGCATGGCAGTCAAACTTCGCGCCCCAATCTGGGCAGTGGCTGCAGTTTTCGCTGGCGCATCCGTTGACCTTTGATCACTTGAATCTTCAAGTTATTGAGGACGGCCGCCACGACGTCCCAACGAGCGTGACGGTGAGTGCGGGTGGGCAGAGCCGTGTCGTTACTCTTCCTGGAGCGACACTAGGGAAAGGACGGCCCCAAGGATCGACGACCACGATCCCCGTTTCATTCCCTGCCTTGAGCGGTTCGACGGTTCGTTTAACGGTCAATACGGCGCTCTCACTGTCCTTGCACCAAATTACGCTCGATGGTGGCCTTGGCGCCCCGGTAGGGATCGCTGAGCTCGGCCTTCCAGGTGTTGTTGAGCCAGTGACTCCAACAGCGGTGCCATCGACCTGTCCGATGAATCTCTTGACGGTAAATAACTTGATGATCCCCGTCGCCTTGTCAGGTTCGACGACGGATGCCTTGAATCGCGGCGCCATGTCGATCTCGCAATGTACGAACTCGGGATCCGGCATTCCCTTTGCAAAGGGGATGAATAAGGTCACAACCGACAACGGGTCCATCGTTGGGTGGGATGTAGACCTGCTCGGTTTTTCGTCGGCTCCCGTGGACCCTCCTCCCGCAGTCCACGTTGTTGCAACGCCCACAATCAAAGTGTCGGGTTCGACACAGTGGACCACCTCGACAAAAGTGACAGGGACGGGTTCGTCATCGTGGCTCATCCTTGGACAAAGTCAGTCAGATGGCTGGACGGCAACGGTCAACGGGAAATCCCTGGGCAAATCAGTGTTGATGGATGGCTATGCCAACGGATGGAAACTTCCAGCAATTGCTTCGGGGACCACTGCCACTGTTGATTTTGTATGGACACCTCAACATGTCATCAACTATGCCGAAATCGTCTCGCTGATTGGTTTCATGTTGGTTCTCTTCTTGATGTTCTGGCCTCGGCGAAAGAAGGGAACTCGTGTGCTGCCAGATGGCTCTTCGCCAACATGGGCTTCACCATTTACCTATGACCGTCCAGCTCGATCATGGAAGACAACGATGATTGCGTCACTTGCTATCGGGTTCGTGGTCGGCTTTTTCACGGCACCTCTTATCGGGTTGTTGTGTCTCGGGGTCTCGATTGCAGCACTGCGGTTTAAGAGAACACGCGTCGTTCTCTTTGTCGGTTCTGTGGCGGCACTCTGTCTTGCAGGCTTCCTGACGGCCTATCTTCAACACAAGTACATCTTCCCTTGGGCCTTGGGCTGGCCCGACAACTTTGGCCGTGCTGACACCTGTGCGTGGCTGGCCCTGGCGTTGATCATGGTTGATGGTGCGGTGGAGTCGCTTCGTCAACGTTGGCGCAGCGAGGCGGCCGACGCCGACCCACAGCGTGACCACAACGAATCTCAAGGTTCTTTAACCTAAAAATTGGTCAAAACTTCCCCCTGGAGAGGAATATCACTCAGCGTGGCATTATTTACAGTGAAGCTTTTGGGGATGAAAGGAGGAACGTATGGCAGTTGCAGAGTTTGTCGCAGCGATTTTTAATGGAAATCCACCTTTTCGCATCGAAGCATACGACGGAAGTGTGGCTGGGGCACCCGACGCGCCCCTCACCGTCCGGTTTTTGCGCAAAGAAGCATTGACCCGTGCGCTGACACGACCGGGAGAACTCGGGATTTCTCGTGCCTATGTCGCTGGCGACGTTGAACTCGATGGCGACCTGACGGTGCTGTTCGATCTTCAGGTTCCCCCTGTGAGCACCCTTCTCAAAACGGGGCCGCTCAAGGCGCTGCTTAAAGAGACGGGTGTCTCAATCTTGAAACCGATTGCCCCACCATCAATTGAAGCTCGCCAAAAGGGCCTGCTGCACTCGAAGGCGCGAGATTCAGCAGCAATTTCTCACCACTACGACGTCTCAAACGACTTCTATCGGATCATCCTTGGCCCATCAATGGTTTACTCCTGCGCTGTCTTTGATTCTCCCGAAGATTCTCTTGAAGACGCGCAGATACGAAAAGTAGACCTCATCGCTCGCAAACTTGATTTGGCGCCTGGGATGCGCCTGCTTGATGTGGGTTGTGGGTGGGGGACGATGGCAATTCACGCTGCGAAGGTCTACGGATGTTCTGCCATCGGTGTCACCCTTTCTGAGCCGCAACAGCGTCGTGCCACTGAGCGAGCTGAAGAAGCTGGCGTCGGCGACCTCGTGGAGTTTCGAGTCCAAGATTTCCGAGATGTCACAGACGGCCCCTTCGACGCTATTAGCTCTATCGGGATGTTCGAACACGTCGGGCGTCGGTCGATGGAGCTGTATGTCCGCACTCTCTATCAATTGTTAAAACCGGGTGGTCGTTTCTTGAACCACGCCATTGGGCGTCCAGCCACGCGCGATGCCGAGCCGAATCCGACGCGTCTTCATGAGCTGACCCGTCAGATCTCTATCGCGGCGGGCCTTCGTGGTCCATCACGGGTGCATAGTCCTTTTATAGAGCGCTACGTCTTCCCCGACGGAGAGCTTCACGAAGTAGGCACCTTGGTCTCGATGTTTCAGGCCTTTGGTTTTGAAGTGCGGCACCTCGAAGGCTTGCGTGAGCACTACGCCCTCACCTTGCATCAGTGGGTGCGCAATCTTGAGGAGAACTGGGACACCGCGTGCGCGCAAGTTGGTGAAGAACGAGCCCGGGTGTGGCGTCTCTATATGGCAGGTTCGGCTGCCGGTTTTGAGAAGCATGAGCTTGAGATTCATCAAGTTCTCTGTGTGCGACCCGACCACGGATCTGCGCAGATGCCGCTCCGACCCATGTTTGAGCCCGTCACCGTTGACCGGTGGGTTAATTCTCTCGTCTAAAAAGCAAACGATGAGGCCCTCTTGCTGGGTAAATCTTGTTGCTCGAACCCACGCAGAATCGTGGCTGACGCGCGTTGAATTGCGCTCAGCGAGCGCTCGATCACGGCGTGAAGGTCGTCGCCTTGATCTAGCCAACTCGCGACGTAGCCCGCGCTGTAGGGCGCCGCATCGAGGCCCCAGGATTTCAAGGCGATATAGGCCACTGACTCAGCTTCAATCTCTGCCAGCGCTCGGCTGCGTTCATGTTGGTGCAACAGCGCATGGGCACATTCGTGGACGATGGTTTTCACCCGCTGGAGTGCTGGGTTGTCAGCTTGTATCACGATCTCACGGTCGGCCCACCGACATTCACCGTTGACTCCGGTGGGTAATTGCTCATAGAGAAGCGTGAATCCGATCTGTTGCACGACACTGCTCAGGGCGGGCTCGAGATGGGCCGGTACTCGTGCTGAAAGAAGTTGAACGGGGGAGGGGAGCGAAGGACCCTGTGTTTGGGCGATATCAAAGACGCTCACCCAGCGGAATCCTATGGGCGTGTCGTGGTCGTGCTCAATTGATTGAGAAAACAGGGGAGCGAGAATCGAGAGAGCCCTTTCGCCTTTGGTGATCGTACGGTTGAGCTGTCGCCATGTGTGGAAGCCAGCGACGTGGGTTGCGTCAGGTCGTTGCATCGAGATCAACATGACATTGCGTGGGCTGTAGTTGTGGAACCTGCTTTGCGCATCAAGATAGGCAGCCCACCGGTCGCTTGCTCGAAGCGCCAGAATTTCTCCCTGAAGAGATTCAAGAAGTGCAGTACGCACTGCAGTCTTGCTGATTGTCGTGGGCAGATTGTGGGTCATTGCTCCACATCGGTCGCTCGAGACCGGGCCGAGAGCACACAGAAACGCGCCTAGATGACGATGCCTTGCGTCCCCTCATCGGTGAGCACGTTCAGACCATCGCTTGACCACGCCGCCATACCGCCGGTCATATTTGCCACGATAAAGCCCTGAGCGGTGAGGAACTCTGCGGCGGCCTGAGAACGCCCGCCTAAGCGGCAGATGGCCACGATCGGGATCGTCGGATCGAGCTCCCCCACTCTGGCCTCTAATTCACCAAGCGGAATGAACATGACATCTGGGGCGTGACCGGCTTCATATTCATCGGGGTTTCGCACGTCGAGGAGCACAACATCCATGGCCTGGAGGGCCTGTGCGTCGGTGCAGGCAACCTGAGAAACCCCTGAGATTATGTTATTCTGAGAGAATCCTGAGAACACGTTGTTGGAGTTGTCCATGCCCTCCATGGTGCCACGAACCCGACCAGGAGACGAACCAAAGGAACCACATGGGAATTTCACATATCGGCACCAATGATCTGCTCATCATCCTCGATCGCCCAGGATCATGGATGCTTGTCGATGTGCGAAGCCGTGAAGAGTTTGCTGAGTGGAACATTCCCGTTGCCGTCAACATCCCTCTTGAAGACGTGGAACTCCACCTTGATGAACTCCGTGGTCGAGACCTCTATTTGATCTGTGCGAAAGGCCCTCGATCAGAGCGCGCCGCGGATCTTCTCGATTCCCACGGTCTTTCATCAATCGTCGTTGACGGAGGGATGGAATCATGGGCAAATACCTATGACACAGTTTCTCTGGATGTGGGAACCGTGCGGATCGTGCAATTACGTCGCCGGGGGAAAGGCTGTCTGAGCTATGTAATCGGGAGTGGATCGGCGTGCGTCGTCCTTGATCCTCCACGAGACACCTCTCACAGTGAGGCGATTGCTCGTGCCAATGGATGGGGCATCACGGTTGTCGCCGACACGCACATGCATGCTGATCATGTCTCTGGAGCCGTGACGCTGGCGCAACGCCACAATGCCATGCTCGTCCTCAACGAGCGCGATGACTACACGATCGATGCAGGTACTCCGTTTCAGGGTGCTCTTGACATTGGGGGTAAAGCCCCGTTCCGTCTTGACCGTCTTGCAACACCCGGCCACACCATGGGATCGAGCACCTACGCCTTAGGCCAAGCCGCACTTTTCACTGGCGATACCCTGTTTGTGAATAATGTGGGCCGACCCGACTTAGCGGACAATGCCATGGTGTTTGCCCAGGAGCTCTACGATTCGCTGCACCAGCAGATTTTGTCCTTCCCTGCATCAACCCTTTTGTTTCCGGCCCATGTGAGTCAGGATATTGAGATCCATGGCGATGTCATGGTGACAACGACCCTCGGCGATGCCCTCGAGACGATTCCGGCATTGTCGATGAACCGGCAGCAGTTTGTTGCAACAACTGCAGGCCGAGCAGTCCCTCGACCGCCAAACGCAGAGGTCATTGTTGCGGCGAACCGTGAAGGTGGTCTTTTGCCTCTTGACGAGGTCCTCGGTCTCGAAACAGGCCCAAACCGCTGTGCTGCGGCAACGTCGATCGCATCGTAGAGTAGGCCATCGACCCTGCGTTTTCTTCTGGTGTTCGTGGACTCCTTGTGCTTAATGCGCTAAGACAGGTGAGAGAAAAAAATCGAAAGTGAGGCTCCATGAAGGTCAGCACCATGTTGAGTTATGCGGGAGGGTTCAAAGAATCCGCTGCCCAAGTCGTCGAGATGGAACAAGCCGGGCTCGATCTTGTGTGGGTCGCTGAGGCCTACGGTTTCGATAGTCCGAGTCTGATGGGGTATCTCGCGGCGTTGACGGAAACCGTGGAAATCGGCTCGGCAATCATGCCCATCTATACCCGTACTCCAACCTTGCTGGCGATGACCGCAGCGGGTATCGACGCCTTGAGTAGTGGACGATTCCATTTAGGCCTTGGTGCCTCAGGCCCGCAGGTCATCGAAGGGTTTCATGGCGTTCCTTACGATGCACCGATTGGCAGGACGCGAGAGATCACTCAGATTTGTCGGCAGATTTGGAAGCGTGACGCACCCCTCGAGCACCATGGTCGGTACTACACGATGCCCTTGCCACCTGAAGAAGGAACTGGTCTCGGTAAAGCGCTCAAGATTATTGGACGACCTGTTCGCTCAGAAATTCCAATCTGGGTGGCGTCGCTGGGTGAAAAAAATGTGGCAGTCACTTCGGAAGTTGCGAACGGTTGGATTCCGATTCTTTTTATCCCTGAAAAAGCTCGTGACGTATGGGGATCGGCACTTGACGAAGGTAGGGCCAAGCGAGATCCCTCACTCGGCGAGCTCATGATCACCGCGGGTGGGCTCTTGGCCATCGGCGAGGGTGACGAGGTGACGGCCTTGCGCGAGCTCCAACGATCGATGGTGGCGCTCTATGTTGGTGGGATGGGGGCTAAGGGAAAGAACTTCTACAACGAACTGGCTATTCGCTACGGCTACGAAAAAGAAGCTGAAGCGATTCAAGACCTCTATCTTTCGGGGAATAAAAAAGAAGCAGAAGCATTGGTTCCCGAGGAGTTCCTCGAAAAGACGACCCTGTGTGGTCCGAAAAGCTATGTAGCAGAACGCATCGAAGCCTTTAAAGAGGCGGGAGTGACCCATCTGCAGGTTCATCCGGTTCCCACGGGCGACCAGAGCGCGGCGGATCTTGTGGGAACCGTCAAAGAACTCATTGGATAGGGCAAACTAACGAGATGTCTTCTCGGCACTTCTCTCATGCATTGGTGCGAATGTGCCATATCTCCTAGCTCTTTGTGCTTCCTTTATGGCGGCGCTGGGTGCGGCTTTTCAAGACCGAGAGGTCTCAGCGGTCGACGACAGCCAAGCGAAAGGCTGGCGCCTTCTGTGGGCGTCGCTGAAGCGTCCCATGTGGATCGTCGGGTTGGCCGTCATGGGCGCCGCTCCGATCTTTCAATTTTTGGCCCTGCGCGTGGGGAACCTTACTCAAGTCCAACCGATGCTGACCACAGAGTTGCTGTTTCTCCTTGGAATCATCATGGTGACCCACCATGATCGACCAGGGCCACGGGAGTGGCTTGGGTCATTCGGCATTGTGCTTGGTCTGGCCCTCTTCCTCGTTGCGGCGAACCCCCACGGTGGCCAAAAACATTTAACCCAGCATTGGGCATGGGGGCTCTCAGCCTGCGCAGTAGTCGTGGTGCTGGGCTTCTTCCTGCTCTCCAAGAAAACCACCGGATGGGTGGAGGCTGCGCTCTTGGGAGCAGCTGCGGCGACCTGTTTTGCTTACCAAGCAGCCATGACCCAAGTCATTGCTGGCGTCGGTGCCGGTCAAATCATTTCATCGCCAGCGCTCTATGGGCTGGCCGTTGGGGGGCTTTTGGGATTTGTGCTCTTCCAGCACGCACTGCGCGCCGGCCACGTGGCAGCGTCGCGCGCGTCGATGGTGATCGTTGATCCCTTGCTCAGCGTTCTGATTGGCATCGTTGCGTTTAACGATGTCCTTCGAAGGGGACCGTTGAGCGTGGTTGGAGAAGTACTCGGTCTCGTTATTTTGCTCATTGGAGCGCAGCGCCTTGCCACGTCGCCCATGTTGGTACAACTCCATGAGGTTGAGAACGTCTAAGCGATAACGCCTTGGGAGTGCAAGGCGGCCAGGTGTTCTGGGGTCACGCCAAGTTCATCAGCGAGGACCTCATTTGTGTGCTCGCCGAGCCAAGGGACCCGTGTTTCTGGCCCCTCGGCCATTCCGGACAATTTGATGGGGTTTCCTGGCAAAAGGACGGGAGTATCGACACCGTCAGTCCGTTCAAGAGCCACGATCATGTGGCGTTCGGTGAGGTGAGGGTCGTTGATGACCTCTTCGGCGTCGAAGCAGGGCCCGGCGGTGAGGCCTTGGCCAGTGAGAATCTCGCAGCACTCCATACGGGTGTAATTGGATGCCCATGCCTCAAGTACTGGTCGGATATCACTTTCGAGAAGTTCACCCCATGCGACTCGGCTGGCAAAGCGCTCATCGTGCGTCCACTCCGGCTTTTCAATTGCTTCGCAGAGCAGTTCCCACTGATGTTCACGAATAACTTGGAGAACAAAGTAGCCATCCTTTGCCTTGAAGCCATCGAGAATACCGCCGCCGGTCATTCTGGTGAGCCCGAGGGACGCAAAGTTGATCACGATGTCGGTCATGGCAACGAGAACGTCAAACATTGCTACATCTACTTGTTGGGCCTTTCCTGTGACGTCGCGCAGACGTAGTGCGGCCAAGATGCCAATGGTGGCGAACAACGCTGTCGAGATATCTCCTAAGGCCCCCATCGGTGAGACAACCGGCGGCTTTCCCTCTTCGCGCTTCATTTCATAAACGCCACTCATCGCTTCAACGACCGAGGCCAATGCCGGCCAGTCACCGTAGGGAGATTCGGGAGCACCGTTGATGGCGTGACCAAAGCCTGAAAGCGAGCAGTAGACCACGTTGGGGTGAGCGTCAGCAACGTCAGCGAAGCCCAGTCCTAGTCGCTCGACCGCACCGGCACGAAAGTTCTCGCAGACCACATCGAAATGGGGCGCGAGGTCAAGAACGAGTTGGCGGCCTTTTGGATCCTTAAGATTAATGGCGATCGATTTTTTTGAGAGGTTATTTCGCAGAAACGTCGCGCCGATGCTTCGTCCATGAGGGTCGGTCATGGCGGGGAGAGAACTCCGGCCGAGATCTCCACCATTGGGTGACTCAACTTTGACCACGTCAGCACCGAGGCGAGCGAGGAGTTGGGTCGCGAAGGGAAGGGCCTGCATCTGCTCGAGGGCTAAAATTCGGATGCCGTCGAGAGGTCGAGGACCTGGTGTACCGACGTGGTCACCAACCGTGAAATGGCCGTCCACTAGAGCGACAGGCCGTAAAGATGAATAGCGTTTTCTCGAATCACTTTATTAACGGTTGCTTGGCTCAATCCCGCCACCATCTTTTCGGCGATGAGCTTTGAGTCAGGCCAGGTCGAATCGGTGTGGGGGTAGTCCGTCTCAAAGGTCACGCGGTCTTCGCCAATGACGTCCAATGATCGCAGGCCATGGAAGTCTTTGAAGAAGCAACCCCAGACTTGGCGATGGAAATACGTTGAAGGAGGCTCCGGCACTAATTCAGCAACCCCACCCCAGGCCCGATGGTCTTCCCAGACCGCATCAGCTCGCTCGAGCACATAGGGGAGCCATCCGATCTGGCCTTCTGAGTAGGCCAAGCGCAGCGTTGGAAAGCGCACCAGTACTCCCGAGAAGAGAAAGTCCGTCAGCGACGCCATGGCGTTGTTGAAACTCAAGGTAGCGGCCACAGCGACCGGAGCATCGGCAGAGGTAGCCGGCATCTTCGACGATGAGCCGATGTGCATATTGACCACGGTCATCGTCTCTTCACAAGCCTGGAAGAAGGGATCCCAAAGCCCAGAGTGAATCGACGGAAGCCCCAAGTGCGGAGGAATCTCCGAGAAGCAAACGGCACGAACGCCGCGCGCTGCGTTGCGACGTACCTCATCAGCGGCAAGTTGTGGATCCCAGAGAGGGATAATGGTCAAGGGAACAAGCCGACCGTTTGAGTCACCGCACCACTCGTCGACCATCCAGTCGTTGTAGGCCTTGACGCAAGCCAGGGCCAGTTCCTTGTCCTTTGCTTCGGTGAAGGTCTGTCCGCAGAAGCGCGGAAAGGTCGGGAAGCAGAGGGAGGCTTCGACCCAGTTCACGTCCATGTCTTCAAGACGAGCTTTGGGGTCCCAACAGCCTTTACGCATTTCATCGTAGGTAATAGGAGACATCGTCATGTCGTCACGGTCAAAGCCCACCGACGCCACGTGACGCTTGTTGATGTACACCAAATCTTCGTAGATCCAACAATCTGCTTTGGGGCCATCGGGGTCGAAGGTCTGTTCGTAGGTGCCACCACCAATGTGGCGCATAGTGCCGATACCACGGCGCTCTGAGCGCGGTCCCCGTTCTTTGAACTTCTCCGGGAGCCAGGTCTGCCACAGGTGGGCGGGCTCGACCACGTGGTCGTCAACAGAGATGATCTTCGGAATTTCAATGATTGATGGTTCGATGCTCATGGATCCTCTTTTCGCTCACCCTTTAGATTACTGACGGGTCGTCAGGTTTGCCTCACGTCAGTGATTTAGGGGGTTTTCGGCAACAAACTGCTGATAGGAGGGGAAGCACTCGGGGACGGTGCCTCGGCCGATATGGCCCTTGGGCCAATGTGCAGGGGGGAGATCTCGGGGGTTGTCGGCCTGGGGAGCTGAGTACCAAAGCAGGTGGTCACGCTGGACGAACTTCCAGCCATCAGACGTCTTGCGGTAGGCGTCTCGGTACAAGATCGCTTGGCGCAGGACGTGACCATCCCGTTCGATCTCTCCGGTGCAGTAGACCTCTCCCGTAGCGGTTGTCTCGTCGATGAAGTCAATGACATGGGTGGTGACGGACAAGATCGACATACCAATGGGCGCCAAGCCATTGGCAAAGTATTTTTTGAGCATGGCGTGTCCTTGATGGTCTTTGCCAACGGCGACATCTTCGACGAACAGTGAGACCAAGGTGTCAAGATCACGTGTGTCAATCGAAAACGCATAGCGAGCCACAATTTGGCGAATTTCCTCGTAGGCAAGCAGTCGCTCAATTCCTCCAGGTGTTCCCATAAATGCCACTCTAGGGTGCGTGGACCTCGAGATTCCATTATCGTCTCCAGGGCGACTTGACAGGAGGGGGAAGTGATGACGACGGCGGCACTGAACGGTATTGAGATTTGTTACGAATGTTTCGGCGATCCTGACGGTGAACCGCTGCTTTTGATTCATGGGCTCGGGGCGCAGTACACCGATTGGGACCCAGCGTTCACCGCACTCTTTGTGGATCAGGGGTTTTGGGTGATCGAGTTCGATAATCGAGACGTCGGCCAGTCGACGTGGTTCGATGAACGGGGAACTCCTGATTTCGGAGCGATCCTCGCCGGAGACCAAGGCCAAGCCACCTACCTGATTGCGGACTTGGCGAGCGATGCGGCGGCACTGGTCTCGCACGTGGGGCTCTCTGCGGTGAACGTCCTCGGCGTCTCGATGGGCGGAATGATCGCCCAGCAGTTCGCCATTGACTATCCCTCAATGACCAAGACCTTGACGTCGATCATGTCAACACCAGACCCCACCGAGGTCGGCCAGCCAACCACTGAAGCTGTGATGGCGTTGATGCAACCAGCGGAAAGCCAGCGCCAAGCAGCCATCGATCAATCCATAGCGACGGCCAAAATTATTGGTTCGACGGGGTTTGACTTCGACGAGGATGCCGCACGGGCCCGTGCAGCGATCCACTTCGATCGAGGCCACCACCCCGATGGTGCGGCTCGTCAGACCGCGGCGATTTTCTGCTCACCGGATCGTCGACCAGGCTTGGCGCAGGTTTCAGTCCCTGCACTGGTGATTCATGGCGACATCGACCCGCTCGTCACCTTGCCTGGTGGCGAAGCGACGGCGGCAGCTCTCAGGGACGCCGACCTCTGGATTGTTCCTGGAATGGGCCACGACCTCCCTCGAGCGATTTGGCCAGAACTTGTTGACCGAGTCAAAGAACTCACGAGTCGCTAAGTCGCTGGAGCCTCATCTGGGTCTGGGATGAGGCCAGATTGTGACCAGGTGGCAAACATCTGGGCGTAGTGGCTTTGATCGCTCATGAGATCAGCATGCGATCCGACCTCGACGATGCGACCTTGTTGGATCACCACAATGCGATCTGCACGCTGAGCCGTGGAGAGACGGTGAGCAATTAACACCGCAGTCCGTGATTCAAGCAGTGCGTCAAGCGCGTGCTCGACCGCAGTCTCTGAGGCGAGGTCGAGCGATGAGGTTGCTTCATCGAGGACTAAGACCCGTGGCTGGGCGATGAACGCCCGCCCAAGTGCCAAAAGTTGTCGCTCTCCGGCAGAAAGGGTCTGTCCGCGTTCATGGACGATCGTCTCGACGCCAAGAGGGAGACGATCGATGAGATCACGCAACCCCACACGATCGATCGCTTCGTCGACATCGTCACCAGTGGCATCAGCTCGAGCAAAGGTCAGATTGTCTTTAATGGTTCCGGCGAACAAGAACGGTTCCTGGGGAACGACACCCAGTTGGCGTCGCAACGACTGTTGGGTGACCTCACGGAGATCATGATCATCAATTGAGACCATCCCAGAGTCGGGATCGTAGAAACGGATAATGAGTTTGGCCAATGTTGATTTCCCGCCACCGGTTGGGCCAACAAAGGCAATGGTCTCTCCGGGGTGAATCGACAAGTTGATGTCATGGAGCACGGGGCGTTCGGGGTCGTAGCCAAACGAGACGTTGTCAAAGCGAATCGCACCTTGGATCGAATCCAGCGTTGTGGCTTCTGGTGCATCCATGACAGAGGGTTCGGTCTCTAAGAGCGTGCGGAGTTTGATGATTGATGAACGACTTTGCTGGACCGAGTTGTACTGCTGAACGAGAAGCTGGATGGGTTGGAAGAATCGATTGAGATAAAGAAAGAACGCGATAAGGGCACCAATGGATAACGAGTGATGAAGCACCATGTCGCCGCCGATGCCAAGCAAAATTGCTTGGCCCAAGACCCCGATGGTCAAACTTCCGGGTCCAAAGATAGCGTTGACGCGGCCCGTGATGACGTTGGCGTCACGGTAGTGACCGACGACTTCTCGGTGATTCGTGACATTCCTGGCTTGGCGGTTATAGGAGGCCACCACGCGTACCCCTTGGAGGGACTCGGAAAGATCAGAGAGGACTGCGGCGATGCCATCGCGCACTCGGTCGTAGCCGCGCTCAGAGGCATGGTGGAACCACCACGAGAGCAGTGCAAGTGGAGGGACAATGAGGCCAACCGTGATCGCAGCCAACACGGGGTTGAGGAGGAAAAGGATGATGGTGATCGTGACCATCGTCAACGCTTGGAGGGCGAACTGACTGAGCCCATCTTGGAGTAATTGCTGAAGGTTCTCGATGTCACTGGTCATACGAGTCATGACCACTCCGGCTTTTTCTTCCGTATAGAAGTCAAGGCCGAGCCGTTGAAGGTGTTTGAACACTCGAATCCTCAGGTTATGCATCACCCGAGTGGAAAGTCGCCCTGAGGCGCGTACCTGAGAGCGCTGTGCGACGGATCCAATGATCACAATGATGAGATAAGCAATCGCCGACCAGAGCACAACGGAGTAACTGTGGTGCCCATTTGCCATCCCGTTGTTCACGGCATAAGCCGTGAGGGCTGGCCCCAACTGACTCGTGATGGCGACAATGACGACCAGGACTGCTGACCACGACATGAGTCCTGGGTGTTCCAATAAGAGTTTGGTGAGGGTGAGTTGTTCTCGTTCTTGTGGTTCGGGTCGAGGACTAAAAGAAATGTCAGACGGCTGACGCAAGGTCTCGGTGAGCAAGATCTTGTCGACGCCAAGTTGCAACTCACTCGGAATCCCTGCAAACGGGAGTCCCGGCTGTCCGCCACTCGGTCCTCGGCTTCCTCCCATTGGAGCGCCGCCGCCGAAGCCACCGCCACCGAATCCTCCACCCCAGGCCATCAGGCTTCTCCTCCTCGTGTGGTGGGGATGACCGACGCTTCAACTTGGGCGAGGACTTCGCCGTATTCAGGAACATCGCGGAGGAGATCTTCGTGATGGCCCGTTGCGATAATTCGGCCCCCATCAATCAGCGCCACGCGACTCGCAAGTGAGATCGTTGATAAGCGATGGGCCACAATCAACGTGGTGCGCGATTTGAGCAAGGTGACAAATGCGCCATGAATCTCTTGTTCGATTTTTACGTCGATGGCACTCGTCGCATCATCGAGAATCAAAATTGGTGGGTTTAATAAGAGGCTTCGGGCGATGGAAAGACGTTGGCGTTGACCCCCAGAGAGGGTGTACCCACGTTCCCCAACCACGGTGTCGTAGCCCTCGGGAAGCGCCGTGATGAAGTCGTGCGCGTGGGCCGCCTTGGCTGCAGCTTCGACGGCAGCTCGACTTGCGTCAGGTCGCCCATAGGCGATGTTGTCGGCGATCGAAATCGAAAAAAGAAATGAGTCATCGAGGACAACGCCAACATTCGCGCGCAGTGAAGTCATCGTGGCGTCTCGTACATCGTGGCCGTCGATCGAAACTGAACCATCTTGCACGTCGTAGAAGCGCAACAAGAGGCGAGCAACAGTGGATTTCCCCGAACCAGTTCGCCCAACGAGAGCGACGGTTTCCCCTGCTTCAATAGTGAGATCAAAGTCCTTGAGAATCGGTTGGTTTTCGTTGTAGGAGAAGGAAACATTTCGAAAGTTCACGAGGCCAGCAGGGTTTTCGAGGTCGTAGGCTCCAGGCTTTTCAACAATGTCCGGGCGCTCGTCCATGATTTCAAAAATCCGGTCGGCAGAAGCAGCAGCGCGCTGGCCCATCATGATGAGCATGCCGAGCATCATGAATGGTGCTTGAAGCATTAGGAGGTAGGCATTAAAGGCCAAGATGGCGCCGATCCCGACTTTTCCTTGAATGACCATGATTCCGCCGAACACGAGAACGAGGGCGAGACCAACTTGAGGGAGGTTCTGGAGAATCGGGGTGAACCGGGCACGGTAGTCAGCATCCTTGATGTAGGCCCAGGATACGCCGCTGCTGGCATCGGCCAAGGTATTGATCTCCTTTTGTTCTTGAGCAAAGGACTTGACGACGCGCACCCCGTTGATATTTTCGTCCGTGATGGTGGCTACTTCAGCCAGTCGAGCTTGGATGATCCACGAGATTGGGAACATAGCGTTGCGCATGCGCACGCCAGTCCAAAAGAGAATCGGCATCGTCGCCATGGCAATCAGGGCGAGCGGTATGTCAATGCTGAGCATGAAGATGAATGCAATGAGCCCAATTGCACATTGAATGATGATCTGCGGGGCGAAGGTGGCGTACATCTGAACTGAACGAATGTCTGAGTTCGCTCGGGAAATTAACTGTCCTGATTGCGTTCGGTCATAAAAGGAGAATGACATCAGCGACAGGTGCTCGTAGATCAAGTTCCGAAGATCAAACTCAAAGTCATAGGCCGAACGGAAGAGAAGCCATCGAGCGAGAAAACCTGCTATTCCACCGACAATTCCGATTGCGATAATTAGTTCGACGTAGTGGTGAAGCGGGACGCTGTGCGTTTGGATTGATCGGTCAAGAGCTTGGTTGAGAAGGTTGGGGACCAATACCTGGAGCACCAAGCTCAAAAATGAAAACGAAAGTGCTCCGATGAACGGCCATTTGCGGGCCACTAAGAGCGGGATGACGCGTTGCCACCACTTCTTCTCGGGATCGGGATCAATCTGAGAGGGAGGCCGTCCGTAGTTGCTGGCGGAGGGTGGCGGTTCGTAGGCCGAGGATGGTTGACCGCTTTCGCGTGTGGCTCTCATCGCTGTTGACCCACTCCCTGGCTCTGCCAGCAACGAAGGAGCAAAAAGAACATCATCAAGATCCCAGCCTAATGAGTTCTCACGAAGCAGAATTCGCCAAGCAGGGCTCTGACGTCACTGAGGCCCGCACGGTAGCCTTGGGGATCATGGAAAATGTGACGACCCTCGAGGACCACACACTGGTGGCCCACCGGCTCAGCGAGTTGCGCTCTGTGGAAAGCGACCAAAACAGATTTGGGTCGCTCGTTTCAACGATTACGTCGGCATTGGCTCATGAAGCGTTCCGCAACTTGCCTTCGAAACCAGTACTGATTGATACGCCCGTTCTTGCGGGTGCTCCGGGTGCGGCCGTTCTTGACGAGATTGTCGTCGTCCCAATTTTGCGTGCCGGTCTCGGGATGGTCCCAGCAATTCAAGAAGCACTCCCGAGCACCCGTTTGGCCTGTGTTGGTCTCAAGCGAAATGAGGCAACGCTTCAGCCGGACCTCTATTTCGATGGTCTTCCCGGCGATTTGACGGGAGTCACCGTGGTGATCTGCGATCCCATGTTGGCCACCGGAGGTTCCCTTGGTTATGTCGCGGCCATGGTGCAAGAGCGTGGAGCGAGCAAGGTCGTGGCCCTCTGTATCTTGGCCTCGCAAGAGGGCCTCGCTCGTTTTGTGAGCGCACATCCAAACGTGAAAGTTGTCGTCGCAGCGGTCGACCCAGAACTCAACAACCATGGCTACATCGTCCCCGGCCTAGGAGATGCAGGGGACCGGCTTTTCGGCCTTCCTGTTCGCTAACTCAAAAAGCTTAGAGGCCGATATCTTCGTTCCAGAGTTCTGGGTGTTCATGGGTAAACGTGCTCAGCAGTTCGATGCACTCGGCATCTTCGAGGATGGTGATCTCTACGCCGAGTTCTTCAAGCCATTCGTGGCCACCTGAAAATGTGGTGGCTTCGCCGATCACGACCGCGCCGATGTTGAATTGTCGTACGAGCCCCGAACAGTACCAACACGGGGACAAGGTCGTGACCATAACGCAGTCGGGATAGTCGCGTCGCCGACCGGCTTTACGAAACGCGTCGGTTTCAGCGTGGACCGACGCATCATCTTCTTGAACTCGTCGGTTGTGGCCTTGACCAAGAAGCGTTCCATTGCGATGGAACAGGGCGGCTCCGATGGGGATACCACCTTCGCTGAGACCGAGTCGGGCCTCATCCAATGCGACGCTCAGCATCGATTGTGCTTGACCTTGAGTGAGTCGAGACTGCATAATCTCCACATTAGATCGTAGAAAGAAGAAACGCCCGGGTCGCGATGACCCGGGCGTTTCTCTTCACTTTCTTGAACCTTATGAACCGAGCAGCGCATCCTGCTTGGCTCGTTGCTTCTTGACGGTTCCAGTGGCCGAAGCGATGATCAGGTAAGCGAGTCCACCAACGATCAGGCCCATGAACACACTGAAGTCAGCACCCGTCAGACCCGCTCCGGTCCACTCGTTCCCCGTGCTTGCGGTGATGGGGTGCATCCAGTCGGGAATACGGAAGGTCGTATTCAGCGCCGAAAGAGCCGCAACCATACCGATTAGTTGGGCAGCAACTGCCGACCAGTTAATACCCCCATTGGCCCAGTAAATACTGGTCTTGTCGGTCTTTTGAAGTTCAGAGGGAACATAGCGGTACTTTCGCATGATCCAGTCCACGAGATAGATCGCACACCATGGGGCGATCCAGATGATCAACAGGTCAACAAAGTCCTTCAAGTAGACCGAGAAGCTCGAGTTCAAGACGGCGTAGATGGTGATGAAGAGACAGATAATGCTGTCGAGCACCACTGCTTGGTAGCGCTTGAGCTTGAGACCCAGAGCCTGGAGTGTGACGCCGGAAGAATAGAGGTCCAGTGAGTTAATCCCGAAGAGTTGGACGATGACGAACAGCATAAAGATCACGACGAACCAACTGGGGATCGTGCTCTGATTCTGGAATGCTTCAAAGGGGTTTGAGCCATTCCATATTGCTGCTGCATCGCTGGGCTTGGTCAAGAAGGTGTAGACCAGTGCCCCTAAGGTCATGACGACCATTTCAGGGACTGCACCGCCGAGGAAGAGCCATCCGACGACCTTTCCTTTTGGAGCACCTGAATCTAAGTAGCGCGAGTAATCATTTCCGCACTCGGTCCATCCAAGTCCCGACAAGGTGATGGTGAACGCGAGGCCGGCGGTCCAGAGCTGCCAGGTAACCCAGGGTTGTGCTTTGATGCCCGGGTCGGCGTGACCAGCGGAAAATGCCAAAAGGACAATGAAGATAATCCCGAATGGAATGATCAAGGCCTTGAGAACCTTCACCATGGTGGCGTGGCCCAAGTACGGCATGAGCATTTGAATGCCAACGGCCACGATGACGAGGATGACCTTGAGTCCACTGCTTGTGTGGACGCCCGCTTTGTTGAACAAGATGAGGGAGGCGCCCACAATCAAGATCAATCCTTCGACTTCAAAGCCCAATTGCGTGATCCAGTTAAAGAATGCGACCATACGCGAACCGTTCGGTCCGAAGCCTGCCCGGTTTGAACCAAAAACTGTCGTTCCAGTCTCTGGGCCTTGCAGCGAACAAAGGCCAACGAGGAACCATGAAAGATTCCCGATGACGATGAGGCTGAGTGCCTGCCAAAAGGAAAAGCCAAAGCCCATAAGGACTGCGCCATAGACGAAGTATTCAATATTGAGGCTGGCCCCGGCCCACATACCGGCAATGTCTCGTGGTTTTGCCCATCGCTCGTTTTCGGGAATGAAGTCGATTCCACGTTGTTCAACATGGAATGCAAGGTCCTCCTCCGGGAGCCCCTGGGTTGGATCAACAGTTGCGGTCACTCTTCCTCCTTGGTTTTATGTTGGTGCTGCATTGAGAGATTGATCCCCGACCGATCAGATGCTCGTAGTGAGTCTGCCCGACAACGGAGCATGTTGTCATTTTCGTGGCGACACGACGATGGCCGTCGTGGCACAATGGAAAAAAAATAGTGCTCACGCTGACGTCGCAGACGACAGGGCCGTCCGCGATGAGAGGCGTTGCTCCAGGATTCTTCTGGTGTCGCCCGTGAACTCATTTTCCTCCGCCCCAGATGGCATTCCATCTGCCCTCCCTCTTCTTTAGCCCAAAGCGGGCCTTGGATGTGGGAATGTTGAGGGAAATGAAACGCAAAAGAAAAAATATTCATCCGCCTGAAATATTTGACGGGACGCTTCAGCCCATCGTGGCTGCCCATGACCTGGTAAAACGCTTCGACTCCTTCGTGGCCGTCGACGGGATTGACGTCGAGATCTTCCAGGGTGAGTCCTTCGGGTTCTTGGGACCAAACGGAGCAGGGAAGACTTCAACGATGCGCATGATCTCGTGCATGTCGCCTGCGAGCGGAGGTTCGTTGCGTGTCTTAGGGAGAGATCCTGCTGTTGCGGGTGCGCAAATTCGCTCTCGACTGGGACTGGTTCCCCAAGAGGACACGCTGGAATTGGAATTGACGGTGCTCGACAATATGTTGATCTACGGACGGTATTTCGATCTTCCAAAGAAGGAGATCCTTGAGCGCACCACCAGGCTTTTAGATTTTGCTCAGCTGTCGGATCGGCGAGATGAAAAAGTGGATCACCTCTCCGGGGGAATGAAACGGCGCCTCACGATTGCTCGAGCGTTGATTTCCGAGCCCGATCTCTTGATCTTGGATGAACCCACGACTGGTCTTGACCCTCAAGCCCGCCATCTCTTGTGGGACCGGCTCTACCGCTTGAAGGCCGAAGGGGTGACCTTAATCATCACCACGCACTACATGGATGAAGCCGAGCAACTCTGCGACCGTTTGGTGGTCATGGATCATGGCAAGATTGTGGCCACGGGGGCGCCTCGGGATTTGATTGTCGAACATTCAACGAGAGAAGTGCTCGAGTTGCGCTTTGGTATCGATGGCCACCTGCCGCATGTTGGCGGGCTTCAAGATCTTGCTGAACGCATTGAGGTACTTCCCGATCGACTGTTGCTCTACGTCGATGACGGCGATGATGCACTCTCGATGATCCACCGCCGCGGTTTGGTTCCAGAAAGTGCGCTCGTTCGACGATCCACCCTTGAAGATGTGTTCTTGCACTTGACCGGACGAACGTTGGTCGATTAGTGACGGCGGACGTTCTCAGTGAACGTGGGGCACGCCAGCCGCGCAGTGGGTGGCCCACCTGGATGCGATCGATATGGCACAACGCATTCTTTTATCGCAAGACCTGGCGTTCTTCGATTATCTCGAGCACCTTGCAGCCCTTGTTGTACTTCTTTGCCATGGGGCTGGGACTTGGCGCGTTGGTCGATCATGCTCGAGGTGGCGTCGACGGTGTTTCCTATCTGAAGTTCGTCGCTCCGGGACTTTTGGCCGCGGCGGCCTTGCAACTGGGTATAGAAGAGTGCACCTATCCGGTCATGATGGGACTCAAGTGGGTGAAGTCCTACTGGGCGAAAGTGGCAACGCCACTTGACGCAGACGACGTGGCACTCGGTCATCTGGGATGGGTTGCGTTCCGTTTGTTGTTGAGCTCGACAATCTTTTTTGTGGTCATGGTGATCTTTGGAACGGTCACCAGTTTCTGGGGACTACTGGCTGTTCCTGCTGCGGTCTTGACGGGTCTGGCTACGGGAGCGCCAACGGCGGCCTATGCGGCCGTGCAAAAAGATGACGCAGGCTTCCCCCTCCTTTTTCGACTCGGCGTCCTCCCACTCTTTTTGTTCTCGGGTATTTTCTTCCCGATTACGTCGATGCCAGGGTGGGTCCAGGCCATCGCCCAGATCTCGCCCTTAACGAGAGGAGCATCGCTGATTCGCTCGTTGACCTTGGACCAAGGGATTGGCGTGAGCGCATTGATCTCTCTGGCCTACCTCTCGATTTGGTTTGTGGTTGGCGTGTGGCTGACGATTCGAGCGTTCCGAAAGATGCTGATCGTATGACGAACCTCACGGAACATTTCCCGAGTCGCTTTTTATTCCCCTCACGGTCGAGCAGAGCCAAACTCCTCGTCGAAGCGAATATGCGTCGCTACTTGCGCCACCGGCTGTTGTTCTTGACGGGTTTTCTTGAGCCATTCTTTTTCTTGCTCTCGATTGGTGTCGGCGTTGGTGGCTTGATCGGCGAGATCAGCGTGCAAGGCGAAATGGTTCGTTACGCCGTCTTTGTGGCACCTGGGCTGTTGGCGACCTCGGCGATGAATGGGGCGATGATCGACTCTGTGTTTAACGTTTTTTTCAAACTCAAGATCACGCACACCTACGAAGCAGTCTTGGCAACGCCCATGACCACAACCGATATCGTGCGGGGTGAAGTCCGCTGGGCGATGACGAGAGGCACGATCTACTCTGCTGCATTTATTGTCATCATGATCGCCTTGGGCGACACCATGTCGTGGATGGTGATCTTTTGTCTGCCGGTCTGTTTACTGTTGAGTTATTCTTTCGCCGCCATGGGTGTGGCGGCGACCAGCTATATGCGAACCTGGCAAGACTTTGATCTCGTCGTCTTGGTGCAAATGCCGATGTTCTTATTCTCTGGAGTTTTTTTTCCTCTCTCGGCCTACCCTCCATGGCTGCGTGACATCGTGGCGGTGACCCCCCTCTACCAAGGAGTGGCGGCCTGTCGCGATTTTTCGTTAGGCCACGTACGCCTTTCCCTTCTCTTTCATGTTCTCTACCTTGCGGTCGTGGCCGGTGTGGGCTTGGTGATCGCCACGAAAAAGATGACGAAAACTCTTGCCCCCTAGGGGATTTCTGGTCGAAGTCGCTGAAATCCCCAGGCAAGAATGAGAGGAAGGGCTCGATGAGGAAACTGCTCTGAATTTTTCGTTCGTTGGTGTTAGAACTAGGGCATTGGGATTTTAGAATTCCCGATAAAGAGGGGTGGGGAATGGGACAAGAGTTTGATCGTCGGTCGTTTTTGGCCCGAGCAGGCGTCACCGCAGCAGGTGTCGCCATGGCCGGTGGTGCCGCAGAAATGTTCGGGGAAGGTCTGGCTGGTGCCGTTAATACGAACGGACCTGGACGCAATGGCATCTCAACCGCAAAGCCCAAAAAGGGCGGATCGGTCATCATCGGGCTGAATGCTGAAGAGCAGGGCTTCAATCCTTACTCTGGTCGATTCGACACCGCCGGTTTCATGTACGCCCGCACCGTCTTTGATCCCTTGTTTGTGATCGGCGCTTCGGGACAAGTGATTCCCTACTTGGCCGAGTCGATGACACCGAATGGTGACTACACCCAGTGGAACGTTACGTTACGACCCAACATTCTTTTCCAGGACGGGACACCGTGCAACGGTGCAGCACTGCTGCAGAACTTTGAAGCGGGATTCAAAAGTCCGCTGGTCGGCATTGCGATTGATCCTTTGATCGACAGTTACCAGCAAACAGGGCCGCTCTCGGTACAGATCAATACAAAACACCCGTGGGTCACGCTTCCCTACACCTTGGCCGAACAGCAGATCTGTTTTATTGCCGCGCCAGCGATGCTGAATGCACCCAACGGTGGGACCGATCACCCGATTGGTACCGGGCCCTTCACCTTTAAAGAGTGGGTCCCCAACGATCACTTTACGGCGGTGGCCAATGCCAATTATTGGCGTCCTGGCCTACCGCATTTGAGCCAAATCACCTATAAGCCGATTCCTGACGACACGGCGCGGGCACAAGCATTGCAATCGGGGACGATCAACATGATGCACACCAGTTATGGGCAGAATGTCTTGACGTTCCGCGGCAATCACAGCTATTCCTACGTGGACAACCTGGGTTCTATGGTTGGCTCTCCGGCCTTGAACTGCATCATGCTGAACCTTGCGCAACCGCCGTTCAACGACTTATTGGCCCGTCAGATTTTGGCCTACGGCACCAGTGGCGCACAGTACAGCAAAGTCATTGAGAATTCGCTCCCCGCGCCGATTAACGGTTTGTACTTGCCGAACTCGCCCTATTACACGCCGAATCTTCCTTATCCAAAGTTCAGCCCGTCGAAGGCCAAGAAGTTGGTGAGTCAGTACACGAAGAAGCATGGGTCGACACTGTCGTTTTCCTTGAACGCGGTGGCGTCGCCACAGACCCTTCAATCGGCCGAGTGGTTCCAATCGGTGATGAAGAATATCGGCGTGAATGTTTCAATTAAGTCCATGCAACAGAACACGCTCATTAACAATGCACTCTTCGGGTCCTACCAAGCGACCGAGTGGAACCAGTTCGGTGGGGTCAGCCCTGACCTCAACTATCCGTGGATGTCGACCGATACCTTGCACGCCACGGGACTGTCGATCAACATGGCACGGAACAACGACCCAGTCATTCAGCAGTCATTCCTGGCTGGCATGGCGGCCACCACCTCCTCGGAAGCGAAAACTGCGTTCGCAGCGATTAACCGTCGCCTGGCCGAGGACCTTCCCTACATCTGGACTGCTCGTTCCTTCTGGGCCCTCGTTTCACAGCCAAAAGTCCAAAACTGGAATAACCCCGTTGCCCCAAACGGCAAAAAGATGTTGGGGAACAACCAGGGTGATTGGTGGCCCGCGCAGATGTGGACGAGTTAGCTCCTTCGATTACGCTGAGCGTCGACGTGGAGGATGAGCCGGATTTTGATGCGTTCTTTACTGAGCGCGATCATTACTTTCACACGAACTATCTGACCGACGCGCAGGCTGAACGAGATCTCACGCAGGTCCTCGATCTCTTGAGACTCAAGCCTGGCGATGCGGTTCTGGACGCCGGGTGTGGGGATGGACGGCTGGCCGTTCGTCTTGCGTTGGCGGGCCTCAATGTTACTGCCGTCGACCATGACGCAGCACAACTCGAGCGCCTTCGTCTCCATGCTGTCACGTCAAAGGTAGACGTGACAGCAGTTGAATGTGGACTCGAATCGCTTACCTTGGAGCGAGCCTTTGACGCTGCGCTTCTCTGGTTTACGACATTCGGGTTTCTCGACGACAAGACCAACGAAAAGATTCTTCGTCGGCTCAGTAGCTCACTTCGACCAAGCGGACGTCTGGTGATTGACACCTTGAATCCGATCGCTGTTGAGCGCTATGTGAACGAGCATCCTGGAGACGTCGAGACCTGGCACGGATCCGACGTGCAGATCGATCGCTATCGCTTCGATCGCCTTGCCAATCGTTTGGAGTCGAAGAGGACAACAATTGTTAACAGAGTCGAAGAAAAACGGCTGCTATCACTCTGGCTTCCATCAGTTGCACAGTGGCGGGAACTTTTTGTTCGCACTGGTCTTGAGTTTTCTTCGATCCACGGACACGGGCGACGAGCTTGGAACGAAGAAACCTGGGAGATGGTGCTTGTTGCCGAGGCTGCAGAGCGCTAATCGACCGCTGCGGCTTGGCCCGGTAAATCCGATGCTTTACCGATGACACTGCGCCATTTCAGGGCAACGAAGAGCAAGAGCACGGATCCAATGGCGGCGGTAATGACAAAAGGAAACGCACGGTTGATGCCAAAGAGTGCGCCGGCGAACGATGCCGAGAGGGCGATCGCCGCGGTCTGGCCGGTGGAGTAAAGCCCTTGGACCCTCCCGAGCTCTTCTGTCTTTCGCTGTTGGGTGAGGAGTCCTTGGATCGAGGGGAGGGCCATTGACGACCCGATTGCCTCGATGAAGCCTCCAGCCACGAGGAAGTAAAGCGAATTGATATAGGGCCAGAGTGCACAGAAAACCATGGCAAAGGTCAAGCCGCCCAAGGCTAGATACCGACGGTCATACTTATCAGCGGCCCATCCGCCGGCGCGAACGAAGACCACGTAGGGAACCGAGAAGAAGGTCCACGACAAGCCGATCTCCACAATGGTGGCTCCTCGAGAGTGAAGCAACAGACTCCAACATGATTCATAGGCACCAAAGACGGTGCCGAGCGCAACGGCGGCCAAGATGGCGCCGACGAGGGCCGGTGTAGCTTTTATTTTTTCGAGTTTTCCCGTGGGTTGATCACGGGCGTCATGGGCATCGATGGTTGAACTTGTCAACACGGGAATTGCAGCAACACCGCAGAGCACCGCAGTGATAATGAAGAGGAGACCCATGTGGGCAATGCCTGCGATCGTACCGAGCAGCGGACCGATGGCGATGCCGCTGAACTGGGCGGAGTAAATCTTTGATGATGCGCTCCCACGTCGAGCAATAGGAATCGCCGATGACAAGAGTGCGAGCGAGGCGACCTCCACTGAACCAGCCGCACCTCCTTGGATGAAGCGCAGTACTAAAAATGAATAGGTAGACATTGGTAAGAGGTATGCCAGGGATGCCAGGGCGTAGGCCAAGAGGCCTCCCACCAAGACCGGCTTGCGGCCGAACTTATCGGAAAGCTTTCCGGCGGGAAACTGACAGAGGAGCCCGGCCAAGAAAAACGACGCCATCGTGGCCCCGACCAAGGTGGTTGAAGCACCGCGATCGCGCAGATAAATCGGCAGAAGTGGCAAGAGTGCTCCAGCCCCGAGCCATTCGAGAAATACGACCGCACAGAGCCGATTCACTAACTTATTGGCAGTCGCAAAGGCAAGAGGAGACTCGCTCACTTTGGGCTGATCGTCGGGAGCGGAACTTATCGACACACTCAGACGCTATCGCTGTTAACTGGCGGTTCAACGCGATTTACAAACCAGGAGGTGAGTGCGAGGATTATGACGATGAGTGCTTCAGAGAATGGCTTCCCCGACCTTCGATGGGGGCGCGGTGACACCAAGGCGGCCCGGACTGGGCAGTGGGCGGTCAGCACCAAACCCGGCTCGTGGATCGTGCGCACGATGGTGCCGATTGATCGGTGGATCTTAAAAAAGTCCAACGGTCGCTATACCGCCCTGGGGCCATTCGGATCGCCGCTCCTTCTCCTCACCAGCACCGGATCAAAATCAGGACTTGCCCGAACAACCCCGTTGGTTTATCTCCTGAATGGCGAGGAAATCTTGGTGGTGGGATCAAACTTTGGCCAAGCGCACCATCCAGCGTGGAGCACCAACCTGGTGGTTCATCCTGAGGCAATGGTCACCATTGGTGGCGTTGTCTACAAGGTGACGGCGCGCCTCCTTGAGGGAGAGGAACGCGAGCATGGCTGGAACATGTTTGAAGAAGCGGCGCGCCCCTACCAGGTCTATGGAACTCGCACCGATCGTACGATTCGCGTGTTCTCCCTGCAACGGGCGGGGTAGCACGTGAGGGTGAAAGCGCAGAGCCGGCCACGCCCTGTGTTGATCGTTAGGAGTGAGTAAGTTGGGGCGGTGAGCGCTCGCCCAGCACGATCGGTCCATCCGCCGTCTGCCCTTGAACTTGCCGAAGCTCGCCAGATCATTCGCGCCACGCTCGCCCCCACACCTCTGGTTGAAGCCCATGTGGGCGGAAAACGGCTTTGGCTTAAACTCGAAGGACTTCAGCCGACCGGCTCGTTCAAGGTGCGCGGAGCATTGGCAGCCCTCAATAACGTGAAGCGACATGAACCTGGACGAGCGGTCGTGGCTTGTTCAGCGGGGAACCATGGACTCGGTGTTGCCTGGGCCGCCAAGTTGCTCGGCATCGATGCTTGCGTGGTGGTGCCAGCGACAGCCTCCCCGGCAAAAATTGCCAAGCTCAAGACGTTTCCTGTCGAATTACTTTTGGAAGGTGAGACCTTCGATGACGCAGAAACCCTCGCGTTGGCACTGGCCAACGAGCGGGATGCTCGATTTGTTTCGCCTTATAACGACACGCACGTCATCGCCGGACAGTCTACGATGGCGGCTGAGATTGTCGAACAACTCCCCGAAGTAGCCCACCTGGTCGTGGCCGTGGGCGGGGGAGGGCTCGCCGCAGGATCAGCCCTGGCGCTCTCACTCCATGGATGTCAACTCCATGGCGCACAAGTGGCGCAAAACGCAGCCTTCGCTGAGGCGTATCGCGGGGATCCCGTCGACCTCGATGCCTTAGAGCCGACTATTGCGGATGGCATTGCTGGAGGATTTGAACCAGGGTCGGTGACCTTGGCCCTGTTGCATCAAGTGGACTTTGACCTGACCTTGGTCTCAGAGATGGCCACCTTTCGCGCCATGAAAACTTGTCTCGCTGACGTTGGCCTGGTGGTTGAAGGCTCGGCCGGCGTGGCGCTCGCTGCGGCGTTGGCGCGGGCTGAGGAGTTTGATGGCGAGATTGCCGTGGCATTGAGTGGTCATAACATTGCGCTGCCCCGACTTCTCGAGGTCCTGGGAACGCCTTAGACGCTGTAGCCACCGTCAACATTGAGGTGTTGGCCGCTGATGAATCCGGCCGAATCGCTCGCTAAGAACACCGTGGCTTCGGCAATGTCAACGGCTGTACCAAAGCGACGAAGCGGAATGTTGCGCTTCGTGACAGCAAGCGCTTCGTCGCTCAAATCACCGGAGGCAATTAACCGCGCGGCCATGCCATCGGTCAACATACCCGGACCTACTGAGTTGGCGCGCACGCCAAAACGTCCCTCCTCGACGGCGAAGGCGATAATGAGTTGTTCAACCGCACCCTTGGTGCCGGAACTCAAGGCATCACGGATGGGGTAGCGACGAGTAGCTGCTGTGGTGATCGCCACAATCGAGCCCTGTGATTCCCTCAAGTGAGGAAGCGTGGCGTGCGCAACATTAAAAAACCCGGCGGCTTCGTCAATTAAGGCACTTTTATACTGCGCAGGCGAGATGGTCGAGAGGTGTTGCTGAGGGATGTGGGGCCCCGCAGCGTGAACCAGAGTGTGAATGCCATCAAATCGCTGAGCGATGTCATCGACGACGCTTTTTGCTGCGTCAGCATCAGTGAGATCGCAGGGGACGCTAAAACTCTTTTGGCCCAATGATTCGATGGCCACACTGAGTTCAGCCGCAGCGTCACTGTTGGACCGATAGGTAAAGGCAACGTCAGCACCCTGTTGCGCAAAGAGCAACGCGATTGCCTGGCCTAATCCTCCGGTTCCACCCGTGACGAGGACCGCCCCACTGCGCTCTACAAATCCCTTCATCAACTACCGAACGCTCCGGCTTCACGAGCAGCGGAGATCGCTGCGTCATCCCAGCCGAGAAGATCAGCGAGCACATTGTCGGTGTGCTGACCGACGGTCGGAGCCTTTGTGGGCACCGGGAGTTCTTCGTTGATGAACTTGATCGGTGACGGCAACTGTTCGGCCCCTAATCGCTCGGTGGGGAAGAGCTTGAAGCGGTCCTTGAACTGTGGATCGTCAAGCAAGGTCCTCGGGGTGTTAATCGGTGCAATCGGCGTGTTGATTCGGTTACCGAACTCCAACCATTCGTCAGAGGTCTTCGTGGCGAAGATTGCTTTGAGCTCTGCTTGGAGTTCACGGTTACCGCGAGCGTGGTCGGCATACTTCGACCCGGGCCACTTCTCAAAAAGGTCAAGGCGATCGACCCCTTCACAGAAGTTCTTCCAGAACGCTTGCTCTGAAGCCATGAAGAGGACGTAGGCGTCGTCGGAGGTTCCATAGACCTGGTAGCGCACCCCTTCTTTCATGCCGGCCGTACCCGGAGCACGTCGTTCGTAGTTATCCGCCTTATTGCCGGTCACCTCGGACTCGGGGCGCTCATAGGAACGCCAGGTCTCTGACCGCAGCCAGTCCATGGCCGCCGAGGCGTCCGACTGGGCGATTTCAAAGAACCCACCTTCTCCGGTCGCGCGCGCTCGGGTGATGCCGGCGAGCAAGCCGAGTGCACCAAAGAGGGGTCCAGCATGGATACCCGTTGAAGGATGTTCGGGGAGATAGGGGAAGTCGTCTTCGTCGGTGGCGACGTTGACGAGACCGGCCCAGACGTCATAAGCGATCCCGTGACTGGGCATATCTTTGTACGGTCCAGTCATGCCGTATCCAGAGATGGAGCAGAACACGATTTTCGGGTTGATGGCTTTTAAGTCTTCGTAGCCGAGGCCTCGTCGAGCGAGTCCTCCGGGACGCATCGCTTCGACAACAGCGTCGGCGTCCTTGCAGAGTTCCTTAAAAATCTCGGCGCCTTCTTCGGTACGCAGATCCAAGGTGATCGAGCGCTTTCCTCGGTTGATGTGAAGGTGCATTAGAGAGACGCCTTCAACGATGGGCCAGGTCATGTCGCGGACATAGTCGCCTTGGGGAGGTTCGACTTTAATGACGTCGGCGCCGAGGTCAATCAAGAATGAAGTAATCTCTGCAGGTCCAAGCGCGGAGCATTCGATGATGCGGACGCCTTCAAGTGGGGCGGGAATAGCCATGGGGTCTCCTTTGGGTCAGTCCCCGAGAATACCTGACGGGCCGTCAGATCTAAAGAAGAGAGACCCGGGCGTGGGACGATAGGGAGATGGACCTTGAGAACCTGCCTGAACCTATGCCCGTTGACGACGCTCGCTGCATGAAACTCACCCTGGCGGCGGCCCTAGTTCTTGGGAAGAATGACGCCACGCCCCTGGAGCGCCAGTGGGCGAGGGAAGTCTTTGATTTAGCCCATGCATTGAGCGAAGCGCGTCAAGAGGACTAAATCCACCAAGTGGAGAGAACTTTCAGTAAGAATGAGCGACGTACCGTTCCCTCAATAAAGGAGCCCTATGTTCAACCCCCGTAAACTGCTCGCTGAGTTTCTCGGCACCGCCATCTTGGTCTTTATTGCCGTTGGTGCGGCCACGCTGTCATTTGGTTTCCACCTCGCAGGGCTGAGTTTTGCCGCCGGGATCGTCATGACGGCCTTGGCTTTCGGACTGGTATTAGTTGCCCTGGTCTATGCCATCGGGCCGATTTCGGGCTGTCACATCAACCCGGCGGTCACGATCGGTTTCGTCGCTTCTGGTCGGATGAAGATTCAAGAAGCCATTGGCTACTGGATCGCACAAATCCTCGGCGGTATCGCCGGCGCATATCTATTATGGGCTGTTTTCACGAGTTCGCCGTATTACTCGAAGTCGACCGTTGGTCTTGGTGCTGACGGATGGGGGAGTGCGTCAAAGCTGCACATCTCGGCCGGTGGAGCATTTTTGGTTGAAGTGATCTTGACCTTCATTTTTGTGATGGTGGTGCTGTTCGCCACCTCCAAGATCGCCCGAGAGGCAATGGCTGGTTTGGCGATTGGGATGGCGTTGCTCTTTGTCCACATTGTTGGTATTGCCCTGACGGGAACGTCGGTCAACCCCGCACGAAGCCTTGGCCCAGCACTGGTGCTTGGCGGTACGGCACTGAGCCAAGTGTGGCTCTTTATTGTCGCCCCTCTCGTTGGAGGGGTTATCGCGGCGTTGGTGTACATGTTCTTTATGGCCGATACGACTATTGATGCCCCGGCGGACGCGGTCGCTTCCGACTTATAGACCCTCTCGAGAGACGGTCGCTTGCCTCCGAGAGAACGTGAACACGGGGCAGTGCGGTGCCCTCACGGCGGAAATCTGAGCCATCACGCCCACAAAGAATTCACTATCGTGGGAGGATAAGGGATCGGGAAAGTTTCCGGCGAAAGATCAAGGACGTTTCGATGGTGTCATCAGTGCGCGGGCTACTTCATGAGCGTCGCCGTTGGGTCGCACTGATTGTTGTGTGTTTCGCCATGTTGATGAACTCTCTTGACCAGACCATCGTCAATGTGGCTCTGCCAACGATTCAAGACGAGTTGCACTTCACGCAGCCTGCCCTTGCGTGGGTTATCGACGCCTACATGATCACTTTTGCTGGTGCCCTTCTCTTAGCTGGCCGCCTGGGCGATCTGATTGGGCGAAAGAAAGTCTTTCTCTTTGGCGTGGGCTTCTTTACGCTCTCGTCGGCGGCCTGTGGAGCAGCAAACAGTCAAGCGCTCCTCGTTGGGGCCCGCTTCGCGCAAGGCCTCGGCGCGGCATTGTCGTCATCGGTCATCTTGGCCATCATCGTGGCCGACTTTCCTATCCCCACAGAGCGAGCGAAAGCCATGAGCTCCTACATTCTGGTCGCGGTAGGCGGAGGGTCGTTGGGTTTGTTGCTTGGTGGGTACGTGACTCAAGCATTGAGCTGGCACTGGCTCTTTTTCATCAATATCCCTATCGGTATCGCTACCTTTGTCTTCGGCGTCGCCCTCATCGATGAGAACACTGGCCACGGGATCCGTTTGGGTCTCGACGTCGGCGGGGCGGTCTTGAGCACGGCGGGGTTGATGCTTGCCGTTTACGCGATCGTGAGTTCAGCACAATATGGGTTGACCTCATCACACACGGTGACCTATGGGGTCATTGCCGTTGTGGTGCTGTTCGTGTTCATGATTCTTGAATCCCGACTCACTCATCCGATGTTGCCCATGAGCGTGTTGCGCTCGCCGGGTCTTTTAACGTCGAGCATTGTGCGCGGTCTCATCGTCGTCGGCATGTACAGCACCTTTTTTATTGGTGTGCTGTATTTTCAGCGAGTCTTGGGGTACAACTCGGTGCTCACTGGATTGGCCTTCTTGCCGCAAACCCTCACGGTCGCGGTGATGTCAGTGGGGGTGACGAACCGGATTGCCAAGAGATTCGGTGCCAAGTTCGCCACCATCTTGGGAATGATGATTCTGAGCGTCGGACTTCTCTGCTTCGTCCTTGCCGGTCAGCACACGGCCTACTTCCCTCAAATATTCTTCGCCGTGTTCCTGTTTGGCTTTGGTGTGGCATTGGCCTTTACGCCCTTGCTGACCATTGCCTTGGCGGGGGTACCCATCCAAGACGCAGGGATTGGATCGGGCATCATTAATGTCTCGCAACAAGTCGCCGGGGTGCTCTCGATTGCTCTTCTCAGCGCGGTGGCCTCGGGTCAAACGACCTCGCTCTTGGCCTCAGGGCACTCCACGATTGATGCGCTCTTTGGCGGCTATCACCTAGCGTTTATCGTGGCCCTCGCCAGCGTGCTGGTCGGGATTGTGGTTGCTGGTACCTTCCTGAGGCGCCCGAGCGACCAAACAGCAGAGGCGGTCACTGGAAGTCCCACGTTTGATGCTGAGGCCGAAACGATGATCGTGGAGATCTTGTAGGCCATAAAACGGCCGAATTGTGCGGAGAGGGCCCGAGAGGTCGTATTCTAGAGGAGTGCCTTCTCCTTTGCTCTATGGACGACCCTCCATTTGGAGCGTGGCCCATGTAGAGGCTCCCGAAGTCGTCACCTCGGCGTGGATTGATGAAGAACTTGCTGAGTCCTATGAGCGCTGCGGCGTACGGCCTGGCTTGTTGGAGTCAGTGGCAGGAATTATCGAGCGCCGATGGTGGCCCGAAGAGGTCACGTTCGACCAAGCGGCAGCGCTTGCCGGAAAAGAAGCATTGGCTCAGGCCAATATTGACGCCTCGCAGGTAGACCTCCTTATCTCAACGTCGGTCTGTAAGCATCATCTCGAACCATCGATCGCCTGTGCGGTGCACCACGGTCTTGGATTGTCGGTCACCGCCACAAACTACGACCTCGGCAACGCCTGTTTAGGATTTATGAATGCCATGGAGATCGCCGCGATGGCCATTGAGTCGGGTCGTGCTCGCGTCGTCTTGATTGTTGACGGCGAGGGAAGCCGTGCCACGCAACTCGCCACCATTGATCGCCTCCGTCAATCGACGACCACGGTGAGCGACATCTTTGATCAGTTCGCGTCACTCACGCTGGGCTCAGGTGCGGCAGCCATGGTGATGGGCGAGCCGCGAGCCGGCGCACATCGTTATCTCGGTGGTATTTCTCGAGCCGCAACCGAGCATCATCTCTTGTGTGTTGGTGACCTCGAAATGATGAGGACCGACACCGCTGGCTTGCTCGACGGTGGGTTGACCTTGGCTAAAGAGACCTTTAATGATGCCTTGGGCGAAGGCTGGTCGTGGACGGATGCGGATCGTTACGTGATGCACCAAGTCTCTGCCGTCCACACCACGAAGTTATGTGAGCTCTTAGGGATTGATATGGATAAAGTCGCCCAGACGTTCCCGCACTTTGGCAATATGGGCCCCGCCGCCGTGCCCTATACCTTGTCGACGATTGCATCAGAGATTGCTGAAGGGGAACGCGTCCTTCTCATGGGCATCGGTTCAGGCTTGAACTGCGCTGGCGCTGAACTGCTCTGGTAAGCATCGTGGGAGGTGCAACTCCGCTGTCGCCAAGCGCTGGAGAACTGCTCGCATGGGGGCTCGATCCGAGTTGGTCTCGACGAGTACGTCTTCCAGGAGCCGACGGCCGACCTGTTGACTGGCACGTCCTCGACACGGGAGCAGGAACCCACGGCACCATTGTGTGTGTCCATGGCAACCCGACGTGGGGCTATCTCTGGCGAGACTTGCTCGAGACCCTGAGCCCCGCGTGGCGGGTGATCGCGGTTGACCAGACCGGTATGGGCTATTCAGAACGAGGGCGACCGCGCGTGTTGGCTGAACGGATCGAGGAATTGGTGACCTTTTGTCGCCAAGAAGTCAAAGGACCGCTCATTCTGGCCGCCCACGACTGGGGTGGTCCCGTTGCAATTGGCGCAGCGGGATCTCTGGAGATTGATGCAGTAATCCTTGGGAACACGGCGGTTGCAAAACCAGTTGACGTCAAGGTGCCACCCTTGATTGCTGCTGCTCGATCCGCTGCCGATCTGACGTGTCGCAGAAGTCCACTGTTCGTTGATGGTACGGCACGTATGACCCACAAAGAACACCGTGCTGCGCTACGCGCTCCGTATCGAACAGCCGATCGCAGGGCGGCTGTGCGGGACTTTGTCCTCGACATTCCGGTGAAAGCTCAAGATCATTCCTACGATGCACTTGGCGTTTGTGCCGACGTGTTGGGAAAACTTCGTTGCCCGATCTTGTTGCTCTGGGGCGGGAACGACCCCGTCTTCCACGATCGATTTCTCCGGGACCTCACTCGTCGTGCTCCTCATGCAGACGTTCAACGCTTTCACGATGCTGGACACCTCGTCATGTTGGACGCGCCCGTGGGGGCTGTGGTGTCTGACTGGCTCCAGGTCAATGCATCGTCGCGGGCATCACCCGAACCTGAATCCACATTCCGATCGGTACTCGCAGGCGTTCTTGAAAGGTCGAGCGACCAAGGTGCCGTCTATATCGGCCCCGAGGGAACCTTGCGCTGGTCTGAACTGGCTGATCGATCTGCCGTGGCGGCAGACGTGTTACGAACCGATGGATGCACAAAGGGTGATCGAGTTTCCTTACTGATTCCACCAAGTCCAGAACTTCTTGTCGCCGCCTGTGCGGTCTGGCGTTGTGGGGGAGTCCCCGTGGTGGCCGACGCCTCGGCGGGGATACGAACACTGCGTCGGCTGGTCCGAGCGAATGCACCGCGTTACGTGATTGGGACAAGAGCCACGCTGAGCGTTGCCCGATTGCTTCGCTTTGCCCCGGGGGCTCGACGGGCGAGCTTTGGCGCCATGCCAGGGACTCTGAATCTTGCTCGTCAATCCGGCACAGGTTCCAAAGAAGTTGTCGTGCTGGGATCTTTTGACACCGCCGCCATTGTGCACACCTCGGGAGCAACCGGTCCGGCGAAAGCCGTGCGCTACACCCATGGCCAACTCGCCGCACAGCGAGAAGCGACGACACGGATGTTCAGCCCTGACGCCGGCGATGCCTTCACGACGTCGTTTGGGGCGTTCATGCTGCTCGCACCTCTTCTTGAGATGGCCTGCGTGCGCCCTGATTTTGACATCGACAAGCCGTCAACGCTGGGCTTTGAGCAACTCTCTGCAGCGACCAATCGTGCGCATGTCACGACCGCTTGGCTCTCACCTGCATCAGCCAAGGCGGTCATTGCTTCGGCACAGGGTCGCACGGTAGCGATTCCTCTGGTGATGTTGGCCGGTGCACCCGTGTCAACGTCAATCCTGCACGAAATAGGCGTTATCACCGGCGGCGACATCCGCACCCCCTACGGCATGACGGAGTGCCTGCCGGTGACTGACGGTCGTCGAGGTGAGACCAATGGTTCTCTTGGTGGTACCGGCGTGGGGTCACCCTTGCCGGGCTGTGAGGTCCGCATTAGCGCTCTGGGATTAACCGGACAGGGTTTCGTTGAAGCACAAGAGTGGGGAGAGATTTTGCTTGCTGCTCCATGGCTCTTTGACGGGTATGAGCATGCCGTCGATGTGGACGTCCATTCGACGGTGGTGATCGATTCGCAGCGCTTTCATCGCACCGGCGACGTGGGCTATCTCGAAGGCGGTCGGCTGTATGTTCTGGGCCGTAGCGTGCATGTCATCGACGGTGCTGAAGGACCGCTGGCCAGCGTGGCGATCGAAGAGCCGGTCGCAGCTGCGCTGAATCGTGATGTTGCCGCAGTGGGGATAGGGCCACACGGTACGCAGGTCGTGTGTTTGGTACTCAGCGGCGAAGGGCCTCTTCGCTTAGCACCCCCCGATCTTCGAGATCGTGCACGCAAGGCCGCTGGCGTCTCTCTGGCAGCGGTCCTGGAAGGTGCGTTACCAACCGATCGTCGTCATGAGTCAAAGATCGATCGCATCGAACTCGGGAGTTCAGTGAACGCGTATCTGGCGGGTCGCTAAGGCCATGCGCGTTCTCGTCACGGGAGCGAGCAGTCTGCTGGGCAGCACGGTTGCTCGCCAATTAGCCGAGCGAGGAGACGCAGTGAGCTGTTTTCAACGTCGCCCGAGCAATACCGGCTGCGTAGATGTGCTCGGTGACATCCGAGATGCGCAAGGACTACGCCGCGCTGCACAAGGCAACGAGGCGATCATCCATCTCGCAGCCCTTGTGGCTCCTCGCCCTGCCTGGAGCGATGCCTATGCCATTAATGTCGGCGGGACAGCGCATGTTCTTGATGCATCCGTGGAGTGTGGGCGCCTCGTCTACATCTCGACGCCGTCGGTAGCGTTCGAAAATGTTGCGTCGGTAGGAGAGGAAGCAGAAGAGGCGCGCTACACGGGCCGTGACGCCTATGCCCGCTCCAAAGCGCTGGCGGAAACCTTGGTGCTAGAACGTATGAGCGTACCGACCATGATTCTTCGCCCCCATTTGGTGTGGGGGCCGGGGGACACGCAGTTAGTTGGTCGCATTCTCGAGCGTGCCGAACAGGGCCGACTGGTGTTGCCCGACCACGGGAGAGCGCTGCTGGATACCACCTACGTTGATGACGCTGCCTCAGCGATTGTCGCGGGGCTCGATCGAACCGGGGATGCGCCAGAGATTTGCGGCCGACCCTTCGTGGTGACAGGGAACGACCCAAGGCCTTTGGCTGAGTTAGTGCAAGGGATTCTCACTGCTGCGGGGCGCACACAAGCTTTTCGCTCCCTGCCGGCTCCTCTCGTGAGTTTTATAGGCCGGGGTGTGGGTCGACTCTGGCCAAACGATGAACCGCCCTTGACGCTTTTTGCGGCTCGGCAGCTTTCGCTGTCGCACTGGTTTGATCAACGCGAAACCCACGCGGCCCTTCGATGGAAGCCCCAGGTCAACGTTGATGAGGGATTTGAGCGACTGCGAAGCTGGTTTGAGCGCCAGGACAAGAAGACCCTTCGTTAACACGATGCTTGTGGAAAGCCAAAGCGGTGCCGTTTCGCTCTGCCCCTTGATGCAACAACCCTTCATGCAACAACCCTTCATGCAACAACCCTTCATGCAACAACCCTTGGTGCAACAAGGAGTCGTTCGACTCAATGATTCGTGATCGCTGCGATGAGATCAACATCATTCTCGAGATGGAGCACGGTCAGCGACGCCAGGTCGGCAGTTGCGGCAAGAAGGAAGCGTTGGTTTAAAACAACGTCTCAGGTGTCGGGCAATCCAATAACTCTGGCCCGTCATTACGAACGTTGCCCACTGCCCGATCGACTGCGTGGTGAACGAGGGTCCCTTTTTTGGCTGCATGGAGAAGACCGGCAACACCATCGAGTTCGCTCTCGTCATCGCTGAGCCAGAGATCAAAGGTTTCTTGTTCAAGAACCACCGGCATCCGGTCGTGAATGCCGTCCATGTCATCTCCGGCTGAGGTGGTGATCACCGTGGCCGTCGCCAGGGGTGGGGCATCAGGGTTCGCTGGGTCACTCCAGGTTTCATAGAGTCCAGCGAGAACCAAGGGGTTGCCATCTTGCCGAGCGAAAAAATGCGGCTGCGGTTTTGGAGTGACGCTGCGATCCCATTCGTAGAAGCCATCGATTGGGACCAAGAGGCGTCGGTGTTTATACGCCGAACGAAAGGAGGGCTTTTCGGCCACCGTCTCAGCACGAGCATTAAAGGTCTTGACCCCAAAAGAAATATCTTTGGCCCAGGAAGGGATGAGACCCCAGCGGTAACGATCCAAGAGTCGTTTGCCCTCTTGTGCCGAGACCCCAGCAATTCTTCGGGTGGGGCCGATATTCCAACTTGGATGGCCCTCGGGATCAACCTCGGGGGCTAGGGCAGCATCGAGGAAGGACGCCATTCTCGCCGGAGGGCTGTAGATAGCGATCCGGCCGCACATCAGGCGTCCAAGGCTTCCATCATCAAAGAGATCCCGGCTTGAAGGGTAGTGACGATCTCGGTGTTTTCCTCGTTGAGGTTTCTCAAATCTTCCTCATCGACGATGGCCATCGACGCTGCGGTTGCTGCCAACATGAGTTGCAAAGCCCGGATCCACTCCTCGGCTTCGTCGTCACTCAAGAGCGTGGCGTTCGCCGTTGCAATCAAGACACCCAATGAGCCCTCGACGGCGAACTGGCGTTGCAGTTCAGTCACGGGATCGTCATGGTCTTGACTCGGGTCGATAGGGCCAAGCAATCTGCGATGCGCCGGCGACGACATCGTTACCGCCCCTTCACTGGTCTCGTTGGCAATCGATGCCAACCATTGGCGGAGCGAATCGGGAAGGTCAACCTTGATCCCTTCAGGCACGCGACGAAACGGTTCACTCATTGGGCTCGTTGAATCGTGGCGGTCAGTGCATAGCCGTGGAGCGCGACGCAGTACGCAGCAGCTTGTTCTTTGTCGCCACTCCACACCACGGATTTACCTTCGTTGTGAACTTGCATAGTCATGCGCTCAGCTTTCGCAAGGTCATAGGAAAATACTTTGCGCAACACGCGCACGACGAGTGAAATCAAACTGACCGGATCGTTCCACAAGATGACCTCCCAGGGGACGTCAAGCATCTGGTCAGTCCCGGTGATGAGGTCAGTATCGCCCTGGGTCATGGAACCATTGTCTCGTATTTTTTGGTGGGAGCGGTCAGTCAGAAAGATTTCCAAGAGTTGAAGTGAGAAAGCGTGCGTCGCTTAGCGCAGGGCGCCGTGAACGCCCTCAACGGCAAAGTCCAGCCATTCTTCATTTTTATTGAGGCCTGGCTGAATCTCAGTGAGGATTCGTCCTGCCTGCATCCCCATGAACCATAAAACAGCACCTGCTGGATCAAGGTCGCTCCGTATGAATGCGCGCTCTTGGGCTCCGGCAGTGATGGTGGCGAACTGATTCGTAATGACTCGCTGGGTAAGCGAAATAGCGGCAAGGAGATGTGGTCGCCGCAGGGCAGACCCAAGAACTTCGGCACGGGTCCATCGATAACGAATGAAGGTTTCATCGAGAGCATTGGTTGTTAAGTTCTTTTTTAGAAAGTCGAAGAAATCATCAACAGTCACGGCGTCTCGTGCCGCTTGAGTAAAATCTTCGATGGTCCCCGCCGAGCGATTGACAAATCGCTCGGCGTTAGCGGCAGCGATAAGACCTTCTCGGTTGCCGAAGAAATGGTAGATCGACGTCACTGATGTGCCGGTTCCTTCAAGGACGAGTGGGAGGCGTACTGCCTCTTCGCCTACGGTTTCAAGGATGGCAATGGTATTCGCAAGGAGTACTTTGGCGGTCGGATGGTCGCTGATGGCTTGGGGAGAGATCTTTTCACTAAAAAGAGGATTCTTTTGCTCGAGAGTTACTCCTTCGTCCCAGGTGGAGAGCCATTCAATGGGCTCTCGGTCAAGGGTGAGGGGTTGAAGTGATGAAAGAATCGCGCACTTGTTCCACGTGGGACTCACCGGGCCAAGCGTGGGATCAATCTCCGTCAAGATGTGACCGAATTGGATTCCTAAGTGCCAAGCCACATAGTTTTCGATATCAAGATCTTGACGGATCAGTCCACGGCGCTGGACACCTTCAATGATGTTGGCCAGATCTGTTATTTGAGTTCGCTGAAGCTGAATAATTTGTTCGAGTAGTTCTGGGTCGGTAAGCGCAAAACCTAAGACCTCGACTCGTTGTTGACGACCGAGGCGAAGAAGAGGGTCAGTGCCAACGCGAACAATCTGTCGGGCAGCAATATCAAAGAATTCCTCGGTCGTTGTTGTTTGCATCGATGCTTGCCTCAATGCGGTGAGATCAATTTTGGTAGACCAGATAAATCGTTCAGCATTGGCTTCTCTGATTAATCCTTCACGACTTCCGAAGTGATGATAGAGCGAAGAGAAGGATGCATTTGATTCCTCAAGAACGTGAGCGATCCGAAAGCCACCTTGGCCTTGTCCGTTAAGCTCGCTAATGGCAACATCGAGGATGGCCTTCTTAGTGGGGTGAAGTTCTCTCGTTTCTGGCTTCATGCTTTAAGTGTCTCACGGGATAAGGGAAGATTTTGATCTTTTCTCTCTCCTTTGATGAAGAAGAGATTACTTTTTTGATTTTTTCTTTCTCTTTGTTTCGAGCCCCCGGTCGAGCACCACTCGGATCGTGTCACTCATCGAGAGGTTTTCTTTGTTCCCTACTTTGGCCAAGCGCTTAATGAGGTCGTCAGAAAGGCGAACGCTGATGAGTTTCTGGGGAGTCGATGAGGCCGCCTTGTCCGATTGAGGAAACTGCGAAGAGGGGGTTGGTGCATCCATGGGTTCAGCGTAATACTGCAGAGATTTTTTGGCCCATCCGGCCCATCCTGGCTGGCCGCTAACAGCGAAAAGTGCCTGGAGAGCCTCTTTTCTCCTCCCGGGAGCGGGTGTCGCAAGGGGTGTGTAGAGTCGAACATATGTTCGCTTTTTCTACGTCCCCTCGTCCACTTGCTTCTCGGCCTCCGATCCCTCAGCAACTCAAAGAACGGGCGAAGCCCGTGCTGAGCGCTTCGTCACGAACGATAGAGATTGATCCTGCCCTTCGCTCGCTCTTGCCGAACGGGTCCTTTCAGCGAGGGACCACAACAACGCTTTTTGGGCCCGAAGGGTCGGGGGCAACGTCGCTGGGGATCTCGCTGATGGCGCATGCATCATCGACTGGTCACTGGTGCGGCGTGGTCGGTGCACGAGATCCTGGGGTGACGGCGATGAAGGAACTCGGTTTGGATGTTCGTCGGGTGATTTTTGTTCCTCACCCACAAGCGGGGTGGGCAGACGCTGCGGCGGAACTCCTTGACGGTGTTGACATCTTATTACTTTGTCCGCCGCGCAATGTTCCTCATGCCGCAGCGCGGCGTCTTATGGCGCGTGCAAAAGAACGTCGCTCGGTATTGCTCATTCGAACAGTGACACCGAAGCAGTGGCCGATCGTTCCTGAGTTAACGCTGTCGTTAACGTCAGCATCTTGGCAAGGGGTGGGGCATGGAGATGGACATTTAACAGCCCGGCGAGTTGCAGTCACTGTTCATGGTCGTCGTGGTGCATCGCGACCGGTTGAACAGTGGCTGTGGCTCCCTACTCGCCAAGGAACAGTGAGGGAAGCAGGGTAGTCATGGAGCGTCTTGTTGCTCTTTGGTGTCCTGGGTTCAGTAACGAGGGCCCGCGCGGTGAAGAAGTCCGAGCCTTTGCAGAACTCTTAGACAGCGTGCGAGAGAGATGTCCATTTGTCGAACCCGTCCGCCGTGGTGTCGCCGTCTTCCCAGCCCGTGCGCCAAGTCGTTTTTTCGGAGGAGAAGATGCGGTGATCGCAATGTTGCGGGACGACCTCGGAGCGCTCTGTGAAAATCAGGAGACGGCATTACATGTCGGCATCAGCGAAGGACTCTTTAGCGCGCTTTGTGCGGCTCGACGTGACGTGATTATTCCTCCGGGTGAGTTCTTGGCGTTTCTTCGTCCACTCCCTATCACCACACTTCGCCGTAGCGAGCTAGCGGTGCTCTGTCAGCGTTTGGGCCTTCACACATTGGGGCGCTTTGCAGATCTTCCTTATGAGCGTGTCCTTGAGCGGTTTGGCAGCGATGGTGCGCACTGCCATCAGGTAGTCAATGGCCGAGAGGGTGAGCTTCTTGGCATCCGTGATCCTTCGATTCATCAGCGTCTTCGTAGTCTGGAAGAAGCGATTCCTCCTCCAGCCCAGCCCACCTTCTTTGGCGGGACGTCCTTTGCCGACGAGCGAGCAACCCGTGCGGCACTGCGCCTCCAGCGTCGCTTTGGATCGGCGTCGGTTCAGGTGGCGAGAGAGGCCTACGGTCACGATCCAAACGAACAAGCGGTACTGGTTCCCTTTGGAAGTCAAGGAGAAGAGCGAGTCACCGTTGCGCAACGAATGGCTCCGTGGCCAGGGCGTATTCCCTCGCCGTCGCCGACCGTTGTGCTGAGCGCACCCCCGCCGGTGTGTTTGGTCGATAAGGCCGGCACACCGGTTTGGGTGAGTGTCGATGGCTTGTTGACAGGAGAGCCAGAGCGTGTCGTTCTTGGAGACAAGGCCAAGACCATCGTGGCGTGGGCAGGCCCGTGGCCTTTGGCGACTCGTTGGTGGGAGAAGCGCCGATTTCGGGCCCGTCTTCAAGTACTCAGCGACAAAGGAGAAGGGGCGTTGTTGGGATTTGAACATGGCCAGTGGTGGCTGCTTGGGCGGTATGACTGATGGGTGGCTACGCCGAACTCCACTGTCATTCGGGTTTCAGTTTTCTCGACGGTGCATCAGAGCCCGAAGAGCTGGTCGCCGAAGCAGCGCGTCGTGGCCTCGATGCCTTGGCACTTACCGATCATCACGGTTTCTATGGCGTGGTGCGCTTCGCTAATGCAGCGAGATCTGTAGGCCTACCGACTGTCTTTGGGGCAGAAGTCACCATTGGTGCACCTCAATCTCGCACGGGTGTTCCTGACCCCCAGGGCGAGCACCTTATTCTCTTGGCTAAAAATCCAGAAGGCTACGCACGACTTTCTCGGCTTCTTTCCCATGCGCACTTGCGAGGAGGCAAGAAAGGTCTTCCTCATCTTGAACTTAGTGACGTGGCGGTCCACCACGGCGATTCGTGGTGGGTGCTCACCGGCTGTCGCAAAGGCCCCCTGACGACAGCTCTGGAATCAGCAGGACCTCGTGCCGCGCGACGCAGACTCGATGAGCTCATGGGAGCCGTGGGTCGAGAAAATCTTGCGGTAGAGATCTGGGATCACGGCAGTCCTCTTGATAGTGCACGTAACGACGAGTTGGCTCTGCTGGCCACTGCAACAGATGTGGCCTTAGTGGCCACCAATAATGTCCACTACGCCACCCAGAAATCGTTTCCTCTCTATACGGCCTTGGCAGCGACACGTGCTCGAGCCACCCTTGACGAGATGGAAGGGTGGCTCCCTGGCGCACCCTCTGCGTCATTGCGCAGTTACGACGAGCAACGACGACGTTTCCGTCGTTGGCCCGGGTCTGTTGAGATGGCTGGGGAGATTGGCCGTGCTGCGGCCTTTGACTTGAGGTTGGTCGCGCCGAATTTACCGGACTTTCCTTGTCCTGAAGGGATGAATGAGCACGAGTGGCTCACGGAGTTAACGCGCCGAGGAGCGCTTGAGCGCTATGGCCCGAGAGAGTCTGAGCGAGTTCCTGGAGCGTGGGCGCAGATTGATTACGAGCTCGAGGTTATTCAGTCCCTGGGCTTCGCGGGATACTTCCTGATCGTTCACGACATCACCGAGTTCTGTCGAGCACACAATATTTATTGCCAGGGGAGAGGTTCTGCTGCGAATTCTGCAGTCTGTTACTCCTTAGGGATTACGAACGCTGACGCGGTCGCTCTTGGGCTGTTATTTGAACGCTTTCTCTCGGCTGCTCGAGATGGACCGCCTGATATCGACGTGGATATCGAGTCCGGACGGAGAGAAGAAGCCATTCAGTATGTCTACGAACGCTACGGTCGCCACCATGCTGCCCAAGTAGCCAATGTGATTACGTATCGATCTCGCTCGGCGCTGCGTGACATGAGCAAAGTCTTTGGCGAAGAGATCTCCCGCAAGTCTGAAGAGCCCATACCTCCACTTGTGGCCCAGCTCACCGATCAAATTCTTCATCGGCCTCGCCACTTAGGGATTCACTCGTGTGGAATGGTGCTCTGTGATCGACCCGTCATTGACGTCTGTCCGGTTGAGTGGGGGAGGATGCCGGGACGCAGTGTGCTCCAATGGGACAAAGAGGACTGTGCAGCAATTGGTCTCGTGAAGTTTGACCTTTTGGGTCTCGGTATGCTCGAAGCGCTTCACCGCATGGTTGACCTTATGAAGAGCAGCGATGGAGTAAGTGTCGACCTTGCGCACCTTCCCCAAGAAGACGTGGTCTACGACGCGTTCTGCGCGGCCGACACCGTTGGTGTCTTCCAAGTAGAGAGTCGTGCTCAGATGGGGACGCTGCCACGCGTCCAGCCCCGTTGTTTTTATGATCTGGTTATTGAAGTGGCACTGATTCGCCCAGGGCCCATCCAAGGCAATGCCGTCAACCCCTACATCCGTCGTCGCCGTGGCGAAGAGCCGGTGACCTATCTCCATCCGCTCTTGGAGCCAATTTTGAAACGAACGTTGGGTGTGCCGTTGTTCCAAGAGCAGTTGATGGAAATGGCGGTCGCGATCGCGGGCTTCAGTGCAACTGATGCCGATGAACTCCGCCAAGCAATGGCGTCAAAGCGTAGTGAGGTGCGTATGGAGGCTATGCGTGAGCGACTCTATCGAGGCATGAAGGAGCAAGGTGTTGACGATGTCTCAGCCGATAAGGTCTACGACGCCTTGGCAGCGTTCGCCAACTTTGGTTTTCCCGAATCACACTCGGTCTCCTTTGCGCACCTTGTGTACTGCTCGATGTGGTTCAAGGTCCACTATCCAGCAGCATTCTTTGTGGGGCTATTGAACTCACAGCCGATGGGCTTTTGGTCGCCGCAGAGCCTCTTGGCTGATGCCAAACGCCACGGCGTTGAAGTACGACGGCCTGATATTCAGTGGTCCTCTCCAGAGTGCACGCTCGAAGAAGGACTTGATGACTGGGCCATTCGCCTTGGACTCAAGAGCGTACGAGGACTAGGGAGCGAGGCAGCACAACGGGTGAGCGATGGTGCGCCGTGGAAGAGTCAAGAAGATCTGGTGCGTCGCGCTGGGTTGACAAAGGCGCAACTAGAGGTGCTGTCGGTAAGCGGCGCGCTTGATGAGTTCCACCCCAACCGTCGCTCGCTGCTCTGGACTGCTGGAGCGGCGTCTCAAGCCACACCAGATCGGCTCGCGGGAATTGTGACGGGTCTTCACGCTCCAGACCTCGTGGAGGCATCCGCTGTTGAGTCAGTAGCAGACGACTTGTGGGCGCTTGGGATAACACCTGATCGAACAGCGCTATCACTACTACGCCCACAACTCGATGAACGAGGAGTGCTTCGTGCTGTTGATCTTGAGAGCACCACAGAGACAAGAGTTCTGGTGGCCGGTGCCGTGACGCATCGCCAACATCCTGGAAGTGCTCATGGTGCAGTGTTTCTTAACTTGGAAGATGAAACCGGTCATATCAACGTGGTCTTTTCGAAAGGCGCATGGGAGCGGTGGAAGGGGGTTGCTCGTCACCAGCCAGCGTTGCTTATCCGAGGACGCCTTGAACGGGCCCAAGGAGTAATGAATATCGTTGCGGAACGAGTAGAACCGCTCGTGAGTCAGGTACCGATTCCGGCATCACGGGACTTTCGTTAGGCGCCCTGTTTGCGCCTCAGCTAACTATTTTCGGGGATTAAGACCTGAGGCACATGAAGTACATAAAAGCCCATCTCCTACGGAAAAGAGAAAAAGGAGCACCAACACGACGGACCCACTTCTTCGCTACGACAGAGTGGCCACTGCTTGCTCAAATCTAAAAGGCGTCTTGGACGGAGTCGACGCAGGAACGCCAAGCACCGTGCGTCGAGAAGAAAAGCGCTTTACGGTCGTCGACGCAGAGCGCCTTCGTTCTCAATTGGCAGGGAGTCGTTCGCCCGATCGTCATCAAGGAAGATCACCGGGAATAGCGGGCCTCTCGAGAGAAGAAGTAATGAATCGCTTGAATACCTACTGGAGCACAGAGATCAGGATTGGCCTAGCGAACTAATCCTTTGCCGGTAATGAGCGGCAGGTCAAGAGCCGTCAGCAACCCTGGGGCTCCCTCCACGACTGCCGGAATGGCATTGACGATCCTCATCGCCGTTGCCTTGAGGCCCGCCGTGTTGTGGTCACCATCGGTTCCTAAGAGTTGAAGGTCCAAGGTGTAGTTCGGCTCACCGGTGACCGTAACGCGGTAGCCGCCGTGCCCTGTCGGGTGAGGCCAGTCTGGGGCAATCTCGTCAAGGAGGCGGGTCACGTGCTCAAGGACCACGACTGCTCGACCCTTATGCATACCTCGTAGTTCAAAGTGCAGACCGGCGACCGAGCCCTTTGGCACGGGTCCTGCATCAACATCAAAGTCAAATGGTGCAGGAACTCGCTCATACCATTCGTCGATACTGTCGAGTTCAATGCCAAGTCCTGCTGCGAGTTGCGCGATGACTGAACCCCAGGCGAGGGTCGGCACGCCGGGTTGCAGTAAGAACGGGACCTCGTCCATGGGTTTTGCGAATCCCATGATGTCGAACAACACCTCTGCTTGGTTATAGGTGGCGTAGTTCAAGATTTCGTAGCACCGCACCTCATCGATCCACTCAGAGATTCCCGTCAAAACAAGGGGGAGCTGGTCGTTGCCAAAGCCGGGGTCGATACCATTGACAAAAATCGAGGCGTTGCCTTCTTTGGCCGCAGCGATAATCGGTTCAGCCATGGTATCGGCCACTCCATAGGGGTATTGGAGGAATACGGGAGACGACGAGACGACGTTGATCCCGTGGCGCAGAAAGGTCGCCAGATCTTCGAGTGCTTCAAACAGGCGCGTGTCGGCCCAGGCAGTGTGGACAATGCAATCTGGCTTGAGTGCAAGGAGGGCTTCGGCGTCATTGGACGCTAAAACACCAAGGTCTTTCTCGAGGCCGGCGAGTTGACCAACGTCGTTACCAACTTTGTCAGGGTTTGAAACGAAACACCCCACGAGCTCAAGCGCAGGATTACGATCAATTCCTGCGATGGCGTGCTTGCCGACGTTGCCGGTGCTCCATTGAATGACTCGATACGTCATAGTGTCGTTCTCTTTCGTTTAAAGGTCAGGGAGATTGAAGTCGAGGTTCGGTACGTCAATGCCACCGTCGACTTCGATGATTTTGCCCGTCATGTAAGAACCTGCCTCAGAGGCCAAGTAGACAACGGCCGTTGCGATCTCTTCGACTCTGCCGAGGCGCGGAATCGTGGTGAGCTTTTCCATGGCTTCTTTGAGTTCCGGCGATGAGGTCACAATGTCCAGTGCCGATGTTGCGGTCGAACCCGTTCCCACCGCATTGACACGGATCCGAGGAGCTAAGTCTTTTGAGGCGAGGCGGGTGTAGTGGCTAAGCGCAGCCTTGGCCGTGCCATAGGCCAAGAACCCACGGCCAGCGACCTTACCGATGACCGAAGAGATGTTGACGATGGAACCACCCCCTGTTTCGAGCATGATCGGCACCGCGGCGTAGACCAAGGCGTGAGCAGTTGCCACATTGAAGTGAAAGGCATCCTCCAAGAACTTTGGGGTGGTATCGAGAAGGGGAAGGGGCATTGAGCCACCGACGTTGTTGACCAAGATGTCGATACGCCCGAATGAGTCCTTTGCCACCTGGGCAAGATTCGCTACTTGGTCTAAGTCGGAGAGGTCACAAGAAACCGTCACGGCTTTTCGACCGAAGGCTTCAATTTGGGAAGCCACCTCGTCTAATTGGCTTTGCGTTCTCGCCGCAATCACGACGTCAGCGCCTTGTTCGGCTAATGCCAAGGCACTCCCTGCCCCAATACCTCGCCCAGCACCCGTGACAATGGCCACTTTTCCGTCGACGCGGAAACTATCGAGCAACATGAAAACCCCCTCTAGAAATCGAAGAATCGTCTTGAACATTAGCCCTTAATGGCCAAGGTGAGCCAAGGCGGCTCCAGCCCCTACGATGCGATCTATGGCTGAATCTGTATCGAGTGAACTGACGAATCTCCATCCGGCCCTGCGTCGATGCTGGCACCCTGTGGCCCGCTCCTCCGAGGTGGGCCAAGAACCGCTCCGAGCAGTACTCCTCAACCAGGCCTACGTTCTCTGGCGAGACCCTGAAGGGGTTCTTCACGGGCTCATCGATGAGTGCCCCCACCGACGCGCCCCCCTTTCACTGGGTTGCGTGAACGGAGGGCTCCTTCAGTGCGGCTATCACGGCTGGAAGTTTGATGGCGAAGGGGTCTGTAAGGAGATCCCAGCGCTGGGCCCTGATTCAGCGATTCCCTCTCGTGCCCATGCTCGAGCACCGTTCGGTGTGGAAGAGTCCCACGGCATGGTGTTTCTGGCCCCTGAAGAGCCAGTGAACCAAGTTCCCATGATCCCTGAAGCAGACGACGCATCATTTATGTGGGGCGACCTTCCAGCCGTGACGACCCGGGGAAGCGCCGCGCTGCTGGCGGACAACTTTTTGGATGTTGCGCATTTCCCCTTTGTTCACGCGGGAACATTTGGAGCCGAAGAAGTCCACCTTGTCGAACCCTACGAGGTCGTCCGTGAAGGCCTGGGCCACTATGTCGAAGTTACGCACGACTTTGCGAATCGAGAGGACCCTGGAGTCGGTGAGGGAATTCGGCCGCTCATTCAAAAGCGCCGGTTGACGTATCGCTACACCGCACCCTTTCATCTTTCGTTGCGCATCGAGTTTCTTGATGCGGGTGGCGTGAACACCATCGGCTTCTTTCTTTGCCCCGAAGACGCTGAGACCACCCGGGTCTACTCAACACTCTGGCGAAATGATCTCGATGGAGATCAGGCACGACTCGATGAGGCGGTGGCTTTTGAAGTCGCCGTTATTGAAGAGGACCTGATTATTCAATCTCGTTACGGAGTCCTCTCGGTCTCTACGGATCCCACGAAAGAAATTCATACGCGCGCTGACAAGTCGTCCTTAGAGATGCGTCGAATTCTTGCCGATGTCATTGCAATGACGACACCATGACCGATCAGACTGCTGATCAAGCGCAGCGAGACTATGACGAAGATCGCTGGCCCGCTGCGCTGGCCTTGCTGGCCTGCATTGGCCTGTACATTGCACTCCCTGACTCATTAGTGATTCAACCGAACTGGCTCATCCCCGTGATTGAACTCATTCCGCTCGTCACCTTGATGATCACTCATCGTCGTCGTCACCCGGAGGAACCAAAGTGGACGCGCTTTGTGACGATCGCCATGTTGGTCGTGATCAATCTTGCAAATATCTTTTCAGTTTTCTCCCTCGTTCATCGCTTGCTCTATCCGGACTCGGCGGTTCATGACGGCCGCCAACTGATTTTCAGTGCGGTCATTATTTGGGTGACCAACGTCATTATTTTTGGCATGTGGTTCTGGGAGATTGACCGAGGAGGACCGGCGGTGCGGGGAACACCGCAGCAATCGTTCCCTGATTTTCAGTTTCCTCAGATGGAAAACCCAAAACTCGCCCCAGCAGATTGGCGACCAAGATTTTTGGACTATCTCTATATCTCGCTGACAAACACTGCGGCGTTTAGCCCAACCGATGCCATGCCACTGACGAAACGAGCCAAGGGCATGATGGGCATTTCGGCGATGGTGGCCATGATCACGGTCTTGGTCGTGGCGTCACGAGCGATCAATATTCTCAAGTAGCTGAATTCTTTAGAGGGTCCCTGGCGATAAGTGGGTTGACAAGTCGCCAACAAGATCGACGAAGATGTGCATTGTTAAAAACTGCCACTTCCCATTCACTTTTTGAAAGGTGTCGTGATACCGGCCCGCAATAATGGGTTGGAGTGCAAACTCTCCAGGGAGTGCGTGCAGCACGGTGTAGTAACTCTTGGACGATGCATGAATTTCATCTGGGTCAACGCTCACCATCACATTGGTCATGACGTGTTTCGTGTTCGGTGTGCCATTGGCAAAACGCCGAGTCGTGGCTTCATAGGTCTTCGTAATAGCGTCGGGTCCTGAGATGGGATCGAGAGCGCCGTCAAACGTTAACGATCCGGTTCCAAGGATGGCGCCCACCCCCTCAAAGTCGCCAGCGTCGATACGGTCGGCGTAGGTGTAAATAAGGTCAGTGATCTCATCGCGTGCGCTCATGTGGCCAGGCTAGGGGATTAGTGGCCGAGAAACCCCGACATCTTTTCTGCCAGTCGTGATGGCGTGCCATGGCGACGCTCGCTGGAGTCAGCCCAGCGCGAGGCAATGAGCCCGCCATTCACGCCCAGCCATCGCAGCGGCTCGGGCTCCCAGACAGGAGACCGGTGATTTACCCAGGGAAGCGCTGTTAACTCTGATTCTTGCTCAAGAATTAAATCGCTCAACGTCCGTCCCGCCAGGTTGCTCGTCGTGACGCCATCTCCCACATATCCCCCCGCCCAGGCCATCCCTGTGGTGCGATCAAGTCCCACCGAGGAGTACCAATCACGAGGGATTCCCAGTGGACCTCCCCATTGATGCGTTATTGCTGTTTGGCCTAAGGCAGGAAAGAGCTCCACGAGGGTTTGGCGAAGCTGTCGAAAGACTTTCTCGTTGTGATCAAACGATGGGTCAATGCGTGATCCAAAGTGATAGGGAGCACCACGGCCACCGAACGCTATGCGACCGTCGGCGGTTCGTTGGCCGTAGATGACCATGTGGCGATGATCGGCAAAGGTCTCACGATTGGAAAGACCAATCTCGTCCCACTGCTCTTGGGTCAACGGTTCCGTAGCGATCATCAACGAGTAGACAGGAATGACCGCCTTCTTGGTCGAGGCAAACTGACTCGTCCATCCTTCGGTTGCACGCACCACGACGTCAGCGCGCACGGTTCCTTGTGCCGTGACGACACAAGGTCGTCGGCCAACGCTTCCAGGCTGAAGTGTGACTGCCGATGTGTGCTCGACGATCGTCCCGCCGAAACGCTCCACACTCAGCGCAAGGCCTCGCACCAACTTGGCCGGATGAATCGCAGCACAATGAGGATTGAACGTAGCGCCAAATACCGGTGGCGCATTCATCATGAGTGACGCTTCACGTGCTTCGACGAAGCGGAAATCTTCTTCACTGATTCCGAGTGTTCGTGCCTCTTCTACTTCATGGAGGGCACGCGTCCTTTGAGCCGCAGAGCGAGCCGCCATGATGGTGCCACCGCGCTGAAAGTCGCAATCGATACCGTCGTCACTGGCTGATTGGCCCACATCAAAAACGGCGTTATTCATGGCCCTGCGCATCGAGCGCGCTACTTCGAGACCATTTTCACGAGCGATTTTAGCGTCTGAAGCCGAGAAGTACGCCGAGGCCCATCCACCGTTTCTTCCCGACGCGCCGAAGCCACAAATTTCTCGTTCGATAACTAACACTCGCAGAGATGGGTCATTGTTTAAGAGTGTGCGCGCTGTCCACAGTCCCGTAAACCCACCACCGACAATGGCGACGTCTACGTCGCAGTCTCCAGAAAGACCTGGTCGATCGGGACCGGTTTCGTTTAGCGAGTCCCACCAAAATGAGATCGGTTCCGCTCCTGCCATCAGACAGCGAAGGGTTAGATCTTGTCCAACGCGGGTTCGAGAACCTTGCGCAGTGTTGACACTATAAAGTCGATCTCTTTTTCCCCGCTAATCAGAGGAGGCGAGAGGGCAATGACAGGGTCACCACGGTCGTCGGCGCGACAGATCAACCCGTTTTCATAGAGTGCGCCCGACAGGTAGCCACGGAGGAGATTCTCTTCTTGTTCTGGAGTGAACGAGCCCTTCGTTGCTTGATCGCTGACAAGTTCAATGCCGTAGAAGAATCCTTCACCGCGAACGTCGCCCACGATCGGGATATCTTTGAGCGAATTAAGAGCTTCCTTGAAGATCGGCGCGGTGCGGCGAACGTGGCCGAGGATGTCTTCGTTTTCAAAGATCTCTATGTTCTTCAGCGCAACAGCACAACTCACCGGGTGACCAGCAAAGGTAAAGCCGTGCAAGAAACTGGCATCGGCTTCCAGGAAGGGCTTCATGATTTCGTCTCGGACAATCATGGCGCCCAATGGCGAATAGCCACTGGTGAGACCTTTGGCGCAGGTGATGATGTCAGGGACGTAGTCAAACTTGGTCGCCCCAAACCATTCACCGAGTCGCCCAAAGGCACAGATCACTTCGTCGGAAACCATCAACACGCCATACTTCGTGCAGATCTCGCGGACCTTTTTCAGGTACTCCGGCGGCGGGGTGATGCAGCCTCCAGAGTTTTGGACGGGCTCGACAAAGACCGCGGCAACGGTTTCAGGATCTTCACGCAAGATGGCCCGTTCGATTTCATCAGCTGCCCACTGCGAAAAGTCATTGATATCGTCGCTGTGCTCTTCGGCGCGGTAGAAGTTCGTGTTGGGTACCTTGATCGCACCGGGAACTAATGGTTCAAACGGGGTGCGCATGCCAGGAATTGTGGTGATTGAAAGGGCGCCCATGGTGGTGCCGTGATAGGCGATGGCTCGGCTGATGACTTTGTAACGGTCGTAGTCCCCACGTGCGCGGTGATACTGCTTGGCGAGTTTCCATGCACTTTCGACTGCTTCGCCACCGCTCCCGGTGAAAAAGACTCGGTTCAAGTCACCGGGCGTCAGCGATGCAATTTTGGCTGCCAGGTTGATTGCCGGCGGGTGGGCGTAGGTCCAGACTGGGAAGTACTCAAGGGTCTCCGCTTGGGTGGCCGCTGCTTGGGCGAGATCGGCGCGCCCGTGGCCCAACTGTGAGGTGAAGAGTCCGGCGAGACCATCCATGTACTTTTTGCCGCGAATGTCCCAGACGTAACAGCCTTCGCCTCGGACCATGATGGGGATTTCTTGGGTCTCGGAGTAGCTCCCCATTCGAGAAAAGTGCATCCAGAGGTGTCGACGCGCCTTTTCGGCAAGTTCATGCGCTTCGTCGTTCATGGCGCCGACGCCATCAGAAATTAAGTGTTCTTCGGTTACGGTCATCGTGTCCCCCATGAATAGGTTTGTTTCGCTAACTTGAGATAGAGAAACGTTTCAACTTCAGTAACGCCCTCGACAGCTCGAATTTGATCGTTCAAGACATGGACCAGATGGTCATCGTCTTCGGTGATTAGTTCAACGAGGATGTCGAAACTGCCCGCACACATCACCACGTAGATCGCCTCGTCAATAGCGGCGATCTTGTCAGCGGCTGCTCGAACATCACCTTGGACACGCACCCCGAGCATCGCTTCACGGTTAAAACCCAGTTGTAGGGGATCGGTCACCGCCACAATGTCTAAGGCGCGTGCGTCACGCAGACGCTGGACCCGTCGTCGCACGGCAGCTTCAGAAAGCCCGACATCTTCAGCGATGGATCCGTAGGCCCTTCGTCCATCCGTCTGAAGCGCTTCGATGATGCGACGATCAGCGGAGTCAAGAGCGATCCGTTCGGGCGCCTTTGTGTCAATGTTGGTGATCTTGGTTGCTCTGGCAGCTCGTGCCATAGTGATCGTTTCCCCTATGAGGAAGCTCGTTTAAGCCTCAAAACACATAATAACCTAAAATTAACGACGATATTCGGCGTATTTGCCTCCAGACCTCCGTATTTCGTCATTGGCGCCTTGCGAAGCCAGCATCTTTCTGCGAACCTTGGAGCATCATCATCGGAAAAGAACCTACGGTTCTTGGAGGAAAGTCAAAAGAAAGCAGGGGATCATGGCACGGCTCAAGAACTTCATTGGCGGAGAATCAGTTGAGTCCAAGGGGAGTGTGGCCGACGTCATCAATCCTTCCACCGGCGAGGCCTACCTCGAGGCCCCGAATTCAAATCAGGCCGATGTGGATGCAGCGATGAACGCAGCCGCAGGAGCCTTTTCAACCTGGAAGCGCACGACCCCATCGGAGCGCTCACTTGCGCTTATTCGTATCGCTGATGCCTTAGAAGCCCATGCCGACGAATTGGTTGCTATCGAGTCCGAGAACACCGGGAAGCCGGTTGCATTGACCTTGTCTGAAGAGATTCCTCCGATGTGCGATCAGATTCGCTTTTTTGCAGGAGCAGCGAGAATGCTTGACGGCCTTTCGACTGGTGAGTACCTCGAAGGGCATACCTCGATGATTCGTCGGGAACCCATCGGCGTGTGTGCTGCGGTGACGCCGTGGAACTATCCCTTGATGATGGCGGTATGGAAATGGGCTCCTGCGATCGCTGCAGGGAACACGATGGTCCTGAAGCCTTCGGACACCACCCCTGCATCATCGGTGCGGATGGCTGAAATCATGGCGGAGTATCTCCCTGCAGGTGTGTTTAACGTCGTGGTTGGAGATCGCGACACCGGACGCATGCTCGTTGAGCACCCCACACCTCAGATGGTCTCCATCACCGGATCAGTACGCGCCGGAATGGAAGTAGCGGCAACGGCAGCACCTTCCCTCAAGCGTGTCCACCTTGAACTGGGCGGCAAGGCCCCGGTCATTGTGTTTGACGACGCCGATATCGAGGCAGCAGCTGCCGGTATTGCCGGAGCCGGTTACTTCAACGCCGGCCAAGACTGCACCGCAGCCACCCGGGTCTTAGCGGGACCAAAGATCCATGATGATTTTGTCGCCGCATTAGCTGAAGCGGCGCAGGGTACAACCGTTGGTGGTACCGATAACCCAGATGCTGACTTTGGGCCAGTCAACAACGTCAATCAATTGGCTCGGATTCAAGGGTTCTTTGAACGAACGCCGTCGCATGCCTCGGTCGTCACCGGGGGAAGCCAAGTAGGGGAACGTGGTTATCTCTTCGCCCCGAGTGTCGTTTCTGGACTGAACCAAGACGACGAGATGATCCAAAATGAGATCTTTGGGCCTGTCGTCACTGTGCAGAAATTTAGCGATGAGGCACAAGCCATTGAATGGGCAAATGGCGTGCAGTATGGCTTAGCGTCGAGCGTGTGGACGAAAGACCACGGCCGTGCGATGCGCTTTGCTCGAGATCTGGACTTCGGGTGTGTGTGGATTAACACCCATATTCCAATCGTCGCCGAAATGCCACACGGTGGCTTTAAAAACTCTGGGTATGGCAAAGACCTCTCGAAGTATGGCTTTGAGGACTACACCCGTATCAAGCATGTGATGAGCAACATCGAAGGGTAGGGTTGAAGCGAGTTGACTTATTGAGAGGGGGTAAAAATGGCAATGCACGAGGTTGAAGGTCCATTTGGGGTGGGAGTCCCAACCAGCGAAGAAGCACCCCAGCTCGCAGCGAATTCGTTGAGCCTCTTTGATGCGACGGCCGTTGCCGTCTCGTCGGTGGCGCCTGCCTACTCCCTTGCAGCAACCGTCGGATTAGTTATTGCCACGGCAGGAGTCGGGCTGTTCGCCCCTTCGGTCGTGATCCTTAGTTTCATTCCCGTTGTCTTTATTGCATATGCGTATTTCCACATGAACCGAAAGGACCCTAACTGTGGCGCATCGTATGCATGGCTTTCGAAATTGGTTCGACCCTCCATGGGTTGGTTTAACGGTTGGGTCCAAGTCGCGACGTCAGTTATCTTTTGTATTGCAGCACCGCTGCTCGCAGGTCAATACACCTTGACCTTCGCTCAGAAACAGGGTTGGATCGCCGATTCAGTAGCCAACAGTTTCTGGACTGCAACATTGGTTGGTGCGGCCTGGTTAATTTTTATTACGTTTATCTGCGTCTATGGAATTCGCTGGACGGTGGACTTCCAATGGGTCTTGGTCATTATTGAGTACGTGTGCGTCGTGGGTTTTTCGCTAGGCGGAATTATTAAAGTTATCGCGAGTCACCCTGCTGGATCTTCGTCATTCAATCTTCAATGGCTCAATCCTTTCAATGTTTCAGGATTTAACGGACTCGCTGGTGGAGTCGCCCTAGGAGTCTTCTTCTTCTGGGGCTGGGATACCTCGGTTAACCTCAACGAAGAGACGAAGAACAAGACCAAGACCCCGGGTCGCGCTGGAATTATCTCAATGTGGCTGCTGTTGGTGGTTTATGTCATGAACTTCGTGGCAATTCAGATGCTTCTGAGTCCAAAGCAAATTGCGAACAACTCTGGCGATATTCTCTTCTTCTTTGGCGGCCAACTCTTTGGATCGTGGGCTGGATTCGTCATGATTGTTGCGGTGTTGACCTCCACGGTCGCCACGACACAGACCACCCTCTTGCCTTCCGCAAGAATCGCATTATCGATGTCACGCGACAAAGTCTTCCCGAAGCTTTTTGGGACGATTAACCCAAAGTTTCTCACCCCTGCTATCGGGACCATCGTGTTGGCAGCCATCGCGTTCATCGGAATGATGCTCAATGCTGGTTCTCCCTCGATCAACACAGTGTTCTCAAACCTGATCTCCAACATCGGCGTGCTGGTCGCGTTCTACTACGGGATAACCGGTATTACCTGTGCATGGGCGTTCAGAAAAGTTGCCTTCCAAAAAGTGAGTTTCTTGTTTATTGGAATCGTTGCTCCTTTGCTGTCTGGTGTCTTCTTGCTCTTCGTCGGCTTCTGGGTTATCAAGACTGCAGGCTGGACTGCACTACCCGACATCATCATTTTGGCGGGAGGTATTCCTCTCGTCTTGCTTGCTCGATTCACCACGAAGGGTGACTTCTTCAAGGTCAAGCCAATTGCGTACACCTCAATTGAATAACACGACCAAGGAGTTCTCAACGTGCTAATCGGAGTCCCAAAAGAAATTAAATCAGACGAATATCGCGTAGCGATCACGCCGTCAGGTGTTCGTGAGTTGATCAACGCTGGGAACGACGTCGTCATCGAGACGAATGCAGGCGTAGGTTCGGCGATCACCGATGCTGACTACGTTGCTCAAGGGGCAAAAATCGTCGACGACGTCGACGATATTTGGGCATCAGCAGACATGATCATGAAGGTGAAGGAGCCGATTGCTGAAGAATATCCACGACTTTCAGCTCGTAAAGACCAAGTGCTGTTCACCTACCTGCACTTAGCGGCCTCTCTTCCGTGTACCGAAGCCCTCGTTGCAGCAGGCAACACGGCAATTGCCTATGAAACCGTTCGGATGGCGAATAACTCACTTCCACTGTTAACGCCGATGAGCGAAGTGGCAGGCCGAATGGCTCCCATCATGGGGGCGTATCACTTGAAGCGTGCATCTGGCGGACGAGGAACCTTGATCTGCGGTGTTCCAGGCGTAGACGCCGCCAAGGTGGTTGTCCTCGGTGCAGGTGTCGCCGGGATGGCCGCGGCAACGCTGGCGCTTGGGATGCAAGCGCACGTGGCACTCTTTGATCGAAACTTGGATCGCTTGCGTGAGATGGACCACCACTTCAAGGGAGAAGTTCAAACGGTGGCCTCGTCTCAACACGCCATAGAGGAATATCTCAAGGATGCCGACATTGTCATTGGAGCAGTCCTCGTCGTCGGTGCGCGAGCACCGAAGCTGGTCACCGACGATATGGTGGCCACGATGAAGCCAGGCTCGGTGCTGGTCGATATCTCAGTCGACCAAGGCGGATGCTTCGAGTCGACGAGAGCCACCACGCATTCGGACCCTACGTTCAAGGTCCATGAGTCGCTGTTTTATTGCGTGGCCAATATGCCCGGGGCATACCCGAACACCTCAACCCAAGCGCTGGCTAATGCCACATTGCCCTACGCAATCGAGATTTCTCGTCACGGATGGCAGAGCGCTGTACAGTCCGATCAAGCATTGGCCGAAGGTGTAAACGTCGTCAACGGTGAGATTACTTACGAGCCTGTCGCTGACGCCCACGGGATGAACTTCCGACCGCTTGAGGCGTTTTTAAACTAAACGATCGAGGCGTCGAGTTCGGTACCGAGCACGGAGACAAAGGAGACCATCTCTCCCGGGTAGCCCCCGAGATTGTGGGTCATGGCTTTGGTGCTCTTGAGTTTGAGTTGTCGCTCTGGGGTGGCTTCGCCTCGCAGCTGGAGCCAACACTCGAAGATCATTCGCAGGCCCGAGGCACCAACAGGGTGGCCAAAACTCTTCAAGCCACCATCTGCGTTGACCGGCATCGCACCGTCAAGCTTGAACTTTCCATCCAGCACGTCTTGCCATGCAGAACCACGTTCAGCAAAGCCCAGGTCCTCCATCAACACGAGTTCTGTTGGAGTAAAACAGTCGTGGACCTCGGCCAAAGACAACTCGCTCACGGGATCGGTGATCCCCGCTTGTGCGTAGGCATCTGCGGCGGCTGCTTCGCATTCTGGGAAATGGGTGTAGTCAAATTCAGGATCGTTCAAGCCAGAACCAGAGCCTGCGGCAAAGGACAGTGCTTTGATGTACAGCGGCTTGTCGGTGTACTTCAGCGCGTCTTCAGCTCGAACCACGATGGCCGCTGCGGCGCCATCGGCAACGCCGGCGCAGTCAAAAACGCCAAGATCTCCTGCAAGTTTCGGTGAGTTACTGGCAGTCTCGACGCTGATCTCGCGGCGAAACTGTGCTCGAGGGTTCCGCGCACCGTTGTAGTGGTTTTTGACGGCAATTTCACTCAAGACCTCTCGCATGGTCTCGGGATCAACGCCGTATTTCTTGGCGTAAGCGGGAGCGACCATGGAGAACATCGCGGCAGCGGTTAAGGTACGCTGCGTGCCATCCATCGGCGGGTTCATGGCATTGAGGCCTTGGAAGCCCGAGTCTTTAGTCTTCTCGGCACCCACGGCCATGGCGACGTCGTAGGCACCTGATGCTACGGCGTAGGCCGCAGCGCGCAGTGCTTCAGAGCCCGTCGTGCAGTAATTCTCGACACGTGTGACTGGCTTGCCGTCAATTTGGAGAGGGCGGGTCAAGGTGATGCCGCTCATGCCGCTTTGTGCGGTGCCGAGCCAGTACGCATCGATGTCGTCTTTGTTGAGGGAACTTGAATCGAAACATTCTGAGGTTGCGTCAATGATCAAATCATCGAGCCCTTTGTCCCAGTGTTCAGTGAACGTGGTACACCCCATCGCCACGATTGCGACTTGGTCTTTAATTCCGTGAGATGCCATTTAGTTCTCTCCTTCGCGCACGGGACGAGCTTTCCAGAAGTAGTCGTGAATTCCGTCTGCCGTGAAGAGTCGACGGAAGGTCATGACCACCCGTCCTCCAATGGCCACGCTGTCGGCATCAACATCGGTCAGTTCAACAGGAAATCGTCCTCCGCCGTCAAAGTCAACGACCGCAAACACCACCGGTGGGCTCGGGCTGTAGGCCATTCGGTCAATGGTGAAGGTCACGATCGTGCCTTTGGCTTCGGCCATGGCGACCGGTTCCATTACATCAAGCGCGTCGGTATTACGTGAAACGCGGGTGGGCGGCAAGTGGATGGTGCCATCCGTCGAGTCTTTTGAGCCCACGAAACCAAATTTCCAGTCCTCTGAACGCCAGGCGGCAGAAGAAGAGACCCGCTGGGGTTCTGGCCGCCGTGGCGGTTCGACGTTCACCATGTTGCGCCATGACAGGAACTTTGCGTAGGGGAGCGGTGCGCCGTTTGCCAACTGGGCAGCCACACTAAACGTGGGTACCGCATTCTTGATGGCGTCGGTCGTCTTCACAACGACGGCATCGGCGCCATCGGCTAAATGAAGAAGCACAATGATGTCGCCCGGCGCCGATGTTTCAAGGGCTGCAGTCAAGGCGATGAGTGGGTGAGCGCCACCAATCTGACCCGTCTGGGGGGTCAAGGTATCGTTCGTGATGTCGTTACCTTGCGAGAGTTTCGCCGCAACACCTTTCACGGCTCGTGCGTGGAGTCCCGTCACGACGAGTTTGTTGACATCATCAAAAGAAATTCCGGCGGCGGTGAGCGCGTTGGCGAATGTGGTCTTACCGAGTTCGTTGTAGCGAGTCTCACCAAAACGCTCTTCCCAGACTCGAGAGCGCTGCTCACCTGGAGAACGCCATCGGTCGATGAACTCATCGGTTTGTGAGGCACTGCCCAGAAACTCGGCGATGACTGGATGATCACTCGAGGCATCCCCAACCAACAGGGCTGCTGCGCCGTCACCGGTACCTGACTCATCAGCGCTGGTCGGTAGACCGTCACGGAGGTCAGCACCAACGAGGAGCGTTTGGCCCGACGTTGACAACGCGTCAATCAATGCCCCTATCGAAGTTCGCAATGAACCGCCGACATCCCAGGCGCCAATGTTTGGAGGAAGCCGAAGCGCTGCGTGAATCGTCGAGGCGTTATTCTTGTCGGCATAGGCCGGTGTCGGCGTAACGAAACGAAGGCGGTCGACTGATGATGTCGTCCCATTGAGTATCTTTCGTGCCGCTTCTACGCCCATCGTGGTGGTGTCTTCGTCATGCGACGCCACCGTTCTTGATGTTTTCGCTCCACCAGAACCAAAAAACCCGCCGATTTCTTTACCGTCGAGTCGTCGATAAGGGAGATAGACCGCTGCTGCAAGGATTCCAGACACGCCAAAGAATCTACCGGCCACAGCGACCAGGGCGCGACGACACCGCCGGCGGGGTTGCTGGTGGGGAGAAACGTTGGATTTTCGTCGTCTTGACCGGGGTCTGAAACGAGATCACCCACAAACCACCGAGAAAACTTTGGTCCTGCAGAGGTGGCATGACCACCACCTCCACAGGACTAAGTTCACAAAAGGAGAGAAATACCTCTTTCTCTCTATTGACTGTAAGGCGCTGCGAATCTTAAATGCTTAGCAAGAGCTAGGCAGTTCAGAGCTGCCTTGGGCCGCCGCTGGGGTACCCGCGATGGCGTCATTCCAGGTTTTCCCTACCACCGTAGGCCAGTAAGCCTTACCGGCGTCAAGCGTGGCCATCGCCGTTGTCGCTGCGGCCTTGCATGATGCTGTTGACGTTGACGAGTTAATAATCGTGTCGAGGTCAGTCATCGCCGAAGAGATGTAACCCTCAATTTTGGTCACCTGATCTTGAGTAATCGTGCTGCTGAGGTCGTTCGCTAATTTCCCGACTTCGGCAGAAGTTTTTCGATACGACGCAGCCGCTGCGCTTCCGGACGATCCCGAGTTCCCCGAGTTTCCTGACATTCCCGAACTTCCGGAAGATCCTGTTGAGGAGCTCGATCCAGATGAACAGGCAGCAAAGGACAGGCTTACGGCCAGCAATGAAATAACAGCAATTTTTTTCATGGGGTTCCTTTTGTTTGATCACTATAAATTTTCTTTGAGAATACTATAGGTGATCTCAGCAATTTCGAGCGCGTTTTGAGCACATCTCTCGAAGTTTTCTCATCGGGTTTCGATGAGTGATCATGGCCACCTTGAGCCCTTCGAACTAGCCAACCAGAGCTTCGGTCTGCTAGAAGTAAGGGGGAATTATCCTATGTTTTTGCCCTAGAGGAGAGCGACATGAGCGAAGAGAACACGAACGGCCAGCAAGAGAGTGAAGGGAAATTTGGAGACGGAGTCTCAGCACCCCTTTTTGAATTACAAGCATCTCGCTTGAAAGGTGGACGCTTGTTGACGCCGAACGTCATTCGAGTTTGGCCCGATCGCGTCGAAGAGCACCAGAGCCACGCAATTCGAAAGTCAGAGACCTTGTCTATTCGTTACGACCAAGTCGCTCAGATCACCTTGTCGAAGGGGATGATGTTTTCTGAAATCGTTGTTGAATCGACCGGAGGGCGAATCATCACGATGCAGGGAATGGCCAAGAAAGATGCCGAGCGAGTCAAAGGCTTCTTAGACACCGGTGCTGACTCTGCTCGGAATGGAGGAACAACAACGATTGTTCAGCAAATTCCAACGGCAGCACCAGCGGCAAGTTTGGCCGATGAACTCACGAAGTTAGCGAAACTGCGTGACGATGGCATTTTGACTGATGAGGAATTTGCCGAACAAAAAGCCGTTTTGATGAATCGTCCGCCTGCCTCATAGGACTGAGCCGGGCAGAGGGCCCACTCAGTGATTCGAAAGAGAAAAAGGCCCTCCCCGACTTCGCGAAGAAGTCGGGGAGGGCCTTTTCGTTCTTTAGGCGTTAGCTTCCCACATGCGGTTCATGGCGTTTTGAACCTTGATGGTCCACACGAAGCCTCCAATGATTGGGAGGAGGAACCACAGACCGGTCAAACCACTGACAGGGGCTTCTTGGTTTTGTGTCTTGTACATCGTGGCGATTCCCGCAGGGAGCAAGAACCAGTCGATAATGCCGAAGATGATTGCAATGACAAGACCGACTCCTCCGCCGACGCCTGCGTCATTGAAATCCTTGATCTCTTTGAACGAGGCATAAAACCAGTAGAGAGCATAAATGCCCAAGGTAATAACTGAGAACAAAATTACGAGCCAAGGATTTCTGACTTTTCCTACTGACATAAAGACTCCTCATACGTGCGCTTCACAGGATTTCTGCTAGCACTATAAGAACATACGGAAGCCTCAAAAGCGAGTATTTCTGCCGTTTGGCCCTAATTTCTCGTAGTCGTCACGAAGGGATCACAGAAATTCTCGACAAACTCCTTGAAAATTATGGGTTCTGAGCCCCAGGAAGTGGTCCATGGAGTGTGGGGTAGGGGCAGTGACGACAGCCCCGCTCACAGCACCAGTCGCGTTCTTTCAAGGCCACAGCGGTCAAAACCATCAGGCCAGTTGAGGGATCCCGATAGACCGCTTGACCCAGGCCCACGGCGCGGTCGTGAGCGTCACGGATCAACGCAAGGTCGACTCGATGGGCGTCAACGCGTTCTGGATGGCTGAGAAAGGGAACGTCGCCGCTCACGAAATTGCTGAGCTTCCGCGCTGCGCCTTGAGTTGAGCATCTAGTGCTTTGACGTGCTCGCCAGTGAGCACTTCGTAACTTGTCGACCGACTCGGTCGATACCAAACCACGTCGCTCGTATGCCATGCGTCCTGTTTGAGAAGAACCTTCGTGATTTTTCCTGTGGCCGTTTCATCAATCTTGGTGGTGATGCGAATGAACTGTGGTTTCCATTTCGTCCCAGCATCGCGTTGATCATCCCACCAGGAAGAAAACTCTTGGGGGTCGAAGGTTCCCTCACGCAATTCAACGGCCGCCATGACGAGATCACCGGCCCCCGCTGCTGGGTCGGGCACGGGGTAGACCCCGACGCTCGCGAATGCATGAAAACGCGCCATCACATTTTCGACGGGTGCCGCCGCCAGGTTCTCTGAATCCACGCGTAGCCAGTCACCCCCGCGGCCGGCGAAGTAAAAGAATCCAGCTTCGTCTCGGTATGCCAAGTCGCCAGTCCAGTACCACCCGTCGCGCAGCCGAGAATTCTCAGCGTCCTCGTTCTTGTAATAACCCTCGAACTTCCCGTAACCGGCTCGAGCAACAATCTCGCCAATGGCCTCGGTGCCGTTAAGAAGCTGTCCGCCATCGTCAAAGCGAGCTCGCTCCATCTCAATGCCCGTGTCGGGATCGATGATCGCAAGATCAGCGTTGGGCGGTGCTGGCCCGAGAGAGCCCTTCGGCGTATCAGGGGTGGTCAGAATGGCAACGGCCCCTTCGCTTGATCCGTAGCCCTCAGTCAACGGGCAGCCGAAGCGCTCTTGGAAGGCAATGCGATCGGGAGAGGACGCTTCGGTGCCGAATGCTCGTTGCAGGGTGTTGTCGTGGTCATCGGGTTGTTGGGCAGTGGCGAGAATATAGGCAATGGATTTGCCGACGTACGTAAAGCGCGTGGCTTCATATTTGCGAACATCAGGCAGGAAGTTCGACGCTGAAAAAGCTTTGGGCAACACGATGGTTGCCCCGACATTGAGAGCCGGAGCAACCATTGCCATCACGGCGTTACCGTGAAAAAGCGGCATGGGGCAGTAGCAAACGTCCTCGCGAGTGAATTGATACACCTGCGATGCGGTGACCGAAATATTGCCAAGCCTTCCTTGCGTGCAGCGCACGGCCTTTGGCACTCCCGTGGTGCCAGAGGTGAAAAGCAAGAGAAGTAGATCTTCGTCGATGGCTCCTGCATTAAAAAGGGGATCAAAGCCCGCAGACGCTGCGCGAGCGTCATCGGTGGTGACGATCCGTCCATTGGCTGGACCAAGATCCAGGCCATCGAGCATGGGGCTCAGCTCATCGTTGGTGATAATGAACTGGCAGTCGGCTCCTTTGATGTCAAGCGCGAGTGCATCGCCACGGCGAGTGGGATTTATGCCGACGACCGTCCAGCGTGCCATTGATGCAGCGAAGATCCACAGCACGTAGTCGATGCCGTTTGGGAGAAGCACGCCGACGTGGGCGGGGCCATCTTGCCGTTTGGTCTCAAGCCAGGCGGCCATCTTCCCGGCAGCGGTGACGACCTCGTCCCAATTCATCGAGGCGCGCTCGTCAACGAGCCCTCGGTGCGTATCGCCTCGTCGGGCTTCAAAAAGTTCAGCAAAGACGGTCACGATGGAACCTTTCGTCGAACAAGTGTTGTGTCGATTTCTTGAAGTGAACGTACACCGCACAGCGCCATGACGCGCCGCAGTTCTAGCGTGAACCACTCCAACAGCGCCACGAGGCCGTCCTCGCCACCAGACCCCAAAGCCCACAAGGCAGGCCGGCCAATCAAGACGCCATCGGCGCCAAGGGCGAGTGCTTTGAGGACATCGGCGGGACGACGAATCCCACCATCGACCAAGAGTGTTCCTCGACCGGTCAGAGATTCGGCGATCTCTGGAAGCACGGTGGCAGGAGCGGGTGCGTCGCGCAGTTGGCGACCTCCGTGGTTCGACACCACCACCCCGGCTGCGCCAGCGTCAAGGCACTTCACCGCGTCGTCGCTGCGCGTGACACCTTTGGCCAGGACGGGAAGGTGGGATAACTCACTCAGCCAAGCGATGTCGTCGTAGGTGATGGAGGGGTCGAACTCTTGACAGACCGCTGCCATGAACCCTTCGCCTTTAACTCGAGTTGTGGATGCGTCGGTCAAATTGGGAAGTTCTAAGTCATCACGGAGTGACACACCGCCGCGGAGTTCTTGGTAGCGAAGACCCGAGACCGGAGCATCGACGGTCAAGAGCAGTGCCTTGTAGCCAGCGGCTGCTACCTGTTCAACCATCTCTTTGGTGCGACCTCGGTCTTTTAAGATGTAGACCTGCATCCACTGTGGCGCACCACCACCTGCCTCGGCTACCTCGTCGAGCGGAGCGTTCGAGAGCGATGAGAGCGTCATCATGGCACCTGCTCGAGCACAAGCTCTCGCGGTGTCTCGTTCGGCTCCTGGGGTGGCCATGGCATGAAGCGCAGTCGGGGCAACGACGATGGGTCCCATGACGTCGCTGCCAAGAAGTTTGGTGCGTGTCGAAATGGTCGAGACATCAACGAGCACTTTGGGGGAGAGGTTCCACTGGCCCCACCCGGCAATGTTTTCTTGGACTAAACCGCCGTCCTCGGCTCCCCCGGCGTAGTAGTCGTAGGCCATCTGGCCGATGGCTGTTTTCGCCAGTTCCTCCAAGGCGCCGAGATCGATATCTCGAGGCTCCACGACCGGACCTGCGCCAAGGGCTGTTGCGCTGGCAGAATAGGGAGCCATGAAGTAGATGATAGGCATACCGGAAGCGTTCGAGCCGGGGCTCGAATCAAAAGAAGGAGTAGCAATGCGTTTTTCTTATGCAGAGTCGATGGTGGAGCCGTCCTTTTATTCCGAGTTAGCAATGACGGCAGAAGCTGCGGGGTTCGACTCGATGGTCATTCCCGATTCGATCTGTTATCCCTTCGAGTCTGATTCTGTGTATCCCTTTAACCCTGATGGAACCCGCGAGTTTCTTGACGGCAAACCCTTCATTGAGCCGTTCTGTTTAATTCCTGCACTCGCAGCAGTTACGACCACCTTGCGCTTTGTGACCTTTGTCGTCAAGCTGCCAATTCGACCACCCGTCTTAGCGGCAAAGCAGATGACGTCGGTAGCTGTCTTGAGTAATAACCGTCTTGTCTTCGGTGTGGGAACGTCGCCGTGGCGTGAAGACTACGACGCGCTCGAAGTTCCCTGGGAGCGGCGAGGGAAGCGAATGGACGAGTCCATGGCAATTCTCCAAGGACTCATGACGGGCGAGTACTTCGAATTCCACGGTGAGTTCTATGACATTCCTTCGCTCAAACTCTCTCCGGTTCCAACGAAACCCGTGCCCTTGATGATTGGGGGCCACGGTGAGTTGGCCTTGAAGCGAGCTGCTGCGATGGGAGACGGATGGCTTCACGGTGGGGGAGAGCACGATGACCTCCCGGCGATGATTAAACGCTTGGGTGAATTACGTAAAGAATACGGAACGGAAAACAAACCTTTTGAAATTCACGTCATTTCTCTGGACGCGTACAGTCTCGACGGCATCAAACGTCTTGAAGAGATGGGCGTCACTGATGTCATCGTAGGATTTCGCTATCCCTACACCGAAGGGCCCGACACCGAGCCCTTGTCGACAAAACTTGATGCGCTGAAGGGCTACAGCGACCAAATCATCGACAAGCTTCGATAAGAAAGGAAACCATGACCGAACTAATGACCGCACGAGAGTTAGGCCACGCTTCGCGCGAAGCAGTGGCTCGTGGCGATAAAGAAGGCTGGTTAGAGATCTTTGCCCCCGACGCGGTCGTTCAAGACCCCATCGGGCCATCACCCTTCAATCCAGATGGCATGGGCCACCACGGTCGTGAAGCGATCGGGAAGTTTTACGACGAAGTGATTTCGCCAAGTGAAAAAATCACCTTTGAGATTCTCTCGTCGACGCTGTGTGCCGACGAGTGTGCCGACGTCGGCATCATCCGAACGTGGTTGGCCGGGGGGAACCACGTGGCGATTGTCCACTGTGTCTTTACCTACAAGACCAATGGCAACAATCAACTCGCCAGCTTGCGCGCCTACTGGGAGTTCGAAAAGACCGAATTGGTTGAAGCCTCAACGCTTGACTAGATCGTCAAGATAATTTTGCCGGCCTTCCCGCCGTTTTGGAAAGCGTCGTAGCCGGCCGCAGCGTCATCAAGTGTGTACGTTGCAGCGACGGGAACGGTCAAGCGACCCGTGGCCAAGGGCTCGAGGAGATCTCGGCGAATCGCATCGGTGACGTAGGCTTTTTCTTCACGAGAACGAGCCCGCAGCGTTGATGCTCGCAGCGTTGCCCGAGTCGACATCAGGCCTAAAAGATTCAATTCGATCGTCGCGCCACCGCCCACGCCAATGACCACGATGCGTGCATCAGTGGCCAAAGAATCGAGCACGCCTGAGGTCAAACTGGCAGCGCCAATGAGTTCAAGGACAACGTCAAAAGGACCGGCTTGGGCCACCCGGTCGGGACTGACCACTCGAGAAGCGCCCAGCGATTCAACAAAAGGTGTTTTTGTTGTGTCGCGCAGCGAAGCGGTGACCTCGGCGCCGAGCAGCGCTCCAATTTGAATGCCTGCACTGCCCACGCCTCCGGCTGCGCCGGTGACCAACAAGCGCTCACCAAATGCCAAAGCACCTTGCGTTACGATGGCGTCGTGGGCTGTCGTGAAGGCCTCGGGGAATCCTCCCGCTGCGGTCATATCGACTTCGTCTGGGAGAGGAAGTAAATGGGTTTCGTCAACCGCGACGAACTCAGCCTGGGCGCCACCGGCGACGATTCCCATGACGCGTTGAGCTAAGCGCCACCTCGTAACTCCCGAGCCAAGAGCGACGATCTCACCGGCGAATTCCAAACCGGGGATGTCGGCGGGCACACCAGGAGGAGCAGCGTAAAACCCTTTCCGCTGGAGCATGTCTGCTCCATTGAGTCCCGCTGCTCGAACGGCGACGATCACTTCGGTAATACCTGGTGTTGGATCGGGTCGCTCAAGCACGACGAGTGTTCCGTTATCGATGACTAGTGCGCGCACGATGCTCCTTTGAGAAGCTCCCTGGGAGGAAGCGTCGTTAGAGGCGAGGCTAGCGACAATGAGCGCTTGGCACACTGACAGGTCATTCCACTAAGGTGAGTTCATGAGCATCTACGACATTCCAATTGCCGCCATCGACGGTACGCCGTCATCGTTGAAAGACCAGGAGGGTAAAGCGATCCTCGTCGTCAATGTGGCATCAAAGTGTGGCTTGACCCCTCAGTACGAGGGCCTTGAGAAGCTCCAACAACGCTACGAAGACCGCGGATTTTCCGTCGTGGGCTTTCCCTGTAATCAGTTCATGGGCCAAGAGCCCGGGACATCCGAGGAGATACAGAGTTTCTGTTCGACCACCTATGGCGTGACGTTCCCACTCTTTGAAAAGATCGACGTGAACGGCGAAAACCGTCACCCTCTCTACGAGGAGTTCACCAAGACCAGTGACGCCGATGGTGAAGCAGGCGATATTACGTGGAACTTTGAAAAGTTTTTGATTTCTCCTGTCGGCGCCATTGTCGGGCGGTTCCGTCCACAAGTTGAGCCCACCGATCCGGCCTTAGTGGCGGCGATCGAAGCAACACTTCCGATTTAAATCGAATCGTGGCAACCACGACGCGAGCCGCCATCTTTGATATGGATGGGCTGCTCGTCGACTCGGAACCTTTATGGCACGAAGCAGAGGTTGAAATCTTTGGTGAGCTCGGTGTCCCGTTGGAGCGGGCACAGACTCGGGTGACCAAGGGCATGTTCGTTGACGAAGTAACCCAGTTCTGGTTTGAGCGCTTTCCTTGGCAAGGTCCCACGCCACAAGAAGTTGTGGGTTTTGTTCTTGCGCGTGTTGAACAACTCGTGCTTGAGCGAGGCGTGGCGCTCCCCGGCGCAATCGAATCTGTTCAGGTCATGGCAAGCGAAGGCCCCATAGCGCTGGCGTCATCGACGCCGCGGGCGCTCATTGAGGTGGTACTCGCTCACATCGGATTGAGCGATGCCTTCCCCATCATCTGTTCGGCCCAAGATGAAGCCTTTGGAAAGCCCCATCCGGCAGTCTTTCTCACGGCAGCGAAACAACTCGGTGTTGCTGCTGAGCGCTGCTGTGTCTTTGAAGACTCAACGGCAGGGGTCATCGCCGCCAAAGCAGCGCGCATGGTGTGTGTGGCCGTTCCAGAACGGGCAGATCGCACAGCGCCTGAAATGGGGATTGCCGATTTGGTACTCGACTCACTCGAGGGGTTTTCTCCCCATGACCTTGACGCGCTGTTTGATTTCTAGGGCGTCAAGTTCCGAGGTTTACGCCCGGCGAAGAAGTAGGGTTTCCACAGCGATAAAAAACGGGGGTTTGCCATGTCGACGACAGAGAACACTGCTGAGGATCTTGACGGCCAAAAGAAGAAGGTAAAGATTTCAGGGGCCCTCATTGGCGTTGGCTTGGTCATCATGCTGGCCGGTGCGCTCTTTGGGTACGACCAAGGTGTCATCTCTGGAGCCTTGGATGGGATCAAGCGACAGTTTGATACCAGTACGATCCTGACCGAAATCATCACAAGCTGGGTGACATTGGGTGCCATGGTCGGCGCCTTAGTTGCTGGAACCGCCGCCGACCGATTGGGTCGACGCTGGACAATTCTGATGGCGTCGGTGCTGTTTGTTGTTGGTGCCCTCGTTGAATCTCTGGCTCCTGGTACCACCGTGTTGGTGATCGGCCGTTTCTTGGTGGGCTTTGGAGTTGGTGTGGCGTCGGTCGCCGCGCCGCTCTATGCGGCGGAGATGGCACCAACTCGCTTACGTGGCCGGTTCGTCTCGCTCTATCAGTTGGCAATCACCATGGGAATTTTTGTGGCGTACTTCGTGAACTATCTCCTGTCACACTCCAACAAGTGGCGCGTCATGCTGGGAGTTTCTGCCATTCCTGCCGTCTTGCTCGTCTTGGCCATCCTTCCGCTTCCGGACTCTCCTCGTTGGTACATGAAGATGCACCGTCGCGAGAAAGCCGAGAAGTCACTCAAGCGCGTCGAGCCAGAGTGTGACCTCACGGAAAGAATTGATGAGATTGAGAAAGCCATCGAAGAAGATGAAAAGAAGTCGCCATCGTGGGCAACGGTTTTCTCATCGCAGTGGCGTAAACCCCTGATCATTGGGGTCACGCTGGCGGTCCTTCAGCAACTCACTGGCATTAACGCCGTGATCTACTACGCCAATCAAATTTTTGCGGCCGCTGGGTTCCACTCGGCAGCGACGCAGAGTTTGGCAACGCTGTGGGCCATTGGCGCGGTGAACGTCGTGGCGACATTCATCGCTGTGGCTTGGGTCGACCGCTTTGGTCGTAAACCCTTGTTGATGATCGGGACCACTGGAATGTTCTTGTCGTTGGTGTTGATTGGTGCGATGTATCTCAAACTCGACCACCAAAGCACCGCAACAGCTTCAGCTCCGAGTGCGGCGGGGATCGTGACCCTTATCGGTCTCGTGGTCTTTATCGCGAGTTTTGCATTCTCACTGGGGCCGGTGGTGTGGACCGTTATTAATGAGATCTTTCCCGGCGAGGTACGCGGGAAGGCAGTGGCCGCAGCAACAGCTGCGAACTGGTTCGCTGCGTGGTTGGTGACACAGTTCTTCTTGACGCTGGTTGATGCCATTGGTTCGACCGGCGTCTTCTGGCTCTTCGCCGGCTTCTGTGTCGTGACGTACTTCTTTGTCCGAGGTTTTCTTCCTGAGACAAAGGGTCGTTCACTCGAAGAGATTCAGACCATGTGGGGCGACCCAAAGAAGATTTACGCCGCCATCCACGATCACCGCTAGATCAAGAGCGGGAGCGCTTCGCGTCGCCACTGAGCGTGAGATCTTTATAAAAGCGCAGGGCGTCGGGGTAGTCGGAGACTTTTACAGGCAGTTCGTCAACGCGAATCCAGCCTTCTTTTTCGTAGAGAGCGACCGCTTCAGGCTGGAGTGGTCCGGTCTCTAAGACAATGGTGGAGATCTTGAGCGGGGGAGCCGCCACTTCAAGTGCGTGCATCAATGCCGCGCCCACCCCAAAGCGACGGCGATCAGGAGCGACCCACAAGCGCTTCACTTCACCGTGACCAGGAGCCACGGTTCTGAGACCAACGCCTCCGACAATCTCTCCATGGAGCGCCCCTAAGAGAAAGGTACCGTGGGGATGCTCAAAGGTAGCCGGGTCAAAGGGATGGCGATCGGTATTGACCCCGTAGCGCTGGTCGAGTTCTGCTTCGGCCAAGGCGATAATCCGTTGCACCTCTGACGACCCGAAGGCCACAGGCTCAATGATCAGGTTCTCGAGTGACACAAAAGAGAAGCGTATTCGCTTTCTTGATGGTGTCGCCAAGGGAGCGACCATTGGATCGGTAGGATCAGAGGGTTCGTGTTGTGAGGAGCGTCGTGTTTCGTGCTGTCAGTCCAAAAATAGATCTCGTTGAGCTTGAGGCCCAAGAGGCCGAGCGCTGGCGTCAGCACGATATTTTTGAGCGATCGATGCAGAATCGACGGGGAGCAACGCCGTGGGTCTTCTACGAAGGACCACCAACTGCCAATGGTAAGCCCGGCCTGCACCATGTGTGGGCGCGCGCCTACAAAGACCTCTTCTGTCGTTTCCAAACGATGCGTGGTCACTTTGTCGAGCGCCGAGGAGGTTGGGACACCCATGGCCTACCCGTCGAAGTGGAAGTTGAAAAGCGCTTAGGGATCTCTGGGAAACAACAGATCGAAGAAGAGATTGGTATCGCTGAGTTCACGCGCCAGTGCAAAGAGTCGGTCTTGGGCTACGTCGAAGACTGGAAGGTTCTCACCGAGCGGATTGGCTACTGGACCGATCTCGATGCGGCCTATTGGACGTTTTCTCCTGAGTACGTCGAATCAGTCTGGTGGCAACTGAAAGAGATCTTTACGAAGGGCCTGCTCTATGAAGATCTTAAAGTGGTGCCGTACTGCCCGCGCTGCGGCACCGCATTGAGCTCACACGAACTCGCGCAACCTGGCGTCTATGAAGACGAAGAAGATGAGTCGGCCTTCGTAGCCTTTCAACTTGTGGACCCTGATCCAGCCATCGTCGGCGATGCCATGTCCCTGATGGTCTGGACGACGACGCCATGGACGCTGTTGTCCAATACCGGTGTTGCCGTAAACCCTGAACTGACGTATGCCGTCGTTAATGGCATGCTCGTCGCCCAAGATCTGGTGGCAACAGTTTTTGGCGAAGACGCTCGTTCCACTCACAGTGTGGCCGGGAGTGCCTTAGTGGGCCTTCGTTACACGCGCCCGTTTGATGATGTGCTGCTCGATGAGGAAGCGATCTCACAAGTTGTTGTGGGGGCGAGTTACGTCACCACGGAAGAAGGAACTGGGCTCGTTCACTTGTCACCAGCATTCGGAGAGATTGACCGACAAGTCGGGAGAGAAAACAAGCTCGCTACCTTGAATCCCGTTGGTCCCGACGGATGTTTCACAGCCGACGTCCCTTGGCTTGAAGGTGTCTTGGTACGCGAAGCAAACACGCAGATCAATGATGAACTCGAGCGCCGAGGGCTTCTTGTTCGGCGCATGCCTTATGTTCACGCGTTGCCGCATTGTTGGCGTTGTAAAACCATCTTGATCTATTGGGGTAAGCCCAGTTGGTATATCGCGACCTCCAAGGTGGCGCCAAAGATGATGGAAGAAAATAGCCAGATCAATTGGCGACCCGAACACATTCGTGACGGCCGTTTTGGGGAATGGCTAGCCAACAACGTTGACTGGGCGCTTTCTCGAGACCGCTTTTGGGGGACGCCCTTACCGATTTGGCGCTGTGGCGAGGGACACCTGACCTGTATCGGGAATCGTCAAGAACTCGCCGAACTCTCAGGAAGTGACGTCAGCGAGATCGATCCTCACCGGCCCGCCATCGACGAGGTGACCTTTGCTTGTCCGACATGTTCCAGCGAAGGTATTGAGACCATCGCGCAACGCGTCGAGCCAGTGATCGATGCGTGGTTCGACTCTGGGTCGATGCCGGCAGCGCAAGTGGGCTATCCGCACACGCCAGGGTCAAAAGAAGCGTTTGCCTTTCCTGCTGACTTCATCACCGAAGCGATCGATCAAACGCGCGGATGGTTCTACTCTCTCTTGGCTGTCAATACCCTCGTTTTTGATGCCGCACCTTATCGAAACGTGATGTGCCTCGGTCATATCATCGACGTCGACGGGAAGAAGATGTCGAAGTCGCAGGGCAACATCATCGATCCTTACGAGATTCTCGACACCATCGGCGCTGACGGTCTGCGCTGGTGGATGTACTCGCAAGGCTCCCCGTGGACTCCGACGCGAGTGTCATTGTCTGCTATTCAATCGGCAAGCGGAGATGTTCTTGGAACCTTGTGGAATACCTACAGCTTCTTTTCGACCTATGCCTCACTGAATAATTTTGATCCTTCAGACCCCGGCATTCCCGCAGCCAGTGAGCGCGGAGATCTCGATCGTTGGATCTTGTCGCGCACCCATGGTGTCGTCGCTCAGGTCACTGCTTCGCTCGAGGACTATGAACCCTTAGCCGCAGCGTCACCGATCGGCGCGTTGATTGATGATGTGTCGAACTGGTATGTGCGGCGAAGTCGTCGCCGATTCTGGCGGACCGACCCCACCGCACCGCCGTCAGACTCTTTGGCCGCGCAAGCGACACTTCTTGAGGTCCTGACCTTGATTGTCGAGATGCTCGCACCCTTCACGCCGTTTGTGGCGGACACCATTTGGCGAGGGCTTACGGACACGGCCGAAGCCGACTCTGTGCACTTGGGCTTGTGGCCGACAGCGACGACGTCGCTGATCGATCCTGATCTTGAGGCGTCGATGGACGTGGCGCGTCGACTGACCTCGCTCGGAAGAGCAGCGCGAGCTGATGCGGGCGTCAAGGTGCGCCAACCACTTTCTCGGGCGCTGTACTTCATCCCCCCTGGCTCTCCGCAAGCTCCGGTTGGCATCGTAGAGGAAGAGTTGAACGTGGATCGCTTAGAAGAAGCAGGAGAGTTATCGCTTGTTCTGGACTTTGAACTCGTTCCGAACTTCAAAACGGTTGGTCCACGGCTCGGAGAGTCCGTCAAGTTTTTAAAGCCAGCCTTGGCTCGCCTCGATGGCGTCGAAGCTGCACGTATCCTCGAAGCAGGTGAGCCACTCGTCGTCGTGCTCCCTGATGGTGAAATAACTTTAAGCGGCGACGACGTTGAGCTTCGAGTGAAGTCTCAAGAAGGTTTCTCGGTTTCACGAGAAGGCGGGGAAGTTGTTGCGCTTGATCTGACCTTGGACGATTCCTTGATTCGCAGAGGCCTGGTCCGTGATGTGATTCGCCAGGTTCAGGAACTACGAAAAGAAACCGGACTTGAGCTCTCTGATCGCATCACGCTGGATCTTGAGGGGCTGGGCGAACTGACCGACGATGACCTCACGTTGATGGCCAATGAACTCTTGGCCCTTGAGATTCGCCTCGGCCAAGGAGCCGGAGAGGCCCACCATCTGGATCTCGATGATCATGCACCAGTTTCGGTGTGGCTGAGCCGAGTTTCTTAACGATCCTTGCAGCCCGCTAGACCTCGGAGCGAGCACACGACGTGCTCCCACCATTGAGTTTGGTGAGCGCAGCTATCAACACGCTGCGTTCTGTCTCTGAAAGTTTTGACGTCAGATGTGTTTCGAGATGGACCAAGTGGGCCACCATCGCTGCGTCGAGAGCCTTGAGACCTTTGGCGGTGAGCTCTACATAGGTCGTTCGCCGATCGGATGGACAGTTCGCTCGCTGGACATAGCCGGCATCGGCAATTCGGTCTATCAGTCGAGTGGTGCCCCCCGAGGTGTAGACCGTCTGCTTCGCCACCTCAGACATCGTGAGCCGGCCTTCGGGAGAGCGCCGGATGCGGACCAGTACATCAAAAAACCCCAGAGGCATCCCTGAAGAGCGCTCGAGCTCAACATCGAGCTCTCGGTGAAGCCGAGCGGTGGCCTCGGTCAACAGACCCATGAGCACGATGCGTTCATCGTTGACGATCTTCGGGCAGGCTGCAGATTCAAGATCGGGTTTTGTCGCCATTTCTCCATTTTATCAGAAGTACCTGCTGAGTAAGTATCTGTTTGACAAGTATCTGTTTTAGCAGATAATATAAAAACACCCCCAAAGAAAAAGGAGAAAATATGTCCGCTCTACCCACCCCAGGCACCTATGCCATCGACCCTGTCCACTCAGCGGTGACCTTTACCGCTCGCCATCTCGTGGCCGCCAAGGTTCGTGGTTCATTTACTGAGTTTGCTGGCGCCGTCGTGATTGGCGACTCCGCAGAGTCTTCGTCAGTCAGCGCAACAGTTGAAGCAGGGTCCATCACCACACACAACGAAATGCGTGACGGTCACTTGAAGTCACCTGATTTCTTCGACCTGGCGAACCACCCGACCTGGACCTTCACTTCAACATCGATCAAGCCGAAAAGTGGTGACGACTTTGAATTGCTTGGCGACCTTTCGATTAATGGTGTGACGAAGCCAGTGACCTTCAACCTTGAGTACCTGGGCACTGGCCCAAGCATGCAAGAAGGCGTCACGGTTGCTGGTTTTGAAGCCTCAGCCGAGATCGATCGTCGTGACTTCAACGTTAACTTCGAAGGAACACTTGAAAACGGGAGTCTTGTTGTGTCAAACAAGATCGTTCTGACCTTGGAGATTGAAGCAGCAAAGCAAGCCTAACTTCAGATTGTTGTACGTTTCGGCCCCGAGTGCGCTTTTCGAAGTGGGCTCGGGGCCATTGCGCGCCTTGAGCGATGCGCTAGATGCGCTCGAAGTTTCGAGCTAACTCCCAGTCGGTGACGTGGAGGTTGGCTTTGGCCCACTCTTGGCGGGCGGTGTTGACCCAGTGATGATGGACATCGTCGCCGAAGGCTTCTTTGGCGATGGCACTGTTCTCCAAGTGACCCAGTGCTTCGACCAAGGTTGTGGGGAGACGATCGACGTCACTCGTGAGATAGGCGTTGCCGTTATATGGCGCGGGGAGTTCGAGTTGGTGGTCAATACCGTAAAGCCCTGAAGCGATAGCCGCTGCCAAAGCGATGTAAGGGTTCACGTCAGCACCCGGAACGCGCATCTCTACCCGTCGGCCCGCGCCGTGGCCAACGATGCGATAGCCGCAGGTTCGGTTGTCTTGGCCCCACGCGATTGCCGTTGGCGCCCAACTATCGGGAACGTAGCGTCGATAGGAGTTGACATAGGGAGCGAAACACCAGGCCAACTCTTTGGCGGAGGCCATCTGGCCGGCCAAGAACTGTTGACCAATGGTCGACAGCCCGCTCGCACTTGACGGATCGTCCATGAGGGGCGTGTTGGTCGTGGCATCCCACAGGCTCGTGTGAATATGACACGACGACCCAGAGTCATCCATGGTCCATTTCGCCATGAAGGTTGCGGCGTGTCCCTCTTGTGCGGCGATGGTCTTAATGCCATTTTTGAAGACCAAGTGACGGTCAGCCATCAGCAAGGGTTCGGAATACATCAAGTTCACTTCGTGCTGTCCACGCCCCGCTTCTCCTTTGGAAGACTCAACGGGTAGCCCGGCCACCAGCATTTCGTTACGGATGCGACGAAGGATGAACTCTTCTCGCGACGTTTGGAGGATCTGGTAGTCCTCAATAGTGTTGGTCAACGGGGTCAGGTGTTGCCAGCCTTTGGCGTTCGCTTCGTCGTAGGACTCTTTGAAGAGGTAGAACTCGAGTTCTGTCGCGCAGTTGATAATGAGACCTCGCTCAGCGGCTCGTTCAATCTGCGTTTTGAGAATCTGGCGAGGAGCGACGTCAATAATCTTGCCGTGAGCATCGGTGAGATCGCAAAGAACCATGGCGGTGCCAGGCTCCCAGGGGAGTTCCATCAGCGTTCCAAGATCAACCGCGCAGTTCATGTCGCCGTAGCCAAGTTCCCAGTTAGCGAACGTATAGCCCGGTAGTGGGGTCATGTCGATGTCGACCCCGAAGAGATAGTCGCAGGCCTCCATGCCATTGGCGACGACGACGTCGAGGAAAAATGCGCCCGTCATTCGTTTTCCAACGGGGCGACCTTGGAGGTCGGGAAAGGCGACAATGACGGAGTCGATCGCTCCGGATTGAATCTTTTTCGTTATTTCGTCCAAAGAAGTCACCCCTTAACTATTGCCGGTGAAACATGGGGGGTCCAACAAGACGGAGAAATACTGGAGAAAGAGGGATCAGGCCGGTAGGTTAAGACCATGGCAGATAAAGGAAACACTCGAAACATCGGAAAACCAGCAGCAGGGGTTCTCGGGCTCTTGGCGACGATCGCCAGCATCTGGTGGTTTGCCCTGCGTCCCAGGTTGAAAAAGGGAGCCGGTAAATCCGCTGAGTTCTAACGCAGTGAGGCACGGGGAGCGTTGCCCCAGGACGAAGATTCTCCTGGCATGATGGTCCTATGCCGTATGTCTCGATAAACCCCGCAACTGGTGAAGTTACTGCCGAATATGCCGACTTCACACCAGCCGAAATTGACGACAAGCTCAATTTGGCGACGAAAGCGTTTCATGGATGGCGCCAGACCTCAATTGAAGAGCGAAGTCTGCTCCTCACGAGTGCGGCCAATCATCTCGAAAGCGAACTGCCAACAATCGCTGAGGTCTTGACCAAAGAAATGGGCAAGACCTTCGCCTCCGCTAAGGGAGAAGTGGGAAAGTGCGCATTGACCTTGCGCTATTACGCAGAACACGGCCCAGCCCTTCTGGCCGATCAGATCATTGCTTCACCGGCATCGAAGAGTGGTGTTCGCTATGAACCCCTCGGACCCGTCTTGGCCGTCATGCCCTGGAACTTTCCCCTGTGGCAACTCATTCGTTTTGCTGCCCCCGGTTTGATGGCCGGAAATGTCGTGGTGTTAAAGCATGCGTCGAATGTTCCAGAATCAGCGTTGCTGCTCGAAAGTCTTTTTCGCCGCTCCGGATTCCCGGAAGGGTGCTTGGTCAATCTTTTTGTTCCAGGGAGCCAAGTGGCCGAGGTGATTCGCGACGAAAGAATTGCTGCGGTGACCTTGACGGGATCAGAAGCGGCCGGTCAGTCGGTTGCGACAGCGGCAGGTTCGGTGTTGAAAAAATGCGTCTTGGAACTCGGAGGTTCTGACCCTTTTATTATCGCAGCCTCCGCAGACCTCGAGAAGACAGTGCCGATGGCGATCACCGGACGAGTCCAAAACAACGGGCAGTCATGCATCGCGGCAAAACGCTTCATCGTGGTCGACGCGGTGGCTGATGAATTTATCGAGCGCTTTTCTCAAGGGATGCGAGACCTCGTGGTCGGCGACCCCTTTGAACCAGCGAGCAACGTTGGCCCACTGGTCTCAGCGGCACAGCGCGACGAAGTGGCTGGCCAAGTCGACGATGCATTAGCCAAGGGAGCGATTGCAACCGCTGGCGGTGCGAGGATCGACGGACCGGGTTTCTACTATCAGCCAACGGTGTTGACTGGTGTCACCAGAGAGATGCGGGCGGGTAACGAAGAGATTTTTGGACCCGTCGCCGTGGTGTACCGCGTGGACTCACTCGAAGAAGCCATTGCATTAGGAAACGACACTCCGTGGGGGCTCGGGGCGAGTATCTGGGCAGAAGATCCCGCAGAGCAAGAGCAAGGGATCCGCGATCTTGAGGCTGGCATGGTCTTTGTCAACGCCATCGTGGGCTCGACGCCTGAGTTGCCGTTTGGTGGAATTAAGCGATCAGGCTACGGACGTGAGCTTTCAGGGATTGGGATGCATGAGTTCTGCAACGCAAAGACCTTCTTTGTCGCCTGAGTCACCTTCCGTCGTCTTCCTTGATCACGCGGCGGGTTCGCCCTTGCGGCCATCTGTGGCTGACGCGATGGCGCGCGCCCTTGTTGGGCTTCCACCCAATCCTTCGGGAGCACATCGCTTAGCGCGTGCTACTCGTGGGGTGCTGGAAGATGCTCGAGAACAGATCGCAACGTCTCTTGGCGTCGATGCGCGCGAAGTGGTGTTCACCGGAGGGGGAACGGAGTCCTGCAACTTGGGAATCTTGGGCGTGGCCGCGCCAACAGCGATCTGCATTTCAGCGGTCGAACACGTTGCGGTGAAGGAAGCTGCTGCGCGAGCAGCCCAGATGCACTCGGTCGAGCTTATTGAGCTCCCTGTTGACGCAAGAGGAGTACTACGCATCGATCAAGCAGTCGAACTGATTCCAGATGGTGCTCTGGTTTCTGTGATGGCAGCAAATAATGAGACCGGGGTGATTCAACCAATCGCCGAACTGCGCAAAGCGTTGCGTCACGCACCCCGGAACGTCATCATCCACTGTGATGCGATCGGGGCAAGTGCGTCGATGGAATTGCGGTCCGTGGTTGAGGCGGCTGACCTCATCTCGTTGGCTGGACACAAGCTTGGTGGACCACCAAGTTGTGGAGTGTTGCTTGTCAAAGAAGGTGTCGCGATGGTGGCGCGTGTCGTCGGGGGAGGCCAAGAGCTTGAACGTCGCTCGGGCACCCAAGATGTTGCGGGCATCGTGGGCATGGCCACCGCGCTCTCGGCGACCGACGAAGAGCGCGAGCGTGGAGATCTTGAAACGATGCGCATTCGTCGAGACCGCTTAGCCGAGACCATTCAGCGCGCGCATCCAGAGATCACCGTCCATGGACAAGACGCAACCCGCCTGCCTGGTCACCTCCATTTCAGCGTTCCTGGAGTTGTCAGTGAGGAACTCATCTTGCTACTCGACCAACGAGGGATTTGTGCGTCGGCGGGAGCTGCGTGTTCGTCGGGCGCCCCCCAAGCCAGTCACGTGCTCTTGGCCATGGGGGTCAATGAACGAATGGCCCGCGGGGCGTTGCGGCTTACCTTGGCGACATCGACCACCGATGAAGAGCTTGATCGGGCGGCAATGAGCGTGATTTACGTCATTTCGCAGTTAAGAGCTTGACGCAAGATGCGTTCGAAAGCAGTGGCAAACTAGAGCCATGCGGATCATGGTGGCCATGTCAGGAGGAGTGGACTCCTCTGTTGCAGCTTCGCTTCTTTTAGAGGAGGGGCACGACGTTACCGGCGTTACCCTGAAACTTTGGGATGGACCGTCTGATACCGGTTGTTGTTCGGTGGCTGATGTCGACGATGCGCGACGAGTGGCTTCGCAATTGGGCATTGACTATCACGTCGCCAACATGTCCGATGAGTTCACGCACCGAGTCGTTGACCCCTATGTGGCGTCTCATGGAGCGGGCGAGACGCCAAACCCATGCATCGAATGCAACCGCTTTCTCAAATTTGGATCGCTGATGACCATGATGGATCGTCTTGGCTTTGAAGCCCTGGCGACGGGCCATCACGCCCGAGTTCAGCGCATTAATGGGCGAGCAGAGTTGTTGCGCGGCGTCGATGCGGCGAAAGATCAGTCCTACGTCCTGTCGATGTTAACGAGCGCTCAACTTGAGAACCTTGTCCTTCCCGTTGGGGAGATGACCAAAGATGACGTCCGAGCCCATGGCACAGCACGCGCACTGCGTACGTCAGCAAAGCCCGACAGCCAAGATGTCTGCTTCATCTCTTCGGGACCAGGCCGCCGTGGATTTTTAGAAGAGCGATCACAAATCACAGCGGGATCCATTGTTGATCTTCAAAGCGGCGAAACCATTGGTGAGGTCGATGCACTCGAATTAATTACCTTGGGCCAACGTCAAGGACTGGGACTCGATGACAATGGTGAAAAGCGCGTGGCCGTTCGGGTTGACATTGCGCAAAAGCGCGTCGAGGTCACGACGCCAGAACGCTCGATGATCAAAGCGTTGAATCTTCGAGAAGATTCCATCACCTGGGTCCACCAAGCGCTACCGAGAACGGGTGCGCCGGTCATTGCGCAACTGCGGTCGCACTCCGCTCCGGTTGCCGCATGGTTTGAGGAGCATCGTTTGGTGTTCGCCGAGCCTCACCATCCTGTTGCCCCCGGTCAAACGGCCGCTTTTTACGACCCGGATCACCCCGATGTCGTCATTGGCAGTGCCATAGTGGCCTTGTGATTCTCGATTCATTTCCGCGTGAACCCGAAGATCGGGTGCGGGCGCTGCGAGAAGCGATTGAGCATCACAATGAGCGCTATCACGCCATGGACGCTCCCGAGATTCCCGATGCGGATTATGACGCGTTGGTCATCGAGCTTCGGCGTCTCGAAGCGGCCCATCCTGAGTTCGCCGATGTAAACAGTCCGACACGGCGCGTTGGTACGTCACCGTCGACGCTCTTTACCCCGGTCCACCACGTGGTGGCAATGATGAGTCTGGACAACGCCTTTGATGATGACGAAATAACCGCGTGGTCCGAACGACTCGCCCGCTCGTTGAATCGAGAAGGCGTGGGTGACTTAGCATTTTCAGTCGAGCCCAAGGTTGACGGGGTCGCCATGTCGATTACTTATGTCGATGGGGTCCTCACCCAAGCAGCAACCCGTGGCGATGGGGTGACCGGGGAAGATGTCACGGCGAATGTCGCCACGATTGCAAGCGTGCCAAAGAGATTAACCACGACGGATGGCGATGTCCCCCATATTCTCGAAGTGCGTGGGGAGGTCTATCTCCCCTTGGCTGCGTTTGCGGCGATGAATACTGCACAGCGCAAAGCAAAACAAAAAGAATTTGCCAATCCAAGAAACGCTGCGGCGGGATCGCTGCGCCAGAAAGACCCCGCCGTGACCGCCACGCGTCCTCTGGCATTCTTTGCCTATCAACTTGGCCAGCTTGAAGGAGTAGCGAAGAACAGTGGGTTCAACTCGCGGTCGCACCGAGCAATTCTTGATGCACTGAGCACCGTTGGCCTTCCGGTGGCTCAAGAGATCACATCCGCTCTTGGTATTGACGCCGTCATTGCTCAGGCGCACAAGCTAGAAGAGTTACGGGCGACCTTGGACTACGACATTGACGGTGTGGTGATGAAACTTGACGACCTTGACTTGCGTGACCAGGCCGGTTCAACAAGTCGCGCCCCTCGCTGGGCGCTCGCGAGGAAACTGGCCCCCGAGGAACGCTCAACGCTGCTGAAAGAAATCGAAGTCTCGATTGGTCGCACCGGGAGAGCAACGCCCTATGCCATCCTTGATCCGGTTTTCGTTGGCGGGTCGACGGTGGAGTTCGCCACACTGCACAACGAAGATCAAGTTGCTGTCAAAGACGTACGGCCTGGCGATACGGTGATTGTCCACAAAGCGGGAGACGTGATCCCCGAAATTGTTGGCCCGGTGCTGAGCGCTGGAGGAAAGCGTCCAAAGGTATGGAAATTCCCAACGAAGTGCCCTGCGTGCAAGGGGGTATTGGTGCGCTTGGAGGACGAGTCGGATACCTACTGCGTCAATCTTGACTGTCCGGCACAGCGGGCGCAGCGCCTCGCACACTTTGCTTCTCGCTCGGCGATGGATATTGAAGGTCTCGGTGAAAAAGTTGTAGAACGACTCGTTGACCTTGGATTGATCACTGATGTCGCTGACTTGTACGGCCTTGAGGTGGGCCAACTCAGTGGCCTCGAGGGGATGGGGGAGATCTCGGCAAATAACCTGATTGCGGCAATCGATCAGTCCCGTTCTCAGCCCTTGAGCCGTCTTCTCGTTGGCCTTGGCATTCGTCACTTAGGACCTCAAGGAGCGAAAGATGTGGCGAGGGCGTTTGCGTCGATGAACGCTCTGCGTTCCGCTTCGATTGAAGAACTCTCTGACGTTGACGGGATCGGCCACGTGATCGCTGAATCCGTTGTGCGCTTTATGGCCAATCCCTCGAATGTTGCGGTACTTGATCGCTTGGATGCTTACGGAGTACGTCCCGACATCGCTCAATCGGGAGCGCAAGAGACCGGCAACGGCCCCTTGCGGGGTAAAACAATTGTGGTGACTGGCACCGTTCCGGGCTTTAGCCGCGATGAAGCCCAAGAGGCGGTGGAGCGAGCGGGGGGAAAAGCAACGGGGTCAGTCTCGGCCAAGACCTTCTGCGTCGTCGTCGGAGCATCACCGGGGGCGTCAAAGATCACAAAAGCGGAGGCGCTCTCCATCCCGATGGTCGATGCTGGCTCTTTTGTCTCTCTCCTTGAAACAGGGGAAATTTCCTAGGAAAGAAGCGGTGGTGTCCACCGAAAAGCAACGGTGAGTCAGTAAGTTGGAAGCACCTCCATGCAACCAAATTCTGATCCAATCGGCCAACGTCTCAATAACCGCTATGAAATCCTCTCCCTTTTGGGTTCGGGTGCGTCGGCCAACGTCTATCTTGCTCAAGACTCTACACTGGAGCGACACGTTGCCATCAAAGTTTTACAACCATCGCTGGCGGTCGATGAGCAGTTTCTGACGCGTTTTCGTAGCGAAGCTCGTTCGGTGGCAGCGCTGAACCATCCGCATGTCTTGCGAGTCTTCGACTGGGGCGAAGAGAATGGGATCCCGTATTTAGTCACGGAATATCTCCCAGGAGGATCTCTGAAAGATCTTCTTGAACAATCGGTGCGTCTCACTCCTGAGCAAGCAGCACTCATTGGCCAACAAGCAGCATCGGGTATTGCGTATGCTCACACCCGCGGCATTGTTCACAGCGCAATCACGCCCACCAATCTGCTCTTTGATGATGAGGGTCGCGTTCGCATCACTGACTTCGGTATTGCTCGGGCTCTTGCTGAATCATCGTGGATTGATCCTGTGGGGTCAGCTCTTGGTACCGCCCGATATGCATCACCCGAGCAAGCGTTGAGCGCGTCAATTGACGAGAAGGCTGATGTCTATTCGCTCGGACTTGTGCTCTATGAAGCCATGACTGGCGTGGTTCCCTTTGTCGGCGAGACGCCGATTAGCACCATGACGGCGCGCATTGGTCAAGAACTCCCCGAAGCCCCCGCACTTGGACCGCTCGCTCCCCTTCTCGTTCAGGCGTGTGCATCAGAGGTCAGTCGGCGACTCAATGCCACTGAGTTTGAAGAACGGTTGACCTCGGTATCACTCGCCTTGCCGCCCGCGCAACCACTCCCGCTTGCAGCGCAGTTGATTCGACCAGAGATTGACGACGCCCAGGGGATGGGTGGCGCTGAACTCGGTGCCCTCGGCACGCTGGGTTTTCGAGCACCATCACCTGACCAGTTGACGCAGGTGAATGCCGTTGTCAGTCATGACGGTCCTGTGCGCGCCGGCGTTACGACCTCTGTCCCCTCTGGCGGCGACGGAGCGGTCTCCACCTTCCGTGACGAATTCGAACCGCTGCCAGCATTTCCCACTGGGCGTCGGCGACGACGGTGGCCGTGGATCGTGGGAGTTCTTGTTGTCGCGTTGATTGCCTTTGGGGGCTATGCCTTTGCGACGAAACTCTTCGTTGCCTCCGTCACGGTGCCTCACGTGGTGGGCGAGACGCAGTCGCAGGCCGTGGCAACACTCAAGGGGCAAGACTTAACTGCAGTGTTTTCCCCATCGGTCTACTCGCTGACGATCGGTCCGGGAAAGATTGTTGCGCAGACTCCTCAAGGAGGCTGGTCTCTTAAACAGGGCTCATCGGTGAACCTGGTGGCTTCGCGCGGTCTTCCGCCAGAGAAGGTCCCCTCTCTTTCCGGGATGACCTGCACCCAAGCACAAAGCGCATTGCTCAGCGTCCATCTCAAGGGAGTCTGCCCAACCACAGACGCGGCGTATAGCCCCACCGTCCCGGTGAACCAAGTCGTTAACTACGTCTACAACGGGGTTTCGAATCCAGCCACCGTCCCCTATGGCGCCACCGTGACGCTGGTAATTTCACAAGGTCCTCCGCCTCTTGCCATTCCGCAAGTTTCGGGAACGTATGCGCAAGCACAGGCAACGTTGACGGCCTCAGGCTTCGTGGCTGCTCAAGCAAGTGAGTATTCGGCCACGATTGCCATCGGCCAAGTAACGCGAACCTCACCACCGGTGGGGTCACTTGCTCAAAAAGGATCAACCGTCACGGTCTATATTTCTCTTGGACCATCAGCGGTTGTCCCTGCGTCATTGTTGGGTGAGACCTATTCAGCCGCTTCGGCAACCTTGCGCGGTGTCGGTCTCTACGCGAAGTTGGGAACCGGCCCAACATCTGGCCACGTGATTTCAACTCTCCCTGGCTTCGGATCCACCGTGGCAGCGGGGTCAACTGTCACGGTGAATCTCAAGTGATGACGGGCAAGATCTGCGAGTTGTGCGAAGCGGCCAAGCTGACCAAATGGTACTTCGACGACGAGATTTGCTGGGTCGCCGACTGCGAGGTTTGCGACACACCGATGGTTGTGTGGCGCCAGCACGGAATCGATCCTTCCGAAGCAGACCTCAAGCACATGCTCGACCATCTCGGCCATGCTGCTGATGAGCGATTCGGTGAAGGTGGTTGGGCCTTTGACCGGGTGATGCGTCAAATTCCAGATCACTTTCATGCACATGCACGTGATCCTCATTGGCTCGCGCGTCTGAGAGGCTTCTCGAACCCTTCATCGTGAGAAGGCATTACTGCGGTGAAGCACAAGTACACTTCATCGCAGAAGATCGGTGAAGGGCCAGCGCTATGAGTGATCAATATCTTGCAACGAGACGTTGCTTGGGTGGCGATCGATGAGCGACGAATCAGGGCGGCCATCAGATGAATCGCCACGCGAGCATCGAGAGAACCCAGACGAGCTCTTAAACCCTGAGCATGATCGTGGGGCAAGTGAATTTGGAGCGGGCGGAACCGAAACCGACGCCGACCTGAACTGGTTTGCCATGGTGCGCGGAAAAGCACAGCAGCGTGCCACGGCCTCAGATCGTTATGCCTGGTGGGTGCTTGCGGCACTGCTTGCTGGCCTTCTTGCGTTGAATATCACCTTCACGGTCTTCATCGTTGCCCTCCCGCAGGTGGCGGGTGAGTTCCACACATCAATCACGATTTTGACGTGGACGATGACGGGGCCACTGTTGGCCTACGGACTCGCCGCCCCACTTCTGGGGAAAACAGGGGATATTTTTGGTCATCGTCGGCTCTACCTGTTTGGCCTTGCTGGAGCGATGGTTTCTGCGGTCTTGACGGCGCTCTCGCCCAACGTGGTGATGTTGCTCGGTGCACGCACGCTTGACGGCATTCAAGGAGCGGCGACGGGCACCGCATCGATGGCACTCATCATGAATGCTTTCGCCCCAGAAGATCGAGTCAAAGCTATGGGGTGGTGGACGCTCGTAGGGGCGGGCGGCCCAGTGATCGGCGTCTCGTTGGGTTCGCCAATTATCCAATTCTTCGGTTGGCGGGCACTGTTTTGGGCTCAGCTGGTCTTGCTCGTGATTGCATTCGCCGTCGTGGCAGTTATTTTGCCGTCAGATCGAGGGACGCCGAAGGAACTCGCTGAGCGAAAGATGAAAGCGAAGCATGATTTTAAGACAATGGACTGGTCGGGTTCAGTCAGTCTTTCAGTTGGGGTCACGGCCATCATGCTGGGCTTATCGATTGCGCCAATTCTCGGGTGGGGGTCGATTGCACCGACCATCTGCTGGATTGGCGGGATCGCGTCCATCATTTTCTTTATCCGGCGCATCAGAACAAGTGCGAATCCTTTGATTCCCCCGAAATACTTCACGAAACGAAATTTCGTGATGCCAATGGTGATTCGTGGAACGTCGAACTTCGCCTATTTCGGAGCGTTCTATCTCTTCCCCTTACTGATGGAGGAGGGCTATCGCTATTCCGAAGGCCAAGTGGGTGCGGTGGCTATTGCGCGTCCACTGATGTTTGCCATCTGCTCGCCGATTGCGGGTTACACGGCGGTCAAGATTGGTGAACGTACGGCGACCATCGCGGGAAGCATTGTGCTGACGCTCTCCATGATTCTCTTTGCAGCGATGAGCGTTGGAACATCGGTCGTGGTCGTGATCGTCGCCTTGGCGTTGAGTGGCCTCGGCATGGGGGTGGCGATGCCGTCGACGTCATCAATCATGGCCAACGAAGTTGCGGCCGAAGAAATGGGAGTGATGTCTGCCGCCCAGATGCTGGCCATGCAAGTCGGTGAGGTGGCGGGCATCCAGGTGCTGATTACTATCCAACAAGGCGTGGCGCGCCGGCGAGGAATTCTCGGAACGAATAACACCACAGAATTGCTCTCAACCTTCCACCTCCCCTTTTTGGTAGGAGCGGCAGTGTGTGTGATTGGCGTGGTTTGTGCGTTTTTCCTGCGCTCGTTTCAGCGTTCTGGAACTAAGCAGTAAGGGCGCGCAGGCGTTCGCCAAACTCCAAGGCCGCAGGATCTGGCGATGCGGTCTGGAGAACCATTAACTTCGCCAAGTCACCTTCGACTTGAATCTTCCCAGCCATAAATGCTGTCATCGCTGCTTGGGGGTTCCCGTCGACCAAGAGGGCGCGTGCGGTCTCGTAGTCAATGGTTACCACGAGGTCTGGGCCATCAAGGTGGCCATCGGCCACGATGAGTGGTCCTTGGGTGGTATCGACATGGGCGATCACAGTCTCGCCAAAGGGGGTCTCGGTGACGTTGAGGTTGATCGTCAGTTGAACAGGGATCGAGGAGGCTGACTCGGGGAGCTCGCTTCGCAACTGCTGAACGGCGTCAATCCACTCGGGGGATAAGAATGTGTACGGCACGGTGGTCAATCCTTTAATGGGTTTCTTTGAAGGGTAGCGGCCCCGATAGGATGCAGTGTCATGAGCGCTCCCATCCAGCCAGGCTGCGAATCTTTTTCCTTTGTGGGTGGGCCGCTTGGCGTCCTCGTGCTCCATGGATTTACGGGGAATCCCCAGTCGATGCGCGGCCTTGCCGATTGTTTTGCCAAGGCGGGCTTGAGTGTTGAAATGCCGCTGTTGCCCGGCCACGGCACGTCGGTTGAGGACATGATCCCAACCCGTTTTGCGGATTGGTCAAGGGCCGCTGATCAGGCCTTCGAATCCCTCGCCGCACGATGCAATCAGGTCGCCGTGGTGGGCCTTTCCATGGGCGGAGCGCTGACCTGCTGGTTAGCAGAACGACACCCTGCGATCCTCGGAATCGTTCTCGTGAATCCCCTTGTTGAACCGGTCGGCGATGAGATGACGGTCGGCCTTCAAGAGTTGCTTGATAGCGGGGTTGTGACCATCGACTCGATCGGCTCAGATATTGCGAACCCTGAGGTCAAGGAGCACTCCTACGAGGCGACGCCAGTGGCTTCATTAATCTCTCTCCTCGAAGGAGTAAAAGAAGTTTCGGCAAATCTCAGTGCGATCCACTGCCCAGTACTGCTCTTTTCAAGCATGCAAGATCACGTCGTCCCGGTCAGCAATGGGCCACATCTCATTGAACATGTGAGCGGGTCGGTCGAACAGATCAAACTGGAACAGAGTTTTCATGTGGCCACGGTTGATTTTGATGGCGTGTTCATTGAGGAAAAAGCACTCTCGTTTATCGAAGGATTGATCAATGAGTGAGAATCCGACGTCACTGAGTGAAGAGGATGTTCGCCACGTGGCGCGTCTTGCCCGTCTCACCTTGAGCGACGACGAAGTCGGTCGCTTTACTGAACAACTCCGGGGTGTGCTCGATCTTGCCGCTGATTTAGAAGCGCTCAATCTTGACGGTATCGAGCCAACGGCCCATCCCTCAGAACTTTCTAACGTGTTGCGCACTGATGAGGTCGTCGCATCACTCAACCAAGATGCAGTCTTTGCGGCGGCCCCGAAGATCATTGATCACCGTTTTAGCGTGCCGAAGATTGTCGGGGATGCACCATGAGTGCACTGAGAACGGCGCAAGACGTTGCCGATGGGGAACGCTCGGCCAGCGAGGTCGTCGCTGAATCATTCCGAGCAATCGACCAACGTGATGCTGAAATTCATGCGTTTTTGACCCTGCAACGCGAGCAGGCCCTCGGCGAAGCAGAAGCCCTTGATGTTCGAATCACGAATGGAGAGAATGTTGGACCCTTGGCAGGTGTCCCCATTGGCATTAAAGACAACATGTGCCAGATCGGCGAAGTGACCTCGTGTGCGAGTCGCATTCTTGAGGGATGGCGCCCTCCTTATGACGCAACGGTCATCACCAAACTCAAAGCCGCAGGAGCTATTGCCGTCGGCAAGACCAATATGGATGAGTTCGCCATGGGGTCGTCGACCGAGAACTCGGCCTTTGGTGTGACCCGGAACCCCCACGACCCCGAGAAAGTTCCTGGCGGTTCCAGTGGTGGTTCCGCGGCAGCCGTTGCGGCTTCGATGGTGCCACTGTCTCTTGGTTCGGACACTGGTGGATCGATTCGCCAGCCTGCAGCGCTCTGTGGTGTTGTGGGTGTCAAGCCGACCTACGGATTGGTCTCTCGTTATGGGCTGGTGGCGTTCGCGAGTTCGCTCGACCAAATTGGGCCGTTTGCCAACAACGTTGAAGATGCCGCGCTGCTTTTAGAAGTCATCGCCGGGCATGACCCCAAAGACTCAACATCGTTGAATCAACCAGCACCGAGTTTGGTCGCCCACCTTGATCATGGGGTGCGTGGTCTGCGTATCGGGATCTGCAGCGATTTGCTCCAAGGTGCCTCCGATGATGTGGCCACTGCAGTGGCGCAAGCTGCAGCAGTGCTGCAAGGTGCAGGTGCGGAGCTCAGCGAGATCTCAATTCCTGAACTTGGGCTGGGTCTTTCGGCCTACTACTTGATTGCTCCAGCCGAAGCATCGTCGAACTTGGCTCGTTATGACGGCGTGCGCTACGGACTGCGGGTTGACGGTGACGACGTGACGGCGATGAACACACGATCGCGTACCGCAGGCTTTGGCGACGAAGTCAAACGGCGCATCATGCTCGGCACCTACGCACTCTCGGCTGGTTACTATGACGCGTACTACGGCCAAGCACAACGAGCGCGAACCTTGATCATCCAGGCCTTTGCAAAAGCCTATGGCTCAGTCGACCTGATTTTGGGTGCCACCACCCCCACGACAGCCTTTGGCATCGGAGAAAAGTCCGGGGATCCCCTGGCTATGTACCAGTCGGATATCTGCACCATCCCTACCAACTTGGCGGGCCATCCCGCGTTGTCCGTCCCCTTCGGCAAGGGAGTCGATCAGATGCCCATTGGCGTGCAGTTGTTGGGTCCGACACTGTCTGAACAGCGACTCTTTCAAGCCGCACGAGTCATTGAACAAGGGGCCCCGGCGTGAGCACCTTGCCGAACGGGTGGGAGATGGTCGTGGGCCTCGAAGTCCACACCGAACTGAAAACCCAGACCAAGCTTTTTTGTGGCTGTGCCAACGCCTTCGGTTCTGAGCCCAACACGAATATCTGCCCAGTCTGTTTAGGGCTTCCAGGGTCCTTGCCGGTCCTCAACGAAAAAGCAGTGGAGTTCGCCATTCGCATCGGGACAGCATTGAACTGCGTGATTCAAGGGTCATCGTTTCACCGCAAGAACTACTTCTATCCTGACCAGCCCAAGGATTATCAAATCTCGCAATATGACATTCCGATTAATGGGATTGGCTTCTTGGACCTTCCCGATGGCACCAAGGTGGGTATAGAGCGAGCGCACCTAGAAGAAGACACGGGGAAGACCACCCACGTCGGCGGGAGCGGGCGAATCCACGGATCTGACGAGTCGCTGGTGGACTACAACCGAGCAGGTGTGCCATTAGTAGAGATTGTCTCGGCACCTGATATCCGTTCGGCCGAACAAGCACGGGGCTACGCCGCAGAGCTGCGGGCCATTTTGATCGCCTCGGGAGCATCAGATGGACGCATGGAAGAAGGCTCAATGCGGGTCGATGCCAATGTCTCGGTGCGAAAGGGAAGCGATGCCCCGTTTGGGACTCGTTGTGAAATCAAGAACCTCAACTCGCTACGTTCCTTGCAGCGGGCTGTTGACTTTGAAGCGTTGCGCCAAATCGATCTGCTTGAAGCGGGCGAATCGATTACCCAAGAGACTCGCCACTGGGATGAAGATGCTGGACGAACTCAGACCATGCGGTCAAAAGAAGAAGCCAATGACTACCGCTACTTCCCTGAACCCGATCTCGTGCCGATCAACCCGACGCAAGCATTTATCGACGAGATCGCCCGCAGCCTTCCGGCGATGCCCGCCCAACGGCGCGTCGAGTTGATCGCTCAACTCGGGGGAGATCCCACGCAGGCCCAGCGCGACCAGCTCATGGCTGCTGTTGAGCTCAATGTCGACTCGTTCATCACCGGGGCCATTCATGCTGGCGTGACACCAGCCATTGCACTCGCTCGCACCGCAAACGAACTTGCGGCCTTAGGGGATGAAATCTTCTCATTGCCACTTGACGATTACGTCGCTCTGCTCAAGTTGGAAGATGCTGGAGCGCTTTCAGCCACGCAATCGAAAGCCGTCTTGGCCGATCTCGTCGCAGCGGGCGGGGGAGACCCTGCGGCACTGGCGAAACAGCGGGGATTCGAGAAACTCGATGACGGTTCGCTTGATGGCATCCTTGACGAGATCATCGCGGCGAACCCTGATGAGTGGCGCCGCTACTGCGAGGGCGACGACAAACTCACCGGGTTCTTTACCGGAAAGGTGATGGCGGCGACCAAAGGCCAAGCTGACGGTAAGGCGGTCAATGCGGCACTTCGAACACGCAAAGGCTAGGCACGATCAAGGCCGGGGTGGTCACGAGCCCATTTTCAGTGCGAAAAGCCCATTCAGCCATCGCAATTTGTCTTGGCTCATTGCCTATGGCAGACTTTTAGACGTGAGTACCAACCCACAACAACGTCGTCTTGTAGTAGTAGTACCGTAACGCGCGGCCCCACATCACCCCGCGCGTTTTTCACCTCCCCATCGGGGAGGTTTTTTGTTCCCCGTAAACCCTTGAAAGCGAAAGTACCGTCATGAAAATCACAGGAGCACAAGCACTGATCAAGAGCCTTGAAGCACTGGGCACTGAAGTCATCTTCGGCTATCCAGGTGGAGCAATCCTGCCCGTGTACGACCCCATCATCGACTCCACGATCCGCCACGTGCTCGTGCGCCATGAACAAGGAGCTGGACACATGGCCGAGGGCTACGCCCAAGCGACCGGCCGACCCGGTGTTGCCATGGTGACCTCGGGTCCAGGTGCGACCAATATCGTCACTCCCATCGCCAACGCCTACATGGACTCGACGCCGCTGGTCGTGATCACCGGCCAAGTGGCCACAGGTTCCATCGGCACAGACGCGTTTCAAGAGTGCGACATCACGGGGATCACGATGGGGATCACCAAGCACAACTGGCTCATTAAGGATGCCAGCGAAATCCCTCGCGTGATGGCCGAAGCATTCCACGTTGCGACGACGGGTCGCCCCGGGCCGGTCCTCGTCGACGTTCCCAAAGACGTGAGCCAGTCAGAGATGGAGTGGTATGACCCACCGATGCCCGAGGCATTAGATCTCCCGGGCTATCACCCCCAAGTCACGGGGAATCGCGATCTGATCGCTCAAGCCGCTTCGTTGATGGCCCAGGCAGAACAGCCGGTGCTCTATGTCGGCGGAGGAGTCTTGAAGGCTCGAGCGTCGGAGGCCTTGGTGCAACTCGCCGAAGCTATCCACGCACCGGTCGTGACAACCTTGATGGCGCGTGGTGCCTTCCCGGACACGCACCCACAATGCCTCGGCATGCCAGGGATGCACGGGAACTACACGGCCGTGACAGCCATGCAGAAATCAGATCTGTTGATTTCGTTGGGAGCGCGTTTCGACGATCGCATCACCGGAAAGATCGATGCCTTTGCTCCGAACGCCAAGATTATTCATGTTGACATTGACCCGGCCGAACTCGGAAAGGTTCGCCGGCCCGATGTTGGCATTTCGGGAGACTGCCGCGTTGTCATCGAAGAGTTGATCATGGCTTGTCAGAAAGAGACCTTCTCAACACTGGAGCCCTGGTGGACACAACTGAATGAGTGGCAGACACGCTTTCCCGTTCACTATGAAGAGTCGCAAGATGGCGGCATGCTCAAGCCACAAACTATTATCGAGATGCTGGCAGCGAATTCTCCTGATGACACCATTGTCGTCTCGGGAGTCGGCCAACATCAGATGTGGGCCTCGCTGCACTGGACCTTTGATTATCCCTACACGTGGATTAACTCTGGAGGAGCGGGAACAATGGGCTTCGCTGTTCCAGCGGCCATTGGCGCAAAAGCCGGACGACCGGAGCGCACGGTCTGGGCCATCGACGGTGATGGATGTTTCCAGATGACCGCCCAAGAGCTCGTCACCGCACGCAGCGAAGGGATTCCTGTCAAGGTGGCGATTTTGAATAACTCCTATCTCGGCATGGTTCGCCAATGGCAAGAGATGTTCTACGAGGAACGCTACAGCGAGGTCTACCTCTCGAGTGATCTTCCAAACTACGTCATGTGGGCAGAATCAATGGGTTGCGTGGGTATCCGCGTTGACACCCCTGAAGAAGTCTTGCCGGCTATTGAGAAAGCAAATTCGATCAATGATCGACCGGTCGTGATTGATTTCCGTATCGATGCATCAGAGAAAGTCTTTCCGATGGTTCCTTCGGGATCGTCGAACGACGAGATCGTCGTGCATCCGTCACAACAGGAGGGCAACTGATGGCACCTGAGCCGTTTTTAGGGCGAACGGCGTACACTCCGGTTCGCCACCACATCTTGTCGGTGTTGGTGGAGAACAAGGCCGGTGTACTTTCACGCGTTGCCGGGCTGTTTTCTCGGCGGGGTTTCAATATCTATTCCCTGGCCGTGGCGCCCGCCGATGACCACGAACGCTTCTCACGCATCACCATCGTTGTTGACGCGGAGTCTGCTCCGCTCAGCCAAGTGGTCGGTCAGTTGAACAAGTTAATCAACGTCGTCGAAATTCGTGATCTCGCCCCCGAAGAGGCCGTCGAACGAGAGTTGCTCTTGGCCACTGTCCACAGTGCCGAGGCGGATCGAGAGCTGTTGCTTGCCCAAATCGCTGACGCTGGGGCATCCATGATCGATTTTTCGAGCGATTCTGTCACGGTTTCACTCTCAGGAACCCCTGGTGCACTTGACGAATTTGAGCGGATCCTGACGGAGCACTATCCCTCCATCGAGATTCAGCGAACAGGCCGCGTGGCGTTGCCTAGACTAAATTTCTCGGCAGAAGCATCCCTTCCCTCATAAACGAAGAACGAACCCCTCACTAAGGAGATCAGAAACCATGGCAACGCTCTACTACGAAAAAGACGCAGATCCCTCCCTCATCCAAGGGCGCAAAGTGGCGATCCTGGGCTACGGATCACAAGGTCATGCCCACGCGTTGAACTTGTCAGAGTCGGGTGTTGACGTGCGCGTCGGCCTTCGAGAAGGTTCTGCCTCGGCCAAGAAGGCCGCCGAAGCTGGCCTCAAGGTCGTTTCTCCAGCCCAAGCCGCTGAAGAAGCAGATGTGATCATGGTGCTGGTTCCTGACACTGAACAAAAGCGTGTCTACGACGAGTCCATCGCCCCCTATTTGAACGACGGGGACATGTTGATGTTCGCCCACGGCTTTAATATCCGCTTCGAGCAGATCATCCCTCCCGCCGGTGTTGACGTCACCATGGTTGCGCCCAAGGGCCCCGGCCACTTAGTGCGTCGGACCTACACCGAAGGCGGCGGCGTGCCGTCGCTGGTGGCTGTTCACCAAGACGCATCGGGCAAGGCCCACGCCATTGCGTTGAGCTACGCCAACGCCATCGGCGGCACCCGAGCAGGAGTTTTGAACACGACCTTCACCGAAGAGACTGAAACAGACCTTTTCGGCGAGCAAGCAGTCCTCTGTGGTGGGGCAACTGCCCTGGTGCGCGCAGGATTCGAGACCTTGGTCGAAGCGGGCTACGAGCCCGAGAGCGCGTACTTTGAATGCCTGCACGAACTCAAGCTCATCGTTGACTTGATGTATGAACAGGGCATTGCCGGGATGCGCTACTCAATCTCCGACACTGCAGAATACGGAGACCTCACCCGAGGCTCACGGGTGATCAACGCTGAAGTCAAAGCCGAGATGAAGAAGATCCTGGGAGAGATTCAAGACGGTACATTTGCCGCAGAGTGGATCGCTGAAAACGCTAATGGTCGTCCGGAATATAACCGACTTCAACAAGAGGGCAAAGCCCACCAGATTGAAGTTGTCGGCGAAGAACTGCGGGCCATGATGCCCTTCATCTCTGAGGGCAAGACGCGCGTCCAAGACGCCTCTGGCGGCTGAGGAGTCCTTCGTTAGGCCAATGCACCCACGATGTGGGTAATGGCACCACACAGCAAGGCAATGTCTTCGGGATCGATGCTTGGGAACATGGCGATTCTCAGTTGGTTGCGTCCAAGCTTTCGATAGGGCTCGGTGTCGACGACGCCGTGTGCTCGCAAGATCGCCGCAATTGCCGCTGCATCGATTTCATCGATGAAGTCAATGGTGCCGATGACATGACTGCGCTGGTCGGCACGCTCAACAAATGGGCGAGCAAAGCCGCTCGCTTCAGCCCACGAGTAGAGGATCTCGGCTGATCGTCCTGTGCGTCCCGTTGAGAAACTCATCCCGCCGTTTTCGTTCATCCATTTGATCTGTGAGTTTAAGAGGTGAATGGTGGCCAAGGCCGGTGTGTTGTAGGTCTGGTTGAGGCGTGAATTATCGAGGGCGATCTTGAGATCAAAGAACGCGGGGATCCACCGGTCGCTGGCGGCGATGCGCTCGATGCGCTCAACGGCCGCCGGAGAACACAGTGCGAGCCACAGGCCGCCATCAGACGCAAAGGACTTTTGTGGAGCGAAGTAGTAACAGTCGAACTCCTGAGCATCGACGGCCAGTCCGCCAGCAGCTGACGTGGCATCGACGGCTACAAGTCCCTCAGCGTTCGGTCGACGGATGGTCATCGAGACGCCAGTCGAGGTTTCGTTGTGCGTCAGGGCGTAAAGATCAATGCCGTCATGGGGGGCGAGTTCGGGGTGCGTACCGGTCTCCGATTTGATGATCTCGGGCTCGCGTAAGTGTGGCGCTTCTTGGGCCGCAGAAGCAAATTTTGACGAGAACTCACCAAAAGAAAGGTGTTGGCTCTGTTGGTCGATCAACCCAAAGGTCGCAGCATCCCAAAAGCAGGTCGACCCACCGTTACCCAAGAGGACCTCGTAACCGTCGGGCAACGTAAAGAGGGACGCCAAGCCGTCACGGACCTCGCCCACGACGTTTTTGACCGTGGCTTGGCGATGGCTGGTTCCCATGTAGTGGGGGGCGTCAGCCACAAGCGCAGCCATTTGTTCGGCACGGACCTTTGAAGGGCCGGCGCCAAAGCGGCCGTCCCGTGGGAGGAGTTCTTTTGGAATCGTAATTTCAGGTGTCTCAGGCATATGTGGAATCATGGCATCTATGACCGCCCCTTCAGGACCAGCCGCCGAGCGACGAGTTTCCGAGCTCCTCGCCAACCTCCAACCATCGGCCACCTTGGCCGTTGACGCCCGGGCGAAAGCCTTGAAAGCAGCAGGGGAGAACGTCATTGGTTTTGGTGCCGGAGAGCCAGATTTCGCCACCCCACAAGCCATTGTTGACGCTGCCGTCGCCGCCTGCCTCGATCCAAAAAACCACAAGTACACACCCGCCGCTGGTCTTCCCGAGCTGCGTGAAGCGGTGGCAAAAAAGACGCTGCGAGATTCTGGTCTCGCCGTCGAGGCATCGCAAGTCATCATCACCAACGGCGGCAAGCACGCGGTGGCCAACACCTTTGAAGCGCTCCTTGATCCCGGTGATGAAGTCATCATTCCCGCTCCTTTTTGGACGACCTATCCCGAGTCAGCGGCTTTAGTGGGCGGTGTGCCGGTCATTGTTCCAACCAATGAGTCAACGGGCTTCAAAGCAACCGTTGAACAGCTTGATGCCGCATGGACTCCACAGACCAAGATGCTGGTCTTCTGCTCGCCCTCAAACCCCACCGGTGCGGTCTATAACGCCGACGAGATTGATGCCATTGGCGCGTGGGCTGGCGAACGTGGCGTGTGGGTGATGGCTGATGAGATCTATGAACATTTGACCTACGACGACACTCCGTTTGTCTCGCTTCCGGCCCGGTCCTCAGAACTCGGGGACCGCTGGGTCGTCGTCAATGGCGTGGCGAAGACCTACGCCATGACGGGCTGGCGAGTGGGGTGGATGATTGGCCCTCCCGATGTCATTGCTGCAGCGACGAACCTGCAGTCACAGATCACGTCAAACATCTCAAATATTTCGCAACGTGCCGCCCTTGCAGCGGTATCCGGTGATCTCAGTGCCGTTGCCATGATGCGTGAGACCTTTGACCGCCGACGCAAAACAATGACGTCGATGCTTAACGACATCGAGGGGATCTCCTGTCTCAACCCGGAAGGAGCGTTCTACTGCTTCCCGAACGTGACGGGTCTGTTGGGTAAAGAGTTCGCTGGACGGGTCGCAACGACGTCAGCGGAACTCGCCGAGATCGCCATCGACGAAGTCAAGGTGGCCGTCGTGCCGGGAGAAGCGTTTGGTTCCCCTGGTTATTTCCGGCTTTCCTATGCGCTCGGCGATGATGATTTGGTCGAAGGGGTTACCCGTTTGGCGGAACTTTTCAAGGCTGTCTGAGCCTCACTCGAATTCCCCTACGATTGAGTCAGGAATTCACCCCCAAGGAGCCCTGTGGCACGTGTCTTAGTAACTGAAAAAATCGCCCAACCAGGCCTCGATGATCTCATCGCAGCCGGCCATGAGGTCGACGTCAAGTTGGGACTTTCTCCAGAAGAACTCTTGAACGAGATCGTGGGAGCGCATGCACTGATCATTCGTTCGGCGACCAACGTGACTGCTGAGGTTCTTGAAGCGGGGACGAGCCTCATTGTGGTTGGTCGAGCAGGAATCGGTCTCGACAACGTTGATGTGGCCGTCGCCACTGAGCGCGGCGTCATGGTTGTGAATGCGCCGCAGTCAAATATCTTGTCGGCCGCTGAGCAAGCAATGGCGTTGTTGCTCGCGCAAGCTCGCAATATTCCTCAGGCTCATGCTGCCCTCGTGAACGGCAAGTGGGAACGTTCGAAGTGGGAAGGCGTCGAACTCTACGCTAAGACCTTGGGCGTTATCGGTCTGGGCCGAGTTGGAGCGCTCGTCGCTCAACGTGCGCTGGCCTTTGGCATGCGACTCGTCGCTTTCGATCCTTTCGTCTCGCAAGAGCGCGCAAAGCACATGGGCGTCGAGCTCATGACGTTAGAAGAAGTAATGGGGATCTCTGATTTCATCTCGATTCACCTTCCGAAGAACAAAGAGACCATTGGCCTCATCGATGCCGCCATGTTGGCCAAAGCCAAGCCGGGCTTGCGGATCATTAATACCGCTCGCGGGGGAATTATCAGCGAAACAGACCTTGCTGACGCTATTCGTTCTGGCCATATTCAAGGAGCGGGTTTGGACGTTTTTGAAAAAGAGCCAACGACCGAGTCGCCACTCTTCGAACTCGAAAGCGTCGTCGTGGCCCCGCACCTCGGTGCTTCAACGGTTGAAGCCCAAGACAAGGCGGGGGTGACGATTGCCGAACAAGTCGAGCTGGCCTTAGCCGGTGATTATGTCCCCTTTGCCGTGAACGTCTCCGCCGGGGAAGTCTCAGAGTCGGTACGGCCATTTATGGGTCTCGCCGAACAGCTTGGTCGGTTCTTTGGTGGCCTTCATGACGATCAGCCTTCGACGATCACTATTTCTTTTCATGGTGAACTCGCTGGTGCAGGAACGGGCATTTTGACGCTCTCGATTCTCAAGGGCTTCTTTGGTGCCACGACCGATGAACCGGTGTCGTATGTCAATGCCCCAGCGTTAGCCGAGAGCCGTGGAGTCTCAATTGAAGAGATCTCATCGATCGAGAGCCATGACTTCGTCAACTTGATCACTGTGAGTTCTGCTCAGCACAGCGTGGCGGGAACCTTGACAGGCGTGGGACTGCGCATGGAGCCACGAGTTGTGAGTGTTGATGAACACGCAGTTGAGATGCCTCCAGCAACACACATGTTGGTCGTGCGCAATGATGACCGTCCTGGAATGATTGGCACCGTTGGCAAACAACTCGGTGACTCTGGGATTTCGATCTCTTCAATGGCTGTAGGGCCGAACAGTGACAAGGTCACGGCCCTCATGGTGCTTTCAACCGATCAAGCTGTCCCTCAAGACGTTGTTGAAAAGCTGGCGGCAAGTGAAGGAATCTTGGAGCTTCACAGTATTAATCTCTGAGCGTTTCCCAACCGCCAAGAAAAGTCTTTTCTCGGGTCTTAGGAATAAAAGGTGCGACCAGGGTCACTGTGGTTCCAATCCCGTTAGGGGTACGCATCAACCAAGAAGTGCATTCAAAGAACCAGAACGCATCAATACACCCCCAACTGTTCTGGCATCGGCCAAACCCACCTTTATTGCTAGAGTTTCTCTAACCGATTCCCAGATGTCGGCTTACAGAGAGCATTGGCGTTATGACAAACAGGTACTCATCAAGCATTCGGTTCTTTCGCAGCACTCTTGTCCTCGCAACAGTATTTGCCATTCTCGGCGTTATGGCTTTGTCAGGACTTGCCAGTGCAACCATGCCTTCGACAACCGCCGTGACCTCAATCACTGTTGGAGCGGAGCCCTATGGCGTCGCCGTGAGTCCTGATGGATCGAGTGTGTGGGTGGGTAATGTAGGCGCCGATACCGTCTCGCGGATCATCTTCCCTCCCCAAGCTCCCTCTAACGTCACTGCCACGCCAGGTGACGCCAAAGCCATCATCTCGTGGGCTGCACCAACCAACACCGGCGGCAGCCCGATAACTGGCTATAGCGCCACAGCGTCTCCAGGTGGCAAGAACTGTACGACAACAACTGCTACTTCGTGCACGATTAACGGTCTAACCAACGGAACGACGTATGAGGTATCGGTGACTGCAACCAATGCTGTTGGGACCTCTGAGCCTTCGGATACTGTCTCGGTCACGTTACCGATTCCAGCCACCCTGGCGGCCACTGGTTCTGATCTTATGAACCCACCATGGCTCGCCATTGCACTCTTTGGACTGGGTGGAGGAGCACTGTTGGTGAGTCGTCGAAGGAAAACCCAGTCTCACTCATAACTCGCTAGAGCTGTAGCCCTGAGATGGGCCACGGACTCCAACCACGGCTGAATTGTGTTCCCACTCACTCGCGTGAGGGTACCAATTTGTCCGGATTTGAATAGTTGAAATCAAACTCTACGTTTGTTATCTTTCAAAGGTATTTAACTAAACAAGGAGACAGTTGGTGCAACGTAAGCCTGCGATTCATGGTCCTTTAACGCTTGGTGTTGAGCGGCGGCCCATGTGGGCAAATCGAATGGCCCTAGCCTGCTTAGCGGTGGCGCTTGTTGGTGCCATGTTGTTTGGGCTACCGTCGCTACAACCACGCTCTGGGGCAACGAATCCGGTTTCGACGGTGACGGTCTCGAATGCAGCAGCTATCGCGGTTGGAAATGTTGTCTCGTTCACGAAGGACAGCGCAGGCCACATCTGGGCCGGGTCGGGTCGAATGGTGGAGATCGATAAAACGGCAGCTGTCGGGCATGAAATCATTGGGCAAGTCACTGGTCTCGACGGTTTGGTCTTCGCTGAAGTTTCAGTTGGTGCGTATGTTTTTGGCCTGACGAGAAATGGGACCTTGTATCAAGTCGACCCCGCCGCAGCCGGCGGACCGGCAGTTATTCATTCGCTCACGGGGTTGGGTTATGGAAACAACAACTACCTCTACGGTGGGATGACGGTGCTAAACGGGATGATCTGGTTAACCACGGCTAATGGCGCCACGGAGGTTGACCCTGCAGCTGTTGGGGGTCCAGCGGTGGTGACAACGGTGACCGGAATCGGCTATCCCGCAGGTATTGCGTCTGACGGCACGTACCTGTGGACCACGGATGGCGGCGACACGGTTTATCAGATCGACCCAAAT
>CAIKCI010000036.1 GCA_903825895.1 uncultured Actinomycetes bacterium
CCAAGAAGCGCGCAACCAAAAAGCGTGCTCCTGCTCGTAAAGCAGCTGCAAAGAAGACGACCAAGAAGCGCGCAACCAAAAAGCGTGCTCCTGCTCGTAAAGCAGCTGCAAAGAAGACGACCAAGAAGCGCGCAACCAAAAAGCGTGCTCCTGCTCGTAAAGCAGCTGCAAAGAAGACGACCAAAAAGCGAGCTCCTGCTCGCAAGGCAGTTCGTCGTCGCTAGTTAATTGCGATCATTCGATCGCAGGTAATTCGATTCGTGGGGGCCTTAGGGCCCCCACGGTCGCGTCTGGGCTTGAGCGTAATCAATATCGTCCGACCTATCGATGTCGATGGCCAACTCCGCGTGGTCAAGAATCATGAATGGTGATCCGGTTCGTTCGGCTTCTGCGACATGGCGGTGGAATGAACCCGGTCCGTACGAGAAATTAAAGGCCACACCTGTGGGTAGCGAGATGACATTTGTTCCATCACGATGGCGATCGGGGACGAGCACAATCGTGCCGGCGATTGAGACACTGTTGAGTGCTTCTGGAAAGGGTAGGTCCGCGTGACTGACGGTGATGGTTGAAAATCCCTTTGCTTCAAGAGTGGCGACGCCGTGGGCGACCGCCGCGTTCAGGCCCTTCTTCGGTGCCCAAATCACGAGGGCATCAAGATCCCGTCCCCAAGAAGCGACGGCGTCATCGTCGCAGACGATGGCCACCGATGCCGGGTGAACAGAGCGGAGAACGCCTTCCGCCAATCGTTGCGCGAGCGCTTGACGCTCAACAGGGCCGAACCGTTCGGCGAGTCGCTCTTTGGCCTCAAGAAAACTTTTAACCGGAATGAGAAAGCTCTCTCGATGCTCGTCTGAGTGATTGAGATCCATGGAAGCCTGAGTTTAGGAGTGAAAGCGCGGTGGCACTTGTCCATGGCCTCCTGCTCGTAGGCTGAGGGCTATGGGAGATCACGTTGCCGTCATTGGTGCAGGTTCCTGGGGGACGGCCATGGCCTCGCTCCTGGCCGCTAATGCCCCCACCACGCTGTGGGCCCGCTCTGGGGAACTCGCTGCCTCCATCAGCGCTACCCACGAGAATGAGCGCTATCTCCCTGGGATTGCCCTCTGCGGGTCTCTGAAGGCAACTGCGGATCTTCATGAAGCCCTGACGGGGGCGAGGACCATTTTTTGGGCGGTTCCCTCTCACGGCACACGTGCAGTGCTCGACCATGCTCGAACTGCTATCACCGATGATGCGCTGATGGTCTCACTCTGTAAGGGGGTTGAAACAGCGACGCTGCTGACGATGACCCAGGTCATGAATGAGCTTGTCCCCCAGGCGCAGGTCGCGGTGGTGACCGGGCCGAACTTGGCTGGAGAGATTGCACGAGGGACACCTGCAGCATGCGTGGTGGCGTGCGCTGACGCCGAGCGGGCTGTCGGCGTGCAGGGTTTGGTCCACGCGCCAACGTTTCGGGCGTACACGTCAAGCGACATTGTGGGGTGTGAAGTCGCTGGGGCAACGAAGAACGTCATTGCGCTTGCGGCAGGCATTGTCGACGGGATGGGGATGGGAGAGAACGCTCGTGCCGCGCTCATCGCACGGGGTCTCGCTGAGATGACGCGTCTCGGTGTGGCGATGGGTGGACAAACAGCAACGATGAGTGGATTAGCGGGGGTCGGAGACTTGATCGTGACCTGCACCAGTGAGAAGAGTCGTAATCGCACCGTAGGGGTGGCCCTTGGAGAAGGCGTTGAGCTGGCTGCGATCATTGAGTCGATGCAGATGGTTGCTGAAGGGGTGAAGTCCGCCGGTCCTCTGTGTGAACGAGCTCGACAACTTGGCGTTGAACTGCCGATTTGTGAGCAAGTCGCCGCCATCGTGGCCGGGTCGACCACGCCATCAGCGGCACTGGCAACGCTCATGGACCGTCCTCGCGGTGCGGAGTGACGACGCGCTGCTCATGAGGAACCGTCTCGGAAGGCTCGGCGGAGGAGCGCAATGGAAGGCTTAGTCCCCCTGCCGAACGATTGGAGCGAGCGATGGCATGCGCTCGGCGACGCAGAAGTCATCTGCGTTGAAGGAGAGCGCCTCAGCGGTATCGAATTGGACCGGCAAACTGAAGGAGTCTCAGGAGGCCTCAGGGTTGAAGGTGTGGGGTTTGGTGACCGGGTGGTCTGGGAAGCGCGCTGCACGCTGGCCTCAGTTGTCGCCGCACTGAGTGTTATTCGCATGGGGGCGATTCTCGTCCCCGTTAATGAGCGCCAAAGTGATGCAGAGCGTGAAGCCATCATGACCGCGGTGACCCCTGTTCTCGTCATTGGGGAACCGCGGGCGAGTCACCCAGTTGATCTTGCTGTCGTCACACCTGAGGAGATCGCCTTCATCCCGTACACCTGCGACGCGGTTACCTTCCGTGATCCCGCACTGATTATCTTTACCTCAGGAACCACTGGAAATCCGAAGGGTGCCGTTGTCACCCATGGAAACCTTCAAGCTCAATGCGCAGCCCTCGTTGAAGCATGGCATTGGACGCGCGAGGATCGCTTGTTGAGCGCATTGCCGCTCTTCCACGTCCACGGGCTCGTGGTGGCGTGTTTCACGGCGCTGGTGTCGGGGGGATCGCTGGTGCTTCGGTCTCAGTTCGACGCAGAAGATTTTTTGACCACCATGGGAGAAGAGTCCGCCACGATGGCGTTCTGTGTTCCCACGATGCTGCAGCGGTGTATCACGTCCCCTCACATTGAGGCCGTCGCTGCACTGCGCCTTTTGGTCTCAGGTTCAGCACCGCTTTCCAAAGAACTTTTCGCCCGATATGAAGACCTTGGAGTCACGATTCTCGAACGCTATGGCATGACGGAGTCCCTGCTGACCTTTTCGAACCCCATCGATGGTGAGCGCCGCCCAGGAACCGTTGGCTTTGCGTTACCGGGCGTTGACGCGATTCTGCCCGAACCGGGCGGGGGAGAAGCAGAGCTCAGGGTGAAGGGACCTGGTGTCTTTGCTGGCTATTGGAATAACCCCGAAGCGACAGAAGCCGTGATGAAGAATGGCTGGCTGGCGACGGGCGATATTGTGCGCCTCGATCACGACGGCTATCTCATTATCTCCGGACGAAGTAAAGAACTCATTATCACTGGAGGTTTCAACGTTTACCCCGGCGAAGTCGAAGAAGTGCTGTTGGCCGAGCCCACGATTCGAGATGCGGCCGTGGTCGGGCGAGCCCACGACGATCTTGGTGAAGAGATTGTGGCGTATGTGGTTGTGGGCCATGACTTTGCTGAAGAGAAGGTTCGCACTCACCTGCGTGGGCAGATGAGTGCCTATAAGGTCCCTCGCCGATTTGTCATGATCGACGAGATCCCGCGTAATCACATGGGAAAGATTCAACGCCACCTCCTGTCATGAGTACCGCGCCAACGCTCCGGGTTGAACACGAGGCTTTTGAATCTGGCGCCACACTCGTTGCGGGCATGGATGAGGTAGGTCGAGGAGCCTGGGCTGGACCGGTTTCCGTGGGGGTAGTTCTCGTCGATGCGTCGTGTGGGGAGCAGCCTTCTCGAGTCCGGGACTCGAAAGCCATCGCTCGCTCGGTGCGTGAAGCACTGATACCGGCTATTCGTGGCTGGGCACTCGAGACGGCCGTCGGGCATGCGTCGCATGCCGAGTGTGATCTGTTGGGAATGCGCGCTGCGATTGCCCTTGCGAGCTCTCGTGCGTTGGCCGCCCTGACGGTGGCACCGGACGTGGTGATCTGCGATGGCCCTCTTGATCTTTTGGAAGCCAATTCGATGCTCTTCGATGATCTCGTTCGAGATCATCAGTGGCGCCAGCGGCCGCCGAAGGTCATCTCGGTTGTAAAGGGAGACCAACATTGCGCGAGCGTAGCAGCAGCGTCGATCGTGGCGAAGGTGACGCGAGACGCGATCATGGCCGATCTTGGACCGTCGTTTCCAGCCTTTGACTTTGAGAGCAACGTCGGATATCCGTCACAGGTTCACCAACGCGCATTACGTGGCTATGGGTTGACGACCTTTCATCGGCGCAGTTGGAGCTACGTCGAAGATCTTGTTTGGCGTTGATCGAGCCTGGAGCGGTTAACACGTCAAAGGCTATGCTGAAAGGGTGCGGCCTATCCTGCAGGTAAACAATCTTGTCACCAAGTTTGGCCTTCGTTCTGGATCGGTGACGGCAGTTGATGGCGTCTCCTTTGACATCGCCCCTGGAGAGTGTGTTGGGCTCGTTGGAGAGTCGGGCTGCGGGAAATCGACGACCGGACTTTCGATTATGCGCCTTCTCCCTCCCAACGGATCAGTCTCGGGAGGATCGATCGTTCTTGATGGCGTTGATCTTGCGACCTTGAGTGAAGCCGAGATGCGTAAAGTTCGTGGCAATCAAGTTGCGTTGATCCCACAAGACCCATTGACGTCGCTGAATCCGACGATGAAAATTGGGCGGCAGATCTCTGAAGGTATGCGGATTCACTTTGGCGTCAGCCACGACGAGGCGAAGCAACGAGCACTCGAGGTTCTTCGTCTTGTTGAGATGCCCCGACCCGAGGAACGATTGGAGCAGTATCCTCACGAGCTGTCTGGAGGCTTGCGCCAACGAGTGATGATCGCCATGGCCTTAACGTGTAAGCCAAAACTCTTGATCGCCGACGAACCCACGACCGCCTTGGATGTGACCATTCAAGCGCAGATTCTCGATCTTCTTGACTCCTTGCGCGAACAACTCTCTATGTCGGTCCTCTTGATTACTCACGATATGGGGGTGATCGCCGGTCGAACTGATCGCGTTGTGGTGATGTACGCCGGGACAGTCGCTGAAGAAGCTGCCACCGAGCGTCTGTTCGAGAACACTCGCCATCCCTACGCCGCAGCACTCTTGGCGTCGGTTCCAACGGCTGAAGAACGTGGGGAGAGTCGTCTTCTCAGCATTCCTGGGCTCCCACCAGATCTCTCAAAGGAGATCGTTGGCTGTCGCTTTGCCCCGCGCTGCCAGTTCGCCACCGACGAGTGCCGAACTGAGCAGCCTCAGCTTCAAGTCGTTGCTGGTGAAGCGCATCACTATGCCTGCTTCCATCCGGTCGACGGTGTCGAAGCGGTCGCTGCTCTGGCAGATCAAGGTGAAGTGAGCCCAGCAAGATCAGTCGCTGACCGCAACGTCCTGGTCAAGGTCGAACACCTCGTGAAAGAGTTCCCGGTGTATCAAGGTGGGTTGTTACGACGAAAGACTGGATCGGTAAAGGCCGTTTCGGATGTCAGTTTTTCCATTCATGAAGGGGAAACCTTCGGTCTCGTTGGAGAGTCAGGTTGTGGAAAGACGACGATCTCGAAACTTGTCACCATGCTTGAGGTGGCGAATAGCGGGACCCTGGATTTCGACGGGAAAAATCTCTTGACGATGAAGGCCCGAGAGTTACGCAAACAACGGCGTGACCTTCAATTGATGTTCCAAGATCCCTATGCTTCCCTCGACCCACGCATGCACGTCGGATCGATCATTGCTGAACCATTAAAAGTACAGAACGTAGGAACTTCCTCGGAACAAAAGGCCCGAGTCTTGGCGCTATTGGACGAAGTAGGTCTTGCAGCATCAGCGGCAAATCGCTTCCCTCATGAGTTCTCTGGTGGGCAGCGTCAGCGTATTGGCTTTGCTCGAGCCTTAGCGCTTGAGCCTCGTTTGATTGTGGCCGATGAGCCGGTCTCGGCCCTCGACGTCTCGATCCAAGCTCAGTTGTTGAACCTTATGAAGGATCTCCAGGTGCGACGTGGATTGACACTGATGCTGGTGAGTCACGACTTGGCGGTGATGCGCTACATGGCCGATCGTATTGGGGTGATGTACCTAGGGAAGATCGTCGAAGTCGGCCCTGCGGCGACCATCCTCTCCCATCCTGCCCACCCGTATTCCCAGGGTCTTCTTGACGCTGTCCCCGTCCCTGACGTGGCGGAGGCTCGCCGGCGCCGAGGCCTCCAAATCAAGGGTGAACTGCCGTCGCCAATCGATCCACCTTCAGGTTGTCGCTTCCGAACTCGCTGCCCACGGGTGCAGGATATTTGCTCGCTCGAAGAACCTGAATTCCAAGATTTTGCTGATGGGAACCGAGCAGCGTGTCACTTCCCGTTGACAACACCCGTTGTTCTCAAGAGTGCGCACGGTAGTCAGCATTCGTAACGCCCACCTTCAAGGTGGTGGTGGGCGTTAGCCCACTCGTGAGTTGTAGGACTGCAGAATCTGGCTGATCGATGAATTCGCTGAATTCACCGCAGTTTTGGGCTTCGCCCCACCGGTGAACATCGACGTCAAGGACGTGACGATGGCGTTGTTGACTGGACCAAATGGGCCAAGCGCTGCACCGGTACTGGCATAGGTCGTCGGACCCTGCTTCATCGAGTTGTACGAGATGGCATATCCCGGATTGGCTGCCCAGTAGGAGGTCACCGTCGGGAGGGCTGCGGCATCAGTTCTGATCGGCATGTAGCCGGTGTTGACGGCCCAGTCTGCTTGGCTCTGTGCTGAGTCCAAAAATGCCATGAAGGTCCAAGCCGCTGCTTGCTGTGCCGCTGGAGCTTTCTTGGAAATATACAGAGCCGCACCACCAGCTTCGATGGCGCCCTTTGGGGAACTCGTCAGCGAAGGGAATTGGGCGACGCCAAGGGTGACATTGGGATATTGCCCAGAAGATAAGACTGAGGAGATGGTTCCGAGAGCCGCAGAGGTGTCAATGGTCATGGAGTATTTCCCTGAACCGATACCCAAGAGGTTGTCGTAGGCGCTTGAGCCAAGGTACGGGTTCGTCGATGCCAATCCGCTCTTGACCATTGCGTTCAATGTTGAGTACATGCCCACGCTTGCCGAATTGTTGAATGTGCCAGCGCTCGCACGACCCGTACGACCATTGTTGTTGTTGACCAAGAGTTGATTCGACGTCGCGAGCCAGCTTTCCTCGTACCAAGGGTCAAGTTTCAGCGCAAACGCTCCGAGCCCAGCGGCCTTTAACTTCTTTGCGGCAGCGCTTACTTGCGCCAAGGTCGTGGGAATAGCGGTGATGCCTGCTTTTTGAAACGCTTGCTTGTTGTAATAGAGGACGGGAGTTGAAACGTTGAATGGAAGTCCCTGCTGAATTCCGTTGATCTTAAAATAGGCCAAGATCCGAGGGAGAAACTTCGCCGTTGAGAACTTTGCAGCGTTCTCACACGACTGAACAGGAAGAATGGAGCGAGAGTCAACGATTCCCTGCTGATAGATGTCTTCGATCATCGCCATCGCTGGGAGTTGCCCAGTCGTCAGTCCGGCCTGCCACTTCGCCCAGGTCTCGTCGTAGGTGCCCTGCTGGACCAAATTCACATGGACCTTTTTCTGCGATGCGTTGAATTGATCGGTGAGCGCGGTCATTTCCGTTGCATTGGCCCGTGGCATGGACTCCCAGAAGTCGATCTGGACGGGAGCAGTGACGTTATTCAATGCCGAGAGCGGACATTTGGGCAGCGATGCTGCTCCGGCGACAGCCCCTTGGGTTGTCAAGACACTCACGCTGGAGGCAAGAAGACCGAGGCTCAAAAGGACAGGTGCAAAGAATCGTTTGTTGGTCATAACTCCTATTTGTAGCACAGAGAAGTTACCGATACTTGACGTGGAGGAAACAAGCAGGTGTTACTTGACGGATCCAGCCGTGAGGCCTCGAATCAGTTGTTTTTGAAAGACCACGAGCAGGATAATCAGGGGGAGAAAGGCAATAACGGTCCCAGCGAGGGACACATTGATTTGGTTCAGTTGGGTGGCGGCGAGCTGCTTGAGGCCAATCTGAACGGTCGTGATCTTGTTGTTCGATCCTGAGACCAAAAGAGGCCAGAGGTACTGATTCCAAGAAGCAAGAAACGAGAAGACGGCGAGGGCGGCGATGGCTGGTCGAGCGAGGGGAATCACCACACGGGTGAGAAATCGGACGTTGCCATAGCCGTCGAGGATCGAAGCTTCACGAAGCTCCGGGGGGAGGGACAAAAACGCTTGCCGCAGGAGAAAGATTCCAAAGCCTGTTGCCAAGAATGGAACGGTCAAGCCTTGGAAAGAGTTGAACCAGCCAAGTGACGTGATGGTCGCCAGATTTTGTGTCACCGTGACTTCAAAAGGAATCATCAAGGTTGCCAAAAAGACGACAAAGAGTGTCCGTTTGAAGGGGAATTCAAGAAACGCAAACGCGAAGGCAGCGAGTATCGAGGTAGCGAGTTGCCCAATAACGATGATCGCTGTCTGGATGATGGAGTTACGAAGATAGAGCGCCATGTTCCCCGCATTCCATGCTGTGGGGTAGGTATGCCATTGCGGATGGGTGGGAAAAAAGGGTGGTGGTTGCTGTGAGAGCTGAGAAGGAATCAACAGTGAGTTCACAACTGTCAGATAAATAGGAATAATGATGACGAGCGATCCGATTGACAACAGTGCGTAGCGCAGAAGCAGACGGAGTCGTTTGTTTGACCACCACGGAGGCGCATCGACGTGAGAGTGTTCAACGACCGGCATAGTGCACCCTTCGCTCTAAGAACCGCAGTTGCAAGAGTGTAAAAACCATAATGATCACGAACAGAGCGATACTTAAGACGGCGGCTTGACCAGGATCGGGGTTCGTTCCGCCTACAGATTGGTAGATGTAGTACAGCAACACGTTCACGTGGAACTGCTGAGCATTGGCTTGACCGATCAAGATGTCAATCTGCCCGAACGATTGGAATGCATAGATCGTGCCAACCACGACACCAAAGAAAATTGTTGGTGAAAGCATCGGGACGGTAACCCTCCAAAAGACGGTCCAGGCTCCTGCCCCGTCGACGCGAGCGGCCTCGAGCACATCATCGGGGAGTGCCTGAAGTCCTGCCAACATGACGATGAACGACAGACCGAGGAACTGCCAAATAGCGATGGCGGCCACAGCGGGCAGTGCCCAGGTTGGACTTTGCAGGAGAGGAGGGTTGGGATTGATCCCCAGCCAAGGCAAGAGGCCGACGATGGGATTCATGAGCGTTCCAAAAATAATGGCACCCACCGCCACCGACGTCACCACTGTTGAGGAAAAGATAATACGAAAAATTCCGATACCTTTAATGGTCTTATTTGCTGCAACTGCCAACGCAAGACCAAGAAGAAGACCGAGGGGAACCACCATCACTACAAAGAGAAACGTTGACGTGAGTGACTGGAGAAACGCAGACGACGAGAGTATTGAGGTTGCCTGTGAGAGGCCCACATATTTCGACGGCAGGCCCGGATAAGGCGCTGTTTGATAGAGGGCCGTTTTGAAGTTCTCGAGAAATGGATAAAAGGTAAAAATGGCGAAGAGAATGATCGCGGGGAGTAAGAAGAGTGCGGCGAGGCCCCAACTTCTTCTTCGTGCGACCGGCGTGAGCAGGGTCACAACCGAATCCCGGAAGCGTGATCAAATGCATAAAGGCGGCCACAGGCGTTCATGGAGACGGTCTCGCCCAGCGCGGGGACCGGTCGATCGTTTCCTTGGCGAACGGTGATCGTTTGCCCATTAGCTAATGCCAAGAGAACGTGAACTTCGCTACCCAGCCGCTCCACCAAGGTCACGTGGGCGCCAACCCCAGACGGAGTGATGGCCAAAGCCTCCGGACGGATACCGAGCGTTACTTGAGCCGGGAGATGAGTCACATCAAGTTGAGAATCGGCCAACGCAAGTGGAACGCCACCCACCCTTATCTCTCCATCGGTCACTTCTGCGGTGATCATGTTCATGCCAGGGCTTCCAACAAAATGGGCCACAAAGACATTGCTGGGTTCTTCGTAGAGATCGGTAGGTGACGCAACTTGTTGAAGAATTCCATTGTTTACGACGGCAATGCGGTGACCCATCGTCATCGCTTCTACCTGGTCGTGGGTCACGTAGAGCGTTGTTGTGGCGAGTCGCTGTTGCAAGGCAACAACCTCGGCGCGCGTCTGGCTCCGGAGTTTGGCATCGAGGTTGGAAAGTGGTTCGTCCATCAGAAAGACCGCAGGATCTCGAACAATTGCTCGCGCAAGCGCAACGCGCTGGCGTTGCCCACCAGAGAGCTGGCCGGGCTTGCGATCGAGGTAGTCCGTAAGGTCAAGAGCGGCAGCCGATTCGCGTACCTTGGCCTCGCGCTCGGCACGGTCGCTAATCCGCTTGCGTAAGGGGAACTCAATGTTTTTGGCAACACTCAAATGCGGGTAGAGGGCGTAGCTCTGAAAAACCATTGCGACGTCACGATCTTGTGGTTCGACCATGGTGACATCTCGGTCGCCAATCAAGATTGACCCCTCGCTGACATCTTCCAAGCCGGCAACCATTCGCAAAGCGGTCGTCTTGCCACAACCCGAGGGTCCTAAGAGAACGAGGAACTCTCCGTCTTCGACGACAAGATCCAAGCCGTCAAGCGCAAGGACCTCTCCGAAGCGTTTCGAGACTGCCTGAAAACTTACTGATGCCATGGTTCCCTCCGTCTTGCGCCCGAGTGTACTGCCAGCAATGAACTCGCGGGTGCGCCGAGATCATCGTTGCCATTTTGGAATATCAGAGGGCGAACTTTTAGCCTTGCTCAGAGATCCGCAGTGTAGCGAAGGCGAAAGGTCCGAGGTTGATCTCGTCCTCAAAAGGCTGCAAAACGTCACCGCGCAGGTCAATCAGCGAGCCAGTACGTCCTGGGAGACGTACCGTCGCGGGCGTTGCCTGGGGATTGAAGACCCGCACTTCGAGTGCACCCTTGACTCGCTGCAGGCTCGAGACTTGAGCGCCAGTAATTTCGAATGCTGAACCCTTGAATGAGCGATCACCCCCACCGAGCGTGGGAATAGTTTCTAAGGGAAGCAATACAGCATCTGCCATTGCATAAGGATCAAGAGCGCTTGTGGAAAGTCCATAGTGGGCAACAATCTGTTTCCCCAACATCTGAAGTCCCTCAACGGGCGTGAGTGGACCTGCGGGGAAGGGACGATACGTCATCCCAAGTCGAGAGAGCATCCCGGTTGAGCGCAACAAGGTGAGCGCCAATGTCGACGCCGCACCGTTTGCAACGTCAATCAATTCATATTCATTGAGTCCATCGTGAACCACGGTCAGCCCGCCTGCTCGCACAAAGCGCCGTGACGGAAAGGTGGGCAGTCCAAATTCATCTGGGCGGCCTTCGGTCTCGAGGCCACGACCCACAATGGCAAAAGCACACTCCGCTTCAGAGCCTTGAGCGGGAGAGGGGAGTGGGAGATGGACGCGTAGTCGGTGATCTCGTGAAGGGTTGACGAATGTGGTCACCACGTCGACGATTTCCTCATCGGCAACCACTGAGACGGTCGTGGTCACTTCAACAGTGCGCTCACCTTGTCGCCGTTGTGAACCGCCGTCAACATATTCGGGCCAGGAATAGGTCGCAATAATCTCTGCACTCGAGCGAACCGGCCCTGATTCACTGATGCGAACGGTTACCTGAGCGGGCGTGTCTATCGTCGAATCATTCGACGGGGGCGAGTAGTTATAACTGTCGCCAAGATCGCCCACGTCGACCAAACGGTTAAATCCAGCAAGCCCATTGAGGGAAAAGGTTCCATCGCTCGGTGAGATACACACCGTGACGAGATCGTTGGCAAGGGTGATGGTGCCCGCATCTTCTGTGGCTCGTGCAGGATGCACGAGGGGTGCCGGTTCGAAGACTCGCCATCCAAAGCCGGGGACATCGCCGCTGCGAGCTAACACCCGTCGGATCCTGGGTTGATCGAGAGCAACGTGGATCATCGCATCGGGCCGAGCACCGATACGAGTGTAGATATCTTGTTTGATTTCATTGACGTTGATACCCTTACGCTCATCGGGGCCAATGGTGATCGTCAGGTGAAGCCCGTCTTCGAGATCTTCTACGTTGACATGGTGGACCCATGCATCGTTGTCGATTTTCGGCCCCTGGAGCATCGCCAGGACTGTCTTGACGGTATTGGCATCAAGGACCAAAGCGCCAGGAAGATTCGAGCGCTCTGAGAGCACCTGGACTGCCGCATCATTGAGCGTGTCACCGGTCACGACGAGCTCGACCAGGCCCGAGCGAGTCCGCGCTGAAGTGTTGACAATGACCGTCCCGGGATCGCGCATCGAACGAGCGAGGGTATCAAGAGCTCGACGGACAACACCGGTGCCGATCTGGCGCGCTTCGCTGTAGCGGTGCAAGACGGCATCGACGACCTCATCGACCGAGCATGCACAGATTGAGTCATGTGCGGCGTTTCGAATCATCTCCTTCCACGCCACGTCCAATAAGGCAGTTGGGTAGAGATCCGGCGCCAGGAATAAAGCAGCCAATGGTTCGGCGCGTTGCTCAAGCGTCCGCTGGGCGATTGCCACGGAGCGCTTGACGTCGACGCGATTTGACGTGACACCCATCAAGACGTTGGAGCGGAAACCACTTCGGAGCTCGCCCTGCCATGTCGTGAGTCCTTCACGCGGCGCTCGGGCAAGGTGCTCAGATAACGACGAGATCTCAAAGACCAAGTCGTCTTGTAGGGCGTTAGCTTCAGCGACGATGCGACCCAACCATGGCTGGGGATGAAGGTGGTCTGATCCATTCATGTACAACATGTCATCGATGAGGAATGACTCGGTCTCTTCGATGTGATCGTGGACGCGACGCAAAAAAGCAGAAGTGTCGTCGGGAAGTGATGCTCCATTGCCGTAACCAACGGGAAGATATTCAGCTCGGACCGTCGACCCATCAGGCGCTTGCCAGAAGAAACCGGTCTGGGTGATCTGCGATGGGACTCCTCGCCACAGCACCGTGTCACTGAATCCTGCTTGGGCCAGGATCTGCGGCATTTGGGCGATGTGGCCGAACATGTCGGGAAGGTATCCCACGTCCATCACGCCACCAAAGGATGCCCCTTTTTCAATGCCAAGTTGGAGATCTCGGATGATGGTCTCACCTGAGACTAAAAATTCATCCATCAAGATGTACCACGGCCCCATGGACAAGCGTCCCGTCGACGCAAAGTGCCGCAGGCGTTCTTCTTGTTCGGGGCGAATTTCTAAGTAGTCGTCGACGACGGCCATCTGGCCATCAAGCATGAACTTTGTGTAAGTGGGGTCATGCTCTAAGAGGTAAAGGAGTCCATCGAGCATTTCAACCAAGTTCATCCGAAAGGTTTGGAACGGTTCATACCACTCTCGGTCCCAGTGAGTGTGGGGGACAATAGAAATTCTCCGTGGGGTCATGGTGACAGGATAATGCCGATCGCCCCAGCGTCGCTCTTGTAATGAGAGAGCCCTAGCGACGCTGAAGGCGAACTTCGAGTGCGTCCCGCAAGGCGTCACCCACGTAGTTCAAAGCCACCACGGTAAAGACAATGCAGAAGCCAACGGGGTAGATCTCCCACCAATAGCCGTTCGCCGCATAATTCACGCCGTTGGACAACATGGTTCCCCAGTCAGTCTGGGGAGCAGGGACACCGAGGCCCAAGAATCCCAAGGCGGCAAGATAAAGGATGGAGTCAGCGACACAGAACGTGGCAAAGACGACGATGGTGCCCACGGAGTTCGGGATGATGTGGCGGCCGATGATGCGCCGCCTCGACCCTCCCATCACGCGCACCGCTTGAACATATTCGCGGGTGCGCAGGCTCAAGGTCTCGGAGCGGATGAGGCGAGCGGGAACGAGCCATGACACGGCGGCGATCACAACAATCAGGAGCGGCGCCGTGGGGCGATAGATGGTGACGAGTGCGATGAGGAGAAAGAGCACCGGGATTGAGAGGCCCATGTCTACGAAACGCATGAGGAGCGCATCGAGCCAGCCGCCGAAAAAGCCCGAGAGCGCTCCGTAGCCAACCCCCACAACGGTTGCCACGATGGCAGCGAAAAAGCCGACAATCAATGAGATCTGGCCTCCGAACATGAGCCGCCCCACGATGTCGAAGCCGGTCTCATCGGTCCCCAGCCAATGAGAAGCGCTCGGGTGCGCGTTCTGGGTCGAATTCAGGAGGGCCTCTTGAGCGTTGGTCTGATTCGTGACATAAAGGTGTGGGCCAAGGAAACAGAAGAGCAGCATGAAGATTAAGAAGAAAAACGACACGATTGCCAGCTTGTTTTCACTGAACACCCGAATCATGTTCCGGAAAAACCCGCCGTCGCTTACCGCTTCACCACCTTCGATCAGTGTGTCGAGATCTTCGTCGGACAGCGGTTGGGGAAGCGGCGTCGCGCCTCCTGGGTCAAGGGTCATCAGTTGTCTCCACTCAATCGGATGCGAGGATCGGCAGCGGCATAGAGGACGTCAGCGAACAGCGAGCCTAAGACGGTGGCGACGGTAGCGACCAAGGTGGTCCCCAAGATGAGGGGGATATCGTCGTTGCTCGCTGCTTGAACGGTTAAGAGACCCATTCCGGGATAGTTAAAAATGTCTTCAACAATCAATGCGCCACCAACGATTGCCGGAAGGGTCAGACCGATCAAGGTCAGAATCGGCAAGAGGGCGTTTCGCAGCGCGTGTCCATAGAGCACTCGGCGGGGACTACCGCCTTTGGCTTTGGCGGTTCTGATGTAGTCCTCGGTCAAGGTATCGAGGACGCTCGAGCGCATAAAACGAGAGAACCCCGCGATCGTGAGCGCGGCCAAGGTGAAGACCGGAAGCACAAAGGCTCTCGGATCGCTGAACAACGCCCACGCGGAAGCGGTGGACGGAGGTTGTGATGGGAACCAGTTCAGGTTGAACGAGAAGAAGAGAATCAACAGTTCGCCGAGTAAAAAAGCCGGGAATGCATAAAGAATGAATGACGTTGCCGTCACGGTGTAGTCATAGACGCTATTTCTTCGCACGGCCTGTGACATGCCGAGCGGAATAGCAATGAAGAGCGCCAATATCGTTGAGACGCTAAGAAGGACCAATGTTTTTGGCAGTCGCTGGGCGATGAGTGACGTGACCGACTGGTTGTTCTTGTAGGAGTAGCCGAGGTTTCCTTTCAGGAGGCCTAAGAGATAGTGCCAATACTGAACCCACAGCGGCTGGTTGTAGCCGTTAATAATGTTGAAGTTTGAGATTTGTGATGGCGTGGCTCTCGGGCCTAATGCGGCTCGTGCTTGTCCTCCCGGGATCAACTGACTGAGAATGAACACGATGAACGTGACGCCAAGAATGACGATAATTGCTTGTCCGAATCGTCGGATGAGGTAGCCAAACATCTGGTTCTCACTCTATCTTTTGATCTCGTTGAGGCGCACCGTACTTGAGCGCACAACACCCCCGGCCCAAACGAGCCGAGGGTGTTGTGGACGTTTTCAAAATTGAGATCTGGTCGCTGGTCTAGAAGCGCCAGTTCTCTGGGTTGAGTTGTTGCAGGGTGCTCAGTGGCGTTGCGCCCTTGAGACCCTTCTTGATTTCTCCGATAGCAACAGGGTTGGGCTGGAAGACCACCGGCAAGTTCTTCGCCAAATAGTTCTCATACGTGGTCAAGCTCGTGTTGGTGGTATTCGTTGCCGTGATATTGGCGTCGTTGGTTGCGCTTGAGTAACTCCCCGAGTTTGATCCTGCTCCTGTTTGGAAGATGGCTTCACCGGTTGGGTAGTAGTCAGGCGCAAAGATCCACCCAGCTCCCCAGTTTGCCAACTCCCAGGTGCACGATGCTCCCGAGCAAGGAACGGCGTTTCCGAGAACCGTATTAAACGATGCTTGGCTCAAGGTGATGTTGATTCCTGCCTGAGCCCATGAGGACTTCTCGGCATTCATCAACTGGGTGATCTGGGTTGAACCGCTTGCGTACTGCAAGTTGAATGCCAACTTGGCTCCGGAAGCGATTCCCTTTCCACACTGGTTTGCGCCAGATCCTGGATTCGTACAGGTCGACGTCCCGCCAGCCTTTATCGTCCAGCCATGACTCTTCAAGAGATTGATGGCTTTGGACGAGCTGTAAGGATAAGGGTTGTTCTCTTCGTAGACCGAAGCAAAACTGTTCTGCGGTTTTACTGGAACAGGTCCGTAGGTCGGCACCCCGTAGCCCTTGTTGATCTTCTTGATGTACAAGCTCTGGTCTACCAAGATTTGGAATGCTTGGCGGAAGTAGAGCTGGCTAAAGATCGCCCCAGCGTTTCCTCCATCACCCGTTGACTGGAAGTTGTACGGGAAGTAGTTAATTGACCACGATGGGGCAACTTTCAAGTTGTAGTTATTACTCAGGCGTGAGTTATTGGCCCCCGGTGCCGAGAGAGACCCACTTGAGGTGATGTCCTGCGTGGGCAAGTACCCAGCATCAATGCTTCCTGAAACAAGTGCGTTGAATTCAGCACTGTCGGTGGTGAAGGGGATCTCCTTGAACACGCTGTTCTTGAGCGGCTTCACTGGTCCCGAGTAGGAGGGGTTTGGGGCCATGGTGATGTTGCCAGAAGCGTCAAATTTGGTCAAGTGATAGGGACCGTCAACGGTTTGCCATAGTGGGTTCGTTGCATAGGTGCTCAGCGAGTTGTTCGTAGCATCCGGGTTTGAAGGGTTGTAGCCCGACTGGTTCGAAAGGTACGTGTAGACCGCAGCACACTGGGTGTCAGACGTACCAAACGCTGCTGCCGAACATCCACCAGAACCCGCAGCAGCCCCGGTGGTGGAGATGTCCCAAGCGGTAGGCATCGGGGTGATTTGTGCGAGTTCGTTATAGGTGAACCAGTACGGGTTGACCGCAGCAGTCAGCGTGAAGGTCAACTGAGTCGGTGAATTCACCGTGATGCTCTTGACGTCGTCGGGGAGGGCACCGGCTGAGTAGTCAGCCCAATTCGACTTCTCGGCGTGGAGCATGTTCATCCAGAACATGACGTTCTGCGCACTCACGGTCGTACCGTTCGACCAGTTGTAATTCTTCAAGTTCACGACAACAGTCGTGTTTCCATTCGAGTACACCGGTGCTCGACCAAGAGAAAGGCCGAGGTTCAAGGTCGGGGATTCTCCATTACCGAACCAGTACAGCGGTCGGTACATGAGAAATTGAAACGTGTTGATGTTCGACACGCTGAAGAACTGCAGTCCCATAAACGGGAAGATGAAGTTCGGTGGGGTTTGTGGCGCTTCGGCCCACGTAAAGGTGGTCGTGGCGGAACTTGCAGCTCCGGCACTCGCCGTGATGCTCGGAAGCGTGGTGATGAGTCCCGTAGTCAGTGCTCCGACCATAACGCCGGCTGCTAGGAAACGTCGGAAGTGACCCTTCATAATCTGCTCCTTTTTGTTGTGTGAGAATCACAACATCGTCGGTACCAACCCTCCCCCGAGGGTGACGCCAACACTAGTCCTGGAAAGTAACTGAGGAGTAACTTTTTTTCGTTTGCCCAAACCGCAATAAAATGAGGGGTGTTGAGCGCTAGTGAGGAACAGCCAACGATTCCAAGAGAGTCCTATAGGACGAGAACGGGGGAATTGAGAGCCCGGAGACTTTCCCAGCGTCGTCAAATGAGCGAAGGCTGAGTGAGGCGCCGAAAGAAGTGGAAGCTTCAAACACGTGGCGCTCACGCAGCGAAAGCCTGCCACCTTGGAGCGCCAAGCTGATCTGGGAAGCCTCTGAGAGACGGTCCGTGTATCCATCTTCAACGGTGCATCGCCACCTCTTCGCCGTGACGTGATGTTCAATGGGGTCGGTCACTGCTGGAGAAAAGAGAGAAGAAAGCCAACGCGCACCCTCGATCTGGTGGTGGCGATCTCGCTCAATACTTTCGACGTAGTTCGTTTCATCGGCTAATTCAAGAAGATGGCCCACGTCATGGAGCAAGGCTGCGGCGACAAGTTCTGGACCGGAGCCTTCATGCACGGCGAGCGCCGCACACTGCAACGCATGATCGCGTTGGCTTACCTTTTCGCCATAGAACTCGTCTCCGAAACGATCAAAGAGGTCAACGATGTCATCGATTGAGGCGCACCGCGTCATAGCGGGATCCCTTCGAAGTCTCCGATGAGCGATACATTGACCCTGGTTGGATCATGTGCGTTTCCAGCCAAGGCTTCCTGCTTCTCTCGGTAGTACTGCTCTCGAAGGTCACCTTCGGAGAGCGCGTTATACGTTGGATAGAGCGCCCGGCGTGGTGCAACAGATCGATTCGCACCGGATCGGTGTGGTGTCTTTGAATGAAACCACACCACGTCACCGGGGTTGAGTTCGACGAGCTGCCAGTCGAGTTGGTCGACGACGCTTGGATCGATACAGCCTTTCTCGTCTTGGAGCAGGATTTCGTGATGAAAGCCTGAAACCACCTCAAGGGCACCGTTCTCGCGAGTGCTGGGATCAACAGGGATCATGCACGAGATGTGTCGTTCGACGAACAGGTAAGCGGGAGCATCTTGATGGGGGGAGTAGCCAGCACCGCCCGGCAACTTGTAGTTAATTTTTTCTTTGTAAAGCACCGCTGGCTCTCCCAGCAGATCGCTGGTGATCTGGGGAACCACTCCTTCTCGCAGGAGTTGAAAGAGTCCCGCATGAAATGGCGTGAAGTCTTCACTTCGACAAAGGCGAGGCCCCTCGCGCGTCTGCTCTTGGTAGTGAAGACCCGGGCCACCATCGATCCAACGAGCTACTTCGTCCACCCATGTGGTCAATGTGGCGGGGGAGATGGTAAGCACATCGTGGAGGACAAGCCAACCCGTTTCGCGGAATTGCTCGATGTCCTCTTGGTCGAGCTGGCTCACGTGACGGCGCTCGCTGTCGGGCTGGGCCAACGTCCCGTGCGCTCTTTTCCAATCAGCATGTCGGTCATTGTTCGCTCAAGCGACTGTTGACGCCACAACAGCATTCCTTCGGCCGCTTCAAGAATTTTCGCTGGGTCAACCACCAAGGTTCGCCACGTGGGATCGGCGAGAAGATCGAAACAGAGAGAACTGTTGTCGCCAAAATGGACGTAGGCCATTTCGTTGGTCAAGTGAACTGCCAGATTATGGTTACTAAGGCCTCGGTGAACGATGGTCGACGGTCCGTCGAGAAACAAATAGCGCCAGTCCCACTCGTAGTGTGCAGCGGTCCGCCAGCCGTGCGGCGTTGTGCCCTGAAGAAATGCCTTGAGCGATATTCCATCAATTTGAGCGGGAGCCGGCAGTTCGAGAAGGTCGGCAATGGTGGCAAAGACATCAACCGATTCGGTCAACGCATGGATTTGTTCCCCGTGGCCATTTTGGTGAAATGGATCATGAACAATTAATGGAATGTGGTAACTCTGAGGGAAGAAACCGAGTTTTTCTTTAAGCCCGTGGTCACCAAGTTGTTCGCCGTGATCGGCGGTGAGGATAACAATGGTGTGCTCCCACTGATTACTTCGCTTTAATTCGGCGATGATCCGGCCAAACTGATGATCAACTTCGGAGATCATGCCGAAATATTGTGCGCGCATCATGCCGATCTCTGCCGGGTCGCTGGGAGCGGCCACGCCGGGCAATGAGAGCGCAGCGCCATGGAGCGGATGGGGCTTGGTGGTGGGAGTGATCCAGGATCCCGTGTTGTTGGGGTCGTAGGCCCTGGCGAACTCGCCGGCTGCACCATAGGGAGGGTGGGGGCGAAGAAAGCTGAGGTGGGCAAACCACGGACCATGTTGTTCGTTCAGCCAGGCAAGGAACTGCTCTGAAAGAAAGGCGCTGACGGAATAGTCCGCAGGGCGATCAGGTTCGCTCGTTAACGCCGCGTTGGTGGTCGTTCCCGGATCGAAGCCATGATGGCGAAGCCACGACAGCCACGGCGAGGAGTCGATGCTTGGAAGGTGGCAGACCGGGCGAAAACCAGGGAGCACCTCTTCATAGCTATCAAGCCGAGGATCGTCAGGATCGGCAACCGTCCGTGGGTCGATGCTTTGATCGGTGTAGCCGAAGAGCACGGGGTCGTAACCGTTTCGCCGAGCGAAGAGCGCCACGTTGTCAAAACGCGCATCGAGCGGCGTTCCGTTTGCCACGACCCGGTTGTTCATTTGGTACGTACCCGTGTAAAGGGCGGCGCGGGCTGGGGAACAGGGTGCCGCTTGTGCGTAATGGCGCAAGAACGAAACGCCCTCGTTTCGCAGTGCATCGAGCGTGGGGGTCGAAATCGCCGGGTCAAACACTGCGTCAGCGCGCAACTGGTCCATCGTCACGAGAAGAACGTTGGGCTTGGCGTCAGTTCTCTCTGATCGTTGAGCCGTACCCATACTTCTCAGAGTAGTGGGGTGACCCCAAGATCGGTACTCGTCCCTCGACCAATCCGCCCCCTTCGCCGAGACGCCACGTCGGGACCATCAATCGTTAATGCTGCGACAACGCCGACGTCACCGCGCTGGCGCAGTCGGGATGGGCAAACGAGAAGCCTTCTTGGAGGAGAACTTCAGGTTGGACCCGGGCAGAAGAGAACAGGGCTTCTTTTGTTAACCCTTCACCGAGAACAAGGCTGAGAGCCAGTTTTGGCGCCCGGGCAATCGTTGGCCGGTGGAGGGCACGGCCAAGGATCTTGGTGAACTCCTTGTTGGTCACCGGGTTGGGCGCGGTGAGGTTGATCGGCCCAGAGAGTTGGCCGTCATCAAGAATACGAAGCAACGCGGCCACTTCGTCAGCCAACGAGATCCAACTCAACCACTGTGCGCCCGAACCCAGGGTTCCTCCGAGCCCTAAACGAAAGAGAAGAAGTTGCTTGGCCAACGCGCCACCTTGGGATGAAAGCACAATGCCGGTTCGTGCGAATGCGGTTCGAATGTCGCTGTTCACAACCGGCTGCGCCGCCCCTTCCCACTGAGCACAGACCTCTGCGAGGAAGCCCTTACCTTGAGGCGATGACTCCGTAACAATTCCGGGAGCGTCGAAGCCATAGATACCAATGGCTGAGCCACTGAGAAAGACCGAGGGTGGGCGATCGAGTTGCGTCGCACGCTCTGCAAGAAGTGCAGTTGACGCCACCCTGCTGTTGAGAATCTCTTGTTTGCGCGCCGTAGTCCATCGTTTATCGCCGATCCCCGCACCGGCCATGTGCACAATTGCATCGATTGGCCCAGTGGCATTGAGTTCATCGAGTGACAACACACCGCCTTGGGGGTCCCAGAACACTTTGGACGCATCGGGAGTGGCTGGCGCCGTGCGCACGAGGGCGACGACGACGTCGCCGCGCGCGTTGAGCGCTTGGGTCAGTGCTGTGCCGATGAGTCCTGAGGAACCGCTTAGAAGGACGCGCATGATGACTCCTGATCGTTGCTTGTGGCTCGGCGAAGTAACTCGGCGAGCGCATCGGGGTGGGTGAGGTGGGCGCCATGGCCCGCCCCTGAAAGATATTCAACCGTCACGTTCTCCATTGTGGAGCGCACATGCTCTGACACAGTGTGATGGTGCAACATGGTGGTCTCTTGACCAACACCGATCGTGATGGGCAGCGAAAGGGTTTGCAGATCTTCTAATGAAAACGGCGTGGCCATGCGTACAATTGTGAGGTCGCCAACCAGAGCTGGACCGTCCGCCAATTTATCGGCTTGCTGGTCAGGACTCATGCGCTCCCACGCGTCGTCTGAGACGATACGTCGGAAAAACTGTTCGGTCTCTTGGGCACTGCCTCCATCGAGAGGGACGCCGCGGTGAGGATGGGATCCTTCGACCAGCCAGGGCATCGGTGGTTCGAAGAGGACGAGGTGGCGAAATGCCTCGGGACGAGCAAGTGCCGCGGCGAAGACCACGACACCGCCAAAGCTGTGGCCGAAGCCGAGCACCGGGTGATCCGGTGAGAATGTTTCGATGATCGAAAGGAGGTCGGTGACGTGCTCATCGATACTGTGAGCAGCGCCGCCGCTGCGAGATCCTTGGTAGCCACGGCGGTCATAGGCCACAACATGGACATCATCGAGACGGCGGGCCACCCGGGAAAAACTGACTGCTCGATCCAGGGTGCCGTGGACCATCACAGCGGTCGGTCCATCAAAGGGTGACTCAAAGACGGCGAGTCCTCGAGAGGACCTTTTTTGACTTGGAGCAAGACCCCTCGATGGTTCGGCTTTTGACACAATCCCAACCTAACGCCCATGAAAGGTGGCGCCGCTCACTGGGCGAGCCAACCAGGGCCCGCCCGCTCTGACAAGGAAGAGAGGGCGTGGCACTGCGTGGCCACGTCGGAGTGCTTGACTGAGAGGAGATATGGCCCCCAATTACGTCGTTGTCGACGGATCTAATTTAGCGACTGAGGGGAGGTCTTTACCCAGCCTCACCCAGCTTGAAGAAGCAGTCATCGCCTATCAAGAAGAGCACACTGACGTCTCAATGGTGGTGGTGGTGGATGCAACATTCGAACATCGCATCGCAGAAGCCGAGCGACCGCGGTTGAAAGAAGCCGAGCTTCACGGCGAAGTGGTCGCCCCTCCTGCGGGAACCATTGGGCGAGGTGACGTCTTTATCCTAAAGATTGCCGATCGACAGCAGGCTGTCGTCTTGTCCAACGATTCCTTTCAAGAGTTTCATGGCGATTTCCCCTGGCTCTTCGATGAGGGACGACTCGTTGGCGGGAAACCAGTTCCAGGGGTGGGGTGGATCTTTACGGAACGTACGCCGGTGCGTGGACCGAAGAAGCGTTCCAGTGGGCAGCGACCGTCAGCGCCAGTAAAACCCGTCAAGAAATTATCGGTGTCGAGACCCGACGGGTCAAAGCCCAAAGTCGGCGACGTCTTGATTCCAAATGCCAGCGCCAAAGAAAAGAAAGTTCGCGCCTACGACCTGGCCAAAGAGTTTGGCATTGACACGAAAGCACTCCAGCAGTTCGCCACCACGCACAGCGTGGCGATCGCCAGCCACGCCGCGGCGCTGGCCACCGAAGAAGCCGAGCAGCTTCGGGTGGCCTACGACGAAAAGAAGATCCGGGCCTACGAACTGGCGAAAGAGTTGGAACTCGATACCAAAGGCTTGAAGGCCCTGGCCAAAAAAGTCTCGATCGAGATCGGCTCGCACTCGTCAACGCTCTCTGAGCGAGAGATGAACTCGATTCGAGCGCTTCATGATCGTAACCATCTCATCGAAGAAGTAAAAGAAAGTTTAGAGATCAAACCGCTACGACCTCAGTCTGAGCAGCGTGGTCGAGGTGGAGCGGCCAAGGGGAAGGGACGGGGAACAAAAGAGCCTCGTCTCGAGACGAGCGCATCGAATGCGAAAAAGACCCCGGCCGATTCGCGCAAGGCCGCCAGCACCTCAAAGCAGAAAGCGACGGGGGCCGCGGCCAAGAGGAAAAGCGGCTTGACGGCGGCGAATCAGCCACTTGATTTTGTGGCCTTTCTCTCGAGTCACAAAGTGGGATCCAAAGTAGCGGGCGACGTGGTGTCGTTCACGAGCCATGGAGCCATGATTGACGTCGAACTCAGCGAAGGAACAGTGTTCCACTGCTATGTGCGCACAGCGACCTTGGGTGACCCGCCGCCACAACGAGCGCGAGACGCGCTCAACAAGGGCGAACGATATAAATTTGTCGTCAAGGCCATCGATGCTGCTCGACGAGTGGCAGAGGTTGAACTCGCTCCGAAGGCCAGTCCGCGTAAAGGGAAAAAAGCGTGAACCCAAAAGACCTCTTGCCGCATCGAGAGCCGTTTTTGTTGGTGGATGAACTCGTCGAGATCATCCCCGGAGAACGAGCAACTGGTCGGTGGAAGCTCACCGGCGATGAATGGTTCTTCCCTGGGCACTTTCCCGGCCGGCCAACGCTGCCCGGCGTGTTGATGGTTGAGTCTCTTGCGCAAGTGGGGGCAGCAGCGGTGCTGTCTGATCCTCGCTACGTGGGCAAACTTCCCCTCTTCGGTGGCATCGAACGAGCACGATTCCGCCGTCAGGTGTCCCCTGGGGACACCTTGGATCTCGAACTCACCGTCACGCAACTCTCAGCACGTGCCGGCAAAGGCACGGGCAGGGCAACGGTCGACGGAGCGTTGGCCTGCGAAGCGCAACTGCTCTTTGTGATTGTCGACGCAGAGGCGTCGTAGCAATGCGCATCGCTACATGGAACGTGAACTCCCTGACCGCTCGACTCCCACGGGTCGAAGAGTGGTTGGGGCTGCAAGAACCAGATGTGCTCTGTCTTCAAGAGACGAAACAGAATGATGAGAAGTTTCCGCTTGAGCATTTGCAATCCTTGGGGTATGACGCAGTCCACTACGGCGAAGGGCGCTGGAACGGTGTGGCAATTCTGAGTCGAGTGGGCCTCGACAAGCCCCAACAGGGATTCGGCACCAAAGAAGACGAGTTCGGGGCACGCTTTGTTGGGGCTACCTGTGGCGGGGTGCGGGTCATGAGCGCGTATGTGCCAAACGGTCGCTCTCTTGACTCGGAGCACTTTCAGGCGAAACTGCAGTGGTTGGCGCACTTAAAAAACGTCTTGGCGGACGTCGACGACACCACCCAAGCAATCGTGCTGGGGGACTTCAACGTGGCACCGTTCGACAACGACGTCTGGGATATCGGTGCGCTCGAAGGAATGACCCACGTCAGCCTTGAAGAGCGCACAGCGTTACAGGGGCTCGAAGAAGTGGGTTTTGTCGAGTTGTTTCGCCAGTTTCATCCTGAGGGTCAGGTCTACTCCTGGTGGGACTACCGGGACGGGTCATTCCACAAAGGACACGGCATGCGAATCGACTTGGCCTTCGCCTCAGCGGCGCTCACCACACGCGCAACGGGGGCCTGGGTTGATCGCGATGCTCGCAAAGGGGTCAAGCCTTCGGATCATGCGCCGGTAGTCTTCGACTTTTCCGACTGACGATTACTTCTTGAGTCGCTCTTGGAGTGACTCACGCAACGATCGTGCCTTTTGGGCCCCCGAGACGCCAGAAGCATCGTGATTCGATTGACCCATCATGCGAATGGCCGTGTCGAAGCCGCTGAGAAACGGGGATTGTCGCCGCGGTGTCTTGCCGTCGGCGGCGTCGACGTGGCGTGACCACGTCACGACGAGTTCTAACTCAGCACGGGTGAGTGCCACATAGAGGAGACGGCGTTCCTCGTCGAGTTGCGCAGGGGTGGCAGCGCTGCGGTAGGGAACAAGTCCCTCGCTGGCACCAATGATGGCCACGGTGGGCCATTCGAGGCCCTTGGCCCGGTGAAAGGTCCCAAGTTTGACGGCGTCATCCTCGCCGACCGTGGGCGCACCCGGGCGCACTTGATCGAGCGGTTTCTTGACGTCACTCGCAGGGGTCGTCTCGGGTGCCAAGAGTTCAGTGGGAATCCCGGCAGCGGTGAACACGTCGGTAATAACTCGCAGTTGGGCGTTAGTTCTTGCCAGCACCGCAAATGAGCGCCAGTGACGACCCGGCGTGCGCAGCGAGCGGAAGGTGGAAGCCACAAACTGCGCTTCGGCGAGATCGTCCTCAAGGCCTCGCAAGATGGGGATCGCTCCGGAGTTCTGTGTTGCGGTGGTTTCTCGCCGGTGGTGTTGGTCCAAGACAGCGGCCGCACTTGAGACAATCTCAGGGGTAGAGCGGTGATTGGCATCGAGAGCGAGAATCTCGGTGTCGGCCATGCGCTGGTCAAGCGTGGAGAGCAACGAGGGGTCGGCGCCGTTGAACCCATAGATGGACTGATTCGGGTCCCCGACACAAAAAAACGTTGCCGTCGGGGACAAGAGTTTCTCAATGAAGAGGTACTGCATGGGGTTCACGTCTTGAAACTCATCAACGAGGAGATGGCGAGAGCGCCAATGAATGGCTGCTGCGAATGTTGGGTCGCTCAAGGCCCGAATGGCTTCGCTAATCAAGTCATCAAAATCCAGAGCGTTGCGAGAACGGGCGGATTCTTCGTAGCGCAACCAAAGATGTTGGAGTTGATAGGGGGACTGTGACGTTCGGCGACGAGCTGACTTTGCGGCGTTGGGATATTCATCGGGCGTGAGACCACGTGACTTCGCCCAGGTTATTTCGGTGTCGACAAACGCTGCATTGAGGGTGCGCCGCCCTTCGGTGTCGCTTTCGATTAATCGTTGGAGCACCGACCGGCGATCCGTGATCAAACTTACGGGGGGTTGATGGTGTTCAGCACGGTAGACCTCAACGAGATCTAAGGCGGTGCGGTGAAAGGTCCCGGTGCGGATTCCCTCAATCGAGAGTTCCCACAGTCGGCGACGAAGTTCTTGTGCGGCTTTTCGAGAGAAGGTAATGGCCAGGATCTGCGTCGGATCGACACCGTCGTCAACCATGCGCGCTATGCGCAGCGTCAACACCCGAGTCTTGCCCGCCCCTGCTCCGGCATAGACCGCTAAGCGGGGCGACGGCGAGATGACGGCCTGCCTCTGGGCGGGGGTCAGGCGCGTGAGAAGGTCGTCATAGGTCGGGGTCACACGGGCCATGGGCGAAGCGTAGTCAGCCCCTGTGCCAAGAGTGCCAGAGTCCTGCGCACCGGCTCACTAGGGTGGTGGAGGGCGAGAAACGCCCACTTTGTTAGAGATATGGAGAACAGCCCTGTTGAGCACGTTGAGCGATCAATGCTGAGTTCGTTCGCAGGAGGAACGCTCTTTGGCGAGCGCCATGGGGAGGCCCCGTTACAGGTTCTGGCCCTTCACGGCTGGGCCAGAACGCATCAGGACTTCGAAGGCGTGTTTGCCGATGACAACGGACGCACCCTTCGAGCAATTGCGCTCGACCTTCCGGGATTTGGTGCAACGCCAGGCCTGGAGCGAGCCATGAGTTCGAGGGACTTCGCCGAAATGATCGCACCGATTCTCGATGAAGCAAGCCAGCCTGTCGTGCTGGTCGGTCATTCGCACGGAGGCCGTGTCGCTGTCGAACTTGCGTCGCTGCGCCCCGAGCAAGTCGCCGGCATTGTGTTGGTTGCCGCCCCGGTGTTGCGATTGTCATCGTCGACGAAACCATCCTGGAGGTACCGACTAGCCCGGAAAGCTCATGCTTGGCATCTCTTGTCTGACGAGCGATTCGAAGCCCGTCGAGCACGTTCGGGATCCCGTGATTACAACGCAGCACACGGGGTGCTGCGCGACACGCTGGTGACGATCATCAATGAATCCTTTGAGGATGAACTCAGGGCATTGCGCTGTCCTGTCGCATTGGTATGGGGCGAGCGAGATGGTGACGTGCCGCTGAGCATCGCCGAGCGAGCTCGTGATCTGATCCGATCGGCGAGCCCTGTCGCTCCAGCAGTGTCGCTCGTGGTGCTCGAAGGCGTTGGGCACCTCGTTCCGACGAGTGCGCCGAGCGCATTGCGCACCGTGATCGACGGGATGGTTCGATGAAGACAGCTGCCGACATTCTCGTCACGCTGTTGTGCCTCGGAGCGGGCGTCTTTGCTTGGCTGCGATGGTTGCGCGTCATACAACGCGAGCACTACCTCGCTGGATCGACAACGCGTTTTGCCTGGCGATGGTGGCGCAGTCGCTGGATCAATGTGGTGTTGATTTTGGCAGGCATCGTCGGAGCGGCTGTGGCGTGGTGGACGCCTTGGATAGGAATCGCTACGGCGATCGCTGTAGGAAGCGGTCCGGTGGGTTTGAGTGTGAAAGGGCGAACGTCACCGCTGAACTGGACCCGGCGAGCAACAACCCTGGCCTTGCTGTCAGCGGGCGTGACCGTTCTTGTCGCTGGCGTGGGCCTGCTCTGTGGCGTGGGTGCATCTGTGAGCGCTCTGGCGATTCTGTTGTTGCCCCTCACGCTTGACGCATGCTGTGTGATCGTGGCGCCCTTCGAAGAGCGCGCCGCTCAAGGATTTGTAACCCAAGCCTCGGAGCGTCTTCACCGGGTGCGCCCAGTGGTGGTGGGGATTACTGGTTCCTACGGCAAGACCTCAACGAAAAACCACTTGGCGACGCTGTTGAACGGCCGGTTTCATGCCGTGGCCAGCCCCCGGTCCTACAACAACCGTGCTGGATTAGCTCGTGCGGTGAATGAACAATTAAGTGACCATGCTGACGTATTTATTGCTGAAATGGGAACCTATGGCCCAGGTGAAATTCGTGATCTCGTCGGCTGGTGCCCACCAACGATTGCCGTGATGACGGCGATCGGTCCGGTGCACCTCGAACGCTTCGGCTCGCTGGAGGTGACGTTGGCGGCGAAATCTGAAATTACCGAAGCAGCCGAAACGGTTGTGATCAATGATGACGACAAGCGACTCAAAAACGCGGGAGCAGGATTTGCTCAGACCAAGCGCTTGGTGCGCGCTTCAGCGGAGCGCAGCGATGCAGATGTTGCGGTCCTCGATGAAGGCGAACAGTGGAGCATCGTGATCGATGGCACGATGATTGGGACGGTGCCCAGCGTGGCCGGCGTTCAGCGATCCAATGTGGCCTGCGCCATCGGCGTGGCGGTGGTGCTCGGTCTCTCCCACGAAGAGATCGTCACACACGCTGCCCAGATTCGACCAGTTGAGAACCGACTCACTGTTGGAACGGCAGCATCTGGCGTCCAGGTCATCGATGACACCTTTAACGCCAACCCGGCCGGGGCCAAAGCGGCACTCGAGTTGTTGGAACGCACCGGTAGCGACGGGCGACGGGTCGTGGTGACGCCGGGGATGATCGAGTTGGGGTCAGAACAGTTCTCAGCAAACCAAGAATTTGCCGCACATGCCGCCAAGGTGGCCAATGATCTCATCATTGTCGGGAGAACCAATGCTCGGGCCTTGGCCGAAGGGGCGCACCAGGGGACTGCCAGCGTGGTCTCGGTAGCCACCCGATCCGATGCCGTCGAGTGGGTTCGCGCCCACCTGAAGGCCAGGGATACTGTCCTCTACGAAAATGACTTCCCCGACCACTACCCTTAGGGCAGGCATCACGGAGGTGCCCGGCGAGCAAGCGCTCGTCAGGTGAAAGGAGTTTGGCGTGGGAGATGTTGCAGTCCTCTTTGGAGGCCCCTCGCCAGAGCACGACATCAGCATCCTGACCGGCCTTCAAGCGGCACGAGGATTTCTTTCGCAAGGCCGACCTCCAAAAGCGATCTTTTGGAGCAAGCTCGGCCAATTCTTTTTAGTTGAGCCAAGGCTTGAAGCGTCTGCGTTTGTTGATGGGGCGCCCCGTGACGCCGAGACGGTGACATTGAATGTTGGCGATGGGGGCGGATTCTTTATCGACGGAGGTCGCCGAAAAGGGCCACAACGCCTCGATATTGATGCGGTCGTGCTCTGCACCCATGGCGGCCCCGGAGAAGACGGCACGCTCCAAGGCGCACTCGATCTTGCCGGCGTGCGCTACGCCGGGCCGACCCTTGCTGGCGCAGCGTTAGGTATGGACAAGTTGGCATTCGGTGCAGTGATGGCGGCAGCCGCTCTTCCAACACTTGAGCGCATTGCCTTGACCAGCGAGCTCACCGACGTCGACATTGATGGACCGTTCATCGCCAAACCTCGTTTTGGTGGATCGTCGATAGGGATTGACGTGGTCGCTGACCTTGGAGTGGCTCAAGCACGACTGACGACCAATCCTCACTTCGCCAACGGCGCGGTCCTTGAGCCCTACCGCCCGGACCTCCATGACTTATTGGTGGCAGTGCGAACCTGGCCAGAGCGCCAGTTCAGCGCAATTGAGCGACCGCTCAAGACGACGCAAGGTTCGGGAGAGATCCTGGACTACATGGATAAGTACGTTGGCGGCGAGGGAATGGCCAGTGCACCGAGAGAACTCCCGGCACAGATTTCTTCTGAGCAGGCCACAACGATCCTCGCCCTCGCCAATCGCGTGACGGATGTCTGTGGGATTCGAGGGGTCACCCGTATCGACTTCCTTGTGAATGAGCACGAGATCTACGTGAACGAGATCAACACGATTCCCGGATCGCTGTCGCGCCATCTCTTCATCGATCCACCCATTAGCTTCGAACAGTTCCTCAATGATTTGGTCGATGAAGCCCTCAACGTGCCCACGCACCGGTATAACTCAGCGGGCGCCGACGGACTTGTGTTGCGCAGCGCCTCGTCGATTGCCGCAAAGCTGGCCTAATCAGCCTTGAGTCGTGATGGTGTCGTGAAGATGGCGGTACCGCTGTTCCACCGCCAGACGCGGCGATCGTCCAGGATCTACTTCGTCGATCACCGCCACCAGCTCGTTAAATCGTCGGCGGAGTTCGTCGAGGCTGCCACGAGCACCCGCGACATCGATTGCGAGCTCAGCGAGAGCCTCAGAATAGGGAACGACAACGTGCGCCTTCGTGAGTGCGAACTCGGCGAGGGCGATCAAGTCGTGCTCGAGTGCGAGCGAGACCAACGACGACGCCGCTCGTTCAACGATGGTTTCGAGACGAGCTCGATGCCCTTCAGCGTCGAACCACTCATAGCCCGCAAGCACCGTGGACAAGGGTTCCCCGGTGATCAGCGAGAGCCCTTCTCGGTACAAGGCCATCGCTTCATCGTCGTCCAGCGCAGCGTCACCGCGCTCGACATAGTGCGCCAATGTCGTGAAGTCGGTCGTCGTCGTGGGTCCTGCTCGATAGAGCCCAGTCGTTGTGGCTCTCGGGAAAAGGTGCTCACCCTTATGCGTCCCAAGGGCGCTACGCAGTGCACTGGCGATATTGAACAGCGTCTTTGACGCGGCGTCATTGGTGGCGGTGCCGAGCACCCGAGTCCGGAGGCGATCGCTGGTCACGGCCTCGCCGGGGTGCAATGCCAAGTAGGCCAACAACTCAGTAGCCCGGCGAATCCGTTTGGGGTCAATCGGTGATCCTTGATGGTCGATCCTTGGTTCGTTGCCGAGTAATCGCACCACAATAGTGGGCTCGGTTCCTTGTACTTTGGTTGCGTTCTCGTGCGCAACAGCGTCAGTGGAGATGACCCTGGGCGATGCGACGTGTTCGGTGACGATGTGGTCGGTGACGATGTTGTTGGGGACGATGTGTTGTTCGGATTCCTCAGCAGACGGTGCGTGCACGAGGAGCGCCGAGGGAAAGGAGAGATCAAGGTCCAAAAGGGAGACCACGCCGTCGTCAATGCGCACAACACTGTGCGCGTCACTCAGCACCGTTGCCCATCGCTCAGCTTCGCCGAGTGGGGCCCTAGTGCCAATCAAGAGGGCATCGTCGGACAGATCATCGAATGCTGCATTTTCGGCCCAACGTCGTGTCATCGATCCCCATCCCCATGACGACTGAAGGGCGAGACCTTGTTCGATGAGATCGCCGGCACCGTTCCCAGCAATCCCCGCAGTACACCCTGGTGGCACGACGAGATTCCACGACGTCTCGTCGTGGTCGCCGAGGGGTAACAAGATTCCGGGGGCGTGATCCACGAAGGGTGCATCAGCCACGAGATCGATCGCCGGCGCACTCCAGATGCGCTGGGCTCCTTCAAACAACATCGCGCCACGGTGGTTGAGGGCTAAGAGTCCAGGGCCACGAAGAACGTCATCGGCTTCAGCCAGCCACAGGGCTTGTTCAGCCATGGAGGTGAGGGGAATATTTTTTACCCGCAGACTTGCGAGGTCTCGATTGATCTCTTCGTCGGTTCCGGCATCGAAAGGGTCTGCATCGAGTCGGCGTCGGCGGCGGCGAGCGAAGAGCCCCAATGCGACGAGACTGCCACCCACGCCGGTGGCGATCAGCACCGCTTCTCCGACAGGAAATCCGCCATCACGCACCATCGTGGTGGGAGCAAGAGCTCGGCGATGGTCAATCGTGGCGTGGTCAGCTGCAACCGGGACAGGAACAGGCGGAATCGGTTGAGCCATGGTCGGTGGCGTCAAACTGGGATCCGCCGGAACCGTCAGTTGCCAGCCCGGCAGAATGAGGGAGGGGTTGGTAAAGACCTCGCCGTTTTGCATCACCTTGCCGAGGTTGGCATTGGCAATCAGGGTCCACGCGTCGCCGTCGCCATAGTGCACCAGGGCAATGTCCCAAAGGCAGTCTCCCGGCTGGACGGTGTACGTCACGGCAGCAACCGGTGTCGGGGCGGTCAACTCGGTAGCGCTGGCGATCTGGTGGTGAATGGCTGCCGGGTGGAATGCGTGCACCGCAGCTGCCCCGCTCGTCGACGCGCTTGCAGCGGAACTAAGCGAAAGGATGAGCCCAGCGATCCCTAAGGCACTTCGTTCTAAGAGCGACAAGGTGCCCCTCGCCTCGAGGTCCCGGCGATGGACTCGACGCACGACATCAAAGGCGATCTCGGCGACCCACCAGCACCAGATACTCCACGCCACCGCCACGGCAAGCGCGAAGAGGTGCCGAGGGGCATGGAGAATCAGCGCAAAGGGCGAGCCAAAGCGCAGGAGCAAGACCGTGGGAACGGCAAGTAAAAAAAGTACCGCCCCGAAAGCCAAGCATGGTGATCGGCGCGTCATCATGCGCCACCCACCACGATGGCGAAGGTCGTTGTGGCGACCGTTGATGGACCAGAAAGGGTGACAGAGCACGACGATCCATGCGCCGTGAGTGAAAGATTTGAAACCCCTGAGGTTTGCGTCGTTGTTCCGTCGCAGGTCACCGAGAGGACGAGGGTGGGCGCCCCGGTCCACGTTGCTGTGACAGAGCGTGCACTTCCTGCAGAGAAGAAGTACGTGGCTGAGATCACCGATGGACCTTGGAGCCAACCCACTTCACGCTGACCGGCCGTTGTCGTGGGGGTGACGGTGGCGACGGAAACCAAGGGGGGAGTCGTGGGCTGGGTGGTTGTGGGTTGTGTGGCCGTTGATTGGGTGGTTGTGGGAACACCGGGCGTGGTCTGTGATTTCGACGATCCCGTTGACGCGAACAGTGACGTTGTCGACGGCCCCGTGGATGCCGGAGCACGTTGGGCCTGCGCGTTCGTGATGGGAGCAAAGGGTGAGGCCGTGTTCAGCGGTGCAGAACGAGGCGCACTCTTGGTCGTCACTTCGTCGTGAGGGTGTTGAGTTCCGCCGTGGAAAGGGGCGGGTGACGCAGCGGTGAGCGACGTAGCTGATGAGCCGTTGCCGATGACCAGTAGTCCAACAATGAGGGCGAGGGACGCGGCGAGCAGCGCCCAGCGAGTGGTCGAAATGAGCCGCGATGGGGCGACATTGGGCGATGCGTTCACGCTCATTTGGGCACGATACGCCGAATCACTCCAAAATCCTCCGCGCCACGTCGCGGCTTGCTCCCGCAAGGCGTTTGGGGGACAAGCCCGTCATCGTGGCCAGTTCTCGATAGGTCATCCCCAAGACCTCCTTGCCGTAGAGCGCGGTTGCTCCAACGGGGTCGAGGTTGGCCCTGTTCGCCAAAATGAGCGAGCCAATCTCGTCGCAGGCACTAGGTCCGTCGCTGCGCACATCGTTGAGGAGTTCGGTGGTGGTCTCATCGAAGGTGGCGTCGAGCGATTGTCGTTCGGCCATCATGCGTCGCCGCATCCGACAGCGCAGCGCATTAAGGAGGTCAGGTGCGGCAAAGGGGCGTTCTTGACCACCCCACTCCATCATGAGTTCGTAACAAGCAGTAATGAGATCGGCCAGGAAGGCCGATGGGTCAGTATCGCTGCCGGCCCCCCACCTGAGTTTGCGCGCCACGGAAACAATCCCCGGTAAAAGAGTCTGAAGCAAAGTGCGGGCGTAGAGCGGATCTTGGGGCACAGCGAGCAGGAGATCGGCGACCACTTGAGACCGCTCTCGTTGGCTGAGCGGGCTTGCTGGCTCTAAGAGAGCGATGACGTCTCGTAAGTCGTAGATGAGGCGGCCCGCCAGTGGTTTCGAGCGAGCAGCAATCTCCTTCGCTGCTCTCCGCGAAGCGGGAGAGCGGCTTACCGAGGTCCACTCGAGGCGGAGTTGGTCGAGCTGATGGTGATGAAGTGTGGTCATGGCCAAAGAGTGATGACCGCACCTCCCCACAGCCCTCCCCCTCCTTTCTGTCTCTTTTTTCTGGAGATCGGTCACCAGTTGGGGGAGGGGCAGGTTAGGGTGGGGAGGTGAACATCGAAGAGTTTTACGTGCAAGATGAGCGACGCCGAGCTTCTCGGGAGATTGAGTTTGGGCGTGACTGGCGAGATGCCAAGAACGTTCGTTATGAACTGAGTTGGGTCGAAGATACCGGTGAGGTCTACCTCATGAGGGAGCCTGTCCCTGGGGCCTACGAAGACCCCTTCGGCGACATCATCGTCGACAAAGAAGACCTTGATGGTCTCGTTGTCTCACTCCTAGGCGTCGTAACATCTCATGAGCGCCTCGAAGAAGTGTTGGTCGGCTGGCCTGAGGCCATGGCAGGACCCGAAGGTGTTGAGTGGCTTGCCGCAACGTTGCGTGCCGCAGGCGTCGTTAAGGCTTAGGCCAACGAGGCGGGGCTTGGCAGGCCCAGCAACTGAGCGATAAATTGCGTCGCCAAGTTATTGGTGTCCATATCCGTGTCTTCCGGCATTTGGCCGTAGCTCACGAGCAAGTCTGTTAGCCGGCTCATAATGACCGCAAAGCGGAATCCAGCGAAGACTTCATACCAAAAGAGATCGCCCACTTTGCGACCGAGGCGCTCTTCGTAGCGAGCAATCGTTGCATCATGATCGCCAAAGCCAGGAGGGCGAGCAACGCCGAGGCCCTCTGAGAACTGACGGTCGAAGTAGAGCCACCAGCCCAGATCCAACTCGGGAGGTCCCACCGTTGCCATTTCCCAGTCCAACACCGCAGCGGGAGCAAAGTCCTTCCAAATCATGTTGCCGATACGACTGTCACCCCAGGACAGGACGAGGTCACCGTCGGGCGTTGGTTGATTTGCGACGAGCCACTCCCACGCTGCTTCCGCGGTGGGCTGTGGTCGACCCTTTGACGCAGAATCAAGGAATGCGCGGTAGTAGTTCATGTTGCGCTCAAGGCCAGGTGCACCGTACTTGTCATCAGCGAGTGCGCCAAGTCCAAGAGCCTTCCAGTCAAGCTTGTGAATGTCCGCCAAGGCGTCAATGCCGTTCCACCAAAGATTGGCTTGATCTTCTTCACTGGACTCCAAGAGCCACCCTTCCAAGGTGTACGGCAAATTGTCTGCGGGGATCAGACCATCGACATGATCCATCACGAAGAACGGCACGCCAAGAGTTTCGGGGTTGTCTTCATACCACCGCAGCGTTGGAACCGGCACCGTGGGCTGGTCTTGAAGAGCGTTCATCACCCGATACTGCAAGGTAAAGTCCGCATCCAAGAACAAGGTGTGACGAGTCGGGTGCACGCGCAGCACCAGGCGGTGCTCGCTGCGCTCACCATCTTCGCTCCAGGTGGCGGTGAGCAGAATCGTCTCGTTGGAAAACCCCGATGACGTCGGGGCATGGAGATCGGTGATGACCGGGTCGGCGGATTCGCCCAGTGTTTTCCTGAGCCACGCGGTCAGCGAGGCATGGAGGGCTTCAGGGTCACGTTCGGTAAGTTCAGGCACGGCACGAGACTAGGGCGATTTGGCTAGGGTTTCCACATGGAACTGATTCTCGATCTCGATGAGGCAATTGTGAAGTTGGCCAACCCTCAAGAATTTGCCCGATTCCAAGTCACCGTGGCCGTTCCCGATGGCGCGTCTCCGGCGACCCACGATCACCGCTTAGGTGACGTGGTCTCGGCCCGCAATATCGGCGTGGTCAGCGACGACGGTGATGTCTATGTGGACCCGGCAATTCTTCGCTTTTTGTCAGCGGGGGAGGTGGATGAGGACTGGGAGCATGGCTTTGCCTCAATGCTTGCCGTTGCCGATAGTTCAGGATGGCTCGATCACCAAGGGCGCATTCAAGCCCATGTGGTCTGGCCAAAGGCCTAAGAGTACCCAAGGGCCCTCCGAGTCGCTAGATTCGAGGGTGCGCGAAGAGTCAAGCGACCAACCAAACAAGGGGGAACCGTGGCAGTCAAGAGTTACGACAAATTATTTATCGGTGGCGAATGGGTAGCACCTGAACGTTCAGCAACCATCGAAGTGGTCTCTCCCTATACCGAAGAAGTGATCGCCAGCGTGCCTGATGGCACCGTCGGCGATATCAATCGAGCCGTCGCCGCGGCACGTGAAGCCTTTGATCGCGGGCCCTGGCCTCGTATGGCCGTGGCTGAGCGTGCACAAGTCCTGGCAAAAGTGGGTCAGCGACTCGGAGAAGAACTCCCTGCGCTCGCTGAGATCATCACCCAAGAAATGGGAACGCCCATTCTCTTTAGCCAGCTCGCCCAAGTAGGTGCACCCATGATGATCTTCAATTACTTCGCCGAACTCGGGGGAACCTATGCGACCGATGCGGTACGCACCGGCATCTTGAGCCCCGAAGTCCTCGTGACCAAAGAGCCGGTTGGTGTGGTGGGCGCGATTGCCCCATGGAACGTGCCCTTGTTCTTGGCTGCCGCCAAGTTGGCACCAGCGCTGCTTGCCGGCTGCACCGTTGTGTTCAAGCCAGCGCCAGAAACACCTCTTGATGCATTCAGGCTGGCAGAGATCTTCGTTGAGTGTGGACTGCCAAAGGGCGTCCTTTCGATCGTCCCCGCCGGACGTGAAGTTTCAGAGCGTTTGGTGAGTCACCCTGATGTCGACAAGATCTCGTTCACCGGTTCAACAGTGGCCGGACGTAAGATTGCCTCGATCTGTGGCGAGCAGTTGAAGCGCTGCACCTTAGAACTTGGTGGAAAGTCAGCCGCGATTTTACTCGATGACGTTGATCTCGGCGTCACGATACCAATGTTGATGCCCAACGCCTTGATGAATAATGGCCAGGCGTGTATCGCCCAAACGCGAATCCTGGCCCCACGAGCTCGCTACGACGAAGTCGTTGACGCCATCTGTGAGAGCGTGCGTAATGAGTGGCACGAAGGCGACCCCATGGATATGGGGACTGCAGTTGGTCCCCTGGTCGCGGCTCGCCAGCGTGACCGCGTAGAAAGCTACATCGCAAAGGGCAAGGACGAAGGTGCAATCGCCAAGATCGGTGGGAACAAGAGTTCTCAGCCCCATGGCTGGTTTGTGGAGCCCACGATTTTTTCAAACGTGGACAATAAGATGACCATCGCCCAAGAAGAGATCTTCGGTCCGGTGCTCGTGGTGATCCCTTATGACGGTGACGATGACGCCGTCTCTATCGCCAACGATTCCGACTATGGATTGTGCGGATCGGTCTTTAGCGCTGACAATGAGCGGGGCCTTGGGATTGCCCGTCAAGTGCGAACGGGAACCTACATGCTCAATTCGGCAACGCCGATTGACTTCGCCTCGCCGTTTGGTGGCTACAAGGCTTCGGGTATTGGGCGAGAGTTCGGCCCAGAAGGACTCGAAAGCTTCCTTGAGACCAAGTCGATTAACTTGCCGGCGGGCTATACCCCATCGCTCTAAGCGAGTTTCCTATCACGAGCGCAACGAACCAAAGGTTCGAAAGCCAGCAAGTCCTAGATCCAGACAGTTCACGAAGCGGTGAACAAATTGGTTACGTCGCAGGACTTGACGGCCTGCGCGCCTTAGCGGTTCTGAGCGTGATGCTGTATCACGCGGGAGTGAGTTGGCTCCCTGCTGGGTTTCTCGGGGTAGATCTGTTCTTCGTTTTGTCGGGCTTTTTGATCACCACGTTGCTGATCCAAGAATTTCGTCATCGAACAACGATCAAGCTTGGTGAGTTCTGGGCCCGGCGCGCACGGCGACTTCTCCCGGCGCTCTTTCTTGTCGTCATCTTCTGTTCACTCGTTGTTTGGGTTGTCACTCGTGCGGGAACCTATCCGTCGTTTGAGTCGGACTCATTTTCGGCACTGTTCTACGTATCGAACTGGCATTTCATCGCTGACGGTAACAACTACTTTCTTGCGAACTCTGCGCCATCGCTTCTGACGCATACCTGGAGTTTGGCTATCGAAGAGCAGTTCTATATCCTGTGGCCGGTTGTGCTCCTTGTGTTGTGGAAGTGTGGGCGAGGGCTGCGCACCACGATCGCGTTGACCGCAGGCGGAGCCCTGGCATCAACTGCCTGGATGGCCTATCTCTACCACCACGGAGCGAGTCTGGATCGCCTGTATTACGGAACCGATACCCATTCGCAGTGCTTGATGGTGGGGGCCACCGTGGCCGTTGGTCTGGTGCTCATCCGGCACCGATCCCAGGTGGCGATCAGTGACTCGTCAGCGGACTTATCTACCCAGGAGCCATCTCCTGGGGTCCTTAGCTCCCAACAGGCTCGACAGAGAGCATTCGGCGCTGGGAGTGCGGGTCTGGTTGTCCTGTTGGCCTGCTGGTTCTTCGCGTCATGGTCCGGATCGTTTCTCTATAACGGGGGCTTTCTTGTCGTGGCGCTGAGTGCAGCGCTGGTCATTGTTTCGCTGATGCTTCACCCGGTCAGTCCTTTGGCCAAGGTGCTCTCGACGCCAAGTCTGGTCTTCATCGGTCGAATCTCCTACGGGCTCTATCTCTGGCACTTCCCGATCTTTCAGGTGCTCTCTTTCGATCGGATGGGTTTTGGTGGGATTGAGCTCCTGTTGCTTCGCTTTAGTGTCACTTTTCTGGCAGCGATTGCCTCGTTTTATCTTCTCGAACGACCTATTCGTCATACGCGTTCGTTGCCAGGATGGAAGACCCCGGCAGTGATGGCGTTAGGCCTTTGCATCGTGGTGGCGACGCTTGTCGGAGCTACCCACGCCTCGGCGAGCTCATCAGCCGATACGAGTCAGATTCAACAAGAAAATGGCGCCGTGGCTTCTTCCACTCATCAGCCGATCCGCATCATGTTCGTTGGTGACTCTGTTTCGTTCACCCTTGGCGGGGCATTATTGGATCCTCTCTATCTCAGCAAGTACAACGCGACGGTTCTCGATGCGGCCGTCGATGCTTGTGGGGTGATGCCGTACATGCTGGCGAAACGGTTCGTCTCGGTCGATCATGTCCCTTGGTGTACCAACGAACAGGTGCAGGTACCGAGCCAGACGGTCTATGGAAGATACGCCCATTACATGAAAACCTTTCGCCCAAATATCGTCGTAGTGTTGTCAGGCCGATGGGAAACAGTTAACGAAGTCGTCAATGGTACGAATGAAAATATTCGCCAACCCAAATTTCAACAACAAGTTCGCGCGGGACTTAAGCGTCTGATCACGATGTCAAAAACCTACGGGGCGCGAGCGGTACTCTACTCATTTCCGTGCATCTGGGGTGGAAGTGCGGTGCCGAATGGAAACGAAACTGCCAGTGAGATTAACAAGCGGATCACGATCTATAACGGTCTCGTCTCTTCCGTTGCGAAGCAAAACCGCTCCGACGCGTCATATTTCAATTTCGATAAGCTCGCCTGTCCGGGAGGACAGTTCCGTTGGTCACTTGACGGCACGGTTATCCGGAACCCCGACGGCGACCACATCAACGTGGGCGCAAGCAAGGTGCTTTCTCCTCGGCTCCTTCCGTATCTGGTGAAACAAGGAACATTGGCCAGGAACCATACAAACAAAACTGGGTGACGTTATTGAACGTTGTAGGGATTTGATTTCTGAAGTGACTTGCATTGACTTTGTAAGGTTGGAATCAATAAGTACTCAGGAACCCGGCTTGCTTCGCCGATAGTGGTCATCAGAGCGTTGAGACTGCCGTTGCCGGAAGTGGCATCGGCGGCGTAGGGGAGCGCTTTAAGGAGTTCACCTTGTGCGCGTTCGGCAATCGATGCTGCATCGGGGGCCGGGGTTGATGGTGTGATCGTATTGTAGAGAGCGATGGACTTGTTGACTTGCTGGCAGGCCTGCTTTGCCAGTGCCGTCGAGGTTCCCGATCCACAGGCAGCCCCGATGAGTGAACTGGCTCCCAGAAGAAGAGTGGCTCCGGCAATGCGTATTAGTCGAGCCACTTCTCGGCGCTTTCGAGAAGAAAATGGCTGACGGTAGCGCAACGGTCGAAGACGTCGCAAAGGAGTTCCTCTCCTTTTAAGACTCGTGACAACGATACTGGTCGGCGAGCAACGATGTTCAAGCGACGCTCGGGAGCGTCGGTGGCCGAAGCGAATGAGTCAATCGCCGAGACCTCCAAGGGCAACTCCATCTGGCCGATCCCCGCTAAGTCAATGGCCAAGCGTAAAAGATCAGGTCCTTGCGGCAGTGGTGGCAGTGGCGGGAGCGCCCAGGTGAAGGTCAGGGGAAAGTGAAAGTCGTCAGGAGGCTCTTCTTCGTCGCCGAGGCCGATCAGTGCATCTTCAAAACTCAACAATACTCGTGGGTCGACGTCGAGGGCGAGGTGCAGATCAAGGGGCCCGCCACAGCCGTCTTCGGGGTGAAGATCGACTTCCCACACCTGGCGTAGTGAGTAGGTCTCGACGAAATGACGCTCATCGTGGACGTGGAAGCCATGATCAACGCTGTGATCCTTGAGTTCAGCGACATATCCTGCGACGTCGATTGCGGCCATACTCCGAGACTAGTGGGGCCATTGAGGCATGCGGGCTTGTTAGGTTGGAATCATGGATTCTGTCGTGCTCGCCCAGACCCTCCGCAAAACTGCTGACGCAGTTTTTGACGCGTTAACCGCCTTTGAGGGCCAAGGTGCATCGGGCCAACGTGACGGTCAGTATTCATTAGATCTCGTGGCCGACGATGCCGCATGTGCTGTTCTTTTAGGAGCGGGCTTGGGAGTGTTCTCAGAAGAGTCAGGGCGAAGGGGCGGGGACGACATCATCGTTGTCGTCGACCCCGTCGACGGATCGACCAACTGTGATCGGGGCGTGCCCTTTTATTCGATCTCGCTCTGCGCACTTGATGCATCAGGGCCTTATGTCTCATTGGTTGAAAATCTGGCCACTCGTGACGTTTTTGAAGCCATTCGTGGTCGAGGGGCAACAAAGAACGGCAAAGCGATACGCACTTCAGGGGCCACCACCACGCGAGGTGGTCTGATCGCTGCGAACGGAATGCTCAGTGGTCGACCCCCATGGGGTCAGGTTCGGACCATGGGATCCTCGGCACTTGAGTTGTGCCTTGTGGCGGATGGCTCCCTCGATGGCTATACCCAAGTCTCGGGCGCAGCGATTCATCCGTGGGACTATCTTGCTGGCCTTCAGATCGTTCAAGAAGCCGGAGGAGCCGTGCGATCAATTGATGGTGAAGAACTCATCATTGTTGAAAATGTTCCTCGGAGACCCTTGGTGGGAGCAACCCAAGTGTTGGCCGATCAACTTCTTGACGACCTTGAAGGACTTGGCTGACAAGGAGTAGCTTTCTGTCGCCTACGCTAGGGAAGTTGTCGGGCGCTTAGCTCAGTTGGTTAGAGCAGCTGGCTTACATCCAGCAGGTCGGGGGTTCGAGTCCCTCAGCGCCCACGTCACCACCCGCTCAACGTAATTCGAGTAACTCGAGTGGGTGCCTAGGAACGAATGTTCGGGATTTCTCGCCAGTTCGAGATCTTTCTACGAATCGTGGATGACGACGCCACGGATGTTTCGCCCGGCAACTAAGTCATCGACCGCCACGTTGATATTGTCCAGTGAATATTTTCGGGTGATCAACTCGTCGAGCTTCAGCTTTCCCGCACGGTAAAGGTCGATCTGTCGCAGGATATCTACCGGGGGACTGCACATTCCGAACAGAGCCCCACGGA
>CAIKCI010000037.1 GCA_903825895.1 uncultured Actinomycetes bacterium
GAGCAAGATCAAACGTGGGACATGGGCGGCCCGTCCGTCTGGGAAACCAGACAGTCCCCAGGTAGATCGCTGAGATGGATGGCTACACAACCCCTTTTCCCAAGGGGTGGACAGAACCCCGCCTATAGGCCGACTCACCACTTTTCTTCTCTTTCCTGGCTTCGACCGGGACTCCCTAGCATGGGGCTGTGAGCATTCCTTCGTCGCCCTATCTTGACGCCTACGCAACCCAGCGATGCCAGGTGCGACTTCAGCACAGCTTTGACGACCATTTGACAGTGGTTCGGCGACCATTTCGCGATGCGGAACAGCACCGGATTGATTCCGGCCACGATCACGAAGCCGACGTCTTAGCCATCCTGGCAAAAGAACTCGGTGATGCCATGGTCCTCATTGACAATGACGATCGAACAACAGCTCAATTCGAAACCCTCGATGCCCTCACCCGCGGTGTCCCGGTGATTGCGAGAAGTTGGCTGCCTGCCGATGAGGAGGGACGACGCATCGGTCGCCCCGATCTCTTGGTGAAGAACAAAGGTGGCTATGTGCCCATTGAAATTAAACTTCACCTCTTGAGTACCGACGGCAATGGTGCCCTTGATCACTCGCCGCTGGCCACCCCATTCCCTTCTCACGCAACACCTCGGCGCGGAAAAAAATTTAGAAAAGGGGCACTTTGGTTTACCGATGCACTTCAGCTCGCTCACTACTGGCGCATGCTCGACGCCATGGGCTTCATCGATGCAGATGACGGCGTCCTCGGTGGCGTGATCGATGGGGCCCAGGAGTTGTGGTGGATCGACCTCGACGCCACGCATGGCCGAACCCAGAAACGCCCACTTGAAGCCTACGACGGAAAGTTTGCTGAGAGCATTGGCGTTGTTGACGCCACGATCGCACGAAACATCGATCCTTCACTCCCCCGAGCCCGCGAACCCTGGTGGCACAAAGAGTGCGAAGGGTGCCCCTACAGCGAGATCTGTTACGAAGAACTCGACGCCGTTGACGATGTCAGTTTGGTGCGTTGGCTCAGCCCTGAAGCCTTGATTCGTCTCAAAGCACAGAACGTGACAACCCGGGCCACTCTGGCCGCCCTGGATCTTGACGTTGTGGATCTTGGCGCCAGTTTGAACGACACCACCATGCCACTCCCTGACCTGCTCGACCAAGCCCGCCTCCACCAACCCGACGAATCCCTCGACGAGGTAGTCGGCCGTCGAATGGGAGTGCGGCGTAGAATTGCCGCCGCAAAGATGGATCTCGTTCGCGATCTGGTCAACCGAGACGCAACATCACTGTTGCTTGCGGGTACCGTCAGGGACTTAGGACGTTCGGTACGCCGGGCTCGAGCGGGCGTGGCGGGTGGCGTGGCGCGCCAAGTGGCCGCAGAGGATCTCGATGCTGCACGCGCCGATGTTGAAGTTGATATCGACATGGAGAGTTACGAAGGCGCCACGTACCTCTGGGGCGCTCACGTCACCTGCAATGTTGCATCGGAAACCATCAGCGAGGGCTATCGAGCATTTGCCACGTTTGAGCCGCTGAGTGAACAACGTGAGGCTGAGCTCTTTGGCGAGTTCTGGATCTGGTTGACCGACCTTCGTGACAAGGTGCGAAGCCAGGGGCTGACCTTTCGCTCCTACTGCTTCTGGCACCCCGCCGAGGAGGGCCAGATGCGACGCGCCGTGCGCATCGGCGCAGAGGGCCTTCCAAGGGAGCGTGAGCTCGATTTGTTCTTCGAAAGTGACGAATGGGTCGACCTCCATTTCCTCTGCAAGGAACAACTCGTCACCGAAGGTCCCCTTGGTCTCAAGACCATGGCCACCTTCGCCGGCTTTTCTTGGCGCGATGAGGACCCCAGCGGCGAAGCGTCCATTGTCTGGTACGAAGAAGCGCTACGCGAAAACACACCGGAGAGTCGTCAGCGCCTCTTGGAGTACAACGAAGATGACGTCTTAGCTACGAGAGCGTTGCGAGTCTGGCTCGACGGGCCAGCTCGAGCCTTGCCCCACGTCGACGACATCACTGCTCCGCCCGTTGCGTGAACGGCAAAGATCACCCACCGATCCCATGAAGCCCTCACCCTGTCCAGTCGTCGCTAACGTCACAGTGTGACCACCGTGCCAAGCACTCCCCCAACTGCGAGGAACTCCGTTGATTGGCGCCTCCTTGCTTCGAGCCCGTGGGGCCGCCGCTCTTTGGGCGCCAGCGTTGTCGTCGGGCTCGGTCTGACCGCAAGTTTGATCGCTCAAGCGCTGCTCCTCGCCCACCTCTTGGGTTGGGTTATGACGCGCCGGCCCGGTCCCTTCCCTACGGTCGTGGTGGTTTGGCTTGTGCTGATGTTCGGCGCACGAATTCTTTTGAGCGCACTCAGTGACTTGATTGCAACGAGCGCTGGCCGACGAGCAACCGCACAACTCCGTCGAGATCTTGGGGAGAGTTTCGACGCCATGGGTCCGGTGGGACTCGCTGACCAGAAGACTGGCGCGCTGGCGCTCAACGCAACACGCGGGATTACTGCTCTGCAGCCTTACTTTGCGCGCTACCTCCCCGCTGTCGTGGTGGCTCTATTGGCCCCGCCCGCAGTCTTGGTGACCTTGGGGATTCTTGACTGGCCCTCTGCGTTGATCGCCATCGCCCTCCTGGCCGTCCTTCCCTTTGCCATGATTCGCTTTGGCCGCCAAGCAGCACGAGAAAGTGAGCGGCAGTGGCGTCGTTTGTCGTCCTTGTCAGGGCGCATGGTTGAACTTCTCCGGGGCCTCCCTACGTTGCGAGCACTGGGCCAAAGCGAACGGGGACGCGACGAGGTTGAATCTGCCAGTCAGGCCGTGGCGGAAAGCGTTAACGACACGCTCCGCGCCGCTTTACTCTCTACCGCGGCCTTGGAGTTTTTAGCCGGTGTTGGCGTTGGCCTTGTCGCCATGTTGGCCGGACTGCGCCTCCTCCATGGTTCGATCAGCATCGTCGCTGCGCTGAGCGTGATCTTGTTAACCCCTGAAGTATTTCTCCCCTTGCGTCGAGCGGGTGGTGAGTTTCATGCCAGCACAGAAGGTCGTGCGGCGGCCGAGATCATGTTTGCACTCATCGACGCCGCCCCATCCACCGACGAGCGATCGCTTTCCTTGACCGCAGCCACACCATTGCGTGTTGTTGATCTCACGGCTCGCTACCACCACGCTGAACGCAATGCACTCGGGCCCTGCTCATTTACCTTGGGTGCGGGCGAGCACTTGGTTGTTTCAGGACCGTCAGGATGTGGAAAATCCACCTTGCTCATGACGCTGGCGGGCTCGCTCAGCCCACGATCGGGCTTCGTCGAAATGGGGGGCCAAGATCTCAGCTCGGTGGCCCCAGCGTCACTGGCCCACTTCGTCAGTTATGTCCCGCAACGTCCTCATATTTTTTCTTGGTCACTCGCAGAGAATCTCGCCCTCGGCGAGCACCATGATCCTGAGGAACTCCTCGCCGTCTTGGATCTCGTTGCATTGGGCCACCTTGCGTCGTCATCCGACGGCCTCCATCGACCACTCGCCGAATACGGGCGATCAATGAGTGGTGGCGAGCGCCAACGCATAGGGTTAGCGCGTGCCGTGCTACAGAACCGACCCCTCGTCCTGCTCGACGAGCCAGCAGCGCACCTCGACGAACGAACCCTCGATGCACTGCGCCATGCACTCAACGACTGGCTAGGCCAGCGCTCCGTTATCGAAGCCACGCACCGACCAGGACTCGTGAGCGAAGCTCCTGTCTTGACCATCCTGGCCCAAGGCAGTGAGCGATGAACGATCGCCTGACTCGCTGGATCGTGCGAAGTCGACCTGACACGTCACGCATAATCGCAGCTCTCATCCTTTCGCTGTTCGCCGGAGCTGCCTCAATCACTCTCTTCGGTGGCTCGGGCCTGCTGGTGGGCAAAGCTGCGGGTGGCGGAGGCCTGGCCGTGCTCGGGGGGCTGTTGGTGCTCATCGAAATTGTGGCGTTTCTGCGCGCCCCGCTTCGCTACGAAGAGCGGATGGTTACCCACCGTGTGGCGTTGGGGTCCATGGTTCGGTGGCGTCTGTGGCTCTATGACATTGTGGCGACCAAATCGCCCGGTTCGCTCTCGTTTCTCTCGACCGGCGAACTCCTCGATCGCAGCATTGAAGACATTGATCTTCTCGAAGACCTCTATGTGCGCGTTGTCTTGCCGATTGTTGCTGCGTTGATGACCGGCCTCTTGGCTGCTGGGGTCATCGCCATTTGGCTGCCCTTGGGTGGACTGGTCGTGGCCTTGTGTGTTTTGGGTGGACTGGTGGTTTCATTGGCGCTAGGCCACGCCGCTGTGCACCCCGCTCAACACGCTGCGGCACTGCGCTCCTTGATCAGTTCGAAAATGGTGGACACGATTGAGGGCAGCGCTGAGCTGCGCATGACAAATCTCGGAGGCCAGCTCCACCGGGAGATCGAAGAGCTCGACGCACATTGCCAACGCCAAGAAGTGCTCGTTGCTCGGATGAGGGCGTTTGGTGTTGTCGCCATTGGCTGCTTGAACGCAGCCGGTGTTCTCGGCGTCACGCTCTTGGCTGCCGCTCACGTCCAGCATGGCTCGCTCACGCCAGGCGAAGCGGCAGGGATCTCCTTGGCCTCACTGGCGGGACTCGAGCCTCTTCTGGGCGCCTTGGCCGGAGCGCTGGCTGCCGCTCACGTTGATGCCGCTGCGGCGCGCCTCGAAGCTCTTGAATCGGCGCCCGCGAGTGTCATCGAGGCCAGTCACCCCGTGCAGTGGCCCCCACGAACGGCTCCCCTGTCGTTTCGCTCCGTCTCGAGCGCCCCAAGTGCTGGTGCACCCGCGGTGGTACGCGATGTCTCGCTGGTCATTGACCCGGGGGCTCGCATCGCCATTGTCGGCGCGAGCGGCTCGGGAAAGACCACCTTGTGTCGCTTGGCCTTACGGTTCCTCGACCCCCTTGAGGGCTCGGTCGCTATCGGCGCCACCGCCTATCTCGATATGGCAAGCGACGATGTGCGGCGTCACGTGGTGCTCCTTGATCAAGATCCCATGCTTTTCGCTGGCACCTTGGGTGACGCGTTACGCCTCGGTGACCCCTTGGCAACTGACGAAGCCTTGCTGGCCATCATCGCTACTGTTGATCTTGGCGAACTTGCCAACAGTCCAGAGGATCTCGCTCTTTCTATTGGCGAGTCCGGAGCAACCCTGTCGCTCGGCCAACAGCGTCGCGTGGCACTGGCCCGAGCGATGCTGCGTCGGCCCGATATCTTGCTCCTCGACGAACCCACGGCAGGTCTTGACCCGGAGCAGGGCCGCAGAATCTTGTCAGACGTTCTGAGCGCGGCCGGCGATGCTGCGGTCGTCCTCGTCACCCACGACGATGACGCAGCACAGATGATGAGCGAGCGCTACTGGCTCTATAACGGTGAGCTCAGCAAGGTCAGCAACTAGCCGTTTAAGGCCTTCATCTGCATCTCGGCGTAGCGCTCACCGTGCGCTGCACCTGCGGGACACGCTTCGCTGATTCGAAGCAAATCCTCGCCGGTGAGTTGAAGTTCTTCAGCGGCGATGTTCTCGTCTAAATACGTTCGACGTTTCGTCCCTGGAATCGGCACGATGTCGTCGCCTTGGGCCAAGACCCACGCCAGGGCCAGCTGCGCTGGGGTAATGGCTAATTCCGCAGCGATCTCTTGCAAGGTGGCGACCAATGCCATGTTGTTGGCGAAGTTGTCTTCGCTAAAGCGCGGCGCCATGCGTCGGTAGTCGTCGTCGTCGAGGGTCTCTAAGCTTGGAATCGCTCCGGTAAGGATGCCACGGCCCAACGGGCTGTAGGGAACAAACCCGACCTGTAATCGGCGACACGCCGCCAAGAGGCCATCTTCTGGTTCACGGGAAAAGAGCGAGTACTCAGTTTGCAGCGCCGAGATGGGATGGACGGCACAGGCCCGCTCCAGCGTGGGCACTGACGCTTCCGACATCCCGAGAAATCGAACTTTGCCGGCGTCGACGAGGCCAACCATGGCGCCAATGGTCTCTTCGATCGGTACAGAACGATCGACTCGGTGCTGATAATAAAGATCAATCACGTCAACGCCTAAGCGTTGCAGTGATGCGTCACAGCAGGACACCACATAGTCAGGCCGACCACTGATTCCAAGAAAGGCACCGGACTCGTCGCGCACATTGCCGAACTTTGTGGCAATCGTCACTTCGTCACGGCGACTCTTAATCGCCGCGCCGACAAGCCGTTCATTGGTGAACGGTCCATACATGTCCGCCGTGTCGAGAAAAGTAACCCCTTCGTCCAAGGCATGGAGGATCGTGGCCGTCGCTTCTGCCTCATCGCGCCCCCCATAGAAGTCGCTCATCCCCATACATCCGAGCCCAAGAGCTGATACGGAAAGTCCTTCTGCGCCTAAATGCCGATGTTTCATGGATTCTCGCCTTCCTAAAAGAGGAGTTCTTGTGCCTAGTAAATCAAACAGTTGCCTGTTTGACGAACTGCCTTGCACCTTAGAGGCAAAGGACTCTAGGGTTCACTTCAATGGCAGGGGGGGCCAGGCGCCTCAGTGGGTCCGTCCGTGAGCTTTGCTCCGGGCGGACCCGAGGCGCATCGCTTCGCTCCTCTCTCACCGCAGAGCGATTGCCGATCTAGTCTGCAGGGGTGACGTCCGAACTCTCGACTGCATCGCTGACCGAGATCCTGGTCTCTTCGTTTGCTGCGTTGAGCCGCGGGGATGTCGAAGGCCATCTCGCAAACTGCGCACAGGACATCGTCGTCGAGTTCCCCTTTGCCGATCCCCCGGTGCGCATCGACGGCGCGACTGCCCTGCGCGCCTATCTCTCCAAAGCGCTCAGCATCTTTCACTTCACGCTCACGATCGATCGCATCCTCGCTGCCGAGAACCCCGGGTGCTTGGTGGTGGAGTTTTCCTCTGCGGGCTCGGTGACCACGACAGGAAAAGCCTACGCGAACTCCTATATCGGGATCTTTGAATTCCTCGGCACAAAGCTCAGGTTCCAACGTGAGTACTACAACCCTCTCCGCGCTCAAGAAGCCTTACGGGTTTAATCCTCCAAAGTTGAAGGGACTTCATTGAAGCCCAGCAAGTGCGGGCCATGTGCTCCAAAGCCGATGCGCGTGATTGATCCCGTGGTCAAGTGCATCTTCCACGTCGTCAAGGGCTCGGCCCCGAGCGCCCACAGCACTGCTGCTTTGATGGGCGAGACATGCGAGACCACGACAACGTCGCCGTCACGAGCGCGCGCGCCGTATCCGTCTCGTTCGAAGAGCTCTTCAAGGAACGGTGTCAACCGTTTGGTCAAGCTACGCAAACTTTCGCCCCCTTCTGGGGTGAAGTCAGCATCGGTGAGCCAGCGGTTCCAGATCGCAGGCTCAATTGACGACAGCGGCAAACCATCAAAGACGCCGTAGTCGAGTTCGATAACTCGTGGCTCGATCACGGCGTCGCGTCCAGTGTTCAAGAGTGCCGCCGTTTGACGCGTGCGTGCTAACGGCGAGCTGTACAGTTCGCCGACATTGCCCAAGAGATCCCCCGCTGCTTGTGCTTGGCGTTCTCCTCGTGAGGTGAGGTCAGGGTCCAGACGACCCACTAATGCACCCGCTGCATTCAAGACCGACTCGCCATGACGGACCAGGATCAGCACCGTTAGCTCAACTGCTCAGGTCGCAGGAGCAGCCGCCCACACTGCTCACAAAGCGCGATATCTTCGAGGGGCATCTTCTTCAAACGATCAAGTTCAACCGCGGCAAGTCCCAGATGACAACCCGAACAGTGGCCGTGCTCTAACAGCGATGCGCCGACGCCTTGCGACCCCTTGGCGATCCTGGCGTAGCGCTCAAGGAGCGCGGGGTCGATTCTGGACTGAACATCTTGTTGGCGTGCTTGGGCTTCGAGGATCTCGCCCTTCAGTGCTGTCTCTTCGCGCTGGAGTGTCTCGATGAGGCCCGGTCGGGTCGCTTCGGCTTGTTGTCGCTCCTGCACGAGAGGGGCTTGGGCGGCGTCAAAGGGCTCAAGGGCTTGAAGGAGTTCAAGTTCCTGGGTCTCAAGCGCATCGCGCGTCGAGGCCAGGTGCGTCACTTCTTGGTGCATCGCGTTGAGTTCTCGTCCCGCTCCAGTGGCCACCGCCATCTTCGCTGAAAGCTCGGCTTCTCGTTGGCTCATCCGTTCAACATCGCGCTCGAGCGTGGCCAGCGCTGCATCCAGACCTTGCCGCTCATCGTCAAGAAGGCCAAGCGCTCGGTCGATACCCGCCACCAAGCTGTCGAGCTCGGCCAGGGCGACACGGGCTGGCAAGAAAGCGCGCGAGCGCTCCAAGGTAATCAATGTGGCATCCACACTGGCCAACTGGGCCAGTGCATCAAACGGTTCAGTCACCCTGTGCGGTCCTGGTTCATGGACTCTACTTTCTCACGCCAAATGGACTCGTGAAGATCCCAGAGCCCCTCAGCTTTTTGCAAGACGCCATTCATTGAGTCCTCCGCCCGGACATGTGCATCAACGAACGAGAACCAGCCAATCTCTTGACTCTCGTCTTGTCCCGGTGCTGGATCCTGATCGCCGGCCAAAATCAAATAGCGAAGGTCGAAGTGGCGATGGCCGCGCGGGCCGGGGTGGACGTCTACATGGAACATCAACGGGCCGGCAACAGGATGAGCAAGGACGAGACCGGTTTCCTCGCTTGCTTCACGAAGCGCTGCCGCGGCCCCAGATTCTCCATCGTCGATATGGCCCCCAGGCTGGACCCAGATACCGAGTTTCTTATGACGATGCAACACCGTGCCGCGGGTTCCCACCACGATCGCCGAGGCGGTCAGGTGGGTTTCGTTGGTGGTTTCTGAAAAAGGATTCTCAAGTGTTGGGGCGAGAGTGATCACTTCGTCGATCGACTCACGCTCGCGCTCGTCGATCGGCGTCAAGGCAGTGATCGCTGCCAACAATGCAGGAAGATTGTTGAGGTTCAAGAGTTGTCTCGCAAGAGTCGAGTGACCGAAGCCGCCACATCAACCTCACCGCGGCCCACCGGGCCATCGGGAGCGGACGTGACGCCGGTGTAGACGAATTCACCATGAAGCACCCCAGCCCAGACATCGGTCTCAACGTCCTCATCATCGTCGTCGGGCGGCCCCACGCTGATTTTGGCGGATGCTTCTTCGATCAAGACCTCAACGACACTCGTGCGAGCCATTTCTGAGTCATGAGAGGGCCGCACCTCGCGGCTACGGCCTGGGAGCACCCCCTCAATCAAACGATCAAGCGCTGCAGAGGATTCAGCATCGTTCTCGAGCAGGCGGGCCTTCCCGAACACAACGGCTGATCGATAGGCCACCGAGGAGTTAAAGGTCGAGCGAGCAACAATCAGTCCGTCGTTCAGCGTCACCGTGACACAGACGGCGTCGAGTTCTGTCATTGATCGCAGCAGTCGGTTGGAACGTGACCCGTGGATCAAGAGCCGGTTTTCATGGCGAACGTGCAGCATGGGCAACACCATGGGCGTGTCATCGACAATGGTGCCCACATGGCAGATCGACGTGGCATCCAAAATGCCGTAGACAACGTCGGCGTCGTAGCTTCCGAGTTCTGGAAGGCGACGGAGTCGGGTGCGTGGCGTCACGCCGCCAATTACCCCTCCCATTTGACGTCTCCCTTGGTCACCTCTGAAGCCTGCCACATTCCAGAGACAAAGAGACCTAGCGTAAATGCTATGGCCCCGACTGTGACCGTTGCCACGGCTAATCTTCACGGCGGTATCGACGCATGGGGCCGACCCTTCGATGCACTCGATGCGTTGATCGCCCTCAGGGCCGAGGTCTACTGCCTTCAGGAATGTTGGTCGGACGAGGGCGACGCCCCCTTCGCCAGCCACCTCGCCAGCGCCCTCGATGCGCAGTGGCGTGACGTTCCGCTCGCCACAGGCCGTCGCGCGCAGCCCCATGACAATCCCCCCGCCACATGGCACCGGCGAAAATCCTTTTTCGATGGCGACCACGGCCTCTACCTCGAAAGTGAACGAGCGCTGGCGAAAAACCTTGCCGCATCACCGCGCTATGTTGCGGGCGACCCAGGAACATTTTCGCTCGCCTTGGTGAGCCGCCACGAAATCATCCGCCACGAGGTGGTGTACCTCGACAAACTCCGTCGTGACCGAGTTCGTCGCGCCCTCTTGATCGTCGAACTCAATGTCGACGGACATGCGTTAACGGTCATTTCGACCCACATGGCACACCTCACGCACGGTGCACCACGCCACTTCGCACAGCTCCGTAAGGTCATACGCTCTCGGCGTGACCAACCGCTCGTGCTTGGCGGAGACATGAACATGTGGGGGCCGGGCGTAAGGGCCCAACTCCCGCAGTTACGCCGTGCCGTGAAGGCAAAGACGTGGCCATCGTGGGGTCCACATAGTCAACTTGATCATCTCTTGATCTCTCGCGACCTTGACGTCATCGACGCCTACGTCAGCGGCAATGTGGGCAGTGATCACCTCCCGGTGATGGCGGTTCTGGAACTCCCCTAACTTGCGGCGCCGATGTTGTCCGCTTCGGCACCCAGCGTGCCTTCAAGTTCAACACCGAGCGACTCGGGTAAGAGGCGCAGCACGATTAACGCAGGAATCACCGGAACAAAGGTTACGAGCGCGGCGATCTCGAACGAGCCTGTTTGATCGGCGACCACGCCAAAGCCGATCAATCCAATCACACCCCCAATTACCGATGCCACAATCCCCCATCCCGCCACCGAGGCCCGTACGTCAGTGTGGAAGAGTTCGTTGGTGAAGGCCGTACCTCCTGGTGCGACGAAGCCTAAGGACAGCACCCCGGCGAGAAAGCCCGCCACCAACGAGGGCTTGGACCCGGCATAGAGCAACAGTGCAGCAACCGCGATCCCAGAGATCCCTATCGCGATGGCTGGCCTTCGCCCCCAATGATCCGCAGCGCGTCGTCCGACGACCAGGCCAATCACTCCAGTGAGCGCAGCGGCAATCACCATTCCCGACTCAATGGTCTTCGGGAGATGGACCACGTTCTCTGCGTAGAGATAGACAAAACTCGACGACGGAGCAGAAACCGCTGAGACCGAGATCAAGACCACCATGACCTTGAGGAGCCGCGTCAGTCCGTTGGATCCCACGGAGCCGAAGCGAGGTTTCAGCGCACCTTCATCGTCAAACCGAGCCGGCTCAGGAAAGAGCTTTGCGATCACCATCACCACAAGCAACGGAATCGCTGTTGTAAGAAAAAGGCCTCGGAACCCGATGACGCCGCGCAACGCCGAGTGCGTCAGTGCATTAATGCCAGCACCGAGTCCGTACCCTGCGGTGACGAATGCCAACGCCATGGCTCTTCCTGAAGGCTTCGAAAGTTCTGCGACTACGACTTGGCTCAACGCAGCCGTGGCCGAAAGGAAGGGACGACCAAGGGCGAAGATTGCCACAAACCACCAGTACGACGGCGAGACCGCTGCCAAAATCGTGAGTGCCAACCCGATGATGGTCCAGGCGATCAAGGTCTTTTTTCGACCAAGCCGATCGCCGAGGGCCGCTAACGGCAGGCCTCCAAGTGAGGCCAGGCGAAGGACGGCCAGACCTAAGCCGAGCACCGCTCCTGAAAGGCCCGCTTGGGCGATCACGTTGTTGCTGGTGACGACATGGCCGAACGACTTCGCCACATCTCCTAACGCGGCTACCGCTCCAAATTGTCCGTAGCCCGCGGCGAGTGCCATCACCGTAACGACAAGCACGGGCCGGGTCAGCGCCTGAGGAAGCCAGCGTCGCATGACGACGGTCTCTCCTCTCTCATCTGATGCGCCATGCATCGTCCCTCGGCTTCTCTTCGGCTCCTAGGAGACCTTCACCAAGACTTTGCCGATGTTCTTGCCCGTCAGAAGATCACTGAGTCCGTCGACTGCGTGATCAATCCCCTCGACAATGTATTCACGGCTCTTCAAGGTCCCGGCGGCAATCATCGCTGCCAGTTCTGCTTGGATCTCTGGCCACTTGGCTAAATGGTCCAAGACTAAAAACCCTTGCATCGAAGCGCGCTGGATGATCAAGGCAAAGTAATTTGACGGGCCGAGAGGGAACTCCGTTGCGTTGTAGCCAGAGACCGCTCCACACAGCACAATGCGAGCGTTCATCGCCAAGTTGGCCAACACGGCGTTGAGAATCTCGCCGCCGACGTTGTCAAAGTAAAGATCAACGCCACTCGGGCAGAGTTCTTTGAGTCGCTTTGTTACCGACTCGTTTTTGTAATCAATCGCTGCGTCGTAGCCATACTCATTCACCAGCAGCGCACACTTCTCAGGGCCACCGGCAATGCCCACAACGAGCGCTGCTCCTTTCGCCTTCGCAAGCTGACCTGCGGTCATGCCGGTTGCTCCAGCAGCAGCTGAAATAACCACCACGTCTCCTTCGCTGATGTGGCCAATGTCATTGAGTCCGATGTAGGCGGTGATCCCCGTTGACCCAAGCACATTCATCGCCGTCGGAAGGTCAACGCCACTTGGAACAGGCGACATCGCTCCGAAGCCCTCATCAGCCACAACGTACTCTTGCCATCCCGTGAGACCAGAGACGAGATCTCCGACGGCATAGCGATCAGAGCGTGACTCAATGACTTCGCCTGCACCGCCAGAACGGATCATCTCGCCGATACCGATAGGAGGCAGATACCCAGGAGCGTCATCCATCCAGGTGCGGATGGTGGCGTCGATCGAGAGGTAGCGCACGGCCACCAGGGCCTGGCCTTCTTCGAGCGGGGCCACGGCGACGTCACGAATCTCGGTCGTGGTCGCATCAAGCGGTCCATGGGGTCGATTGGCCAGCACTACTTGTCGGTTGATTCGTTCCATTTGTTTCTCCACTATCTCTGAGTCTGTCGGCCCTTTTGGCCTCGCTCCTAGCCAGATTAGGCGCAGGGAGGGAATCCTCTCTAAACTGACGCACCGTCAGGTTTATTCCGCCGAGAAACGAGGATTCCGATGCTTGAGTATGTCATTAGAGGAGCCACCATCATCGATGGAACCGGAGCACCAGGCGTCGTTGGCGACATCGGCATTGACCAAGGCCGCATCGTTGCCGTCGGCACCGTCACCGACGACGGCTCGACTGAATTCGACGCCACCGGCCTCGTCGCAATGCCTGGCGTGATCGACCCGCATACACACTATGACGCACAATTATTTTGGGATCCCTTAGCCACGCCATCGAACCTTCACGGTGTCACCACCATCATCGGAGGAAACTGTGGCTTCACCTTGGCCCCGGTTAAAGCAGAAGACGTTGGCTACATTTCGCGCATGATGCAAAAAGTTGAAGGGATGCCCCTGGTTGCTTTAGAGCAAGGTGTGCCGTGGAATTGGGAAAGTTTTGGTGAGTACCTCGATTCGCTCGACGGAAATCTCGGCGTGAACGCCGGCTTCCTCGTGGGTCACTGCGCCCTGCGCCGTAACGTCATGGGCGATGCACGCCATGAAGCCGTGGCCAGCGACGAAGAACTTGACGCCATGCGCAAGCTCCTCGCTGAATCAATTGAAGCTGGTGGTCTCGGCTTCTCTTCGAGTCAGTCACGCACCCACTCCGATGGTGAAGGCCGACCAATTTCTTCGTCGTTTGCCGACAATCGTGAGATGTTGGCGTTCTGTGAAGTCGTTGAAGCCCATGAGGGGACGACCTTGGAGTACATCACGTCAGGTTGTCTCGATAACTTCACCGACGACGAAGTCTCGCTCATGGCCGCGATGTCAAAAACTGCCAACCGTCCGTTGAACTGGAACTTGTTAACGGTCGACTCACGCAGTCCAGAAAAGACCGAGCACCAATTAGCCGCGTCGACCAAGGCTGCTGAGATCGGTGGCCGCATTGTGGCCCTGTCGATGCCCACCTTGGTGCCGATGAACATGAGTTTTGCCAATCACTGTGCACTGTTCTTGATCCCTGGCTGGGGCGAGGTCATGTCGTTACCTATCGATGAGCGCATGGAACAACTTGCTGATCCTGGCGTGCGCATCAAACTCAACGACCTGGCGCGTTCGAAAGACGCTGGCGTCTTCCGTCGCCTTTCAGGCTGGGGCACCTACATGATTGGTGATACCTACAGCGCCGAAAACAAGTCCTTCGAATGGCGCACCGTCGACGATATCGCCCAAGAACTCGGCAAAGGAACCTTCGATACCTTATTAGACATCGTGATCGCCGATGGCTTGAAGACTGTTCTGTGGCCCAATCCCAGTGACGGCGACGAAGAATCCTGGAGCGCCCGAGTAGCCGCATGGAAGGACCCACGCGTCATGGTTGGTGGATCCGACGCTGGGGCCCACCTCGACCGCATGTGTGGCGCCAACTACCCCACTGCCTTCTTGGCTGACTGCGTGCGAGGAAGAAAGCTCCTTCCCGTTGAAGAAGCCGTGCGCATGATGACCCAGCAGCCCGCTGAACTCTTCGGTTTAGCTGACCGCGGAGTCCTCAAAGAAGGAGCGATTGCCGACGTCATGATCTTTGATCCGGCCACCATCGATTCAGAGCCTGCTCGATTGGTCAATGACTTGCCCGGCGACTCACCGAGGCTCTATGCCGCGTCGATCGGCGTCGTTCGTGTTCTCGTCAACGGAGTCGAAACCATTGTCGACTCTGAGGCGACGGGGGCCCTTCCCGGATCGATTCTGCGCTCAGGGAAAGACACCGTGACGGTGACCGCCTCCTAGCGTCACCGCCGCTGGTTAGTCTTCTACAAGGTCGAGTCCTCATGGACGACGACAAGATGAGAGCGAGAAGCTGATGTTTGAGACCTTCAAGGCAAATCGTGCCGCCGCCAAGGTGGAGCGAGAACAACGAGCTGCCGCCAAAGCTGTCCAAGTGGCCGCCGCGAGCTGGCAGCAAGAGCATGACAATCTCTCAAGCTTGCTGGCCAGTGCCCAGAGTGAGGGCTCGGCACCCGATGGACTTGCCCTCCACCGAGGAGAAAGTTGTTTTGGGACCTTGACGAGCTGTTCGTTAGTGGAAGAGCGGCGGGGCCAAGGACACTACGTGGGCGGGAATGCTGGGGTATCGATTCCCATTGGAAAAATTGGTGGACGTTCAATTCGTTATCGAGTCGGAGCAACTCGCGGTCACTACACGCAAGGCACGCCCAGTCCAACGGCTATTGCCACGGGCACCTTGTACATCACGAATCAGCGCTTTGTCTTTCTCTCGACCACCCAAACCCGAGAGTGTCGCTTCGACCACGTGGTGGGTATTCAGCGCAATGATGATGATGGTTCCATGACCATTTCGATTTCAAACCGCCAGCATCCCGTTGTTTTTTCCTATGGATCTTCGGTGGCGAGCTGGGTGGACTTCCACGTGGAGCTGGGCATGTCGCACTATCGCGGTGACACTGCAGATTTGGTCACCCAACTCCAACAAGAACTGAGCGACCTTGAGGCCAAGAAACCCGCAGCGAGTTAGTGTTAATGCCCTAAAATTCCGTGGGGTTGATAGGGCGCTTCGATCTGCGCGATTTCCTCGGCGCTGAGCGCTAAGCCTTCAGCGGCCACGGCATCGGTGACGTGCATGACCTTGGTCGCCCCAATAATGGGAGCCGTCACCCCGGGCTTGGAGAGCAGCCACGCTAAGGCAACTTGTGCCGCGCTCACACCACGAGCAGCCGCGACGGCTTTGACTTGGTCGACAACGTCAAAGTCATCATCGCGGTACATCAAGTCAGCGAAGGCGTCGCTGTTGGCCCGTTCGGTTAAACGCTCACCGCCCCGCTCGCGATTGCCGGCCAAAAATCCTCGAGCCAATGGGCTCCAAGGAATGACGCCGATGCCTTGATCAAGGCAGAGCGGTATCATCTCTCGCTCCTCTTCTCGATAGACAGCGTTGTAGTGGTTCTGCATCGAGATGAATCGTGCGCCGCCGGCTCGCTCAGCCGCCTGTTGCGCTTTGGCGAACTGCCAGGCGTACATAGAACTCGCACCGATATAGCGAACCTTGCCGGCGTGGACAAGCTCATTCAACGCCCCCATGGTCTCTTCAATCGGAACGTTGACGTCGTAGCGGTGAATTTGGTAGAGGTCGACATACTCAACGTCAAGACGTTTGAGCGACGCATCAATCGCTGCATGGATGTGCTTTGCCGAAAGGCCCCCACCGTTGGGCCCTGGTGTCATAGGCAAGAAGACTTTGGTGGCCAAGACAAGTTCGTCGCGAGCGAAGTATTTCTTGGCCAGCCTGCCGGTCACTTCTTCGCTGAGACCGTTGGCGTAAATGTCGGCAGTATCGATAAAAATGATGCCTGCTTCGACGGCGGTGCGAAAAATGTCATCGGCCAGGTCGTTGGAAACGACCCAAGGTCGAGTGGCATCTCCCTCGCCAAAACTCATCGTCCCAAGACAAACCCTCGACACGCGCAGCCCGCTTTTTCCTAAGTTGACGTAATCCATGACGGAACCTCTCTCGGTTGAACGCTCAGGCAAAGACTAGAGGTTGACGACCTCGCAGATCGAAATACCCTAAAGAGGGCGCTCGAATCTCGCGGGCTCCCTGATCTAGGCTTGGGGCATATGTACAGCGAAATTGCCCGGAACAAACGACGAAGCATTTTCTTTATCGGTGTCTTCTTCATCATCTGGCTCGCCATTGGCGCGCTCGGTGGTCTTCTTTTTAAGGCGTTTTATCACGGCACCACGAATCGCTATCACTACGGGCAATACCAGCAGTACTCCCCGCCCGTTCACTACGGCTGGGCCCCAGTCTACATCGGCATGGGTCTCTGCGCGCTGTTGGCACTTGGCGGAGTGTTGTACTCCTTCAGTTCAGGCACACGCCTCGTGCTCAAAGTCACCGGAGCCATCCCCGCCGATCCACATCACTACCAACAAATTCACAACATCGTCGAGGCCTTAGCCATCGGCGAAGGAATCCCAAAGCCTGAGGTCTACGTCATCAACGACCCGTCACCCAATGCCTTCGCCACGGGCATGAACCCCGAGCATGCAGCAATCACCTTCACCACGGGACTCTTGGACATTATGAATCGAGAAGAACTCGAAGGTGTGATCAGCCACGAGATGAGTCACATCAAGAACCACGATATCCGCCTTCTTCTCATCGTGGGCACCTTGATCGGCATGGCTGCGCTTCTCGCAAGTGTGCTTTGGCGTAGCGCCTTGTTCTCATCGATGGGGAACGACGAGAACAACAACGGCAATGCAGGGATCATTTTCTTCGTCGCTGGTGCACTGCTGGCTGCCGTCGGCTTTATCTTCGGCCCGCTTATTCGCTTGGCCCTTTCTCGCCGTCGCGAGTCCCTTGCTGACGCCAGCGGTGTCGAGCTCACGAGGAACCCTGCCGGGCTTATCAGCGCGTTAAAGAAACTTCAGCAGAACGATGTTCCCTTCAAAGGGATGAATCACTCCGTGGCCGCCATGTGTATTGACGATCCGCTTCAACACCACGAGACCTGGTTCCACCGCCTCTTCGACACGCACCCTCCCTTAGATGAGCGCATTGCTCGCCTCGAGGCCATTGCCTCAGGCCAATCGATCTAACCGGCCTCTCGTTCGAGGACGTCGAGCGAAGGGTTTAGTGCGCTGGAGGCGGGCCGCTTGAATCAGTGGCCGGAGGTGGTCCCGAAGGCGTCGTTCCCGCGCTTGCACTTCCTGGGAACGTGACGTTCGGCACAGCTCGATCTGCTGCATCAGCTTCGAAATACGCCACAGCCGTGAAGTGAAACATTCCAGCGATGATGTTGCGCGGGAAGGTTTGTAATGCGGTGTCATAGTCTCGGGCACTGCCGTTGTAGTAGCGACGAGCAAACTCGATCTTGTCTTCCGTTGCCGTGAGGGTCTCTTGGAGCTGAACAAAGCTCTCGACCGCTCGAAGTTGGGGATAATTCTCAGCAACAGCAAAGAGCGAGCGTAACGAACCAGACAATGCCGTCTCGGCTTGACCAATTTTATCGGGATCGCCAGTTGATCCCGCAGAGACCGCGTCAGCTCGCGCCTTCGTGACCGCTTCAAAGGTGCCTTGCTCGTGGGTGGCATAGCCCTGAACAGTGGAGACCAAGTTCGGGATTAGGTCGTGACGGCGTTTTAACTCGACGTCAATCTGCGACCATGCTTCTTGGGTCCTGTTCCGCTTCTTAACGAGACCGTTAAACGATGCCCATAAGAGAATCGCGATCAGAACGACGACGACAATGATAATAATCAACACCACAAGAGTTCCTCCTTCGGAGCTTCCCTCTCAATGGTAGTCCGGGGAGTCCCGAGAGGATCAGCAGGACCAAGTACTTTCACGACGGACAAAACAGCCCGGGGCTTGGCTGGTGATCCTTGGCTACCCTATCGATTGAACCCCAGTATCCGAAATAAGGAATCCTTTACCCGTCGATTGCACGGTACAGGTGACTCCAGCAGTTTCCGATTTACAGAGATAGCCATTTGTCGTGACCGACGATCCATACGGCATGACCTGCATACCAACGGGCCCATTACCAACGTTGCATGTCGTACTCGCTGAGCAGGAGTAGACGATTCCCTCATTCACGCTCAACATGACCGTACTGGGCTTATTAAACGATTGGCACGACACCGTAACAGTTGGATTGTTCTGCGTCTGTGGTCCGAAGTAACACTGGATATTCTTCGACGGGGACACAAAATCTTGATTCCAGCACAATGGGGTCGGGGCCCCGGTTCCCGGGTTTGTGCCACAGGGCACTGACGTCGTCGTGCTCGGCGCCATCGTCGTGCTCGGCGCCATCGTCGTGGGCGCTGCGGTTGTCGCAGTGGACGACGAAGAACTCGATCCACACGCACTCACGCCGAGTACCGTTATGGCGAGTACTCCAGCGACCAACAGGCTCCGCGTAGCTCGATAGCCAACAAATCGAACGTTCATGATTTCCCCTTTGTAAGAACTTTGCTTTCGCCCACCGTAGCGGGGCTGCACCTCGGACCTGGGAATACTCGGGCCAGAGGGACTAGGGCTTCGGCAACGTCTCCATCAATTCGATACGGTTCCCATCAGGATCAGCCAAAAAGACTAGATCCAAGGTGGTCTGCCCCATATCAACATGAGTCCTGGTTGATTCGATTGTGCTCCCACCAAGAGAAAGCAGTTTCGCCTCAACGGCCGGAAGGTCTTCAACGTAGAACGAGAGGTGGGTCAAGCCCAGCTGACTGCGACTCGCCAACGGAGTTCCCGAGGCTTTTGGATTGGTCCAACCAAGCAGTTCAATCTTGGATCCGTCCTTGACGATCATCTGGGACTCCAGAATGACCCCTTTGGGCACTTCCAGGGTCCCGGCAAAGGTGTCGTCTACGTCAAAGCGCTCGGCGACCTCATAGCCGAGGCCCTCGGCGTAAAACCGGATTGCCTGCTCAAGATCGCTGACGCAGAGCCCACAGTGAGAAAAGGTAATTGATGCCATAGAGCCAACCTAGCCAGGATTCCCCAGCGGCGTTTGGTCGTCTCTCACCCCGGCCCCACAGATCCCCTGCAAGGTGGGCCTAAATCCCCAGATCAGCAAAAGAGTGGCCAATGGTCTTCGCTCTCGGTAAGGTAAGCGCATGGACTTTAGATTCTCACCAGAACAAGAAACGTTTCTCAAGGAGGTCGAGGCCTTCCTCGATGCAAATGATGACATCGATGTCTTTGATGTCACTCGAGAAAATATGGCGCAGATCGTTGACACGCCAAAGCGACGAGCCTTCATGGCCAAGTTGGGCGAGAAGGGTTGGCTCGGGATCACGTGGCCAAAAGAGTTTGGCGGCCAAGAAGGAGACGGCGTCTACGAATACTTGTTAAATGAACAGCTCGCTGGTCGGGGTGGTCCACAAATCGGTAAAGGTGTCGGCATAATCGGCAAGACGATCATTGCCCACGGTTCGGATTTCCTGAAGCAAGAGTTCCTTCCCAAAATTCTGAAAAACGAAGTTGAGTTTGCCGTGGGCTACTCCGAGCCCAACGCCGGAAGCGACGCGGCCTCGATGCAACTCAAAGCCACACGTGATGGCGAAGGTTGGGTCTTGAACGGCCAGAAGACCTGGACGACCTCAGCGCACTTCGCCGAGTGGTACTGGGTGGGGGCACGCACCGATCCGGAGGCTGCCAAGCACCACGGCATCACGTTATTCCTCGTTCCTCTTGATCACCCTGGGATCACGATTAACAAGATCTGGACCATGGGCGATGAGCGGACCAATGAGGTCTACTTCGAAAATGTCTTTGTTCCTGACGCCTACGTCGTGGGTGAGTTGAACCATGGCTTCCAGTACATCTCGGAAGCGCTCGACCTTGAGCGCTTCACCATGTTCACCTACTCCCCCGTGGCTCAACGCTTGGACCTCTTGGTTGACTACGTCAAGGAGTCCACTCGTGACGGAGAACCGTTGAAGGAAGACGTGCTCGTGCGAAATCAGGTCGCTGAATTGGCTACAGAAGCAGAAGTTGCCCGTCTCCTCGGATTGAACTTTGTGTACAAGTCGTCCAAGGGTGGGTCTCCTCCGACCTGCGAAGCGGCTGAATACAAACTCTTCACGACCGAATTGTCCAAAAGATTGGCAAATGCGTCGATGGACATTGCTGGAGCGGGCGGACAGTTGCGCGTGAAGACCAAAGACGCTCCGATGGAAGGTCGCGCCGAGTCGACCTATCGGTACACCGTGATCGACACCATCGGTGGTGGGTCGTCCGAGATTCAAAAGAACATTTTGGCTCGACGCAAACTTGGTTTACCGAAAAACTTCTAACTTCCTCTTAATGACGTCGCAAGAAACAGTGGGTGTAGGTACTGCTGTGCCGCCACTTCCACTGCTTGATGGCATCACGGTGCTTGATCTTTCAAGCGTCGGACCCGCTTCTCGAGCCACCCGTTTACTGGCTGACTTTGGCGCACGGGTCATCAAAGTCGGCCCGGTTCCTTCTGATGGCGGTGTGCTGCTTACGCCTCCCTTCTTTGCCTACTCAGGGCACCGCTCAATGGAACGAGTCGCCTTCGACCTCAAGAGCGAGGACGGCAAGGAGGCACTTCGTTCATTAGTAAAGACCGCCGATGTCCTGGTGGAAAGCTTTCGGCCCGGTGTTACCGAGCGGCTCGGTCTTGGGTACTCAGCACTCGCTGAAATAAATCCAGGCCTTATCTATTGTTCGACCTCCGGTTTTGGTCAAGAGGGTCCCCTGAGCCAAAGTGCTGGGCACGATATTGACTACTTGGCCCTCGGTGGGTACCTCGCCACGTCTGAGCCAACGAGAGATGGTGGGCCACCGCTACCGGGTGCAACCATTGCTGACGCTGCTGGCGGTGGCATGCATGCTGCTCTGTCGATCTGTGCCGCTCTCGTTGGCCGCCAGAGCACGCAACGGGGGTGCTACCTCGACGTAGCGATCGCTGATGGCGTGTTATGGCTTATGAGCTTGACCCTTGACGAGCACCTGGCTTTGGGCACACGTCCTGGACCGGGTCATGACCTCTTGACCGGCGGCTTTGCGTGTTACGCCACCTACCAAACAAGCGATGCCCGCTGGCTCGCCGTTGGGGCAATCGAAGCTAAATTCTTCGCCACGCTTTGTCACGCATTGGGACTCGACGAGTTCGCAGCGTTCCAAATGGACCCTTCTCGCCAGGCTGAGATTCGTCATGCCTTCGTTGATGCCTTCGCTCAGGCCACTATGAACGAGTGGCTCGAGCGACTCGATGGCCTCGATACCTGTGTGGCGCCCGTCTTGAGCGTGGCCGAGATCCCCCAGACCTCCCATGTAAAAGCCCGAGGCTTGGTCGTCGAAGCACACCACCCCACGCAAGGCACCTTCCGCCAACTTGCGCCAGTCTTGGCGGGCATGATTCGATCAACTGAAGTGATTAAGGTTCCTGACATGACCGAGACCCAAACTGCCGCCATCTTGGACGAAGCCGGGGTGGATGCTGACGTCATCGACCGTTGGCGTACCCAAGGAGTAATCGCGTGAGCGATTTCACGCCGCTGCCACCGTTGGTCACCGATCTCCTCGCCGAGCACAAGGGCGACACCTTGGCCACCGCAACCGCACTGCTTGACGTCGAGCAGTATCGCTCGGTTGGCGAGTTCCCCGTTGAGCAGGGGTATATCTGGACCTCACTGGCGTCGGTTGAAAACGGCAACCCGCTCTTTTGGGATCCTGAGCTTGCTCAAGAACTCGCCGGTGGCGTCATCGCCCCACCCAGCATGATTTCAGTCTGGTTCCGCCCCCACTCGTGGGCCCCGGGTCGAGAACAAGAAGCACTCCCCCTTCAGGTTCATTTTGACCTCAAGGCGCTGTTCCAACTTCCCGAAGCAATCATGACGGACAACACAATTATCTTTCATGAGCCGGTGCGTCTTGGCGACGTCCTCAGCACCTTTCAACGGCTCATAAGTATCTCTGAGGTGAAGACCACCAAACTTGGAACTGGACGCTTCTGGGTGATTGAGGTGGTCTACGAAAATCAACACGGTGACTTGGTGGGTAGTGAGTCCTACACCGGCTTCGGCTACAAGCGAGAGGCGTGAAAATGACCGCCTCCCAACTCTTCCTTGTTGATAGCACGATCGGCCAAACGCTGCCCGTCTTTGAGTACGACGTGACGGCAACCACGGTGGTGCTCGGAGCGATGGCATCGCGTGACTGGCGACCGATGCACCACGACAAAGACTTTGCTCAACACCGCAACGGGACGCGTGACATTTTCATCAACACGCCGAACCAAGCCGCATGGTTCGAGCGCTACCTCACTGACTGGACCGGGCCGAAAGGTCGACTAGGCCGAGTGAAGTTCACCATGAAAGGCTCGGTGTTCCCCGGCGACACGATGCATCTTGAGGGCACCGTTACTGATGTCATTGATGGAGATGACGGGTGTGGCTGGGTCGAATTAACGGTGGTGTTGACCGTTGACGGAGAACTCAAGACCAGTGCCGCTGCGCGTATCGCTCTTCCGAAAACCGAAAATGACAATCCCTGGCTCTTGCGCGGCGACGCGTGGCGCCCTTAACCCAAGGACCAAACTACCGTGTTAGACCTCGAATTCAGTAGCGAACAGACCATGCTCAAAGAGACCCTGCGGGATCTCTTTGACGCCGAAGCACCCCTTACCGCCGTGCGAGACCTTGAAGACGATCCCCGAGGTTATTCAACCGAACTCTGGGCCAAACTAGGCGAGCTCGATGTCATCGGCCTTATGCTTCCTGAAAACCACGGCGGTTCAGGGATGTCCCTGATCGAAGGGGTTGCCCTCTATGAAGAACTGGGGCGACTCTTGACGCCGACGCCTCACCTCGTCAGCGCGGTCATCGGCGGGGGTCTGCTCGCTCGAGCGGGGAGCGATGAGCAAGTTGCACAGTGGCTGCCGGGGATCGCCGCTGGGTCAACCATTTTCTCAGTGGCGTGGCTCGAGCCCGAGAATGGCTCAAGCGCTCGTGGCGTCCAAATGATGGCCACACCAAATGCCGAGGGATACACACTTACTGGCACGAAACGTCATGTTGCATTTGCCTCTTCGGCCGATCAACTTATTGTGCTTGCTCGCACGGGAAATGCGCCAACGGATATCGACCTTTTCCTTATTGACCCCAAGGCCAGTGGCGTGCGCCTCGAGCAGAAGTTTACGATCGCCTCTGACGCACAATACGACGTGCACTTTGACAACGTGGTGGTCACTGACGCTGACCGCCTTGGCGAAACAGGGTCCGGGTGGAAAGTCTGGAGCAAAGTCTTAGAAGAAGTCTGGGTGCTCTCTGCTGCCTTTGCCGTGGGGGCCGCTCAGTATGCCCAAGAGATTACCGTGCAGTACTCAAAAGATCGACAACAGTTTGATAAGCCCATTGGCTCATTCCAATCACTTTCGCACTACATGGCCGATGCGCAAACAGCCATCGATGGAGCCGAGCAACTCGTTCACGAAGCGGCATGGGCGTCGTCAGTTGGTAATCCGATCAACAAACTCGCCCCCATGGCCAAACTGTTTGCCTGTCGGACGTTCCGAGACCTGACCGCTACGGCACAGCAGATCTTTGGTGGAATCGGCTTCACCGTTGATTTTGACATCCAGTTGTATTTCCGCCGAGCGAAAGCACTGCAACTCTCATGGGGTGATGATCGAGCATTGAGCGAAGCGGTGGCCAGCGCAGTCTTGGACTAACGACCTTCGCTGCTGGAGAACACCTGGTAATCGGCGGAATGCCTCTTGCCGTTGTTACTGGCAACCGGAAGGCGAGATTCGGGGGCCGGGCAGCCGGCCTTCAGCAAGTCATGGTGTTACATTTCCAGGGGGAAGGTTTACGCCAAGCGAGGGGGATCAATGAAGGCACGAGCTGCAGTTCTACGTGAGAGTCCAGGTCGCTATGAGGTGGTCGACGTGGACATCGATTCACCTCGAGACCATGAGGTACTCATTCGCTACGTCGCCAGTGGCCTGTGTCACAGCGATCTTCACTTTCTTGATGGCAGCCATGCCGGTCCGTTGCCGATGTGCGCGGGCCACGAAGGAGCGGGGATTATCGAAGAAGTAGGACCGGGAGTAGCGGGACTTCGTCCTGGAGATCATGTTGTGGCCTCGTTTATCCCGAGTTGTGGTCGTTGTCGCTACTGCGCTCAAGGGCGCACCAACCTTTGCCAACTTGGGGCTCATCTCCAAAATGGACCATTCCCCGACGGAAATTATCGTATGCACGTCGATGGCGAAGACCTCCATCAGTTTCTCTTGATCTCTACGTTCTCGCAGTATGCGGTGGTGTCAGAGAACTCTCTCGTGAAAGTCCCCGAAGACCTTCCACTCGAAACACTCTGCTTGCTCGGGTGTGGTGTGGGGACCGGCGTGGGATCGGCCATTAACGCAGCAGAAGTGCGGCCCGGGGATAATGTCTTGGTGGTTGGCGTTGGAGGCGTCGGCATGAGCGCAGTCCAAGGAGCTTCGCTGGCTGGTGCTGCCACCGTGATTGCCGTTGATCCGCTGCTCTTTAAACGGGAGACCGCCCTGCAGCTTGGTGCAACGCACGCCTTCGCCGATCTCGCCGAAGCCACCGACTTCGTTCAGTCAATCTCTGACGGCCAAGGTGCCGAATCAGCGATTCTGTGCATGGGGAGTCCAACAAATGTTGACGTCGGCGAAGCATTCGACGCCATTGCTAAAGGCGGGACCGTTGTCGTAACCGGGATGGCCGCCATCAGTGAGCCTCCTGGAATCCCTGTTCACCTGTTGATGTTGGCGGGCATGCAGAAAACAATCCGTGGGGCTCTGTTCGGAATGTGCAGTCCCCCGGTAGATATCCTGCGACAGATCGACCTTTACCGTGCGGGAAAGCTGAAGCTCGACGAGTTGATCACCCGAAAATATTCACTGGACGATATCAACGTGGCGGTCGATGACTTAGTTGCCGGGCGAAACATCCGTGGCGTCGTCATCCACGATTCATAAGAAGCAAAATTTTATTTTTGGACCGGACCTTATTGCGACGAAGGCCCAACGTCAGGGAGGCCGAGTACTCCCTCGACAGCGGTAGCCATTGCACTGGCGAATCGCCAGGCTCCTGATGACCAGGTGAGGCACGGAAAGGGATAGTCACTACTACTCACGCAGAAATGGACGCCGTCGGGATTGCGGACAATGTTTGTCTGCACACCACTTGCCATCGGCCCGGTGCAAAGACTCTTCAAGATCTCGTAGGGAAGACACGCTCGGTACATCGTAAAGCCACCCGTGATCGGATCATCGATCTGGGTGCCACTAACGACGTACGTCACCCGTGCGTTGTTAAAACTCGCTACTGTTTGTTGGTACATCACATTCAGTGCAGGCTCAAACGTTTGACTACCCCCCGGAGGCCCGGTTGCCGGAATACCGACGACGATGATATGCCCGACTCCGTTGGCCAGCATTGTTGTGATTGTTGCTCGTAAATCTGACTCATATTGAGCAATCGTCGCGCTGTACCCCTTCGCTCCTGCTGCAGTGATGCATGGGGTCATCGCATTCCCGGCGAACTCCAAGACAACCACATCATTTGCTGACGCGCCTTGGGTTACTGTTTGGATTTGAGATAACCAATCGCACAGTGCCGTACCCGGGTAGCCGTAAGTCGTGATCGGGAGCACACCGTTTTGTGCGGCCAAAATCTGTTTGAGATAGGGATTGGATTGAAAACTCAGCGAATCCCCCCAAAGCTCAACCTTTGCCGACGTCGGTGGGGTCGGATTTGGTCTTGCGGAAACGTGAGCGAACGCTCCTGGGCCAAGTGCATTCTGTGCCTCCGCGGAGAAGGAATAGACCACCCCATTGGTAAGTCCTGAGAACGTGCACGTGAGGTTCGTCGTCATGGTGCACCCAGAAGGGGGAGCGACCACCGGAACGGAAGAAACTGAATAGCCGGTCACCGGAGAGGATCCGGGTGACGTTGGCGCTGCCCAGGTCAGCATCGCTTGACCGGACTGCGACGATGCAACGAATGCTGAAGGAGCTGGGAGGAACCCAGGGGTCACGATAGGCGACGATGTGGAGTGAGGCCCTTCACCAACACCATTGAGAGCGGATACCTGAAAAGTGTACGTCGTGTTGTTTGCTAATCCATTGACCGTACACGGTGATCCTGTGCAGTCGGATTTGGTCTGACTCAGTGTTTGGCCGATGTAGGCAGATATTTTGGAGGTCTGTATGGCTGAGCCATTTGATGCTCCATCCATCCATGCAATCGTGGCTTGCGCGTTTCCAGGAGTGGCAGCCGTTATATGCGGGGCACCCGGATCTCCAGGAGTGACGATCAGCGAAATTGCAGAACGCTGTCCTTCTCCAATACCGTTGACCTCAGAAACTTGGAACGTGTACGCGGTGCTGTTCGCTAAGCCTGCCACCGTACAAGGTGACCCCGTACAATTAAGCTTGGTTTGAACCAGCGTTTGACCGCTCGTGACATAGATCTTGTAACCCAGAACGTTCGATCCATTCGTGGCCCCGTTCATCCACGTAATCGAGGCTTGCGCGTTTCCAGGAGTGGCAGCCGTGATATTGGGGGCGGATGGAACGGCCGGAGCTACTGTTGTTGTCGTTGTTGTCGGTATCGGTGGCACAGGTGGAGGTGCGGGCAAACAGGCTCCCAGCATCAGCATCGACGAAGATGCAAGTACCAAACCAGAGACA
>CAIKCI010000038.1 GCA_903825895.1 uncultured Actinomycetes bacterium
GGTGCGTCGTGATCTCGTAACTGCGGCCCTTGTGTTTTGCTCCGATCGTGCCAAACCGCTTTCCCTGTGTCCATAAAGCATCAGCCCAGCCCGAGAGAATTGCTTCAATTTCGTCGGGAAGCGCATTGGTGGTCAGGTCAAAATCCGAGGGTCCCGCAGGGTCTTCGCCGGCGTCCAGCATGGCGTCTCGCACCGATCCACCAACCAGATAGAGGCGTTTTCCGGCAGCAGAAAAACGCTCGGCCAGGCTCTGAGTGGCCTCAATTAAGGGCTCAAATCGTGCAGGAATTCCGCTCGGTGACACGCCCCTACGGTAGTTCGCCCCAAGAGGAGAAGCGGTACCGTCTAGCGTCTTATGGTGTGCGGTCGAGGTTCCTCGAGAAACTAATCGCTGCGATTGCCACATTCTCCGTTGTGTTGGCCATGCGTGGCCCGGTGACGTGGGCTTCTGCTCAGCCGTCTCCGGTTGAATTCACCGGCCAAACAACGACCGTTCTCGCCAACCCCACCGGGCAGTCCGGATTCTCTCTTGAACTGAATCCTGGAGGTGCTCCGTCAACTGCAACCGTTACCACTCAACTCTTTGCGCATCTCTCAACTCGCTCTGGGTTTCTCGCTGCACTTTCGGGCCGAGAACTTGGAAACCAAATTGCTGCGACGTCTGCACTTGCGCTTACCTGTCTTCCGGCCACAGCAGGCGGAAGCCGACAGCTCACGATCGATGTCACCACTTCATCAACAACGCCAACAACTCTTCCCGGCGGCTGTACCGGGCAGACGACGCCGCCAAGTTTTAACCTCCACTGTGCGGTTGGTACCGGGAGCTGCAACGGCGTCTACCCGCTCTTGGTCACCGTCAACGCAAACGGCGCAGTGTTCACTCACTTCATCACCTTTCTCACCTACGTTGAACGACCCGCCGCAACCCCACTCAATGTCGCAACGGTCTTCACCGCCGCACCCACCGCCACCACTGAACAGATCGATGCATTGACGCATGCATTGGCGAGCGCGCCAAGCATTAAAACAGATGTCGGGGTTGAGCCAAAGGCACTGCAATCACTCGAAGGCACCTCGTCGCTTCGCTCACTCGGGCAACTCCTCACCCAGAATCCCTCTGTTCACGAAATGACTCGGCTGCCCTATGTGCCCCTGGACCCGGGAACACTCCAATCCTCTGGGCTGCAGGGCGATATTCAGCAACAGCTCGATCGCGCTCAACAGCTCGCCACGGCCAATGGCTTTCCCATTCCTTCGCCGGCGAGCCCGTGGCTTGGAACCGCGCCGGTCACTCAAACAACGACGTCGGCACTTGCAGGAGCGGGGATCACGACTCTTGTGGTTCCCGATAGTTCGCTTGCACAACCTACCGACACTTCATTGAACTGGGGTGAGCCATTTACGCTTACTCCGGGCTCTCCGCAGGTGACGGCACTCGCGGGCGACGCTGCACTTTCGGCGGAACTGAGGCCCACCTCGCAGCCCGCATTAGCTGCCGAACAGTTCTTGGCTGATGTGGCGTTCTTACATTTCGAGCGGCCCAGTCTCACCACCCCTCAAGGGGTCGTCGCAGTCTCCCCCTACGGATGGGTTGCAAATCAGACCTATCTCACCACGCTGTTTGCGGGATTAACCGATAATCCCATTGCCACCTCTGCCACCCTCACAAGCCTATTTTCGACCTTGCCCATCGGCGGTAATGGCGGACCGACGACACGTGCCCTTGCGGTAAATGGACAGTCGTCTTCATGGCCTGCGACACAACTCACGACCTTTCAACAACAACAACTTCAACAGTCAGCATTCGAAAGTGCTATCCGAAAGGGAAATACCGTCATTGAATCGCTTCGCGACAGTGCATTCAGCGTTGAGAGCGATCATCTCACTAACGGCAACCGTCTCGTCGCATTGGGCACGATGAATGGTGCACTGACTGAGCAACTCTCAAAGTTCACCATCGACAGTGGCGACATCACCTTGACCGCGTTGAGTGGGACGCTCCCGATCACGGTGACCTCAACCGCGTCATATACCCTCGATGCGATCTTGCGGATTTCAAATACGCAGTTGACCTTTCCCTACGGAACCACAACGCATCAAACCATCGATCGATCATCAATCTCGGTACGACTCCCCGTTCAAGGCAAAACGTCAGGTGACTTTCCCTTCACTGCCACGCTGTTGACACCACAAGGAAATCTCACTGTTACGAGCCAGCGGATTACGGCACGCATTAACCAGTCCTCTATCGTTGGCGTAATCCTGACAATCGGAGCACTCGTGGTGCTCTTTGCCTGGTGGATTCGAACCTGGCAGCGAAATCGATCGACGAGGCGCGCATGAGCGATTCATCACCCAAGGGTCTGCGCGGCGCAGTTGGGTCGATGGCTACCGGCACGGTCATTTCACGCGCCACCGGGGTGTTGCGCGTCTTGGTCTTGGCCTATGTGTTGGGGATCTCTCCCCTGGCTGACACTTATAACTTGGCAAACACCATCCCCAACATGCTCTACGACGTCGTCCTCGGCGGGGTCTTAGGTGCAACATTTATTCCCGTCTTTATCGAACGGTTAACCAACAAACCCGAACGCGATGCCTGGCGGTCAATCTCAGCTGTCGTCACCTTGGCCGTGATTGCCCTCGCGGGCTCTACCGTCATCGCCTTTCTCGCGGCCCCATGGCTTATCGATGCCTTTACCGCCTTTACGCATGGTTCGGGTTCACACAATCCCGCTCAGATCGCCACCCAGCGGCAGGTCTCAACCGATCTCTTGCGTTGGTTCACCCCCCAGATTTTCTTTTATGGACTCTTGAGCATTGGCGCAGCTCTGCTCAATGTTCGCCGCCGCTTTGGCGCGCCCATGTGGGTTCCCATTGCCAACAATGTCGTGTGCATTCTGGTGCTGCTGTACTTTGCGCACGTTGATCCTTCACCCACACTCAATGGCGTCGCCCACTCCCACAGCCAACTGCTTCTTCTTGGAGCAGGAACCACGCTCGGCGTCATCGTCCAGGCGCTCCTTTTGATCCCGAGCCTCTCGCGCGCGCGCCTTGGTCGGGTTCGCTGGCGTTTCGATATTCACGATGAGGCTGTGCGGGCAATTTTGAAGTTGGGTTCGTGGACCTTTGGCTTTGTTATCTTGAATCAAATTGCCCTCTTTGTCGTTATTGCCCTGGCCTTTGGCTCTGGTGGATCTGGACCGGTCTCGTCGTACACCTACGCCTATGCCTTCTTTCAGATGCCCTATGCCGTCGTTGCGGTCTCTGTGATGAGTGCCGTCGGTCCCGATTTAGCCACCCACCACACCCTCGAAGACCACGATGCGTTTGCGCAACGATTCGGAACGGGACTCCGTGCGGTCTTGGCGATCATCATCCCCGCATCCATTGCCATGTTTGTTCTCGCCAAGCCGGTCATCGCGCTGCTCTTGGGACATGGAAATTCAAATGCAGGCCAAACGAATCAGACTGGAACCGTCTTGGCTGAGTTGTCACTGGGTCTCGTCGGATTTGTGGTGTTCCAATATGTGGTGCGTGCATTGCAGTCCATGCGCAAGGCCCGGACCGCGTTCTGGCTCTACCTGATTGAAAATCTCCTTACTATTGTTGTGGCGGTGGCGTTAGTGAAGCCCTTGGGTCTCGCAGGCTTGGCACTTGCCGTGGCGATCGCCTATTCCATCAGCGCAATTCTCGGGTTAACGCTGCTGCACAATTGGTTTGGGAAACTTGGAAATCCCGGTTGCTATGCCCCCTTGGCACGCGTTGTCATCTCGAGTGTGGTGATGGGTCTGGTCGTCGTCGTCGTTTCCAACCTTTCGTCCTCACAGAGCTTTATCGCGCTGTTCTCTCGGGTGATCGGATCAGTAGTCGTCGGGGGCGTGGCCTATCTCGGATGTGTCTCGTTTCTCGCCAAGCGCTCGGCGCGCAGTCGGCAAACTCTGTAAGACTGAACCAACCACATTTGAAAGGGGCAGCGTGTCTTCCATCGCTATTGTGACCGACTCATCATCAGACCTTCCGGCCGACGAGGCCGCGCGCCTCAAGATTGCGGTCGTTCCGTTAACCATTCGCTTTGGATCAGACGAGTTTGTCGATCGAGCGGATCTCACCGCTGAGGAATTTTGGGCGAGGTGCAAAACGGCACCCGCACTCCCCGAGACCGCTGCACCATCGCCAGGGGCCTTCCAGCAAGCGTTCCAAGCGGCGAAAGATGCCGGTGCCGATGGCGTCGTCTGTCTCACCATCTCATCGAAACTTTCCGCCACGTACCAGTCAGCCTTGGCTGCAGCATCATCGATGGCTCCATTTCCTGTCGAAGTCATTGACTCACTCACCGTGACCTTGCCGCTCGGGCTGTTAACCCTGGTTGCAGCGGAAGCCGCCGCTGAAGGCGACACGCTTGACGACGTGCTGGCGAAAACAGCGGACGCGCAGCGACGACTCCATGTGGTCTTCACCATTGACACCTTGGAGCACTTGAAGAAGGGCGGGCGCATTGGGGGAGCCAAGGCACTCCTTGGATCGATGCTCTCGATCAAACCGATTCTCACGCTGCAAGACGGGGTGGTCCACGAAGAGGGTCGCCAGCGCACCCGAGCAAAATCACTGGACCACCTCGTGGTCACGGCGACAGCCGGCGCGCCGTTTGAGCGCTTGGCCGTCGTTCATGGCGACGCCAGCGCCGATGCGGCAACAGTGGCGGGAAAGCTCGCAGGTCTTGATTGCGCAAGCCCCGTGATCATGGCCGACATTGGTCCTGTCGTTGGCACCCATGCCGGTCCAGGCGTCATTGGCGTGTGCTGGATCACAAGGTCGTAACCGGCCCATTTGGCGACTAGTTTGGGTTACGTGGCCTCGAAGAAGAATCCTCTCCAAATCAGTGATGATCTCCCGAGTAGAGCCGTCGATTTTATCGACCTCGTCGTCAACACCATCAATGATCGGGTTATTCGACCGATCATTCTGGTCGGACGAACCATCGTCTTTGGCATCCTTATTGCCGTTCTCGTCGGGGTCGTAGCGGTCGTCATCAGCGTGGCGGCGCTCCGCCTGCTCGATGTCTACGCTTTCGCTCACCACGTGTGGGTTTCGTACCTGATTTTGGGCGTGGCCTTTAGCGCCGTCGGACTCTTCGCCTGGTCAAAGCGCTCGTTACGCTCAAACAAGGGAGGGCGAACGTGACCCAATCAACGAAGGTACTTGTCGTGGGGTCGGGTCCTGCGGGGTTGACCGCTGCCATCTATACGGCACGAGCCCAACTCAACCCTGTCGTCATTGAAGGCGAGCCCTCTTCGACGTCTGATCAGCCTGGAGGCCAGTTGATGCTGACCACCGAGGTCGAAAACTTTCCTGGATTTCCCGAAGGCATCACCGGCCCAGAGTTGATGACCAACATGCGAGCCCAAGCTGCCCGTTTTGGTGCGCAGATAACAACCGAAAAAGTCACCAAATTGGACCTCACGGCTCGACCGTTTCGGGCCTGGGTGGGCGGCAACGACGGTGAGCCGGACTACGAAGCGACCTCGGTCATTCTGGCCACCGGTGCGAAGTCCATCATGCTGGACGTCGCTGGCGAAGAGCGACTCCTTGGCCATGGGGTTTCGACCTGCGCGACCTGCGATGGTTTTTTCTTCCGCGACCTCCCCATCGTGGTGGTCGGAGGTGGCGACTCTGCACTCGAGGAAGCCACCTTTTTAACCCGTTTTGCCTCGTCAGTCACCATTATTCACCGGCGCGACTCGCTTCGAGCATCGAAGATCATGCAGGAGCGCGCCCTGGCCAACGAGAAGATCACGTTCTTGTGGAACACCCAGGTGACCGAAATCCTCGGTGACAGCAAGGTCGAGCGGATTGGCTTGACGAACACGTTGACCGGCGAGGCCTCAAGCATGGATGTCGCCGGTGTCTTTGTGGCGATCGGTCACCGACCGACCACCGAGATCTTTGCCAATGAACTTGACCTTCACCCCAACGGTTACCTGGCCGTCCACCAAGGCTCGCTCACCTCAATCGAAGGGGTGTTCGCATGTGGGGACGTGCAAGACCATCACTATCGCCAGGCAATCACCGCTGCTGGGTCAGGTTGTATGGCAGCGATCGATACCGAGCGGTGGCTTGAGTCACAAGGTTCGTAGCATTCACTGCGCCGAGGGAATACTTTATTGCTTTGCGTGGTTATATCTAAGTGAAGAACAAAACGAAAGAGAGTTACCATGAGTGAAAACATCACCACCCTTTCCGATGCAACCTTTGATGAGTTTGTTGGGAGTTCCGACGTACCAGTCCTGGTGGACTTCTGGGCCGAATGGTGCGGGCCGTGTAAACAGATTGCTCCGATTTTGGAAGAGATCGCCACCGAGCAAGCCGGTAAGGTGACCATCGCCAAATTAAACATTGACGAGAATCTTGACGTCACACGCCGCTTCGAAGTGATGAGCATTCCGACCTTGTTGCTCTTCAAAGACGGTCAGCCCGTTCAGCGACTTATTGGCGCCAAACCAAAGGGAGCGCTTCTCCAAGAAATCAGCGCTCACCTGGGCTAATCACCGACATGCTCCCTCTCAGTGAGGGATCGCACGGATCGGCAGTTACCGACCTTCAGTCGCGGTTAAACGCCATTGGTTCGGTTGTTTTGGCCGATCCCGACGGCGTGTTTGGTCCATCAACAAAGGCAGCAGTCGAGATCTTTCAGCGTCAACGCGGTCTCCGTATCGACGGCGTCGTTGGTGACGACACATGGGCAACGCTCGTTGAAGCTGGTCTACGACTAGGCGATCGTTTGCTGTATCGCAGTCAACCCATGTTGCGCGGCGACGACGTCGCAGAACTTCAATATCGACTCTGTTCACTTGGCTTTGATACCGGGCGCGTCGATGGAATCTTTGGTGACTCGACAGCGAATGCTCTGGCCGAATTCCAACGAAACGTTGACCTTCCGACCGACCAGATCGCAGGACCCGACACGCTCGATGAGTTGCGACGCGTCTCGAGTCGTCACCAGACACTCGAGCTCGTCACCATGGTGCGCGAACGAGAATCACGTCGTCAAGAATCGCCCACCTTGCGTGGCCGACACATCGGTGTCGCCGAAACAGGAGGGTTGGGCACCATTGCGTCGTCGCTCAACCGCCGTTTAGCTTCGTCGGGCGCGCGCGTCACCATTGTGCACAGCACCGAAGAGTCTGACCAGGCAAAAGAAGCGAATCACGCTGGGGTCGATATTCTGATCGCCGTCAACGTCCTGCCGACACTGCATGGATCCACCACCGCCTACTACTCGGGCTACGCCTACGAGTCGACCGTTGGTCGCCACTTGGCCGAAAAGCTCTCCGAACTCCTCTCCCTGGTCATGGAAGGCCCGGGAGCCGTGGGCCCGATGACGGTGCCCCTGCTGCGTGAAACCCAGATGCCAACGGTGATCGTCGAGTTGGGCCCGATCGATGAGGTGGTCGAGAAGACCGCGCTCCTCGCCGATAAAATCGCCACCGCAGCGACGACCTGGGCGGAAGAGCGCAGCGGAGAGCAGTCCTAAACCCTCATCTTGAGTTTCCTGTTGATAACTCTCAAAACCCAGTGAAACCCGATGTCATCTCATTGTATGACAGTTGCGCTGAAGCGGAAAGTTTCACAGTAATCCACAGGTTCATGCACAGGTGTTGACAACTCTGAACACACTCTTGAGAAAACCCTCAAGTACTGCGACCGCTAGAAGACGCTAAGAGTTCGTCTGCGTCCCGAGCATCTGGCGATAGATCCGTTCAAGATCTTCCAGTGTCGCAAATTCAACCAGAAGGCGACCTTTGCGTGACGAAAGATCAACCTTGACGCGAGTCTCAAGATAGTTCGAAAGCAGTTCTTCAAGTTCAAGGATCCCCGGCGGGGGCAAGGGTCGAACGGTGGTCCGGGTGGGCTCCGGTTCTTTCGTTGGCTTTGCTTCTTCTTCGACATCGCCTCCAACGGGAGCACTCTCTACCCCACCGCTTCGAACTAACTCTTCGGTAACTCTGACTGAAAGTCCTCCAGCAATAACGCGCGCCACAAGCTGCTCTTGAAGCGCACGGTCTGGAGTGCCTAATAACGCTCGGGCATGGCCCGCACTAATCTCGCCTTCGGCAACGGCTCGCTGAACGCCAGAGGGGAGTTGCAGGAGTCGGAGCGTATTCGTTACCGAAGTACGGCTCTTTCCAACCCGGACGGCTACTTCGTCATGGGTCAAGGAGAACTCATCAATCAACTGTTGGTAGGCCGCCGCCTCTTCCATCGCATTGAGGTCGGCCCGCTGGACATTTTCAACGAGCGCTTGCTCGAGGCTGTTCTGATTGGTGGTCTCGGTTCGAACAAGCGCTGGAATTGTTGTGAGTCCAGCCCGCTTCGCAGCCCGCCAGCGACGCTCCCCCGCAATAATCTCAAAGGTTTCTTCTTCTTCGGAGGTTGGCCGAACAAGAATTGGCTGGAGCACGCCGAGTTCACGAATAGAAGCAGCAAGCGAGGACATCTGGTCCTCGTCAAAGACCGATCGTGGTTGATAAGTGTTGGGCTCAATGACCCCAATAGCCAACTCACGCAACACTCCAAAATCACCATCGCTGGAATCAGTCGGGATCAACGATCCCAAACCCTTACCCAGCCCGCTTCGGCGCGCCATTGCTCACCTCCTTCGCTAACTCTCGATAGGACTCGGCCCCTTGCGACCGTGGATCAAAGACTGTGATGGGTTGGCCAAATGACGGGGCTTCGGAAATACGGACCGTTCGAGGAATGATCGTGTCGCAGACCTCATCGGGGAAATGCTCGCGTACGTCGGCCGCTACATCAGCAGCCAAATTAGTCCTGCTGTCATACATAGTCAGCACAATGGTTGAGAGTTCGAGCTCTTGGTTCAGGTTCGAACCCACCAGCTTCAAAGTGGAACGAAGTTGACTGAGACCCTCAAGGGCGTAGTACTCGCACTGAATTGGAACGAGTACCTCACGTGCTGCCGCCAGAGCATTAATCGTGATGAGGCCTAACGACGGGGGACAGTCGATCATGACAAAGTCGAAATCCTCAGCCACTGCGTCGATGGCCCGTCGGAGACGGAGCTCACGGCTGAAGGCCGGAACGAGTTCAATTTCCACTCCAGAAAGATCCAGCGTCGCAGGAGCAACGAAAAGATTCTTCACTGCGGTCGGCTCGATCACGTCTTCTAGGGGGTGTTCGTGCATGATCACGTCGTACATGGAGTGCTCAAAGTTCTTGCGTTCGATGCCGAGTCCGGTGGTGGCGTTTCCCTGGGGGTCCAGATCCACGACCAGCACTCGATAGCCAATCTCGGCCAGCGCTGCTCCAAGGTTCACTGTCGTTGTGGTCTTGCCGACACCACCTTTTTGATTGGCAACCGCCATAATCCTTGGAAGGTCCTTTGTGATTCTTACCCTTGGTGTCGTTGGTGCCACACGAGCGCTCTTTTCAGAACTCTGGCCCTTCGGGCCCTTCTTCTTCGATTTGGACTTTGACGAGGCCTGGGGGCTCGTTGAAGGGGATCTGCCCTCAAGATCCCCATCATCGCTCTCAGGCGCGTCTGAGGCCTGTGGGGAAGCATCAACCATGGCCACTGAGGTCTCAAGGTCCTCAGGGGTCTCTGTGGGGCCTCCTTGAAGGGTCGCTGGTGTCTCTTCGTCAACCATGTTCAGGGAAGCGGTGTCCACCTCGGGGCCGGAGGTTTCTTCGGGACCGACAACCGACCATGCCGGCTTTGGCTCACCTGGGGCTTGGGATGGCTCCCCGGCACGACCTCGACGAAAGAGTGCCATCAGTTGCGAACTTCCGGGGTAGAGAGCACGAGCGCTATCATCGCCGGTTCTCAGCCCCACGTCAAGACCAATTTCAAAATTTTGTTGAGCGCGGGCTTTCTCCGTAGATGTTTCACGTGAAACATCTGAAAAACCTCCGGGACCGGTCTGGGGGTGTTCCACGTGAAACATTCCATCAGGCACAAGCAAGATTGTGACCTGTGGGCTAAAAGAGGGGCCGTTTCGTGGGGACACCGACTCGTCGTGGGTAGCGGCTCGGGCAGATCTCAAGGAGGGGAATTGCCACATAGTGAGATCCCTCATGAACCCCGATTGGCTCCCCAAAACCAAGTTCTTTGAGGCCCTCGACTGGCCACCTCTCCGCCACGGTTCGATCAGGTGGCTCTGACACCACGAGGTGTCCACCCGCCGAAAGGAAACCAGCGGCACACTCGGCCAGTACCCCTGGCGCCCCGAAGGAGCGAGCGACAACGAGGTCAAAGTTGGCTCGAAGATCCTCTCGGTGGGCCAGTTCTTCAGCTCGACCCTCGAGGATCTGGCATCGGCGATCCTGCTTGAGGGTTGCCACCGCCTCGCCAAGAAACGCACAGCGGCGAGAGGATCCATCAAGAAGGGCCATCTCCGCCTCGAGCCACTCGTCAAGAAGGACAAGTCCAGGGAGTCCACCGCCTGAACCCAAGTCGAGGACCCGGCGGGGCGTCGCCAGGCCTAGATGGGTGAGAACGGCTGCGAAACCGGCTGCGTGATAGATGTGCTGTTCGACACTTCCGGTTCCAAGAAACCCCTGATCCTGGCTCTCGGTGAGAACCCGGATCAGTTGAGAGTTGGCGGTGCCGCCCACGGACTAACTGACTTGGGGGAGAAGCACCACGTAGCGAGAAGGCTCTTCGCCTTCTGAGCGTGTTTCTACGCCGTCAATCTCGTTGGCCGCATCGTGGATCACTTTGCGGTCTGCGGGAGACATGGGTTCAAGAGCTCGCTCTTCTCCACTCTCGACAACTTCAGCCGCTACATCGCTGGTGAAGCGTCGAAGCGCTGCTGAGCGTCGCTCGCGGTAGCGGGCAATATCAACCAAGATGCGGTCCGTCCGGGCGGTGAATTTGCTCTGGACCACGGTGCGGGTGATGTCTTGCACGGCCGCCAGGGTGCTGCCCTTGGGTCCTACGAGCATTCCTAGATCCTCGCCATCAACGGCGAGTTCGACGGTCTCTGCATCGATTTCTCGAATCTCGACGGTCGCCGTCAGTCCCATAGTGCTCACTAAGCCCTCAAGGAATTCTTTTGCAATTGCCGCCTGTTCTTGAAGCGTGGCGCCTTCAGCCATCGTTTCCTCCTTCGATTCCCGTTTCGAGCCACCGGTGGGCTCGTTGGTCGACTTTGCAGCACCGGCTGCCTTGTTGCTCTTTCCACTTCCGCGACGGTTCTCTTGTCCCTTTGACTCGCCGCCTGACTTTTGACCCCGACCTTGACGCTGGCCCTCTCCACGGGCCTTTGGTCGATTGTTGTTGCGAGAGCGCTTGGGCCTCGGTTCAACGGGGCGCAGCCGGGCACGAACCCGTGCTTCTCCCCGAACCCGCCCAAAGAGTCCAGCCTTAGGCTCCTCGATGACCTGCACTTCTGCATCGGACTCCGCTACGCCGAGCTGCTCGAAGGCGCGCTCTTTCGCTTCTTCGATAGTTTTTCCAGTTATCTCAACCCATTCCACGATTTAACGATCCTTCCGTTTCTTCTTGTCCTTAGCGCGCGTTGCCGGGTTTGCCTGGGGCTTCGGCGTTGCGTCTTCTTCACGGATCACCGTCTCAACTTCTGTGGCTTTCGCCTCGATTGGTTGAGCCTTTGGTCCCGAGCCCTTTCCCACGGCGTTTTGCTGCGCTGTTAGCGGCACAGCAACGCCAGTTCTGAAAATGATGTCCTGAGTGAGAATACGAATCATCGAGGACACGATCATGTAAACAAGGACTGCAGCAGGGATTAAAAAGTAGATATAGGCAAAAAGAATCGGCATGAATTTCTGTAAAGTAGCCATCTGCTTATTTGCCTGAGTTGCAGGATTGCGCTTGCTCATCTGTGACATTTGAAGGTACTGAAGTCCTACCGCTAGCGCCACGAAAGCAAAGAAGGGGATGGCCGCCCAGACTGAAGAATGGTGCGAAAATGGCTTGAGCGCCCAGTCAATTCCCAGGTTCATCATCTTGCCATTACTTGAAATTAAATCACAATACATTTTTGATGTATTTGGGATATAGCGGGGCGCTATGTTCGTGTAGTGAATACCCAAATGGCAACCTGTGGGCACCGGGAGCTTGGTGGAGCTGACGTTGGTGAGTCCACGAATGATGTCGTAAAGAATGATGAGAAAGGGGAATTGAAGGAACATTGGCAGGCAGCCACCGGCCGGTGAAACGCCTTCTTCTTTATAGAGGCGCATCATCTCCTCGTTCAGCTGCGCCCGGTTTTCTGCGCCTTTGAACTTCTGTTGAAGCTTCTTGATCTCAGGCTGAAGTCGCTGCATTGCGATCATTGACTTGGTGCTCTTGACCGTGAGTGGGGTCAACGCTCCCATAATCAAAATTGTCAAGAGGGCAATCGCTCCGGGATAACTCGGCACAAATGAGTAGATAAAGGCCAAGATGTCGGCAAAGAGTTTAAAAACGGGCTGGAAAATCGCCCCAATCGAGTGGGTGATTGAGTTGGCAAGAATCACTGTTTCGCTCCTGACTTCACGGGGACAAGGTCAACGCCATGACCGCCAATGGGGTTGCAGCGCAGCACTCGCCAGACGGCAAGACCCGAACCCTTGAGAAAACCTTTTGTTTCTATGGCTTCTCTGGCGTATTCCGAACAACTCGGCGTAAATCGACAAGGGGAAATCTGGTTGGATCGCAGCGACTGATAGGCCGTAATCGCCCACAGGGCAGCGGTCGACGGGGCGCCTCGGCGCTCTTCGGTCTCCATGCTCAACCCTCCTTTTTTCCTCTGGTGGCCTTGGCCACTGCTGTTCCAAAAAATTCTTTTAGTTCTTCATATGATGCCGTTGCCGCTTCGGGGTCTGTCCTAACCAGGTAGGCCCCTGCCGGAAACGTGATGGCCAGCTCCGTGGCTGCGCTGCGTAAACGCCGACGAATCCGATTTCGGACCACCGCCCCGCCACACCGCTTTGAGACTGCGAAGGCGACTTGTCGGCCGTCCTGGCCGGTAGTCGGAGGGCAGTACAGAACTAAAATCGGGCCGCTTTTCCCTCGTCCGGCGGGCCGGCGCAGGGAGACAAACGTCTGCCGAGAGACCACGCGGCCCACTCGGTGCTCAGACACAGCCTTAAACGGTCAAACGGTGGCGGCCTTTTGCTCGACGCGACCGAAGGATCGATCGCCCAGCTTTGGTCGACATGCGAGACCGAAAACCGTGCGTTTTTGCCCTTTTTCTGGTATTTGGCTGATAGGTGCGCTTCACTTTTCTGACCTTCCGTTCTGTGTGCCTTGCCCTGTCGGGGCCGGCGTGTAATCAAATGGTAGCCCTAGAGAGAGGACAACGAATTCTTCATCCTAGATGCTCCTCGACGACCAACTAGCCGACGGTCAAAAACTCCGCTATGGTCGTCAATCCACAGGTCGCTGAGCGCGCTCCACATCTGTGGATAAGCCTGTTGATAAGCCAAATCGAAAGGGGGACCCGTGGAAGACCTGGACGAGCTTTGGAGTAGATGTTCCCTCGCCCTCAAAGATTCAGTCTCCGATGCCGTTTGGAACATGTGGCTCTCAAAGGTGCAGCCTGTGGATATGGCTGGGGATAACCTAACGCTCGGTGTGCCAAATTCCGTTGTCCGCACCCGGGTAAATGACCGCTTTCTCGGTTTGATTCGAGATGCCGCGAGCGGGGAGTCGGGTCGTCCTCTCGAAGTTCTCCTCATTATTGTCGACGCCGACGATGAGATCGACCTTGATTTTGATGAGCCAGAGGGCGATTTTGGGGTTGTCCCGGCCCCCCCCATCCCCGCAGTACCGGCGTCAGTTGCCGCTCGAGCAACCGGCTCGGTGCGGCTTGACCCACGTTTCACGTTTGAGACCTTTGTCTCGGCCTCCTCAAACCGCCTGGCGTTTGCTGCTGCCCAAACCGTGGCCGAAACTCCTGGTCGCTCCTACAACCCCCTTTTCATCCACGGGGCTTCAGGCTTGGGCAAGACGCACCTCCTGCACGCGATTGGTAATTACGTCCTCGAGAACTATCCCACTCACCGGGTGCTCTATGTCACAACCGAAACCTTCCTCAATGACTTCGTCGAGGCCCTGCGGCGGAATACCACCGTTGCGTTCAAACGTCACTATCGAGAATGTGACGTCCTTCTGATCGACGACATCCAATTCATGCAAAACAAAGAAGGCCTCCAGGACGAGTTGTTTCATACCTACAACGACCTCCACGGCGCAGGCAAGCAAATTGTCTTGACCTCCGACCGGGCGCCAAAGTCCATCGAAACCCTCGAGGACAGGTTGAGGAGCCGCCTTCTCTCAGGGCTCCTCGCCGAAATTGACCCCCCTGATGTTGAGACCCGCCTCGCAATTCTCCGAACCAAAGCCGCCAACGATCGAATTGTGCTTCCTGATGACGTGGGTGAATTCATCGCAACGAACGTCAGGGACAACATCCGAGAACTGGAAGGTGCACTGACGCGCGTCAACGCCTTCGCAACCCTGACCAACGCCCCAATCTCCTTGGAGTTGACCCAAATGGTGCTCTCGGATATTGGTGCAGAAACCAAGCTCATCACCCCAGACATGATTCTTGACGCGGTTGCCGAGACGTATGGCTTGAGTGTTGAAGATCTCATTGGCCCGCGCCGGGCCCGGCCTCTCGTCACCGCTCGGCACGTGGCGATGTACCTGATGAGAACGCTGACGGACTATAGCTACCCCTCTATCGGCAAGGTCTTTGGCGGCCGGGACCACTCGACGTGTATCAGCGCCTATGACAAAATTGAGGGTCAAATGCGCGAGCGCCGCCAGATCTATGAGCAAGTCACCGGCTTGATTCACCAGATCAAAGGAAGTGGGTAGATCCTGTGGACAACTTTGGCCTGACACCGGGGCATTTGTGGAATAACGTGCGGACAACCCTTGTGGTTATCCCCACAAACGAAGGCCTTTCCCCGTTAGGGTTAGGTTTTGTCCACAGTGGGGGTACAAGGTGGGGATTATGAAAACAGCGCTGAGCAGGGTAAAGGGTTTGTTATCCCCAATCCACAGCCTTTATTACAACAGTTCTTTAGATAAGCCACTCGTCCTATGTGGTGCAACAACACAAAGAGGGAGTTACCGATCATGAAGTTCCGTTCAGAACGAGATTCGCTCGTAGAGGCATTAGCCACAACCAGCAGGGCCGTCAGCACGCGCCTGGCCATGCCTGTCCTCTCTGGGGTCTTGGTACAGGTAGAAGGAAACCAGTTAACGGCCACCGGGACTGACGGAGATTTGTCCATTCGGGTAACCCTCGAAGTTATTGGGATCGAAGACGGGACAGCGGTGATTCCGGCGCGCCTCGCTACGGACATCACAAAATCCTTAGAACCGGGAGCGGTCACGGTTGAAGCCAACAATGAACAAGTGGAGATTTCGGCGGCCCGGTCCCAATTTTCTCTCCGTTCGTATCCCTCACTTGAGTTCCCCAGCGTCTCAATCACGAATGAAATCACCGCTCACGTGCCGGCCGGTGTACTCGCGGACGGCCTACGCCAAGTGGTAAGAGCATCATCAAACGATGACGCCCGCCCCCTTCTTACCGGTGTCCTTCTTACCGCCGTCACCGGAACGGTCCGGCTCGTGGCGACTGACTCGTATCGCTTGGCCCTTCGAGACCTCGACGGCGCAGCTGGTGTCGTAGGTGACGAAGACATCCTGGTTCCAGCCCGTGCCCTCTCGGAGCTTCAGCGTTTAATCAACCCAGGCGATGAGGGCACGGTCGGGGTCACAACGACTCCCTCAGAGATCACCTTTCACGTCGGGGCGGTCGCCATTTCAACTCGGCTGATTGCTGGAACCTATCCCGACTACCGCCAACTGATCCCCGAGTCATATCCCAACGCTCTCCACCTTGGCAAAGAAACACTCGTTGCCGCCCTACGCCGCGTCCGCCTGTTGGTGAAAGACAACACCACGCCTGTGCGGCTGTCGATGCGCAGCGGCGGCGTTGACCTGAAGGTGACGAGTCAAGAGGTTGGCGAAGGCTCTGAATCGGTCGACGGTGATTATCAAGGCGAAGATCTCACGATTGCCTTTAATCCGGCATACCTGATTGATGGCATCGAGGCAGTGGCCGGGGACGAAGTCATCATCGAAAGCTCCGACGCCACCCGACCGGCCACGATCCGCAGTGCCGAAGCCGATAACTATCGCTATCTCTTAATGCCCGTTCGGGTTTCCTAAGAACCGAGTGCTTGGTGGGTTTGCGGCGGCTCGACCTGACGTCATTTCGGGTTTTCTCTCACGCGATCTTTGAGCCCGACCCCACGGGCACAACTGTCCTTGTTGGCCCCAACGGCACGGGCAAAACATCCCTCCTCGAAGCCGTGGGTTATCTGGGCTTAGCCCGCTCGCTTCGGGGAAGCCCGCGTGAAGCGCTCATAAAAAATGGCGAGGAGCGTGCCATTTTGCGCGCCGATCTTCTGATGAATGAGCGAGAACTTCTTCTTGAGGCCGAGCTGTTGCGAGAAGGCCGGCCCCGCCTCCAACTGAACCGTCAAGCCATCAGAAGCCGAAAAGATCTCGCGCTGGCGATTCCGGTTACCACCTTTTGCCCGGACGATGTCACCGTGGTGCAAGGCGGCCCCGGAGGGCGAAGAGAACTTCTTGACGAGGCGCTGGTTCTCTTGAACCCCTCGATGGCGGCACTTATCGAAGACGTGGAGAAAATCCTGCGCCAGCGAAACGCACTCCTGAAGCAGTCGGGAGGGCGCTTAACCGCCGAAATTGAGTCCACACTCGAGGTGTGGAACGAGCGGCTGGTTAACGCGGGAGACGAGCTCGTCGCCCAGCGGATTGCACTGATCGAACTTCTTGCCGACCCCATCAACGACGCGTATCAAACGCTCGCTGGCTCAACGGAAGAATCAATCACTGAGTCCTACGCGGCATCAGCCCCCGCAGGCTTGGCCCAAGGCTTAGAGCAAAGCCAGCGCGAGGATCTGCGGCGCGGATTGACAACGGTTGGGCCTCACCGCGACGACATCGAATTTCTCCTCGACGGCCGGGACATCAAAACCCAAGCCAGCCAAGGCGAGCAACGCACCCTGGCCCTGGCCCTTCGCCTCGCCGTCCACCTCGCGGCCCGCTCGCACCTCGGCGAAGCCCCGCTTCTCTTGCTGGATGACGTTTTCTCTGAACTTGACCCAGGCAGGTCCCGCCGGCTCATTAACGAACTCCCTCGCGGCCAAACGCTAATCACGACTGCTTCACCCCTGCCCGAAGGGGTTGACCCAGCCCTCGTGCTCGACGTCGTCGACCTGGTGGCCGCAGATGGCTAGATGGCGTAAATCTCATGAGGGCCCGGTCCCGCTCGGGGAGTCTCTCGCTCGAGTGGCCGCGCAGATCTCCCAACGAGACCTCGTGGGGCTGGCCGCCATTCAGCGGCGGTGGGACGAAGCGGTTGATCCCGAAATTCTTTTGCACGTTTCGCCACTCCGCCTCGATGGAGCGACCCTTGTGGTGGCAGTGGACGAACCAACGTGGGCGACAAAAGTGAGGCTCATTTCGGGTGACTTGTTGACGACATTGAATGGCGCTCCAGGCGTCGATGTTGATGGGGTCGTGGCGGTTGTTCGCGCACCGTAGATAACCCGTTTTGTCGGTACCGTGGAGTAGGATAGCGAGACAACAACGATTGATCACAGAGCCCAAAACCACAGCGAAAACTGCGATGATTTGGGAGCTGAGAGGAGCCAGGTGGCAAAAGCGGAAGTGAAAGAATCGACCTCGTATAGCGCGAGCGATATCACCGTTCTTGAAGGACTCGACCCCGTTAGAAAACGACCCGGTATGTACATCGGGTCGACGGGGCCGTCGGGGCTCCATCACCTCATCTGGGAAGTTGTCGACAATGCCATTGATGAAGCAATGGCGGGTCACTGCACCAAAATCTCCGTTTCCTTGTTAAACGACGGCGGGTGCCGAGTTGCAGACGACGGACGAGGAATTCCCGTTGATGCCCACCCCCAGTACAAAGGCAAATCAGCGGCAGAAGTTGTGTTGACCGTTCTGCACGCCGGGGGAAAATTCGGCGGTAGCGGCTACAAGGTCTCCGGTGGCCTCCACGGGGTAGGGGTCTCGGTCGTGAACGCCCTTTCGACAACGCTGATCTTGGAAATTGACCGAAACGGCGATCACCACCAGCTGGACTTCAAAAACGGTGGGGAAGTCCAAGGAAAGCTAAAAGTAACGGGCAAGGCCCCGCGAGACCGAACGGGAACGACGGTTACGTTCTGGCCAGACCCCACGATTTTTGAAGAGACTGATTTCCGCGCCCAGACCGTCCTCGAGCGCCTCCAAATCATGGCGTTCTTGAACAAAGGACTCGAGATCGCGTTTAGCGACGAGCGAGAGGGCCGCGAGCAGACCCAGACCTATAAGTACAACGGCGGAATCGTGGACTTCGTGAAGCACCTGAATGCCTCTAAAGAATCACTCTTCAAAAAGGTGGTCTCGTACGAAGTCGTCGAAGAGTCCCAAGAAGTTGAAGTGGCTATGCAGTGGAATACCACCTACAACGACTCGATTTACTCCTTCGCCAACGGAATTTCGACTACCGAAGGCGGTATGCACGAGGATGGGTTCAGGAAAGCCCTGACGAACGCCATCAACAAATACGGCCGAGCCCGAAACATTTTGAAAGAAAAAGAAGACAACCTTCTTGGCGAAGATATTCGCGAAGGGCTTACCGCCATTATCTCTGTTCGCTTGGCAGAACCTCAGTTCGAAGGCCAAACGAAGGCGAAGTTGGGTAACGTTCCGATGCGCTCGCTTGTGGAGAAAGCAACGAACGCGAAACTCGCGGAGTGGCTTGAAGAAAATCCACGCGAAGCAAACCAAATCGTACAAAAAGCCACACTCGCAGCACGAGCTCGCACAGCGGCTCGCCAAGCGCGTGACCTCACCCGCCGCAAGTCGGCCCTTGACGGCGCAGGACTCCCGGGCAAGCTGGTTGACTGCTCGTCGCGCGACCCACGCGTGTCCGAGCTGTTTATTGTTGAGGGAAACTCTGCAGGTGGCTCGGCAAAAGATGCTCGAAACCCCAACACCCAAGCCATTCTGCCGATTCGAGGAAAGATTTTGAACGTCGAGCGAGCACGCGTCGACAAGATGCTCAAGAACACCGAAGTTCAAGCACTGATTGCGGCAATTGGCGCGGGGCTGGCCGAAGACTTTGACCTGACGAAGATTCGATATCACAAGATCATTCTTCTGGCCGATGCCGATGTTGATGGCAGCCACATCCGCACCTTATTGTTGACGTTCTTCTTCCGCCAGATGAAACCACTCGTCGAAGCAGGCCATGTCTATGTGGCCCAACCGCCCCTGTTCTCAACACTGGTTGGGAAAGAGAAGTTGTACCTCAAAGACGAGACGGCAAAGGACGCCTTCACGGCGTCGCACCCGGACCACAAAAATGAGTTCCAACGTCTGAAGGGTCTTGGCGAGATGGACTTTGACGAGTTGCGCGACACGACCATGGCCGCAAATAAGCGAAGCCTCTTACAGATCAACGTCGATCAAGCGGCACTGGCTGACGAAGTCTGCAGTGTCTTGATGGGCGACGACGTCGAGCTTCGAAGAAACTTCATTCAAACCAACGCAAAGGATGTGCGATTCCTCGATATTTGAGGAATTAAAAGGACCCCATGCCACGTGCCCCCAAGAAAGCAGCCGAAGAGACTCCCGACGATTCTTCTGAAGAGGTCGAAGGGTATATCGAGCCCATCGAAATTCAAGAGGAGATGGAACGATCCTTCCTTGAATATTCGATGTCGGTCATCGTCTCGCGTGCTTTGCCCGATGTGCGAGACGGCCTTAAGCCCGTGCACCGCCGAATTCTCTACTCGATGTATGACCAGGGTCTTCGACCTGACCGACCGCACGCTAAGTGCGCCAAAGTTGTCGGTGAAGTTATGGGCACCTATCACCCCCACGGGGACACGGCGATCTATGACGCCTTGGTGCGGATGGTCCAAGACTTCTCCATGCGTCACCCGCTCATTGATGGGCACGGAAACTTCGGAGGCACCGGCCCCGATGAAGGTGCTGCAGCGATGCGGTACACGGAAAGTCGCCTCGCTCCATTGGCGCTGGAACTTATGGCGGGTATCGACGAAGAGACCGTTAACTTCATTCCAAACTACGACAACACCGACGAAGAACCCGTTGTACTTCCCGCTCGATTCCCAAACCTTTTAGTCAACGGCTCACAGGGAATCGCCGTTGGTATGGCGACGAATATTCCTCCTCACAACTTGGGCGAGGTTATTGATGCCACACTTCACCTGCTGGCCAACCCTGACGCGACACCCGATGACTTGATGGCCTTTGTCAAGGGACCTGACTTCCCGACCGGTGCGCAAATTTTGGGTCGGCAGGGAATTCTTGATGCGTATCGCACGGGGCGTGGCTCGATCAAGATGCGTGCTGTTGCAGAGATTGTTGAGAAAAAAGGTACGAATCAAATTGTCGTGACCGAGTTCCCCTTTCAGGTCTCGGTCGAGTCAATTGAAGAGAAAATCACAGACCTCGTGAAAGCTGGGGACCTCGACGGGATTTCGGCGCTGCAGAACGACTCGGCTGGTCGAAAGCCACGCTTAGTAATTACGTTAAAGCGCGACGCCAACGCCAACGTTGTTCTGAACAAGTTGTACAAGATGACGACGCTTCAGACGTCGTTCGGGGTTAACACGTTGGCCCTGGTCGACGGCGTCCCTCGAACGCTGAACCTCGCACAGGTCCTGACCCACTACATCGCCCACCAGGTCGAAGTGGTCACGAGACGAACGCAGTATCGCTTGGACAAAGCAAACCGCAGGGCGCACATCATCGAAGGCTTGCTCAAAGCCATCGACATGCTCGACGCGGTGATCGCCACGATCCGTGGATCCGACGATCGCCCTGCTGCGCAAGCATCGTTGATGGCTGCACCTTTCGACTTTTCTGAAGAGCAGGCCAAGCACATCTTGGACATGACCCTTGGTCGCCTAACCAAGCTTGGACGAACTGATCTTGAAGACGAGATGGCCAAATTGCGTGAAGAGATCATTGGCTACGAAGAGATCCTTAACAACGAGACGGTCCTTCGTAAGGTGATCTCGGACGAGATGACCGAAGTGCGCGACAAATTCGCCAACGAACGTCGCAGCGCCGTTACCCACGACCCGGGTGAAATGGGTATCGAAGACTTGATCGACGACGAGGACATGGTAGTCACCATGACGGCAGCTGGCTATGTGAAGTCGGTCAATGCCGCAGCGTTCCGGGTTCAAGGCCGAGGTGGCCGAGGAGTCAAGGGAGCGACACTGAAAGAGGAAGATCTCGTCACCCACGTCATCAAGACGTCGAGCCATGCGTATCTTTTGATGTTCTCAAACAAGGGCAAGGTCTACCGTCTGCGCGGCCACGAAATTCCCATGAAGGAGCGAGCAGCGAAGGGCACCGCAATTGTCAACCTTTTGAACATGGCTCCAGACGAAAGTATCGAAGCAATTGTTTCGACGCGCGACTTCCCCGAACACTCGTCACTGGTGTTTGTCACAAAGATGGGTCAAGTAAAAAAGACTGCCTTTAGCGAATACGACAAATCAAGACGCGAAGGATTTATTGCCATCAACCTGCGTGACGGTGACGAACTCGTGCGTGTCGTTGAGACCCAAGCCGACGACGACTGCTTCGTGGTAACAGAAAAAGGAATGACCATCCGTTTCGCCGCCACCGACGTGCGCGACATGGGTCGTGCCGCTGCTGGAGTACGCGGGATCAAGCTGAAGCCCGACGACCGGGTCGTGTCGCTGGACGTGGCGCAAGATGAAGCAGATATTTTGATCGTGACCGATGCTGGGTTTGGAAAGCGCACCAAACTCGAACGCTTCAATCGCCAGGCACGTGGTGGCCAAGGGGTCCGCGGTATCAAGATCACGGCCACTCGTGGACGTGTGGTCGCAGCCTTTATTGTGAATCTTGACGAAGAGATTTTGTTGGTCTCCTCGGGTGGTGTCATTATTCGCACGCCGGTGAAAGAGATCTCTAGTCAAGGTCGAGACGCCACAGGGGTGCGCGTGATGAACCTCGACGACGGCCAGGCCGTAGCTGCAGTAACGCGCGTGGCTGACGAAGCACCCGTCGAAGGGGAGTAAAGCGTCACCCTGCGGTCAGTGCTGCTCCATAACGAGCAGTCGTTACTCTTCGCTGTTGGCTTTTGCCACAATCTTTCCGAGAAGTCGAACAAGAACGTCGGGAGGCTGGGCGCCTGGGATGGCGAACTGCTCATCAATCACGATGGTGGGAACTCCACTGAATCCGGCATCGGCGGCCATTGCTTCGTCGCTTCGAACAGCGTCAATGAAGTCATCCGAATCCAGCATGGCCAAGATTGATGCTCCCTCAAGGCCAACATCTTCGCCCAGTGCTACCAGGGTTTCCTTGTCCGAGAGATCAGCTCCTTGTGTGAAATAAGCAGCAAAAAGCCGCTCGGCCATTTCGCCACCACGTCCATGTTCTTCGGCAAGTTTCGCTAAGCGATGAGCATTCAATGAGTTGCGTGGTTTGGCATTGTCGAGGTCGTAGTCAAGGCCCGCTTTTTTGGCCACGGCCGCCATCTGGGCGTTCATCTCTTTTGCCTGGTCGAGCGTGACGCCAAACTTCGCCGAGAGGGCTTCGGCCATTGACATTGTGCTGGTAAGCGGAGCGTTGGGGTCGAGTTCAAAGGCTCGCCAATGGATCTCGGCATCGATCTTGAGTTCTGTGAGTGCCGCCTCGACATTGCGTTTCCCGACAAAACACCACGGACAGACCACGTCGCTCCAGATGTCGATTCTCATAACGACACGGTGTGCTTGCTGCTCGGAACCTCTCGCAGGCGGACCGAAAGACAGGTCACACACCCTTCTAATTTCTCATATTCACTGATGTCCACAACGACAAGCTCGTAGCCCATCGATCGAAAGATCTTATGAGTCTTGGGACAGTCGGCGGCGATCAGCAAACGGTTCTCGCCAAGGAGGACAACGTGGGCACCGGATTCTTCAGGGACGCCGAGAAAACGTTCGAAGGCGTGGGGATTATCGACGAGTGGCTCAAACCCAATCACGGTTCCATCGGGTAGGGCGGTAACGGCGGATTTGAGGTGAAGAACTTTTGCCGTTGGCACTCCGAGAACTCGACCTCCAAGGGGCTCGAGAAATGAGCGCAGTTGGCTCACGCCCTCCTCGTTGGTCCTCCCTCCGAAACCGACATAGATGGTGGATCCAACTTTTAGGACATCGCCGCCATCGAGTGTGGCCGTGCCCGAGATGTGTTCAATGGTGTAGCCAAGTCCCGCCACGGTTTCTTCGGCAGCAAACGTCTCCGGCCTCCTTGAATCAGCGCCCGGGTGGGCAATGACGGCAAGATTTTTAAAGACGACCATGGTGTCTTCTACGAAAACGCCGTCGGGACACGAATCAAGAGGCGGCACCTCAACGGTGGTCCAGCCCTCGGCGCGAAGTGCGCCTCCGTAGTCGTCCCATTGCTGGCGAGCCAGATCAAGATCAATGGAGCTGCGCTCAATGTGTGTAACGATCCCCTGCGCGAGGAGTGGGCTTGGTCGGCGAAGAAGCGCCGTGATGGGAGTCATGTCAAGAATTTACTCGCGTCCTTTGCGCCCATTCAGCTGGAGACAAAAAGCTGAGACCAGGCTCAGGCGGAAGGATCTTCTTCATCCGTTGTCTCATTCAGCGAACCAATATTTGATCGCTGGCGCCACCAGGAAAGAGAATTCTTTAAACGAAGCGCTGGGAGCTCTATGACGAAATAGCTCACGGTTGCGACCACCGCGGACAGGATAAAAACGGCGGCGAAGTACTTCCAGTAGGGAATATCGAAAATGATCAAGTGCCGGTAATCGACCCACTTGGACATGACGGCTTCGTGCCAAAGGTAGAAACCGTAAGAGATCGCTCCGAGTGAAGCCACCGGCCACCAGCGCAGGGTTTTTCGAATCAGGCCCTTATTTTGGGGCCCGAAGACGGCGGGCAAAATCAGAAAGAAGGCGAATGATTCATAGAGTGTTTGTCGAAGAAGATCGGGAAACGTTTGCGTATAAATGGGTTTAATTGGCATACCCATGTGGCAAACGGCATAGAAGGAAAGTGCAGCAAGACCCCATGAAACCCACGGTACCCACCTGCGCGTGATCCAGCGAGGCTCGCTGCTGTGTTGATGCGTCCAGGAGCTCAATACGGCGAGCAGCATTCCGCAAGCGAAGAGGTCAAGGTAGGCGGGAAGCCACAACAGGCCAAGCTGACCTGTGTCCCCCTGGTTTCCTTTATGAGAAAGACAGAAGATCCGCCAAGCGAAACTCACCACGACCAAGCAGAGGAGTCCGATAATTTCGATTTTCATCCTCCGAGATGGGTTCCGGGTTGCTTGCCGTCGACCAATTGCCATCGCATAGAGGGGAATAAAGAGATAAAAGGTCATCTCGATACAAAGTGACCAAGCTTGGGACAAGCCATATCGCCATTGGCTGTAGTAGTAGATCTGAAGGAAAAGATAATGATTGACGTAGGCGGTCCAACCCCCAGCCCCCATCTTTGACACATGCAGCACGGTGGTCGCAAAGAACAGTGCGACCCAGTAGGCGGGAACAATGCGAAGGAGTCGGCGCAGCCAAAATGCACCCGTTCGAGGCTTGGCCACTCCAGCGAGGTGAGCTGACACAAAGGGGCGATAAAGGAGAAAGCCCGAAATCAAAAAGAAGACGGACACACCGATCTCAAGGCGTGCGGTGTAGATGCCAATGGGGTCCTTCGGGGTGACGCCGGTGACAAAGGCGGTATGCACCCCAAGCACCAAGACCGCAGCAATGGCTCGCAGACCGTTAAACGCTGGGAAACGCGGTGGTCGAGGGGGCGCAGCCCCACCTTCAGAGGGACCGGCACTCCCACCCGATTGCTGAGAAAGAAGTTGTTCAGCCATGGGTCTCGCTCACAATGATGATGTTAGAGCCTTGACGTAACGAGCACCTGACTTTTGAAGAGCGGCAACCGTATCGAGGCGATCGTCTCACTGACAACAACGAAAAGAGCAGTGGGTGAACGGAACGCCTATGCAGATGGATCGTGAGGATCCGCCGATGTATTGATCAGACCAATTGACGACCGCTGGCGCCACCAAGAAAGGGAATTCTTCAAATGAAGCGCTGGACGTTCAACGACGAAGTAGCTGACGGCGGCGATTGCCGCAGAGAGCCCAACGACGGCAAAGAAAAATGGCCAAAAGGGAATGGCAAAGAGTGTTAGGTGTTGACGCTGGAGGAGTTCTTGAATCATTGCTTGGTGCCAAAGGTAGATGGCATAAGAAATTGCGCCGAGTGATGCCACGGGCCAAGAACGCAGGAATCCCCGAATGAAGCCTTTGTTCTGAGGCCCGAAGACGGCGGGCAGGAGGAGAAAGAGCGCAAAGAGCCCATAGAGCGATTGTTTCGTGATGTCACTGAAGCCTTGCGTGTAGACGGGGAGGAGTGAGATTCCGAGATGCCCAACGCTGTAAAGGAAAATACCGGCAAGACCCCAAGAGACCCAAGGTACCCAAGCACGGGTGACCCAGGTTGGTTCACTGTGGTGCTGATGCGTCCAGGCACTCAGGACGGCCAGGAACATACCAAACGCGAAGAGATCGAGGAATGCGGGAAACCAAAACGTCGCTGCTAACCGTGCCGTCTGAGCCGTAGGGGAAATACGGCCGAGCCAATACCATCTCCACGCAAAACTCAGCCCGATCATGAGCGCAAGACCTATTAACTCAACGATAAGTCGTTGATTGGCGGAGCGCGCTTCACGCCTCCATCCGATGGCCATCGCATAGAGGGGAATAAAGAGATAGAACGTCATCTCAACACAGAGTGACCAGGCTTGAGTAATGCCATGGGTCCATTGACTCCAAAAGTAAATCTGAAGGAAAAAATAGTGATCGACGTAGGCCGACCAGCCACCTGGACCCATGGTCGAAAGATGAAAGACAGTGGTGATGAGAAACAGGGCTACCCAATAGGCAGGAACGATGCGAAGTAAGCGACGAACCCAAAAGGCTCCCGTTTGAGGCTTCGTCACTCCGGCCAGGTGCGCTGAAACAAAGGGGCGGTAAAGGAGAAAGCCTGAGATTAAAAAGAAGACCGAAACGCCAATCTCGAGCCGAGCGGTGTAGACGCCAAAGCCGTCTCTCGTCGTCACGCCGCTGACAAAGGCCGTATGCACGCCAAGCACGAGCATCGCGGCAATGGCACGGAGGCCATTAAACGCAGGGAAGCGAGGTGGGCGCTGTGGTTCGGCCGCGTTGTGCGAGAGACCAGCATCGCCAGAGGGGCTGGAGGGACGATACTCAGCCATGGATCTCACTCACCTCACTGATAGTAGAGCCCACATCAGCAAATCAAAGGTTCTTTGGTGAGTTTGCAAGCTTAATTGGAGGAACGGCCATCGAGGGTTCCTCGTTCGTGCATGGTGAATTTTTAGCCCATTCTTAGCTCCTAGTACCTATCTGAGGATCTTGATTTGTAGAATAGAGAATACGACTTCTCGATGCACCCTCAAGGAAAGGACTGTTATGTCACTAAGGAAATTAGGTTCACTTACAAGTGCTGCGGTCATGAGCGCAGGACTGCTGACGATCTCAATCGGCGCAGCGTCGGCGAGCGCTGCCGTCACGGTGACGAATCAGTGCAAGAACTTGACGAAGTCAGCTCTTGTTGCAGATGGCTTTACGAAAGCCTCGAAACCGAAAGTTACGACGTATAACTATAAGAAGCCGTCCAAAAATGCAGCGAACGCGCTAGGCACAACCTATGACTTCGGATCCAAGTCAGTCGTCGTTGCATGTCTGAGCCCCAGTGACCTTCAAAAACTTTCTGTCCAGGCTCAGGGTAAATCAAAACCAACAATGACCGCGGATCAGTACATGGCCTACATGGTGCAACAGTCCCAAGGAGCAATGACGGCGACGCAGGTCGGTGGGGTCACGGACTATCTGGACTTTGGTAATGGAAAAGAAGACGGAGTGGGTTCCACCTCCAAAGCCGGAAGCGTCCGTTTGGACGCCTGGGTTGCGGGCAATTACATCTATTTGACGTTTATCGCACCGGTAAGATCACAAACACCCCCGCCAGCTCTCCTGAACCTCATTTCTTCGACGCAAGCAAACGCTGGCTAAACATTTTGAATGGGGTTAATGCCAGAGGCGTCTCGCCATAAGGCTTTTGCTTATACGTCAGACTGAGTGATGAGATGAAAGAGCCGGCTCGCTTTCGGGCGCCGAGGTTTTTCTGATGAGTATTGGGGCGATGAACGCGCTCACCATGGCGACCACCGTCGCAGCAAGAACGAGTTCGTCTAGTTTGAGCGACGGCACGGTCACGCCAAGGATGGCGATGGCCAGCGTCAGGACAAAACCAGCGAGACGGAACAGGATCAGATTCTTGAGAGGTTTCCGGTCAGAACACCAGTCCAGGACCGCCAGGGATAGGTAGAAGAGGGCCATCATTCCGAAAATCTCGACAGAGTCTTGGTCAGGAAGGTGCTCACCATCCGGAGCATTCACAATTGCTGCAACCCCCATTCCAATTAAGACAATAGAAAACTGAAGCGTGAAATGAAAGAAGAGCCAGAGGCTTGCTCTGGCTTTTTGGAGTCCAGCATGGGGAATGTCTTCAAAATATGCAGCCCAAAGTGAGAAGACAAAAAGAAACTGGAAAAGGAGAACGATCACGTCTTTCGACCCAACGTGACGCGTACTAATGGACAGGGCAATATCAATAAAAGTTTCACCCATGACGATCAATGAAAACGTCCCGAGACGCTCAACGAGGTGCTCACGATCGAAGGGTGGCCATTCTTTGGCGACGAGAGATGGAACGACTGTGGGTACCAACACGATAAGTAAGCCGGCCGCACACAGTGGATAGCTGAACGTGTCTTTAAGCGGGGCAGCCAAGAAAAATAAACACGCACCGACAAGATTGAGAACAACCATGCGTTTGACGTAAATTGTTCTGTCTCCCGGTTCTCGCAGCACTAAGGCCCAAAGAAGGGCGACGGTGAGTAAGAGACCGCCAAACTCAGCGACCATCATTTTGTGGTCGTGGTTAATTCCCGACTTTGCTTCTATTGAATAGAGCACGATCAGGAACATCTGAGCGAGGAGAACAAATCGAGCCAAATTATCTCGGAGGCGAAAACGATCTAAGAGCAGTGTTGAACAAAGCCAGATCCACCACACCATGGCAAAGCTGACTTCTACCCAAACTTTGGCCACACCTGAGTGGAGACCATCAACCGAACTACTGAAAACGAGCATGGCGGCGACGAAGATCAGGTCAACAAAGAGCTCCATCCATTGAGCCATGCTGGTGGGGATCTGAAGGGCAGAAGTAGGTTTTGTGTCACTTTTCATTCTCAAACGGTACTTCAGGTGTTACTCAATGGGCAACACTGAAACCATTATTGACCAATGTGCGTGGAGGCAACACTGAATGCCACCGCAAGCATTATGACGCCGATAAGGACGTCAAGAATTCTCCAGGTAACGGGTCGGGCCATGAACGCAGACGCAGCTTTTGCGCCAAACCCGAGCGACGTAAACCAAAGAGCCGAAGCAGCACATGCACCGATGGCAAAAAGCCATTTATTTGATCCGTATTGATTAGCGACTGACCCCAGCAACAACACGGTGTCGAGATAGACATGTGGATTCAAGAGGGTGAACGCGAACATCGTTGCGATCACTACTTTTCTGGCCGGGGGCTGGCTCTCGGAGGGAAGCAGCACTTCTCGTTTACTGGCCTTATAAAAGGAATAAAGCGCAAAGCCGACAAGGTAGGCAACGCCAACCCATTTCAAAATGTTCAGCATGCTCGGATACGACCGAACAACAACCCCTACGCCAGCGGTGCCTAACAGGATCAGTGCGACGTCGGAAGCGACGCAGATGGTCATAGCAACCCCGACGTAGCGTCGAGTGAGGCCTAATCGGAGAAGATAGGCATTTTGCGCGCCAATTGCGACAATGAGAGAAAGTCCCGTGAAGAAACCTGCGAGGACTGCACCCATCGAACTGCTAGCAGTTCACTTGCTGGTGTCTGTGGTGAGGCACATTTGGGACCTTAGCCGAGACCCCAAGAAACCAAGGGCAATGTTGGTGAGTGCTACTTTGGCAACGGTCGCTTCAGCGAGTAAGCACTGTGAATCTTCGAAGAGGAAAAGATGAGAACTGAGAAGCAACAACCTGTGGCACTCAAGCGAGAGGTTGGCTTTCTCGGCTTGCTGTGGTCGTCTACCGGATCGGTGATTGGCTCGGGCTGGCTCTTCAGTGCCTTGATCGCCACCTCACTCGCGGGACCGTCAGCGCTGATCTCTTGGGTAATGGCCGCAATCATTGTTGCGTTCATTGCCCTGGTTTATGCCGAACTAGGCGGCATGTTCTCCATGGCAGGAGGAGCGAGTCGGTATCCACATTTTGCCTTCGGAACACTTGCTGGACAGTCATTCGGTTGGTTTTCCTATGTGCAAGCCGCATCGGTTGCACCCATTGAAGTACTCGCGGCGATTCAGTACACGTCGTCGATTTCATGGGCTTCGGGCCTCTACAACGGAGCCACAGGAACGCTGAATGGTCCTGGTTATGTCGTGGCGATTGTGCTCATGGTTTGTTTTACGACATTGAACTTGGTCGGCATTCGATGGCTCTCCAAGGTCAACTCAGGAATCACGGTGTGGAAAGTGGCGATTCCGACACTCACGATTGTGATCTTGCTGCTTACCCAGTTTCATGGTGCGAACATCACGGGCGGCGGCGGATTCTTTGCGTCGGTCTCTCATGGATTTAGCGCTGGTGGGTTTAAGGCGATTCTGCTCACCATTCCCCTGGGAGGAATCGTCTTTTCCTTCCTCGGCTTCGAACAAGCAGTGGAGTGGGGCGGGGAGAGTACCAATCCCCAGAGAGACCTCCCCCGTGCAGTGCTTCTCTCGCTTTTGATCGGAGTCTTTATCTACATAGGAGCGCAACTGGCATTTATTTTTGCGCTCAACCCATCAACCCTCCAGCACTATGGATGGTCTGGGCTTGTAAAGGACTCGTCACTGGCCTCGGCACCTTTTGCAACGGTGGCGACGGTTGCTGGAATCAGTTGGTTGGCCTGGCTGCTTCGAGTCGATGCCGTTGTTTCTCCGACGGGAACAAGTTTGATCTATCTGACTTCAACGTCACGGGTGAGCTACAGCTTGAGTCGAATGGGATACCTGCCCCAGGTATTTGAAAAAACGTCAGAGAAAACACGCATTCCTGTTGTCTCGGTGATCTTCTCGAGCATTATCGGTTTGTTGTTTCTCTTGCCGTTTCCTTCGTGGAGCAAATTGGTTGGGGTCGTTACAAGTGCGGCAGTGTTGATGTACGCAGGAGCTCCACTGGCGCTGGGGGCTCTGCGACTTCAAAAACCTGACATGCATCGCTCGTATCGCTTGCCTGCGGCGCAAATCCTTGCGCCGCTGGCGTTCGTCTTTGCCAACTTCATCGTTTACTGGGCGGGTTGGCAGACTTATTCAACCTTGATGGTGGTCATGATTCTCGGTTGGCTTCTCATGGCGGCCACAAGGGTTTTTCACCTCAACGATAAAATGCCGTCGCTTGATCTGAAGTCAGGAATCTGGTTCTTTTTCTATCTGGCGGGGATGGGATTCATCTCGTTCTATGGAGGATTTGGGGCAGGAGGAATGATTGGCGGCATTGGAATCTTCAAAAATATTCTTGTCGGCGGCCAAGGTCAACTTCCCCTGTACTGGGACCTCTTAGTACTGACCGTTTTCAATGTGGCCATCTACCACTGGGCACTGCACAGTCGACTCCCCGCCGAGAAAGTCGACGAACTCCTCGAAGTATCTTCTCAATAGGGAGCACTGATCGTTCGAAGACGAACTTCTTGTTCCTGTCTGAGAGCACGTGCATGACAGCACAATTCGGGATTCAGGGGAGAGAACACCTCCGGGACCGGAGCTTCAGCGCCGAAAAGTGCCTTTTGTGGACCAGTGTGATGGTCCTTGAACATGGCAGTCCCCAAGTAATATTGAGAAATCCAATTTGGCTGGAATAAAACGGAACCCCTCACGATATTCCAACGTTTATTGCTATGGTTCTTTTGGTAAAACGAACGGGGGGTTCGAAATGACGACATTTGCATTAGTTCACGGTGGGGCGCATGGAGGCTGGTGCTGGGAGATGCTCCAACCGGAACTCTCTGCTCGGGGACACAAGTCGATTGCTCCCGATCTTCCTATTGAAGACGAAGCCGCCGGTGCCGAAGACTGGGCGCGCGTTGTCGTGAATGCCATCAATGATGCAGTGGGACCCGACGATGATGATGTCGTGGTCGTTGCCCATTCCATGGGCGGTCTTGCCGCCCCCATGGTCGGCCTTCAACGACCTGTGAAAAGAATCGTGTTATTGGGTGCGCTCGTCCCCATGCCAGGGATGAGCTACCTGGATTACTTGGCAACGCAGGAGGACGCCTTGGCCCCCTCATCTGATGCCAGTGAAGACCTCGCTGCGGGTGAGCTTCCCGACGACGCAGGGATGGAGATCACCTTGGAGATGGCAAAACACCTTTTCTATAACGATCTTGATGATGACGTTGCCCAACGAGCATGGGAGCGCCTGAGGCCACAGGCAATGACGACGTTTGTGGAACAGTGTCCATTTGACCAATGGCCCGACGTCCCGTTGACGTACATCTTGATGACTGAAGATAATGCCGTCGGTCAAGACTGGTCACGTCGTGTGGCACGTGAGCGTCTCGGTGCGGACTTGATCGAGCTAGAAGGAAGTCACTCCCCGTTTTATTCACGGCCGGCAGAACTCGCCGACGTCTTGGTGAATCTTTAGTCCGGCTTCTCGGGTCCTCGTGCTCGTGGGTCGAACACTCACGACCCTAGAGGGGTAAAGGGTCTCAAGTCGTTTCGCGGACTGTGGTTCCCAGTGACCGAATCGCCTATTACCATCGTCATCTAATTGCGAATCACTTGCATTTAGAGTAAACATAACTCATGGCGATCGCAGAATCAGTGCGGGCCGAACTGGGCCCTTGGGGCAAAATCAAAGAGTTTCGGCGTGAATTGACGCCAACGCAATGGCTCCAAACGAAACTGATGTTTCTGTCAATCATCCTGCTCCATGTCGTTGGCTTTGGCGTCTTTTTTCTTTTTGTTGTTCCCCAGCACTACAAGGGTCTCGGGATCGGCGTTGCCGTTCTTGCCTACACCCTCGGCCTGCGTCACGCCTTTGATGCTGATCACATCTCGGCGATTGACAACACCACGAGAAAATTGATGAACGAGGGAAAGAAGCCACTAAGTGTTGGCTATTTTTTCTCGCTTGGCCACTCCACCATCGTGTTCGCCATCGGGGTCGGTATTGTGATCTCCGAAAAGACGGTCTATGCAGCGGTCTCACATAACCGTTCTGGACTTGAGCAATTTGGCGGGATCTTCGGCACGCTAGTGTCGGCGTCGTTTCTTTTTCTCATTGCTTTTCTCAACATCATTATTTTGGCTGGGATTTTTACCGTATTTCGAAAACTGCGCCACGGGGACTTTGACGAAGCGGAGCTTGAGCGTCAACTCGAGAACCGTGGGTTTATGTTTCGAGTTTTCGGTGGCTGGATGAAGTCCATCACCAAGGAATGGCAGATCTACCCGGTCGGGGTTGTCTTCGGCCTAGGGTTTGACACCGCTACCGAAGTCGCCTTGTTGGCCACTACAGCACTTGTCGCGACCCAGCATCTTCCGTGGTACTCAATTCTTTGTCTGCCTATTCTCTTTACGGCCGGAATGACGGGTATGGACACCATTGACGGGATTTTCATGAACGTGGCCTATGGATGGGCTTTCTTTAATCCCGTGCGTAAGGTGTATTACAACCTTCTGATCACGGGTCTCTCGGTTTTTATCTGCCTGTTTATCGGCACGATTGAAGTGCTGGGTCTGCTGCAAAAAGAACTCCATCTGACGGGAAGTTTCTGGAATGTCATGGCGAATTTCAATATCAACAAAGCTGGTTTTGTGATTGTCGGAATCTTTGTGCTGACGTGGATGGGCGCGCTTTTGATTTGGAAATACGGTCACGTTGAAGAACGGTGGTCGGCAAAACTTGATGAAAAGACAACGGCTCCACAGTTTGTGGAGGATCTCAAAACCCAGTGGAGGGGGCCTCAAGAAGCCTCGCTTTACGGTGGCAATTAGCCCCGTCTCTGTTTTGGGAGCTAGGCACGAACGGGAGTACCCCTGCAACGGGTTCCGTTGAGGGGTGTGGGCTAAAAACCCCTTAAATATCCAGGTTTTTTAAGAGAACACCCCTTGAGAGAGGTATTTTCGGTCGAATAGATGAAACTCTTGCTTTTTAGTGCTTTTTAGTGCTTTTTAGTGCTAATTTCTCACCTAAGAAAATTGTAAAACCCCTAAGGAGAATCAATGACAACAGTCACCCACTTCATGGTGCTGAGTAACGGGCAGTTCAATGCCGTGTACAACGCACTGTCGTTTGTGTTTGCAGCAATGCTTGCATCGTTTGTCTTTTTCTTGCTGATTCGGCCACGAATCAGTCAGAAGAATCAAGCAGCCTTGATCCTGACCACTTTGGTCGTGTTGATCGCTGGGTATCACTACCTCAGGATCTTCAACTCTTGGAATGAGTCATTCCATTACGCAGCACTGCGTGGGGACTACATCCAGTCAGGTCCGCCGTTCAACGAGGCTTACCGTTACGTTGACTGGCTGCTCACTGTTCCGCTGCTCCTGGCCGAACTGGTCTTGGTGCTTCGTTTGAAGTGGGAAGAGTCCCGTAGCCTGATCATTCGTCTTGGCGTTGCCTCGCTCTTCATGATCGGTCTTGGATACCCTGGAGAACTCGCAGCATCAGACTCAACGGCACGACTCGTTTGGGGTGGTTTGTCAACGTTGTTCTTCCTCTACATCCTTTACGTGCTCTTCGTGGAGCTCACTCGTACGCTTGGCAACCAACCACCTCGGGTTAAGAGCCTGGTTGGGGCGATGCGTTGGATCTTGCTTGTGACCTGGCTCGTTTACCCAATCGCGTACATCTTGCCCAGATTTATCTCGAATGAGGCAACTGCTCTTGTCGTGCGACAAATTGGTTACTCGTTGGCCGACGTATTAGCCAAGCCGCTGTTTGGATTGTTGGCGGTTGTCATCATGATTCTCAAGACCAAAGAAGAAGAAGGAGAGAAAGCGCTGCTCTGAGCGCTGTAGATTCTTGGTCATTGCTGGCTTTGGTAACGACCAGGTAGTGAGTCAAGAAGAACTGAAGGTCAAGCCCTGGTGTTGAAAAAACACCAGGGCTTGACTCTTTTCAAACTTGGGTTGGAATTCATTCCATGAAGAGCGGAGTACCGCCTAACGGAGTCTCCACGGGCTAGTCAGTGGATCAGTGGATCAGTGGATCAGTGGATCAGTGGATCAGTGGATCAGTGGATCAGTGGATCAGTGGATCAGTGATTGTGGTAGTTCTCGGGATACATCTCTTGAAGAAGAAATTGAACACGAGGCAGGATGAGACGTTCTGGGTAGAAACCAATGAGAAGGTCAAGGCCTTCTTGAGCACTGGAGAATCCGCAGAGTTCATAGAGTGTGCGGATGTCGTCTTGGTCGCGCTCAACGCGTGATGCCATCAATTTCATCGCCAAAAGAAACCTGGGCGATGCTGCTGCAACGCTCAAGAACGATCCTTCGTAGACGCCTACACGTTCGGGATCTTCACCAGGCATGAAGGCTTTTGCTCCATCGTTGAGCCAGTCGGAATCAAGATTCATTCGTTCGGCAACTCTGAGCGCTGCTTTTCGTACTTCTTGTGACGGTGCAAAGACAGCGTCGACGTCACTGGTTGATCGGCGGGCATCATATGCAATAGCCATGGCTTCTCCACCGACGATGAAGACTTCGGCACGAACGTTTGCGCGCTCAAGCTCTTCATCGAGGGCGTGTAATGCCGCTAAGAGTTCTGCTTTACCAAGTAATTGCATTAGGCATATTCCAACGCGCCTTGCGTGACAAAGACTCCCCTGCGACCGAGAGAAATTGGACTGCTGACAAGCGCATCTGCATGGAGAGAGTCCATTCCCGAGACAAACCACCATTGTTCGAGGAAGAGGTCTTGATCGTTCACCCAAGAGGGAGCCAGCAGCCCATTCTTGGCGCAAGAGAATTCCGCTACTCCAGCGAGGAGGACATCAAATTGCAGATCACCAGTGGTTTGGGGTCGATGGGTAACCATTGTGGAACGTACCTCATCGGTGGCCTTATCGAAGGTTTCAATGAATCGAAACGAGAGTCTCAATGCGGAAGGACGGTCGTTTTCGAGCAGACACTTGCCGACCTCTTGACCTACCTCTTTTATTGTCAA
>CAIKCI010000039.1 GCA_903825895.1 uncultured Actinomycetes bacterium
GAACTGCCTTCGGAATCGTTACTTGCCCTTTGGAGCTCAAGCGAGCGGCCACGTCCATGTCGTTCTCCTTACTTTTTTCTAAATGTAAGGATATCAGATGTCCGACGGATTCGCCCCTCGCTCTTGCTGGAACACCGACAGCAGAGTCAGGTATCTCAGGGAACACTTCGGGTTTGAGCCTTTTTGGCCGGCGCACCTCATCGGAAAGCCTAGAAACTACTGAGTTTCTGGCCCCACGGGGGGTTTGAACATAGTCCCATTACCTCCACAAAAATGTTGTCAAAAGTACAGCAACATCGACGCCAAGGTTCGACCCCTGGCTCTTCAGGGTCAAACGCGAACGACGGGCAGCTCTGCCAGGTTGATGTAGTCGTCGTCTTGAGTGACAATCGGCACTTGAAGTGCCATTGCCGTCGCAGCAATCCACGAGTCATTGACCGGCATTCGTTGTTCTGAGTCACGCAGCATGACTCGTAGGCGCGCCCACTGGGCTGCGACATCGTCATCAATGGCAATGGGATCGAGTGTCATAGCCGCTGTCAGCGTCGCTAAACGCGTGTCACGAGTCGTGACGTCGCTAGCAGCCAGCACGCCCGCCCGCAGCTCACCAATGGTGATAATCGAAACCGCCAGTTCATCTGGCAACAGTGATGTTTGGAGCGGTCGGCCAGACTCGCGCGCGATGAATACCGAGGTGTCGGCAAGCCCCCGCGTCATAGGGGGAGGTCGTCGGTCATGTCCGGCGACAAGACATGCAATTCCGCTCGCAGCCCTGGGTCGGCCTGGCGATGAGCCAAACGCCGCGCAAAGTCGGCTCCATTCATCCAACGAGGTCGAAGGTTCAACGATCGCAATGCTGCGACGGGTTGACCGTCCACCGTAATGACAACGTCTTCGCCACCAGCAACTCTTTGCAGCAGTCCCCGAGTGTTATTTCGAAGTTCACGAGAGGCAATTTCTGACATGCACAACTGTAGCACATATGCGACAGTATTTTGACGGAACTTCTGGGTTCGAACCTTGTCCCGTTACTTCCTCAGTCGTGCTTGAGACATTGAACATGACTCGAATGAAGCCGCTCGGGCAATCGTGAACTGCAGAAACGATTGAGTTTCTCGCCCCAGGAGGGGTTCGAACATAGTCCCGTTAGCTCCACCATTTTTGTCAGACCCACATTGCTCGCCAACCGCAGGTCCGTTGAGTCCGAGGGCGTCAAAGGGACTCCTCAAGGTGGCAGGCAACTATACCTATCTCGTCACCTCAACCGACGTCGAGAGGGCGGCGGACCTCCACGAAGACGAACTTGGATTAAGTCCCAGTAACGAAAGTCGGGGCAAGTAATCAAGCGTGGACCGATGAGCCTCGGCAGCGAGATCAGTTTTCGAGTGCAGCTGCGAGACGCTCTAACGTCTGGCTCATTGTTGAGCGATTCCGCTCCGTTCGATCATCGATTCCCGAGGTCTGCTTACTGAACTCCAAGGCGGTCTCGGGTCGAAGATCATCGCTCCACTCAGTCACTCGGCATCCTGATTCAGTCTGTTCAAAGCGATATCCCCAGGTAGAGAAGTGAAACTCCATCATGGAGCATTCAAAGACAAAAGCCCGACCCGGATCGGCCTCGATAATTTTTCCTTGTGTTGTCCAGGCATACTCACCGTTGCGATTGTGGCCGTCAAAGGTTGCGCCGATTTCGGGGCCATCAGACCCTTCGTGCCACTCACAGCTATGACACTCCTCTGACCACTCACCCATTCGGGTTACGTCAGAAATTGCGTCATAGACCTGCTCGGGGGATGCGGCAATGTCCCGGGATATTTCGATTCTCTTTGTCATGGTGACTATTCCACCACATCGGCCCTGCTCAGGATGAGCAGGACACCCAAGCCCAGAGCACGGTTGCTGTTCTATGCGGTCACCCCTTCATGGCTGTCGGTGATGTCAAGAAGAGATATCTTGATCAAATGAGCACAAGGTTTACACCCGAAGAAGTACTAGGTGCGGCTCAAGGAACGCGGCGTCGGTCAATTGAAATCCTTCGATCACTCAATGAGACGCAAGCTGCGCTCCCGGTCCTTCCCTGTCCAGGATGGAGTGTGAAAGACCTAACGTGTCACATGTTTGGTGTTGCTGATGACATTTTAAACGGGCGCTTAGACAATGTGGGCTCCGATGCTTGGACTGCTGAGCAGGTGGCACGACATACGCCAAAGTCGCTGGCTGAAATCTGTGACGACTGGGAGTCATCATCGGCCGACTTCGATGCGTTTGTTCTGTCCATTCCTTCTCCTTCAAATCTGCAGGTGGTGATGGACCTTGTCACCCATGAACATGACATTCGACTCGCTCTCAATCAACAGGGGTGCCAGGACTCTGATTCAGTCACGATCGGCCTTGAGTATCTCCTCGGTCATCTGCGCCACGAGAATCCTGAACTCTTGTCGCTTCTCGACAAGCTTGATCTCTCCGATTTTGAAATGCTTCGAGTCTTGTCGGGACGACGGTCACTCCGACAACTGGAAGATATGGGAATCGACGGATCGCTGATTCACCAACGCTTAGAGGGATCTCCGATGTCGATCAGCGACGTCGATATCGATGAGGTCGAGTGAACCCATTCTCGCTCCGATCACAAGCCGCACTAATTCTCGCGTGACGCCGGGGTAATCCGTTCTTAGCCGGCGCCCCCTCAACAATCTGACCTTGCGCAACGAACCCTTGAGTAAAGAATCCCTTGTGACGGACTATCCGCTCCCGCTAGATCGTTCCGATGGCCTTGGTCTCGGTGTACTGACGAAGTCCCGTCACGCCACCTTCACGACCAATACCGCTCTGTTTAAAACCACCGAAGGGTGAATCACCAACACTGGCCCCGTTCACCACGACTTGGCCGGTGCGCATCTGACGGGCAACGTTCAATGCTTGCTCGTTGTCTGCCCCATAGACGGACCCGACCAAGCCATAGATCGAGTTGTTCGCAATACTGAGCGCTTCATCAACGCTGTCATAGGGAATCACCGAGAGTACGGGGCCAAACGCTTCGGTCTGAGCAATTATTGAATCAGGAGCAACGTTACCCAGCACCGTTGGCTCAAAGAAATACCCACTGCCGAGTCCCGACGGACGACCACCTCCAGTGACCAAGGTTGCTCCCTCAGCAACCGCAGTGTTCACTAAGGCCTCCACTCGATCGCGCTGGTCTGCGCTGATGAGTGGCCCCATCGTGGTAGCCGCTGCCAGAGGATCACCGACGACCACGTGGGACGCCAGTGCGGCGAGCTTTTGGAGTACTTCATCGTGAACGGATCGGTGAACGATCAGTCTGCTTTTCAAGATGCACGCTTGGCCAGCGTGCAGTGTGCACCCTTCAAAGAGAAACTCAGGGAGCACCGCGTCAAAATCGACTCCGTCAAGAAAGATAGCCGCCGATTTTCCGCCGAGTTCAAGGAGCAATCTCTTCAATGTTGGACTAGCCATCGACATGATTGAGCGGCCCGTTACGCTTGATCCGGTGAAACTCACCATGTCAACGCGAGGGTCGGTGACCAGAAGTTGACTCGCTTCAAGACTCGACGTCGTCACGATATTGACAACACCGGCGGGAATATCCGTTTCCTCATCGATCAACTTGCCTAACGCCAGTCCAATCATCGGGGTGAGCGGTGACGGTTTCAAAATCAACGAGTTTCCCGCGGCCAAGGCAGCCGTGAGTTTCATCATGTTCAGCGTGTGCGGAAAGTTCCAAGGGGTCAAGACTGAGACCACCCCAACGGGTTCGTGGCGGAGTAAGACCCGGCCAGTAGCGCCGGCGGCTTCTATCTCTTCTTCTTGGGGAACCAGCGCTTTTTGCGCTCCCCCATAGGCCATGAACGCCGGTGAGTCGACCTGCATAAAGTCCGTGCCCTCTGAATTTCCCCACTCAACGCGCGACAAGGCAATCACGTCATCTCGACGAGCAGAGAGTGCATCGCCCAATTGCGTCAAGCACGCTGCTCGGAATGAGGGATCTGCCTGGGACCAGGTTCCCGCATCGACGCTGCGACGTGCCGCATCAATTGCTTGACTCATTTGATCAGTCGACGCGTCGGGAACCGAAGCGATTACCTCTTCGGTTGTTGGGCAAAGGTCATCAAATCTCCCTGCCTGTGGTTCGTGCCACTCGCCATCGATGAAGATGCCGAGGTCCTCCACGAGACCACCTGCTAGTTCACTGCGTGGTTCTGCCATCTGATTGCTCACTCTCTTGACTCGCGTGTCACGATCCTAGGTTGGCAGCCTTCGTGACTCAACTGCCTTGACATGGATTCAAAAAATGGTCTAAGACTGCCAAGAGAAGAGAACGCCAGCTGGGGGAGCCATGGCAGACCAATACGATGGAACAAGCCATGTGCGCGTCGCCATCATCGGCGCTGGCCCAGGGGGCCTTTGTATGGCAAAAGAACTCCTCGACGCGGGGATCACTGATTTCACCGTGCTGGAAAAGTGTGCCGGCGTGGGCGGAACATGGTTCATTAATCGCTATCCCGGCTGTGCCTGTGACGTTCAATCAGCGCTCTATTCATTCTCTTGGGAACTCAAGACAGATTGGTCACGACCCTACGGAACGCAACCAGAAATCCTGGCCTACTTCGAACACATTGCCGACAAGTACGCCATCTTGCCGCACTGCCGCTTTAACACCGAAGTCGTCAGCGCAAAGTGGCTTGAGGATGAAAGTCGATGGCTCCTTGAACTTTCTAATGGATCAAGTCTCGTCGCTGACGTTGTCGTCAGTGCGCTCGGGATGTTCAAAGATCCAACGCTGCCTAACATCCAAGGAGTCAAGGATTTTGAAGGCGTGACCTTTCACTCGTCTCGATGGGATTGGAGTCAAGATCTTCACGGCAAGCGCGTCGCCGTCATTGGAACTGCGGCGAGCGCTGTGCAGCTCGTGCCAAAGATTGTTCTCGAAGCCGGCCACGTAGATCTCTATCAACGAACGGCAAATTGGATCTTGCCCAAGATAGACACGCCCTATAGCGAAGAACAGTTGAAGGAGTTCAGAGAGAACCCAGACATCATCAGAAACTTTCGCCAAGAGATCTACACGAGTATGGACGCGGGGATGACCTTCTCTGACGAAAACGCTATTGCTGAGCGCGAGATCATTGGTCTCAAGGTGATTGATGTCGTTGAAGATCCCCTTGTGCGCGAACAACTCAAGCCCACACACCCTTGGGGCTGTAAGCGACCACTGTTCTCGAATGAGTACTACCCAGCGTTCAATCGACCCAACCTTGACTTGATTACCGATCCCATCAATCACATCACCTCAACGGGCATTGTCACTGACAGCGGTGAGGAGCGTCCCGTTGACATCATCGTCTTTGCCACGGGGTACACGACGACAAAATATGTCTCGGCCGTCTCGGTGACCGGTCGTGACGGAGCCCATCTCGATGACGTGTGGGAAGACGGAGCTATGGCCTATCTCGGTATCTCAACGCCGGGCTTCCCAAATCTCTACATGCTCTATGGCCCCAATACGAATAACGGGAGTATCTTGACCATGATCGAAAGCCAAGTGGCGCACATCCTGGCGCAACTGGATTGGATGGACCGGGACAAGCTTGCGTGGATTGATGCCAAAACGGAACACATGGTGGCCTACAACGAAGATGTTCAAGAAGGCATCAGCAAGATCACCGTGTGGCAAGCGGACTGCAGCGGGTATTACACCTCACGAACGGGGCGAAATGTCACGCAGTGGCCGTTCTCGATGAGCGAATTTGCTCGCAGAACAGCAACGATCAATCCTGATGCCTACGAAGTAGCGACCGTCGCTTCGTAGCCAACGTTAACTAACAGCGGATCTTTTTGTTCTCCGGATCGTAGGGTGCCTTGGCATGCAAGGTGATGCCCGACAGCGTTCCGCCTACGTTGAGTTGATAGGTCCCCTCGGAGAGAAACTCTTTACTCAGGGTCTCTTCCTCTGGGTTCCAGATGAACGCCAATCCGACACTGCATCCCAGCGTTCCTCCCCAGGCGCCCGACGTCACTTGTCCCGAAGGAACACCGTTGCGAAGAACCAACTCTCCACCCCACAGCATCAGTGACGGGTCATCAACCACGAACGATGTCAGTCGCCGACGTGCACCGCGTTGGCGGGCTTCTTCAAGGGCAGTTCGTCCAAGAAAATCAATCGTGGTGTTGAGCTTGGCCGTGAAGAGCAAACCTCCTTCAAGAGGGTTGTAGTCAGGAGTGAGATCAGTTCCCCATGCCCGGTATCCCTTTTCTAGACGCAGCGAGTTAATGGCGTAGTAGCCCGCGTTCATCACGCCCAGGTCCTGCCCTGCAGCCATCAAGTCTTCGTAGACGCCAACAGCAAACTCGCTTGGCACGTAAAGCTCCCATCCGAGTTCTCCTACATAGGTAATCCGGGTTGCCCGCACTGTGGAGTAGCCGAGATCGATCTCTCTGCTTGTAGCGAAGGGAAAGCCATCATCAGAAAGGTCAGCTCGAGACAGTCGCTCCAAAAGGGTTCGGGCGTTCGGGCCCATCACACCGTAAACGGCATAGGAAGAAGTGACGTCAACAACGGTCACGAACTCGCCAGATTGACGATGGCGTTCAATCCACGAGTGATCTCGAAGGATCGACGCCGATCCCGTGATCACCAGATACTCGTCAAAGGCAACACGAGTGATCGTCACATCAGCTTCGTAGCCGCCGCGAGAGTTCAACATTCCGGTATAGACCACCGTTCCCGGCGCCACGGCAACGTCCGCCGTACACAGACGCTGCAACAACTGTTCGGCGTCTCGGCCCTTCACGACTAACTTCCCGAACGATGTCTGGTCGTAGACCGCCACCGCTTCGCGCGTGGCACGCTGTTCGGCCTCTGACCATGGCAACCAGTTTTGTTTTCCCCAGCTGTACTCAATCGCAGATGATTTTCCAGGTGGTGCAAAGAAGTTCGCACGTTCCCACCCCATCTTCGAGCCAAACGAAGCATTGGCTTGTTCCAAGAGGTGGTAGACCGGCGATCGGCGAAATGGTCTCGCTGTTTCGAGCTCACGATTGGGCCACGGCACGGCATAGTGAAGACCCAAGACTTCTCCGACTCGATCATGAAGCCATTGGACGTTGCCATTAAACGGAGCAAAGCGGCGAATGTCGACGGCCGCCACATCACTCGACGGTTCTCCTCCGACAATCCATTCGGCCAAGGCCTTCCCGGCTCCCCCGGCGGTAGCGATACCCAAGGAGTTAAATCCAGCAGCAACAAAGAAGTTTTTTAACTCTGGTGTTTCGCCGAGAAGAAATTGATTGTCGGGCGTGAAGCTTTCGGGACCGTTGTAGAACTTCTTGATACCCGTCTCTGCCAACACGGGAATTTGGCGAAGGCCACTCTCCATCAAGATGGCGAACTGTTCCCAGTCCTCGTCAAGCAGTTGAAACTCAAAGGGGTAAGGAATCTGATCGGGTGCTACCCACGGTTTGGCTTCGGGTTCAAAGCCTCCAACAAGCAAGCCACCAACTTCTTCTCGGATGTAGGTGTACCCATCGGGATCACGAAGAATAGGGAGATCGGGCCGAGCGCCTTCTACTTGCTCAGTCACCACATAAAAGTGCTCAGCTGAGTGGAGTGGAACATTCACGCCACACAAAGCCCCTATGGCTTTGGCCCACTGTCCGCCGCAATTGACCACGATCTCGGCGGCAATGTCACCCTGATCGGTTTGCACTCCCGTAACCACACCATCTGCCGTCGTGATGCCGATGACACGTGTTTTTTCAAATACTTTCGCTCCCCGTGAACGCGCACCACGCGCCATCGACGCGGTGACATCGGTGGCATTCACCACGGCATCTCCTGGGAGCCATAGGGCTGCCAGGACCCCTTCAATGTTCAAAAGCGGGAAATATTCTTGGGCCTGTTTGGCAGAGACCAACTCACAGTCAAGACCAAAAGCATCCGCAGTTGCGGCCGTGCGTTGAAGTTGCGTCACGCGATCTGGCGTCCGGGCAATGGTAATTCCTCCAACTGGCTTATAGCCCGTTGCAAGACCAGTTTCTTCTTCTAAGGATCGATACAACTTTGCTGAATACTGCACTAATCGAGTCGCACTCTCCGTGGCTCGAAGCTGGCCGAGGAGACCACTGGCATGCCAGGTCGTCCCCGAGGACAGTTGACCTTGTTCAAGAAGGACCAGATCATCGACCCCAAGTTTTGTGAGGTGATAAGCGACACTGGCCCCAATCACGCCACCACCAATGATGACGACTCGAGCCGAGGACGGAAGAGTTCCTGCCATATGGCTACGGTAGTGGATGCGTTACAAGCTGCCAAGAGGAGATCTTGATGGAACAAGTTCACGAACCCGACATTGACCGACTTCTTCGACAACTTGATCTCTTCGCGCACGGTTCATTTTCGGTTGAAGATCTTCCCGGCGGATTGACCAATCGGAATCTCAAGGTAACGAATGACATCGGAAGGTACGTCGTCAGGATTTCATCGGAGAATTCTGGGCAGCTCTCAATCAACCGTGACGTTGAATTTGAAAATTCAAAGGCTGCCGCTGACGCTGGAGTGGGAGCACCCGTCCTCGACTATCGACCCGATCTTGGGGTCTTGGTCGTGGGATTTCTTGAGGCCACGACCTGTACACCTCAAGATCTTCGAGATGAGACAAGGCTGCGAGCTATTGCGCAGGCCTGCCAACGACTCCACCAGGGTCCCCGATTCGTCAATTCCTTCAATATGTTTGAGCTTCAGCCTTTCTATCTCTCGATTGTGAAAGCACAGGGCTACCGACTCCCCGACCGCTACCAAGAGTTCGCCGGTCACATGGACCAAATCCAGGGAGCGCTCTCTGTGGCCTCAACCGAGACGGTTCCTTGCAACAATGACCTTTTGGCAGGGAACTGCCTTGAAGGGAGAGAGAAATTCTGGCTGATTGACTACGAATATTCAGGAAATAACGACCCCTGCTTCGAACTTGGAAATCTCTGGAGTGAAGCCACCCTTGATCTTGACCACCTTGAGATCCTGATTGACGCCTACTTTGGTTACCCCGATCCTCAAAAAATTGCCCAAGCACGCCTCCAGGGCTTGATGTCCAAATACGGCTGGACCCTCTGGGCATCAATCCAGCAGGGCGCTGCCGCCATTGACTTTGATTTTTGGGGATGGGGTATGGAGAAGTATGAGCGGGCCCTCTCAGAGTTCACGAGTGCTGATTTTCCCAAGCTTTTAGACCTCGCAGGTGGCAAAAACCCCCGAAAGTAAAAAAACAAGAGAACTTTAGGGTTCCCTGCTATCTTTTGACAAAACCGTTGGTCAGAACACAACGACGAAAAAGGGGGAGAAATGGCTGAAGAATCAGTTTCACCATCATCAAGTTCGGTGGCGATGACGGAGGACGAAAAGCAGCTAGCAAAACTCGGCTACAAGCAGGAACTTTCACGTTCTTGGTCGGGATTTTCTAACTTTGCAATCTCGTTCTCCATTATCTCCATCCTGGCCGGTTGTTTCACGACTTTTGGACAGGGTTGGAACGGTGGAGGCCCTGCGGCCATCGCCTGGGGCTGGCCGATTCTGGCTGCACTTATCTTGTGTATCGGGCTCTGTCTGGCAGAGTTGGTCTCGGCATTCCCCACCTCGGGAGGTATTTACTGGTGGGCGTCAAAACTCGGTGGACCAAAGGCCGGCTATTACACCGGGTGGTTGAACCTCATTGGTCTTTTGGCCATTGTGGCGTCGGTGGCCTACGGATGTGCAACCTTCCTTGATCTCACTCTTGGCTTCCTCATCTCGGGCTACAGCTCTGGAAACCTTGACACGATCTTCATCTACTTCCTTCTGGTCTTTGCCGCAGTGGTGTTGTTGAACATCTTCTCAAGCAACCTGTTGGCGATCTTCAATAATGTTTCCGTATGGTGGCACGTTGTTGGTGCGGGATTCATCATCGTCATGTTGTTTATCCTTCCAAGTCACCACGCAAGTGCGTCGACAGTCTTCACTCACTTTGTCAACAACACTGGATTCTTTAACGGTAAGACCAGCGGAGCAGGATTTATCTTCATTGTTCTGCCAATCGGTGCCCTGCTCACTCAGTACACCATCACTGGCTATGACGCTTCGGCTCACCTCTCAGAAGAGACCAAAGGTGCGTCCACGGCTGCTGCAAAGGGTATTTGGCGCTCAATCTTCTTCTCGGCAATCGGTGGTTGGCTCCTCATGTTGGGTTTCCTCTTTGCTGTGCAGAACCAAGACAAGGTAACCGCCGGAGGCGGTGGCGTCGCCGTAATCTTTTCTCAGGCGCTCACCTCCCGATGGGCAGGAACGCTTCTCCTGATCGCTACCGTTGGTCAGTTCTTCTGCACCATGGCATGTCTGACGAGTTGTAGCCGAATGATGTTCGCGTTCAGTCGTGACGGCGCCGTTCCGGCAAGCAAGCACTGGGCACAGCTGAACCACAAGCGTGTACCCGTCAAGGCAGTGCTCCTGAGCGCCGCCATTGGTATCTTCATCACGCTTCCTGCACTCATCAAAGTCAACTTCAACGGCGTTCCTGTTCCCGTGGCTTTCTACGCCGTCACCTCAATCGGGGTCATCGGTCTCTACTGGTGCTTCGCTATTCCGATTTGGCACCGATTGAAGGCCGGCGACTCCCTGGAGCGCGGGGAGTGGCACCTCGGTAAGCATTACCGGTGGATTGCATACGTGGCCCTCGTGGATGTGGCCATTGTGACGGTCTCAGCGTTCTTGCCGACATCAAACCTCGGAGCTCCGTGGGTCACAGGCTTTGCCTTGAAGTACGTGAATTACACAATCATCGTGGTTCCTGTCGTTATGGTCGCATTGTGGATCTACTGGCATGTCTCGGTGAAGCACTGGTTCAAGGGCCCCAAGAGCACCATCGATCTAGGCCCCGACATGAGTGCCGGATCGCTCCCATAGGGCTCTAAGACCTCCGGGGTCGTTCTCACGATCTTCAAAACCCCCACCTTCTGGTTCAGCCAGGCGGTGGGGGTTTTGTTTTAGCCATGAACCCCCTTTCCTCGGACTCACCGCCGTCCTTGGGAGTCTCGCTGCAGTGGGGGACCGTCAATTTAGGTCTCTTCCATAGGGCGGGGTTCTGAGAGTTATTTGCATGGATCTCAAGGGCACTTATCAGGTAAAATCCAGCAATCAAAGGCTTTTCCTTGAGATAATTTCATGAATTAAAGTAAAAAAGCTGCCGTGCTGACAGAACGAATACCAAACGTTCCCCCTGATGTGGCGTCGAAATCAGCGTTGATTGCTCTTTTTGCACCTCTATGGGTCGGTGAGCCGATCCTCAATGGCTCTTCTTGTTAGGACTCAATAGAAGCCCAGGACCCCCTGTTCCCAGGGGAAACTACAGCAATGGAGTTTCGCCTTTTTATTTTATTTAATGATATTTGAGGCTGTTTATTATCTAGTTATAGGATTTATTATTTGATCAGAAAAGATGGCTACTACTTGAAATCTTAGAGCCCCTTCCTTATCCTTATTAAGAGGGATAGGGTTCCACGATGGTCCTCCCGAAGGCGGGTCAGCGCCCATCGATCGAAGTGCTCAATCGGTTTGAGGGCGATTGAACACTGGATTTCATCTGAAGAGGAGAAGTTGTAGAAATCTTTTTTATGCCTGCTGACCTGGCTTTTTAAAAATGACTTTGAAAGTACCCGGCGCAAGAGGTCGAAAAAGAGTTGGTTTTGGTACAGGGGTCTCCTAAGGTTGACCTTCGTAAGTTAAACCCCTAGGGGAGAGACCCCTCGGATAAACGGTCACTTTGAATCTTCTGTAATAGGACCTTCAAAACGGCCAGGAGGATAGGACATTAAGAACCAAATGGATTGGTAAAGAATGGTGAGATAAGCCATCCTTCCCCTCCACGGGTTCCATCGGCCAACCACGCTTGCGAGAGGATGATCTAAATCCCGGCTGTTGTAGTCTCACAGCCCGCAAGATCACTGGAACAACGGCTGAGTTCCCGCACACCGACCAACTGAACGATTCCCGGAACCTTTGTGTTCCACGAACCTACGGAAGGAAGGACGCGGAAATGTACCGACGTCACTTTGTCTCTGCGGCACTTACTGTCGCACTTGTATTTACCAGCACTGTTGTGGTGGCTGTTGAGGCCTCGTATGCCTCAACGCCCCCACCTGTTCACCAACCCGAAACGGTCTTGGCCTCATTTGAGCTACCCATGATCCCGACCACCGATATCAGCGCGAGTTCTGTCGTGCAGGCACAAACGGCGAGAACCGTGCTCACTCAGCAGTCGACTGCGATCAAAGTTGCTGCCTACCAAGCAGCTGTCTTGGCCAGCGCCCAGGCAGCAGTTCGTGCAGCAGGGATGGCAGAGATTGCGGCTGCTGAAAAGGTGGTGACGAACTCCATGTTTGCTTGCATCCGAACGGCTGAATCGGGAAACAACTACGGAATAACCTCGGGAGCGTATGGAATTCTCATTTCGACCTGGCATGCCTTTTCCTCCGTATGGAGCCCCTTTGGATCCTGGGAGGTCCCTGGGCAGGCTCCTCGTGAGATTCAGGACCTGATGGCATACCACCTCTACAAGGTTGGTGGAGGTTACGGAGGCTGGAACGATCCCTGCACGGCCTAGCCGTTACGCGAGATCAGTCTTTCTTCGTCAATCCTGCCGAAGCCGCAGTATCGAGAAGCCACAAGGCTCCCTTGATGTTCTGCGACGGCAGGACAACCGGATCAGACGGCCCCTGAAGAACCTGGGCCACCACATCACGCTTGGCCTCGCCTTCAACCAAAAACACGGTCTGGCGCGCAGCGTTTAACACCAGGGGCGTCAAGGTCATGCGCCAGCTCGTCATCACTTCGACGTATTCGGCGGTGACCCACCGATCCGGTAAGACGCTCCAGGTCAGCCCAGGGAATAACGACGCCGTATGGCCGTTCCCACCGAGGCCTAAGAGCGAAAGATCAAGAGGTACTTCGGGAGCTGCCCCTGATCCAGGGTCTCCCCCGAGCACCTCTTTCAGAGTCGCTTCGTAGCGTTGAGCAGCCTCAAAAGGCTCAAGTTCTCCCAGCATCCGTTTCAGGTTCTCGGGAGGAAGGGGGACATGGTTCAGTAAGGCAGCAGTCGCCATCCCGGCATTACTCGCAGGATCTGCTTCGGGCACACAGCGCTCGTCGCCGAAGAGCACAATAATCTTGGTCCAATCAAGTGCCTGGACCCGCTCGTCGCCCGCCATCGCTTCGTAGACCTGCTTCGGCGTATTGCCACCAGCGAGCGAGAGCGTAAAGCGTCCTCGCTCTTTCAAGGCCACGATGGCGTGATCCAGAATCAGATCGACGGCTGCATCGATCCACTGCGAGAGATCGCCGGCAACCTGGATTGTGGCGTCTAGGCCCATCGTCGACGAGATGCTCGGTAGCGCTCAATCGCAGCGTTCGTTGAACTGTCATAGTTCAGCGGAACCGATTCATCCGTCAAGGCACCCGACACTGATGTCGCCATTGCCTTGCCGAGTTCTACGCCCCACTGATCGAACGAGTCAATACCCCACACCGCTCCTTGGGTAAAGACATCGTGTTCATAAAGGGCGACCAGCGTCCCCAAACTCTTTGGGGTCAGTTCATCAAGCAGCATGAGCGTCGATGGCTTATTCCCGGTAAAGGTTCGGAACGGTACCTGCCACTCCTCGACACCGGACGCAGCAACTTCCTCCGCACTTCGGCCGAACGCTAAGGCCTGTGCTTGGGCGATCAAGTTCGCCATCAAGAGATCATGGCTTGCGTGGTAGCCACTTAAGGGCTGCAAAAAGCCAATGAAGTCGACGGGGATCAGTTTCGTTCCCTGGTGAAGAAGTTGGTAGAAGGAGTGCTGGCCGTCCGTTCCAGGTTCACCCCAGAAAATCGCTCCACTTTGATACGAGAGCGCCTTCCCGGAGCGATCGACTCGCTTGCCATTGGACTCCATCTGCAACTGCTGGAGATACGCCGGAAAGCGAGCCAGATCGCTCGAATACGGCATCACGCCAATGGTTTGCGCCCCAAGGAAGCAGTCATACCAAACCCGCAGTAATCCGAGCAGTAACGGGAGGTTCTGCTCCGCTGGTGCTGAACAGAACAGTTGGTCAACCTCGTGAAATCCTGCGAGCAGTTCTGCGAATCCATCGCGCCCGATCAGCAGCATGGTTGACAAGCCAATAGCCGAGTCCATGGAGTACCGCCCACCAACCCAGTCCCAGAAGCCAAACATGGCTCGATCAGCGATCCCAAATGCTTGAACCGCTTCATGGTTGGTTGACACAGCCACAAAATGATTACCAATGGCTTCTTCGCCAAGCGTTGACGCGATCCAATCTCGAGCCATCGTGGCGTTCGTCATCGTCTCGAGCGTCGTGAAGGTCTTTGACGCAACGATGAAGAGGGTTGTCTCGGGATCCAACGTACTGGTGATCTTTTCGGTATCAGTTCCATCGACATTGGCAATAAAGTGCGCTGCCAACGGAGCGCTGATTGAACGGCGGAGGGCCAGGCTCGCCATTTCAGGCCCCAAGTAGGACCCACCGATTCCGATATTCACGACGTCAGTAATGCGCTTTCCCGTTGCACCCTTCCAGCGGCCGTCACGAACTTCGTCGGCGAAGTCACCCATCTGATCCAAGGTGGCGTGCACTTCAGCCACAATGTCTTCGCCGTCAAGAACCAACTGTGCACTGCGCGGGAGGCGAAGGGCGATGTGGAGCACACGGCGATTCTCAGAGTTATTGATACGCTCACCACGGAACATGCTGTCGCGTCGCTCAAACACCTTGGTTTCATGGGCAAGGTCCAAAAGGTGGGTCACAACATCTTCGTCGATCAAATTCTTTGAGAGATCCATCGAGATCCCCGCACCTTCGAAGTGAAAGCGGCTTGCTCGATCGGGATCGTTCGCAAACAGTTCTTTAAGCGTCGTGGCTTGAATACGCTTGGCATCTTTTTCAAGTGCCTTCCACGCCTTTGTCGTTGTTGGATCAATGACCTGATCGTCAATCATGAAGCCCTACTTCGCTTTCGACTCAATGGATTCCAAGAGCTCGTCCCAAGCGGAAACGAACGATGCCTTCCCCTCCTGTTGGAGTTGGTCAGCAAGGGCATCAAGGTCCACACCAGCGTCAGTAATGCCAGCAAAGACTTCGACGGAGTCTTCCCCATTCGCATCTAAGACGCCTGAGAATGTGCCGTGATCGTGGAAGGCCTTCAGGGTCGAGTCCGGCATGGTGTTCACCGTGTCGGGAGCCGCCAGGCCCTGGACATACAGTGTGTCCGAAGCATCGGGGTCCTTGGTCCCCGTGCTGGCAAATAACAAACGCTGTATTGGTGCTCCTTGGGCGATCAGGTTTTGAACTCGCTCTGAAGCAATGAAGTTGCGATAGGCGCAATAGCTGTCTTGGCCTACGGCCAGACCTAGTTTGTCCTTCATCGTGGCGGGCACGGTCTTGGCCACAGCAACATCCCAACGGCTAATAAACAACGATGCCACTGAAACGATGTTCAGGTCCTGTCCTGCGGCTAAGCGGCGCTCGAGGCCCTTGGTATACGCATCAGCGGCTGCCAGATATTGCTCGGCAGAGAACAAGAGGGTGACGTTAACGGGCACACCCGAGGCAATCGTTTCTTCAATCGCCACAAGACCCGCAGGAGTCCCCGGGATCTTGATAAAGAGGTTCTCACGTTCGGCTTGTTTGTGCAGAGTGACTGCTGCCTTGATCGTGTTGACCGCATCGTCAGCAAGCACGGGAGAGACTTCGAGTGAAACCCAGCCGTCGAGACCACCGGTTGCGTCGTGGATGGGCTTGAAGATGTCTGCAGCCCGACGGAGATCGTCAATCGCAAGACGGAAGAATGCTTCTTCTTGAACGATTCCTTGTCCGGCCAATTCTTTGATCTGTGCGTCATACGACGATGACTTCGAAATCGCCTTGTCAAAGATTGATGGGTTTGATGTGAGTCCTGTCACACTGAACTCATCGACGAAGTTTTGAATCACTCCGTCATCGAGCATCTCTCTCGTGATGTTGTCGACCCAGATACTTTGCCCCGCTGCAGCGAGTTCATTGGTTGCACTCATTGTTGATTCCTTTCCTCGGAATTATTTGTGATGCTTTACTTTCGGATTAAGCCATGAACCACTCTCGGCAATAAGCGCGTTGGCCTCGTCAGGTCCCCACGTTCCTTTTTCGTAGTGGTAGATCGGCGTGGCGTCATTAAGAATCGGGTCGACGACGTTCCATTGGGCGATGACCAGGTCTTCTCGCGAAAAGAGGCTGTCGTCGCCATGGATCGCATCACCCAGTAGTCGCTCGTAGGGGGGCATCATCTTGCCGGCGTCTTCTTGGATCTCAAGTTCTATGTCTTCGCCAATCATTCCCTCTCCCGGCTGCTTGAGACGCACCCCAAGAGCGATCGATACATCGGGACTAATTCGCATACGAAGATGCGATGAGGCTTCAGGAACGACCTCATTGAAGATCTCTTGCGGAGGACGACGGAACCGCAGTCGAATCTCGGTGCAGGTTTCGGGAAGATTCTTTCCCGAGCGAATAAAGATCGGGACCCCCGCCCAGCGCCAGTTATCAATCCACAGGCGAGCAGCAAAAAACGTCTCTGTCGTCGATCCAGATTTCACCCCTGGGATGTCTTGATAACCCGCATACTGTCCACGGACAAGATCTGCCGTTGTCATTGGCCGTACAGCCTTGAGCAACATCGCTCGAGAGTCGCGAATGGCTTCAGAGCTTGAACTCGAAGGTGGTTCCATGCAGATGTTCGAAAGGACCGCCAGCAAGTGATTTTGGAAGACGTCGCGAATGGTTCCTACCGAGTCATAGAAACTGGCACGATCTTCGACACCAAAGGATTCCGCCATTGTGATTTGGACGCAGTGGACGTGTGAACGATCCCACATTGGCTCAAAGATGGGGTTGGAGAAGCGCATGTAGAGAATGTTCTCGACCGGGTCTTTCCCCAAGTAATGGTCGATTCGATAGACGTACTGCTCATCAAAGTAACGGTGCAGGAGTTCATCAAGCGCACGGGCTGATTCAAGATCGTGCCCAAAGGGCTTTTCGATAATGACACGCGAACCGTCCTTATTACACTTCGCATCGGCCAGGCCTTTGACGACGACCCCAAAGAGCGACGGCGGGATTGCCAGGTAGTGCACCAAGACTTTGGCGTCGCCGAGTACTTCGCGTAATGCGCCAAAGGTGGTGGGGTCTTCATAGTCCCCATCGACATACTGCAGAAGGCTCGACATTTTCTGAAATGCCTCTTCATTGACGCCTCCGTGTTCTTCGAGGCTTTTACGAGCTCGTTCACGCAAGTCATCAACGGTCCACTTATTCGATGCCACCCCGACGATGGGGATGTCAAGCGTGCCGTTCTGAATCATCAGTTGGAGCGCAGGAAAAATCTGCTTATACGCTAAGTCTCCACTTGCTCCAAAGAAAATAAACGCATCGGCTTTTTCGGCCACGTCAGCTGGCCGATCCGTCGCTGGGCTTCTCTAAGTGTCCTCCGAAACCAAAGCGCATGGCTGAAAGCACCTTGTCCGAGAACAGTCCTTTTCCCTGAGACTCAAAGCGTGTGTAGAGCGCCGAAGAGAGAACCGGTGCGGGAACCCCTTCATCAATCGCCGCTTGCACGGTCCAGCGGCCTTCACCGGAGTCAGAGACTCGGCCGGCAAAATCATCCAGGTTCGGGCTCGTCACAAAGGCTTGGGCCGTCAGGTCCAGGAGCCATGACCCGATCACACTTCCGCGACGCCACAACTCACTGACTTCCTTCAAGTTGATGTCGTACTGGTAGTACTCGGGCTGAAGCATCGGCGCCGTTTCTGCGTCGTTTGCCTGAGTCTTCTTGCCCGCATCGGCGTCGGCCAAAATACCCAAACCTTCGGCGTAGGAGGCCATGATGCCGTATTCGATACCGTTGTGCACCATCTTGACAAAGTGTCCTGCGCCCGAAGGCCCGCAGTGGAGATAGCCCTTCTCGGCGGTCGTCGGTTCCCCGCTGCGGCCAGGCGTTCGCTCAACGTCGCCCATGCCCGGTGCGAGTCCTTCCAAAATTGGGTCAAGTCGTTGAACAGCCTTGTCGTCGCCACCCACCATCAAGCAGTAGCCGCGCTCAAGGCCCCACACACCACCGCTTGTTCCGGCATCGACATAGTGAATACCAGAACTCGCAACGTGTTTGGCTCGGCGAATGTCTTCTCGATAATTTGAGTTTCCGCCATCAATAATGATGTCGTCCTTTTCAAGAAGGGGGACCAGCTCGTCAAGAACCGTGTCGACCACTCCTGCTGGAACCATCATCCAGATTGCTCGTGGGGCATCCATCATCGAAACCATCTCGCTCAGCGACGTCGATCCCTTGGCGCCTTCCTTTTTCAAGGCCTCAATGGCATCGGCATTTTGGTCGGTGACAAAGAGTTCATGGCCCTTTTTCATCAAGCGCTCGCTCATGTTGGCGCCCATTCGGCCCAACCCAATCATCCCTAATTGCATGGTGTTCTCCTTGTTGTGAAATCTGTTTAGAACTCTAGGCTTTTTTAGGTCGGTTCGCGACCTGTCTCTGTGAACGTTTAGCGAACAGGAGGACGAGTTATTTGGTCAAATTGCGCCAGCGCCGCATCAAGCTCGCCACCTCGTCGTCGACGTGCCAAGTCGGCTTCAGCCAACTGGGCTGCGGTGGGAGGAGTGGCATTGGTTCGCAGAAGACTTTCGGCTTCAAGCGAGAACACCACGCCACGGAGACCCTCAGCAATTGACGAAGCAGCCTGGCGACGTTCTTCGTCAGGAGCACGCGAGGCAACCCGGTCAAGAGCAACCGCGGCATCTTCAGCTTGAGCGCGGACCTGAGGAAGTTGTGCGTCGCCGCCGGTGGGTTGGGCCAAGACCAGGCTGCGGGCCAAGGTTGCCGTCTCAAACGCTGCTCGAGCACCGGGAGTCCAGGCGTCGTCCGCTTCACGACGCTTTTTTGATGCCATCAGGGTGATGACACCCACGACGATCAGCACCAGCACCACAATGATCAAGACGATGTAGATCCACGTCTTCGAGCTTGACGCTGGGGTGCCACCCGTCGGGGTCACCGAGTTCGAAGCCACCGATGGAGCGGACTGCGCGCCTTGCGTGAAGGCAACAACTTGAAAGGTATACGCCGTATTACCCGTTAATCCGGTCACGACACAGGTCGTGGGGGCATGGCCGGTCGCGCCGGTGGCCGTGCACGACGCACCACCAGGCGTGGCGGTCGCTCGATACTGCGTAATTGCCACTGCTGAGCCGTCCATAGGGGCGTTCCAGGTTATCGTTGCTTCATTTTTGCCCGCCACTGCGGCAACGCCTGTTGGCGTTCCTGGCTTGATCGCTCCCGTTGTGGTCGTTACCGGCGACGTCGTTGTCGTCGATGCCGTCGGGGTCACTGAGTTTGATGCACTCGAAGGAGCACTCGATCCGGCTGAATTGATGGCCACCACAGTAAAGGAATAGACCGTATTCGGCGCAAGACCGTTCACCACACACGCCGTGGTGCTTGCCGTGCACTGCGCCCCACCAGGAGCAGCCGTGGCGGTATAACTCGAAATAGGTGGAGCACCTGGCGTCTGCGCAGGGGCAACCCAACTCACCGTCGCTTGTTGCGGTCCGGCGGTTGCCGTCACGTTGGTGGGAGAACCAGGAACCTCTGCCGCCGCCCCCGCCAACGCCGGGGTTACGGCCAGTAAGCCAGCGGAAAGCGCCACCATCCCCAGGGCTTTCGCCAAGCTTGTTGCATTGAATCTCACGGCCATTCCTCCTTCAAACCAGGCGCCCGATTGGCGTGGAACGAAGTCTAGCCACGGGGACTGATTCAGGTCTTCTCGATCGTTGTTGTCGCTGGCAAGCGTCCATTGTTGATGCTCTCGAGAAAACGACCGTAATCACTCCGATTGCGTTCCACATAGGCCAGTGCCCAGGAGGTCATGGCCTTATCAAAGGCATCCTTGTCACCAAGATAGGTGGCGATCGCCATCCGGTCCCCTGAACGAGCATGTGCTCGGGCCAAGGTCCACGCACAGAGGTCAATGTAGGCGGATGCCCTTAGCGCGTCCGTAAGTTTCGAAATATCTACTGAGGCTTTACCGTCATGAAACTGTCGAAAATAAAAATCGTGCGGCTCCTCGTCTCCGTACTGCACCCGGGTGTAGCCGAGGAACATGTCCGGGGTGGTCTGCATGAGGCGTTGACCGGCAACGACCCGCTCACCGGCGTGGTCGTAGTGGCTGGGACCTAAGTGTGATTCCAACACCGACGGGCTGGCTTCTTTGATCTGGAGGATGAAGGGGTCGCTGTAACTACGTCCCATAAAGAGGCTGATAAAACAGCGAGTCCCCACCGAGCCAACGCCTACTACTTTGCGCGCCATGTCAACACGCTCGTAGGTACTCATCAAATACGCTCGATCATCGAGTAGCGAGCTGATGTAGTCCTCAAATGCTTGCGCAATCACCGCATTCGTCTCTCCGGCGAAGGGAGACTCTTGTGCGAGTGACTCTGACGAAACAATCAGCGGTGGGTCATCTTTGAATTGAAGATGCCCGTTCTTAATCGTCGTCAATTTGGCGAAGGCTTGTTGCACAGACGTCCTTTTTGCTCGCGCCACAATGTCATCGACTGGCGAACGGTGCTCGTCTTGAAAGAGTGCACGCAGGGTATCGATTTTGCTCTCAACATCCAGTGCCGCGTACCAAACATCAAGGTTTCCTTGCTGGGAGAACCCCACCAGAGAGTTGCGATACGTCGCCGACGCACTCAACAAGACCTTAGTGATGTCTTTGTCAGAAAAGTTCATTGACGACATGGCCACCGCTGCAGAGGCCAACATCCTCTTGACGTCCCACTCAAAGGGGCCGGGCAATGTCTCATCAAAGTCGTTGACATCAAAAATCAGTCGCCGTTCGGTGGAAAAGAAAATACCGAAGTTGGAAATGTGCGCATCCCCGCAGAGTTGCGCATCGATCCCCGTCGCTGGGGTGATACCGAGGTCGTAGGCCATCACCGCTGCTGCACCTCGGAGAAATGAAAACTCACTCACCGCCATCCGGCTGTAGCGCAAAGGAAGGAGACTCTGGACTCGATCGACTCCCTGGAGTTCTAAAACACTGATGGGGTCGAAGTCACCAGGACGATCACCCAGAACGGCAAGAGCTTTTCTCGGCAGCGCAGCGCGTCGGGCCTTCCCTTTTTCAACTCCCTCTTGTGAACGTGCGGTCAGTAGATCGGTCATAGGTTCTCCTCGGTTCGTTCGATTGACGGAATGATTCGCTCACTCGGTGCTGAAGACTCGATCCGTCGCCCTCTGCTGAGCCGCGGTCCAATTCGGCCTGAGATCAAGCTCACCTCCAAAATATTGAACAGCACGATCTGAATCGGGAAGGCAACTACTGCACTCGTCCAAACCGAAACCGTGGCAAGCGTCAGCAAGCCGTTGATCAAGGCGCCGAGGTACGACGTATAACTTTCGGTTTCGGGCGCCTTCCATGACTTGATGACGGTGGGAAGTCCCGCAAGTCCATCGGCCACCATAAACAACGCCAGCCCCACCGTGGCATTCGACGAAACAAACCAGAGCAAGAGACCCAAGGCAGATGCCAGGCCACAGGCAACGTCAAACACCCCCAACTTCCAGACGGCATCGTGGTTGAGAAAAGAAGCCGTCAAGACAAGCAGTGGCCCCAGACCTACCGACAAGGTCATGACTGATTGGACGCCCACGCCCTGTTGAAGTTCCGACACAAAGACCAGACCAGGAGCGATCGTCCACATCAGCCACGTCACCCGGTTGGGTTGGGTCAGACCACGCAAGGTGCTCCAGGCGTAGGCGCCAGAACCGATCATGCTGATCGCTGCCCCGAGATAGACAAAATTACCGCTGATCACAGGCCCTATCTTCCCACACGAAGCAAAAATCGTTTCCAGAGATGCCCAGAAACGTAAGGATTCAGGTGCGACAATAGAGAAGTCCTATGAGTGATCCAGCCCCTCGTTCACGAAGTGAACTCAAACATGCCTCTCAGAACAGCAAGGGGAATCTGCCACGACTCCTCCTTGTCGTCCTCGTCGTCCTCGTTCTCGCCGCTGGACTCATTAGCTGGCGTCTGCTTTCGCATCATTCATCGCCGGCGCCGTCGGTTTCGGCCGCCCCAACAACAACCACGGTGCCACCGACCACGACGTCAACCACGCAAGCTCCAGGACCCGGCTTTGTGAAAGGCGCAGTGACCGCCGTTGGTGACTCGGTGATGATCGACTACCAAATCCCTCTGCAAAGTGCCATCCCCGGCATCACCGTCAGTGCGGGCGTCAGCCGCCAGTGGTCTGAGGGCATCGCACTCTTGAATCAACTCAAAGCACAGAACCAACTTGGCGCAACGGTTGTTGTCGCCCTTGGCACCAACGGACCGATCACTGCCCAATACTTTGACCAAATGATGTCGATTCTCTCGGGAGCCTCCCGAGTAGTTTTTGTCAACACCCACGTTGATCAACCTTGGCAAGATCCCAATAACGCAGTGCTGGCAGCAGGAGTAAAACGCTATCCCAACACCACCTTGGTTGATTGGAACACCTTGGCCGCAGCGAATCCGAGTTGGTTCGGCTCCGACGGCACCCACTTAGGAATTTCCGGCCCCGGCACCCAAGAGGTAGCTGCCGCGATTGCCGCTGCGGTTAGTGGAACCAGTACGTCACAGGGCTGACTAATCTCATCGGAGTGGACGTCAAAGAGTTTCTCGGTCTTGAACGCCATGGCGCCACCAATCAGTGGTCACTGGGCGTTCAAGAGCGCGTCTGTACCCCTGGCGACTTCCTCTTTGGGGGCTGTGGCTTAGGCGCCATGATCGTGGCCTTAGAGGAGACCACCGGACGACCCACAATTTGGGCAACGGCACAGTATCTCTCCTATGCCCCCCTTGGCTCCACGCTCAACATCGATGTCGACGTCACCGTTGTCGGTGGTCACATCACCCAAGCTCGAGCAGTCGGGCGAGACCAGGATCGTGAAGTCCTCACCGTCAACGCGTCATTGGGCTCGAACACCTTAGAAGTAGGCGGAATCTGGGTCACGCCGCCGAGTGTGCCGAAAGCCATGGACTGCCCCGAACGTCCCTTTCCTCCTCACGCTCAAGATTCAGTCTTTAAACATATTGAGACCAGGATCGCGTCGGGGAGAACCTGGGACCAGATCGATGGAACACCAGGAGGGCCGGACTCGGCATTTTGGGCACGCTTCCCTCAACACCTCGACCCATCTGCTGCAACCCTAGCGATCTTTGCTGATTATCTCTCGGGGGCACTTGCCCATCCCTTAGGGCGCCACACCATGGGCCGCAGTTTGGATAACACCATCAGAATGGTCCAAGTTGAACCGACCGAGTGGGTGCTCTGCGACATGCGCGTCCACGCCTTGGTCGATGGCTACGCCCAGGGAATCGTCTTTCTCTGGTCAGAAACGGGGACCTTGCTCGCAACGGCGAGTCAGTCCATGGCGATCAAACTCTGGGAATTTGAGGCCTAAATCACGACCGAAGTTTCAGCCGGGTCCTCTGTAAGGTAGCGTTTAATCTCCTTGGGGCTATAGCTCAGTCGGTTAGAGCGCAGCACTGATAATGCTGAGGTCGTAAGTTCGATTCTTACTAGCCCCACCAAGAAGGCTCTCCCGGAGTTCAATCCTGGCAACCAGAAGCGATGTCTGGCAGACTCAGGTATTCATTTTTATCAAAGGGGGGACCTTGAGCACCATTGAAGTTCACGGAGAAGAGCACGCGCTTGAAGTAGAGCAATACACCATCGAGCAAATCCCTGAGGATCAGCGCCACGGAAAATACCGTGACCTCTTTACCGTGTGGTTCACCTCGAACCTGATGCCCTTGACTATTGTCACCGGGGCACTCGCCACGGTGGTTTACGGTCTCAACTTCACCTCGGCCGTGTTGGCCATCATTGTTGGAAACTTGCTTGGGGCAATCCTGATGGCCCTGCACTCGGTGCAAGGGCCGAAGCTCGGAATCCCGCAGATGATCCAGAGTCGTGCTCAGTACGGAAGCATCGGATCAATCCTTGTCGTGGGCATCGTGGTCTTTATGTACGTTGGTTTCTTCGCCTCAAACCTTATTTTAGGCGGCGAGTCCATTAATCAACTCTCTGGCCACATCAGCGTGAACTGGGGAATTGCGATCTGCGCGGTACTCAGTCTTGTTGTCGTCACCTACGGCTATGACCTCATCCACGGATTAAACCGCTGGCTCTCTATTGTCTTTGTCGTTGTGATGACCATTGCTGTCATCATCATGATCACGAAGGGCCTCGGCGGCCACTTCATGCAGACGGGATCGTTCACCTGGGCCGGTTTCATGGGCGCTGCGGTCACCACCGGCGTGCTCTGGCAGATTGCCTACGCACCCTATGTGTCGGACTACTCGCGCTACATGCCTAAAGAACAGAGTGCCAAGCCAGTGTTTTGGTACACCTATGCCGGTGTCACCCTGGGAAGCATTCTCCCCATGATGATCGGTGCGATGGTGGGCATCGCTTCAAAAGACTCAAGCCAAGTTGCCGCCATTAATCACATGACCGGCGGATTTGGCTGGGTTGTCATGGTGGTCTTTGCCGTAGGAATTGTGAATACCAACACGCTGAATGTCTACGGTGGCGTGCTCTGTGCCATTACGGTAGGACAGAACTTCAAGGCCAACTGGCTCCCAAAGGCCTCGGCACGCATTCTCTTTTCGGTGGTCTTTGTCGGGGTCTGCCTGATTGGCGCCATTGTATATCAAACAACGTTCTTGACGTCATACTTCAACTTCATTTTGATTTTGACCTACCTCTTGATTCCGTGGACGGTCATCAACTTGATTGACTTCTACATCATTCACCACGGTGACTACGACGTTCCGTCACTCTTCCGCGCAGACGGTGGCAAGTACGGACGCTTTGATGTGGGAACTGTCGTGATCTACCTCTTGGGCTTTGTTGTCGAATGGCCCTTCATGAACACGACGTGGCACGAAGGCTGGGTGGCCAAGCAAATCCAAGGCACAGACCTCTCTTGGCTGGTCGGCATCGTTGTGGTTGCCCCCGTCTATTTCTTCTACGCCAAGTGGGAAGCGAAGAAAAACAGCAGCGAACTCACCAGCGCCTCATAAGAAGGTCATCTTCACGCCATGAAGTGGTTCTTTTCTGAAAAGCACCGACTTCATGACGCCAATCTTGAGGTGTGGGCGGGACACCCCAGTCCAAGTACCGAAGTCGCCGCCCGCGCTGACACCATCGCTGAACTCTTGCGAGGTGATGCTTCTTTCACCGAAGCATCGCCTCACGCACATGGGATTGACCCAATCACAGCAATCCACGACCCCCGCATGGTGGCGTGGCTTGCAACAGCCTGGGAAGAAACTCGCCCATTTAGCGAGACCCGAGAAATTATTCCCGACACCATTCGCCACGTCAGCCTCGTGGAAGGACTCGGCGAACAACCCGAATCGATGAACTCCCCCCTTGGCCGTTTGGGTTACTGGTGCTTCGACACGATGACACCCATTGTGGAAGGAACCTACGAAGCAGCGCTCAGCGCGGTGGACGTCGCGCTCAGCGCGCTCGATGAACTCGACGCAATTGGAAAGGCAACCTACGCGCTTTGTCGACCACCTGGTCACCATGCCGGGCGCGCCATGATTGGTGGCTTTTGTTATTTCAATAATGCAGCGGTCGTGGCCAACGCCATGATCGAGCGAGGGGCGAAGCGCGTCGGCGTGTTGGATGTTGACGTCCACCACGGCAACGGCACGCAACAGATCTTTTATCAGCGCAGCGATGTGGTCTATGCCTCACTCCACGGTGATCCCGACCGATTTTTCCCCTACTTCACGGGTTGGCTCCACGAGACCGGAGTTGGCGCAGGGGCTGGTTTCAATAAAAACGTTCCACTGGCCACCGGCTGTGGCGATGACGAGTACTTGGCCTCTCTCGATGAAACATTGGAGTACCTCGACGAGTGCGGTGTCGAGCAGCTGGTGGTCTCACTTGGCGTGGATACCTATGCATTAGATCCCTTAAGCGATCTCTCTATCTCTCGTCGTGCTTTTCATCAGATGGGCTCAGCAATTGCTGCGCGTGGCCTTCCCCTCGTCGTTGTTCAAGAAGGTGGTTATGACCAGGCGGATCTTGCCTATAACGTTCAGTCGTTCCTTCGAGGCATCGCGCAACTCGATCCGAAACCAGAGCCCGAAGAACGTGATCCCTCCTCACTATCCAAACAACACCTTTAGAAAGCAGTTTCCACAATGAACACATCGAAGACCCTCTCTCTCGGTCTCATCCAATGGCTTCCCACCCCAGGAGCATTCGATGAAAATGTCGCAACCGCGCTGCGCCTTATCCGTGAAGCTGCCAATCACAAGGTCGATCTGGTCATGCTTCCTGAACTCTGGCTCAGTGGCTACGACGTCGACCGTTTGGGCGACGATGTGGCGAACTCCGCTGACGAGCTCACGGGCCCACGCCTCGCCCAAGTCCAAGCCTTAGCCAAGGAACTGGGCATTTGGATCGTGGCAGGAAGTGTCGGAGAAACAACCAACGACGGGATCTACAACACCGCCGTTGTGTTCAATCGTTTAGGCGAGATCGCCGCCACCCACCGCAAAGCACATCTCTATACCTTGACCGGAGAAGACGAGATTTTCTCTTCAGGTGACTCCATGACCACCTTCCACGACGATGAACTGGGCACCGTTGGCCTCAGCGTCTGTTTCGATGGCGACTTCCCCTCCACCGCTCAAGCATTCGCTGACCAAGGGGTCGACGTGGTGCTGCAGCCCAACGCCTATGAGTTCGAGGCCGGGGCCTATTGGGATCTCTACTACCCCGCAGCCGCAATCGCCCACGGCCAATGGTGGGTTCTCGGGAACCAATGTGGGACCAACAAGAACGGCACACTGCTCGGCTCGAGTCGCATCATCGATCCGACCGGCGCCATCGTTGCCGAAGGTGCCCGAGTCCAACCAGGCTCCACGCCCGGCGAAGAGATCATCTACGGAACCATTGCCTCGTCACCTGAAATCGAAGAGGCCAAGGCCTTTGCCGCCCTACTTCGCTAGTTTCTAGCCCTCCCCGGTGGGAGAAGCCGCCAAGAAAAGTGGCAGACTAAGAGGCCATGGAACCCATTGTGAACCCAGAAGCCAAGGCCACGGTGATGGCCGATGACCGAGGACATGTCTTCCACTCTTGGTCTGCGCAAGCCACCATTTCTCCCATGGCCATTGCCGCCGCTCAAGGGAGTTACGTCTATGACTATGACGGCAATGAGTACTTGGACCTCTCCAGCCAACTCGTCAACACGAACATCGGCCACCAACACCCCAAAGTGATTGACGCGATCAAAGCCCAGGCTGATCGCCTCTGCACGATTGCTCCGCAACACGCCAACGATGTTCGCGGTGAAGCAGCCCGGCTGATCACCGAGCGGGCTCCCGAGCCGTTCACCCATGTCTTCTTCACCAACGGTGGAACCGAAGCGGTTGAATACGCCGTACGGATGGCCCGACTTCACACGGGACGGCCCAAAGTGCTTTCTCGTTACCGCTCCTACCATGGGGGAACCACGCTTTCGGTGAACCTGACGGGCGATCACCGTCGCTGGGCCAATGACCACGGGACCGCTGGCGTCGTCCACTTCTTTGGCCCTTTCCTCTACCGCTCAGAATTCAACGCCACGACCGAAGCTGATGAGTGCGAACGCGCCCTCAACCACCTCGAGCAGACCATTCGCTTTGAAGGGCCCGACACGATTGCCGCAATTGTTCTGGAGACAATTCCTGGCACGGCGGGCATCATGATCCCACCACCGGGCTATCTCCAAGGCGTGCGAGAACTCTGCGATCGCTACGGCATCATCTACATCGCCGATGAGGTCATGGCCGGATTCGGCCGCACGGGAGAATGGTTTGCCTTCGATGCCCATGACGTCGCTCCCGACCTCATCACCTTCGCCAAGGGCGTGAACTCGGGCTACGTTCCCTTGGGCGGCGTCGTGATCTCGTCAGCAATTGTTGAAACCTTCAACAACCGCGTCTTTCCCGGTGGATTGACCTACTCGGGCCATCCATTAGCTTGTGCAGCCGCAGTGGCCACGATCAAGGCAATGGAAGAAGAGGGCATTGTTGAGAACGCCAAGATGATTGGCGACACCGTCCTTCGCCCAGGACTCCTTCAGCTAGCTGAGAATCACCCGGTCATCGGAGAAGTCCGTGGCACCGGGGTCTTCTTCGCTCTTGATCTGGTCAAAGACCGAGCCACCAAAGAAGAGCTCGCTCCTTATGGCGGCACCTCAGAGGCCATGGGTGCTCTCGGTGCTGCGATGAAAGCTGAAGGGCTTTTTCCCTTCATGAACTATCACCGACTCCACATCGTGCCACCGTGCACCATCAGTGTCGCCGAAGCCACCGATGCCATGGACCGACTCGATCGGGCCTTCGCCAAGATCGACGGCTACTACGAGGGCTCATGACTACTCCTGAAGACCATCTCAAGGCGCGTAACCGGGCTGCTCACGCGCTGCGTGAGTTGAGTCACATGATGATTGCGCGTGAGATGGAGGTGGAACTGCTCGAAGAAATTGAACGAAACGCTACTCAGCTGCTCACTCAAGCAAAGGCTTCTCCAGAGAAGACTCATCCCTTTCGCACGGTGCACTCTTTTTCCATGCCCGTACCCAGTGGCGAAGGTGAGAAACCAACACATCTCTTTGCTGACTCCATTGTTTCAGGAACGGCCAATCCCATGAGTATGAACGCCACACTGTGGAAAGAAGAAGCACAAGCGATGATGAGCGTCACCTTGGGAGCCGCTCATGAAGGAGCTCCGGGTCGAGCCCACGGCGGCTTAGTAGCCGCGCTGATCGACGAAACCATGGGATTGGTTCTCGGAATTATCGGCACCCCGGCCTTCACCGGACGATTGACCGTGACCTACCGAGCACCTACGCCTCTGGGCGTCGAGCTAACGGGTCGCGCTTGGATGGTCGAGCACCGAGGACGTAAAATCACCATGGCAGCCGAAATTCGAGCTGGTGAGGAACTCATCGCCGAAGGCGATGCGCTCTTTATTACGGTCAACAATGAACAGTTCATCTCGGCTGCTGAGGGAATAATCGAATCCTCATAAGCGTTGTACAAAGTGAAGCCCTAAAGGAGTCCCTATGCCCGCCGTTCGTGTTGACAACAATCTGCTCTTAGAGCGCATCGATATTCCCGATCCCACGACCAATCGCCCACGCCCTGTACTGGGCCGGACGACCGCACCGCAGGCCTTTGAAGGAGAAGGCTTCCCGGTGCGCCGGGCATTCGCGGGCATCGCCACGGAGTATCTCGATCCCTTTATCCACATGGATCAAATGGGCGAAGTTCACTACGGACCTGGTGAACCGAAGGGGACCGCCTGGCACCCGCATCGAGGCTTTGAAACCGTGACCTACATGATCGACGGAATCTTTGAACACCAAGATTCCATTGGCGGAGGCGGCATCATTCAAAACGGGGCGACGCAGTGGATGACCGCCGGCGGCGGGATCTTGCACATTGAGCGCCCACCCGAATCACTCGTGATCAGCGGCGGACTCTTCCACGGCTTCCAGCTGTGGGTGAATCTACCTTCTGCGAAGAAAATGATCGCTCCCGCCTACCAAGACATTCGTGCCGACCAAGTCACCTTGCTCACGAGCCCCGACGGCGGGGTTTTGGTGCGCGTCATCGCGGGATCCATCGATGGTCACACGGGCCCCGGGGTTACCCAAACCCCGATCACCTTGGCCCACTTGACCATCAGTCCGGGTGCGTCCATCACCATGCCATGGGATCCGAGCTACAACGCCTTGGCCTACGGCATCAGTGGTGACGGGTTCGTCGGCCAAGAAAACATTGAGCTCTCAACGGGCCAACTCGCCGTGCTCGGCGACGGTGAGACCATCACGCTCAGTGCGCGCGCTTCACAAGACGAACGCCACGATGCCTTTGATGTCCTCCTTCTCGGCGGCCAGCCAATCGGCGAGCCCGTGGCCGCCTATGGTCCCTTTGTGATGAATACTCGAGATGAACTTCGTCAAGCCTTTGAAGACTTCCAAGCCGGACGTCTTGGCACAATCCCCGCAGAGGAGCGCTCATCATGACCGCAACGTGGTCCTTTATCAATAGTCCTGAACTCAACGGTAAAGTAGCGGTCATTACCGGTGCCAACAGCGGCCTCGGCTTCGAGACCGCACGAGCCTTACGTCAAAAGGGTGCAACAGTCGTCATGGCCTGTCGCAGCGAAGACAAAGCCCAGGCCGCCATCGCCAAACTCGAAAAAAGCGCGATGGGTCCAAGCCCCGAGTTCGTTCAGCTCGACCTTGAAGATCTCGCATCAGTGGCACGCGCCGCAGCTACCATCACGGAAGCACACCCGGCAGTTGATTTTCTTATCAACAATGCTGGCGTCATGGGCCTCAAAGGTCCCGACGGGCCCCAGCGTCAACTCAACGCCAACTATCTCGGCCACGTTGCCCTCACCGCGGCGCTGCTTCCTGCCGTTGAAAAAGCGGGTGGGCGCATCGTGATGTTGTCGTCGAACCTCCACCGTCGAGGGAAACTCAACAAAGAGACACCCTTAGATCTGTCGAAGCAGTCACCGGCCATCGCTTATGGATCGACGAAGTTGGCAGATCTCTTGTTCTGCTTCGAAGGAGATCGCCGCCTTCGTGCCACTCGCTCAGCCGCATCGATTCGCGCCGCACACCCCGGGTGGTCTCGCTCAGAACTTGCGTCCAAAGGTCCCGTCGAAGGACGAGGGGCGTTCATGAAAAAGACGGCGGCATTGATCGGCTCAAATCTTGGACAGAAGACTGAGCGTGGCGCATTGCCGACCTTGCGGGCAGCCCTTGACCCATCGATCCCTTCAGGGTCCTACGTTGGCCCCGCGGGATTCATGGAAATGTGGGGCGAACCCAAGACCGTGGGCGCGTCAAAACTGGCCAATGATCAAGAACTCGGCAAGGCCGTGTTTGACGCTGGGCTCGCCGCAGTAGGCGCTACCTGGCCTGATTCAGATTCGTAAAGGTCTTCGGTGCGTCCTTAGGCAGCAACGAGCGCTTCACGCTCGTCGAGGAAGTTCCACCAAGCCAACGAAGACCGGCGTACGCCTTCTTCAAACGATGCCTCATCCAGAGATGCGGCTGCTTCGATCGTCCATGCGGCGTGATCTTCCTCAAGCGTTGCGTGAAGGTTCCAGAACGCTGCGCCGGTCTCGTCAACGCCATAGTGCGTGGCAAGCCCTTCACCTTTGGTCTTCGCTACTTCAGCGGCTTGGATTTCGTAACCAGCCAGCACGCCCATCGCCAGACTCGCGTCGTTGGTGGCCAGCGCATCACGGTAGGTCGCAACGAGGGCGGCCATTGCTGGACTTGGTGTCGCACCCGGTGCGTCAACAGCAGTAGCAAAGCGCTCAAAGAGCGCGACGTGGGTCTCCGCGCCGTTGATCTCATCGTTCAAGTTCGCCACAACTAATTCCTTGGCAGTTCCCTCGTCAAGAAGGCCAGCGAGGCCTTCGAGGAATGAAGGGAGTTGTGCTTCAAAGAAGCGGTACTGTGCCGCATACGACGCCAGTTCGCCCTCGACGAGCTTTCCATCTTCCCAGCGTCGGTAGAACGGGTGATCGAGCAAACGGTGATTTTTGATGATTGTTGTGGTGTCCATCTCGCTACCGTATCGCCTCTTGGCGATTAATGCACGATTATTTGGCCTCATCGATCCGGTGAAGCAGGAAGGTTGCCGTCGCTCGAGAAATCATGGTTCCTTCGGCGTCTCGAATCACACCCTCTCCAAAGGCCACTTGGCGGGTCATCCTTACGACATCGCCCCGAAAAACATAGGATTCCCCAAGCAATGCAGGCCGCATTGTCTCGGTTTTGAGCTCCAACGTCGCCTTGGTCCGTTCCTTACCTCGCATGGCGGCATTGATGGCAAAGTTCACTGCAGCATCCAAAAGCAGAGCGTGGACCCCGGCCTGGACAATCCCGTGGGGGTTGCACGCTAGTTCTTTGGGTGCGAAGGTGCCCTCAGCCCAGCCCAGATCCTCGCCGTCCACGCCATAGGAGAGGAACGAGCCGCCGATCTGATCGATGATCGGCATCCCTCCGTCCCCGAGCCAGCGATCCATGTCTTTATAGGGTGCATCCATGCCCAGAACCCTACCGTTCCCGCCTTGTCGGTAACGACTCCAGGGCCTCGCGCTAGCGTAGGAAGCGCACCGGGCCAGCATTGGGCTGCCGGGTTGAAGGGAGATTCCATGCCCACCGCCGTGATCGTTGACGCAATTCGCACCCCTGGAGGAAAGCGAAACGGGAAACTGAAGAACTGGCACGCCGTTGATCTGGCTGCTGAGTCGCTCAAGGCGATTCAAGAGCGAAATAACCTCGACCCCTCACTCGTAGACGACGTCATCATGGGCTGTGTCATGCAAGTCTCCGAGCAAGCACTCAATGTTGGCCGTAACGCCGTGCTGGCCGCAGGGTGGCCAGAGTCAGTGCCTGCCACCACGATTGACCGCCAATGTGGATCGTCTCAGCAAGCGCTGCACTTTGCCGCTCAAGGCGTGATGGCTGGGGCATACGACATTGTGGTCGCCGCCGGTGTTGAAGGGATGACCCGCACCCCCATGGGATCCTCAGTCATTCGTGACTTGGGATATCCCTTTGGCCCGAGCGTCATGGCGCGCTATGCACCACAAGGTGGTTTGGTCTCGCAAGGTATCGGTGCCGAGATGATCGCCGACCAGTGGGGCATCTCTCGAGAAGACCTTGACGCATTCGCCGCCGAGTCGCACCGCCGTGCCGCGCAAGCAACCCAAGAAGGCCGCTTCGACAATGAGCTCGTTCGCATTGCCATCAAAGACGAAGACAAGAACATCACCGATGAAATCATGACCGCCGACGAAGGAATTCGCCCTGACTCATCCGTTGAGTCGCTCGGGAATTTAAAGCCGGCGTTCAAAGAAGACGGCAAGATCACCGCCGGAAACTCATCGCAGATCACCGATGGTTCGTCAGCCGTGCTGATCATGAGTGAAGAGCGGGCTGCACAGTTGGGCTACACCCCTCGTGCTCGTTTCCACGCCTTTGCCTTAGCTGGCGTGGATCCCATCACCATGTTGACCGGACCAATTCCCGCCACGACGAAAGTCTTGGAAAAAGCAGGGATGACCATGGATGATATCGACCTTGTCGAAATCAACGAGGCCTTCGCGTCGGTGGTCTTAGCCTGGGAAAAAGAACACCACGCCGACATGAGCAAAGTCAACGTCAACGGCGGCGCAATTGCGTTAGGTCATCCACTCGGTGCGTCGGGAGCAAAGTTGGCCGCCACGCTGCTCAACGAGTTGGAGCGCACCAACGGTCGCTACGGACTGCTCACCATGTGCGAAGGCGGCGGACTCGCCAACGCCACCATTATCGAACGCTTGGGTTAGCGATAGCGGGTCGCCATGGCGAACCCACCAGCGATGATCACCAGTCCAATGAGCAAGCCCCATCCTGATGGGTGCCCAAAGACGGACAGGTAATTCATCAAGATGACCAGGACGCCCACAACGAGCAGGATAAGAAAGGTTGGTCCCCACCAAGGTGGGCTGACCTTGGCGTTCTTAGGAGTTGCCGGCGTATAGCGCCCCGACGTTCGCTTCGCCGGTGTCGCCTGTCCTTGGGGTTCACGTGACCAAAACTTCCAGCGATTCGCTCCGTTGCTCATAGGTAAAAACTCTAGTCAGGAACCCTAGGGTCCTTTGCGGTTGTAGCCTCGATCTTGTGCGGACAAGAGTTCTGGTCATCGATAACTACGACTCGTTTACCTACAACGTCGTCCAAGAGCTGGGGAAACTAGGGGCGGAGCCCATTATTTTCCGCAATGATGCGCTTGATGTTGCTGGTGTTGCCAACGAGAATCCCGAAGCGATTCTTCTTTCGCCTGGACCCGGTCGTCCCGAGAACGCGGGCATCACCTGTGAGGTCATCGAGACCTTCGCCGGCAAGATTCCCATCTTGGGAATCTGCTTAGGCCATCAAGCCATTGGTCAAGTCTTTGGCATGAAAATTATTTCAGCACCGACCTTGATGCACGGCAAAACCTCAGAAATCCACCACGATGGAACAGGACTTTTTGCTGGGCTCTCAGAACCATTTCAAGCCACGCGTTATCACTCACTCACCATTGATCCTGCAACGGTGACCGATGTCGTAGACGTAACGGCCCAAACCGCAGACGGCGTCATCATGGGGATTAAACACAAAGAGTTTGACATCCAAGGAGTGCAATTTCACCCAGAGTCAATACTGACTCCTGAGGGAGCACAACTCCTTAGGAATTTTCTTACGGGCGTCCTCTAGGAAGTTGTTGTGGTGGTTGTTGAGCACGTCAACGTCACCAATGTTCCTGGGGTCACCCGAGTACCACTCGTTGGGTTTTGACTAGCAACCGTCATCGACGACGTGCAGTTTCCCGTTCCTGAGGTCAGTCCAGCTCCCGAGAGTGTACTTTGGGCAAGCGCGTAGGTTTGTCCAACCACAGCGGGAACAATGTTTGTGTTACACGAACCCGAAGAAATCACGATGTTGACAGCTGTCTGCGGTGCGACTTGTGCTCCTGCCGGCGGATTCGACGAGATGACGTTATTAAGCGGCTGGCTATTGTCGCATTGTGATGTCTGTGTACCGATCGTCAATTGCGCTGATGTCAACAATCCGCCGACGGCTGACGTGGGTTGGCCAACGACGTTTGGCACGGCCACTGTTGTTGGCGTCGCTGGAATCGTCAACGTGACAATTGAGCCTTTCGCAGCCTTTGTATTCGCAAGTGGCATTTGACTCAACACGGTATTTGCGGGGACCGTCGATCCTGATGTGGCTGGCGGCGTCGACGAGGTGACGACCTTGTAGGTGAACCCCGCACCTTGCAGAGTCGCTTCGGCCGCTAAGAGTTGCTGATTGACCACGTTCGGCACCGAAACTTCGTTAGCGCCCTTTCCATTTGAAACCTCGAGGTCGACGGCAGCTCCCTTGGCAATAGGAAGGCCGACCCCGGGGTTTGTCGAAACCACCTGGTTCAACGGTGCATTCGAGGCCACCTGGTTAACCGTTCCCACCTTTAATCCATCAGCTTTCAGCGTTGATTCAGCCTTGGTCAACGTCATCCCCACCACGCTGGGAACGGTGGGAGAACTCTTAAGCGCATTCGACGCGAACTTGGAACCGATCAGCGCTAACACCAACGCCACCACGACAATACTGACTCCGATAAGCCATCGCCGTTTGCGATTCCCTGACTTGCGTCGCCCAGCAACATCGGTGCGGGGCCCCGGAAAGACGGGAACCGCTTGGGTGCGACTGATGGCGTCCATCATAGTTGTCGCACTAATTGCTCCGGCAGCCGCCGCGATCAGTGGGTCCTCGGCGTCTACTGGCTTCCCGTCGACGAAGCGCAGCAAGTCGGTGCGCATGGCATCAGCTGAGCCGTAGCGATCACCGGGGGCTTTTGCAATCGCTTTCATCGTCACCGCTTCAATAGCCAACGGCACTTCTGCGTTGAAATCACGCACTAGGGGAGGGAACTCACGTACGTGCTTTGACGCGACCGCTACAGGAGAGTCACCGGTAAAGGGAGGGCGACCGGCCAACATTTCATAAAGAACAATGCCCAAGGAATAGACGTCGCTTCGCGCGTCCACGTTCGCTCCTTCTGCTTGTTCCGGAGAAAAGTAGGTTGCGGTTCCCATCACCGAGCCCGCTTGCGTCAAACTTTCTTCGGTGTTAATCGCTCGTGCAATACCAAAGTCCGTAACCTTCACCGCACCATCTTCGGTCATAAGAATGTTTCCGGGCTTCACGTCGCGGTGAACCACACCGTTGCGATGCGCGTAGGACAGAGCGCCTGCGACATTGGCCGCAATCATGGCCGCACGCGTTGGCGCCAAGACTCCTTGTTCTCGCAAGGTTGTCGAGAGCGGTTCGCCGTCAACAAACTCCATCACAATGAAGTAATTTCCTGCGTCTTCGCCCCAGTCAAAGATCGGCACAATATTAGGGTGCGAGAGTTTGGCTGCCGCTTGAGCTTCTCGACGGAAACGCTCAACAAAGGTTTGGTCAACACTCAACTCTGGGAACAGGACTTTCAGAGCAACTTCGCGATCGAGGAGTTGATCATGGGCACGGTAGACCTGGGCCATCCCTCCTCGGGCAATGAGATGGGTCAACTCGTAGCGATTCGAGAAAATCCTTGTCTGGTCCAGGGGTTCCATTACCTTGACAGCCTATTCCCCGAACGAAGCCCCTGTTGTGCGCTCCCAGCCATCATCCCCCCACCGAACAGGTAGATGACGTATTAGAGACTGGCTGTCCTGCCGCTCGAGCCAGCGCACCCTCGATCATGCACTTCATGACTGGCCCAGCGATCTCAGCACCCGTGCCTGAAAGTGCTTGAAAGGGCAGAACCACGGCAATGGCGATAACGGGATTTGAAGCCGGAGCGAATGCGATCATCCAGTCGTCGGTCTTTTGGTTCACGTTTCCGGCGGACGTCTGGGCGGTTCCGGTTTTAGCCGCCACGTCAGCCGACGCTGGAAAGAGTCCCGCTGCTGTCCCTTCCGTCACGACCCTTTGCATCAGTTTCGTTACCGCTGCTGCGGTCTGAGGAGTCGTGGCCGTCTTCCAGAGCTTGGGCGCATATTGCTGAATCAAATTGCCCTGACTGTCACGAATGGACTGCAAAAGGTCCGGCACCATGATCCTTCCCCCGTTGGCGATTCCTGCAGCATCGAGTGCATTTTGAAGGGCGGTCGCCGCAACGTCACCTTGGCCAATTGCGCCATAGGCCAGGAAGGGAACATTGTTTTTGAGTTGTGCGGGAGTAGGAAAGTTCGACACCGCAACGCCGGGGATATCAAGAGGTGGCTTTGCATTCCAACCGAAGCCCGTTGCTTCTTGCCAGAGTGCTTGTGCACCAAGATCGAGTCCTACTTCGGCAAATCCGGTGTCGCAACTTGGCGGAAGCATTTGATCAACCGTTCCTCCACACGTACCTCCACCAAAGTTCTGGAGGGGAAGGTTGGTATTGGGAATCGAGATTGAACTGGCTTGCGGGTAGGACTTGGAAAGCAAGTCAGGCCGCTCATCGTAGACGGCTGCGGCCGTCACGACTTTAAACGTCGAGCCGGGTGGGAAGGTTCGCTGAAAACTCAGCGACGTTAACTGGTTGAAGCCGTTGGCATTGGGAACCTGGTAGGCCTTCCAGGCTGTTTTCTCGGTCGCTGTACTCTCCGAGACGAGAGGGTTGGGGTCAAACACCGGATTGGAATACATTGCAATAATCTTTCCGGTCTTCGGATCGAGGGCAACAACAGAACCATCTCGGCCGGCCAGCTGTTGGGCCGCCAAGTTCTGTAAGGCTGGATCCACGGTCAGGGTGACGGTGTCGGTAGACGTCGTGGGCGAAAGTAACTGCGCAAGTGACTGCGCGGGCTGGGGGTGACTCACCAACGAGGAGTCGTAATAGGCCTCAATTCCCCACGTCCCGTAAATCGGTGAGTCGAACCCGGTGATCTGGCCAAAGAGCGCACCTTGGGGGTAGACCCGCTGATATTTAAACGCTCCCGTTGGTGTGGACACTGAATGAGCCAGCACGGACCCATCCGATGCCAAAATATCTCCCCGTGTTTGGCTTTGACGAGCGGCAAAAACCCGAGGATTCGCAGAGGCCGTGGCAAGTTTGTGCGCTTGGAAAAACTGGATATTGGCGGCCTGCACCAAGACAGCCCCGAGGAGGAGGATAATCACGAGACCGACAATTCGGATGCGTTTCTCCACGGAATTAGATCGCCGAACTCACATGCCACACCAGTGCAGGCAGCGAAGACGCTGGAGCGGTTGTGGTGGTGGTCGCCGACGACGCCGTTGACTGAAGATACTCATCATGCAAATTGGCAATGTAGCTGTTCGCTGCACGCAGCGACGTTTCTGTAACATCTGATTGCAGCGTTGGTAGCCGGAGCGGGAGTACTTGTGATGTTGAGATTGGAGAAACCTCAACGAGCGTTGGCTTAAACCAAAGAAAGCCTCCGGGTCGGCCGTGGTAGACCACTAATTGCGTCCCCTGTGAGGTGACGTAGTACGTACTGTTTGCATACCAACGCAAGAAGTACCAACAGCCGTAGACGACTCCTCCGAGCAACAAGAGGAAGACCACGAGTCGAACGGTGAGAATACGCGGCATGCCGAGGCGTTTTCTCCGCGCATACCAACCCTCTTTCTTGGGAGTTGGCACTTCTTCTCGGTCAATAAAAGTCTCTTGTTCCGGTGCCGATGGCACATCTGTTCGAGGCGGCGCAACAGCTGCGAGCGGTGCCACGATGGCATGCGCCTGCGTTGGTTCATCAAGATGCTCATCAGTCACCAATGCATCAAGGACCACAGCAGAAATATTGTCCGCACCCCCATTCGCATTTGCTCGACGGACCAGATCTTCTGCAGCCGCCCCGGGATCGCTGATCGAAGCGAGAACCCGAGCGATCTCTTCGTTGTCAACTTCATTGCTTAATCCATCAGAACAAAGAAGAATCCGATCGCCATCGGCCAAGATCAACTCGAAAAAGTCCGGGTCGACCGCACCAGGAATGCCGAGCGCTCTGGTGATGACGTGGCGTTGGGGGTGAACTTTGGCTTCTGCCTCAGTGAGTGATCCAGCTCGGACCATCTCTGCGGGAACAGAGTGGTCGTCAGTGATCTGGCTGACATTGCCTTTGCGAAAGAGGTAGGCCCGAGAGTCGCCAATATTGGCCACCAACAACACATCGCCGTGTTCCGTCGCCATCAAGGTGGCGACGACCATGGTCGTCCCCATCCCCGCCAGGGATGGATCATTTTTGCTGGCGTCAACGATGGACTGGTTCGCCATCTGCAGCGCTTCGGTGACGCCAACTCGAGAGCTCAAGGAGCCGAGGTGCCGTTCAAGGACGTCGATAGCCGACGTCGAAGCAACTTCTCCGCCGACGTGTCCTCCCATCCCGTCAGCAACTGCGCACAGGGCCGCCGAGGCAAAGACACAGTCTTGGTTAATAGTGCGGACCTGACCGACGTCGGTGGCCGATCCGGCTCTCAGGACTGTCACTTCGAAACTTCCATAATCAACTCACCGAGTTGGACGATGTCTCCTTTACCAACTCGGGTTGGCTCAACGATTCTCTCAGCATTGACGTAGGTGCCATTCGTTGAAGAAAGATCTTCCACGAAGAGGCCAATGTCATCACGAGTCACGCGCGCATGAATCGTTGATGCATAAGGATCATTGGGCATGGGGTAGTCGCACGATCCCGATCGACCGAGCGTCAATGACTGATGTAGCTCTATCTCGACGCGCTGACCTTCAAGCTCGACCGGTTCGAGAATTTCTAAACTCCCACCCTTCGGAGCCTTCTGCCGTTCTTTCTTCTTTCCTCCAGGGCGAGTCTCGACATAGACCGCACGAATCACGCGCAAGAAAAAGATAAAGATGAGGATCACGACGAACCACTGCAGCGGGCGAACGATTGCTGAATAATTAGTCTGAGCCCCCACGAGGAACTCCACCGTCATGGCGCCTCGATAAAGAGTCGAGATGCTCCGATCTGTACTTCGTCACCATCCACCAGCACGGCATCACGCAACTGGCGGCCATTGACCTTGATGCCGTTCGTTGAGCCAAGGTCAAGAATTGAGATCTGGCCGTTTTCTTTGGTGATTTGGGCATGGCGACGAGAAACGTTGGGATCGTTTAAGACCACTTGGCACTCAGGAAGGCGGCCGATCACGATGGGGGCGGGCGTGAGGGCGATTCTTCGACCGTCGGGAAGTACGAGATCGGAGGGAAAGTCCCCTTCGTGGACTTCAGCGACCACTTCAATCGTTCCCGTTCGAAGGCGAGAATTCTCAAAGATATCCACTTCCACCGGGCCGACCAGGATATAGCCCTCAATCTCGGCATGCTCACGGGCGGCTTCGGCGAGTTCTCGAACCAGGGCATCTATATATTGTGAAAACCGCTCCACATCAGCCGTGGCCAAGGTCACAGAAAAGATATTCGGGGCGACCAAGACACCACGGGCTCCCACTCGGCGTTGAAGATCCATTTCACGGGTCATTCGGCGACCAATTTCTATGGGCTGGAGAGAGCTGCGAAATGGGCGCGTCAGGGAACCTTCGACCAGTCGCTCCATTCGCTCTTCGAAACGCTTTATTCCCATGACACCTCAACTCTACCGGCGCCTGAGGGGCCTGACCGGACAGACCACTCCTGTAATTTTCAGGCCCTAAATCGCTCAGGTAGGATCAGGATTCACACTTCGGGCGAGTGGCGGAATTGGCAGACGCGCAGGATTCAGGTTCCTGTGTCCGTAAGGATGTGCGGGTTCAAGTCCCGCCTCGCCCACCACGGGGTAGTTACCAAACTCCAGACAGGTCACTGCCAATTCATTCTGCCACCCAAAAAGTGGTGTTGGCCTGGCGTTGTGGAGACTCCCCCTCGTAATTTGTGCAGACTCATTGCCGTTCCAGCCGCCGCTTACGATGGTCATATGCCACGGACGCAGTTGACAATAAAAGAGGTAGGTCAAGAGGTCGGCAAGTGTCTGCTCGAAAACGACCGTCCTTCCGCATTGAGACTCTCGTTTCGATTCATTGAAACCTTCGATAAGGCCACCGATGAGGTA
>CAIKCI010000040.1 GCA_903825895.1 uncultured Actinomycetes bacterium
CCGTCGAGCAAGCCCCACGGCAACGAGAGCAGCCGCCACATAGGGACCAAGTGCTAAATCCCCCCACTGTCGATAAAGAGGGATATGAGAAAACAGTGAAGCCCCTAAGGCAAACACCGCGGCAAGTCCGTAGAGCACGACGTCGTACCACTCGGGAGTAAGCACCACGAAACGATGCGTGAAGACTCGGAAGCGAGTGACGAGCGAAGGGGTATCCGCTGAAGAAAGGTTCATCATGGCGACGGAGAGAATCTTACTCAGGAAGCACGCTGAATCACTGACAAAGCTGCTCTTGAAAAAAAGCTAACTCTTTTTCCAACACGGTCACAATGGTTTCGAGGCGTCGCCATCCGTGGGCCTCACCTTCAAACATCACTAACTCGACGGAATTCCCTTGCGCTCGCAACGCTTCAGCCATTGCTTCGGCTTGGGCTGGAGGAACAGCCGTGTCATCAAGACCCTGGAATAACAACACCGCTCCGACCATTTCGCTTGCTCTCATTGAGGGTGATCGCTCCTTGTAGCGATCGAGATGCTCGGGCAGCGAGCCAATAAGAGAGTCGAGATACCGTGACTCAAAGTCGTGCGTGCTTTCCACAAGCGTCGTCATGTCCGTGACCCCATAGTGCGAGACACAGCAGCGAAAGCCACCCGTCGTCAGCGCCAAGAGCGCAGTCATCCCACCAGCGCTTCCTCCTCGCATTGCAGCGCGGTCTGCGTCGACCAGCCCTTGTTCGCCCAAGGCCCGCAACAGGTCAACACAGTCATCGACGTCCACAACACCCCACTGTTCATCAAGGCGGTGGCGGTAGCGCGCTCCGTAGCCCGAGGAGCCCCCATAGTTCACGGCGAGAACTGCAAACCCTCTCGAGGTGTAGAACTGCACTATCGGATCAAATCCGGTTCGAGCTTTTGCGGTTGGGCCTCCATGAGGAACGAGAATCACTGGCGGTGCTGCATCTTCGGGATGCGCCACCTTTGGATTCACCGGCAAATACAGCACCCCGAAGATCTCTTCTCCGTTACGACCCAATCCCGATACGCCTCGTGGCGGCGAAATGTCATGATCAGCGAGCGGAATCGGTGGGCCGAGTTGATTGAGCTCCACGCCATGTTGTTCGGCAGGGCGAAGGCGACCGATTGACGCCATCGTCGTCGGCGTCATCGTGATCCAGGCGAGCGATGACGGGGTTGAGGCAAGCTCAGCCACATCAGATGAGTGGGTCTCGATAACATGGGCTGCGTCGTTCGCTATTCTCACGGGCCGCGCCATCCCATCGCTGACTTGGACTCCGTAGACCTGGCCGAGGACCTCGGAGATCAACTGCTCCCCCAGTATCCACATGGGCCCGGCACTCTCGGCTTGGTCATGGAGTAACTGCTCGAGATGTCCGCCTTTGTCTTTTCGGAAGGGTTGAACGTAGTTCTCCACTTCCTTGTAGAAGAAAAGAGAGTCGTTCGCGCCAAAAGCCGGATAGCCCGCGGGACTCCCCGCTCCTCCGTCCACGCGCGTCAAGTCATCGAGATTCATGGTGGCATCGTGGCCGACGAGGCAAGCGGTCCAGACCTCACCCGCTTCCCAGGACATCGAGGGAAAGTCCCACGCAACAAACGCCAACGTCGTGCCGTCGGGACTGACGGTCGGGTTAGCATAGAAATCACGGTCTCCCCCGAGGAGAACCACCACGCCATTGAGCACGTTCACCGCATTGAGAGAACGATTCCCGGGGTGAGTGCGAGCATCTTCTTCGACGTAGATGACCCATGGGCTCTTCGGGACTGCACACAACCCACCGCGGGCGATGCCATTTGTTGCCCTCACGATCTCTCTGACATCATCCGATCCCGCCCGAAACACAATGAGTGACTGGTCCTCATGAACGCCAACAACCAATGGACCCTCAATATCGGCGATCGCCATTGCTCCTCCGCCGTACTCGTGGACCCTGCTGATCAGCGAGATCGTCTCCGGCGAAATTACTTCGGGTGGGTCGCTCTGATCCCAGCAGACGACGACCCGACGCCCGCCGAGGTCGGGTCGTCCTTCGATCCAGAAATAGTCCTCTCGAAAGGATCGAAGATTCGAAACTGAGACCTTCAAGGTAGCCGCATCATGCGCACTCAGGCCAGATGGCCACCATCCATAAGGGATTGACGTCGGGGTCATCTCTCTCAGAATAGAGCCCAATGGGACGCATCGGCGACTCTAGAGTGGGCACATGCGTGCTGTCGTCATCACCCAACAAGATCCCTCACCCTTGGTGGCTGTCGAGGAAATAGACCCCGTCGTCCTCGAGGGCGACGTCCTCATCGATGTGGCGTATTCCACGATCAACTTCAAAGACGCCATGGTCACGCAAACGGGGAATCGAGTCGCACGCCGCTCCCCCCTGATCGGTGGTGTTGACCTTGCCGGCACGGTCGTCGAAGCTCCAGCAGGGACCTTGGCCGAGGGAACACCCGTCGTCGTACACGGTCACGATCTTGGCGTGAACCACGCCGGCGGATTCGCCTCCTTGGCCCGAGTTCCGCACTCTTGGGTTATTCCTCTGCCTCGTGGACTTTCTCCTCGTGACGCCATGATTGCTGGCACTGCGGGCTTTACCTCGATGGCCTCGATCATGGCACTGGAACACCATGGCCTGACCCCTCCTGACGGAACGGTCCTCGTGACCGGCGCAAGCGGCGGCGTCGGGTCCTTTGCCGTCGCTCTCCTCCACGGCTTGGGTTACGAGGTGACGGCGTCAAGCGGCAAGAGTGCAGAGCACGCCTATCTCAACGGTCTCGGCGCTCGCGAGGTCATTGGCCGTGACGAGATCGACGACAGTCCAAAACGAACCTTGGGTTCTGAACGTTGGGCGGGCGCGGTCGACTGTGTCGGCGGGGCTACTCTCGGAGCGATTCTCCGCTCGCTGAACTACGGAGCGGCCGTTGCCGCCAGCGGCCTGACCGGCGGTCCACAACTCGCCACCACGGTCTACCCCTTCATCATTCGCAATGTGGCGCTCCTCGGCATCGACGCCGTCAAGATGCCCACCGCCCAACGCCACGCGACCTGGGAACGGCTTGCGAATGATATGAAAAGTTTTCCGATTGAATCAATCCTTGATGCAGAGATCTCTCTCGAAGAGGTGCCGCACTACCTCGATGAAGTAGCGAACAGCAGAGTCAAGGGGCGGATTCTCGTCAATGTCAAGGAGAGCTAACCAGAAAAGTCTTCAGGTTGAATCGTATCGAGAAACTCCCTGAACTGATCCACCACGATTTCCTCTTCGTCGTCGTCCCCATCTTCCTCTTCTTCGCCAAAGTCCATGACCACGCCGTCGGAGTCCATAATCTCATCTATGACGAACAATGGGGCTTGGGTGCGAACGGCAAGAGCCACCGCGTCAGATGGCCTCGCCGAAACAACCACTTCACCGCTTGGTAGCTGCAAATAAAGATTTGCGTAGAACGTCGCTCCCTCCATTGCCGTGATCGCCACATGGTCCAATGTCGCGCCCATTGCCCCCACAACATCAAGGAGGAGGTCATGTGTCAGCGGTCGCGGTGTTTCAACTCCTTGGATCGCATAGGCAATCGCCGTGGCTTCCGGTGTTCCGATGAAAATGGGGAGCGTTCGCCCAACACCGTGAATCTCTTGGAGCAAGAGCACCGGCGTGTTCGATTGGAGGTCCACCCGAACGGCTTGGAGTGTGACTTCGATCATGAACGAAGCGTACCCGCCCTGAGCACTCCCCTGCCCGTTGGTCAGTGGGAAAAGAGGTCCCGAAGCTGCTGGGCCACGACGGTAGCCCGCATCTCTCGGCCCAGTTTGGCTAGTTCCTTTGCTGTCTCTTTCGCCGCTGCCCTAGCCTCTGGATTCCGCTGGCGCAGCGATGGTGAGACAATCTGTTCGATCGTCCCAACTTCACGCTCCGCGGCATTGCGATACGCCTTGAGGTGTCGGGGTTCAATCCCAAAAGCTGCGAACGCTGCCGCAAGACGCGCCAACTCGGCGTTGGGCTCGTCAAAACAGGTGAGCCCACCAATAGAAACCGAGCGAACAATTCCGAAATCGACCAGGGAATCCAGGAAGGCTTCGTCGACGCTGATGCGTTCCGCCAACTCCTCGACGCTGACTGTCTCACCATCAACGAGAGGTTCAACTTCTTCGACGACAACAGCTTCGTCGTTTCGTGTGGGTTGGGTTTTCATCGGAGCCCTTGTCCGCGGAGCAGGTCCCTCTTGCATGGCGGCGACCATGTCGTCGATCGACGCGTCTTCTACCACTGTTGACGTTCTGCGATCTCCACTTGTGGCCTGGGCGTGCGACGCCGCTGTAGCGGAGACGCGTTCGGAGAATGCTTCGAGCGAGATTGATGAACCGCTTTCGGTGATTCGCTCTACGAAACTGACTTCATTCTCTTCGTACTCTTCAGTCATCACTCCACCATCACGTTGGCTCGTCTCACCACCATCGACAGACTCTTCACCGTTAAGACGATCTCGAATCACCTTCAGTGGCAAAAAGTGCTCACGCTGTTGAACGAGTATGTAACGAACCCGTTCGATATCCTCGTCATAAAACTTGCGATAGCCCGAAGGAGATCTCTGGGGAGTTACCAGCCCTTGGCTCTCGAGGAAGCGAATCTTAGAAATAGTAATGTCGGGGAATTCTGGCCTCAAAAGGGTCAGGACATCGCCGATTGATCGATAACTCCTCGGGCTCACTGGTCCCTCGCTGCAATGAAAATTAATTTAAATTTACCGATTTGAATCTCGTCTCCGGAGTTCAACAACTTTTCGTCCACCCGAACCCGATTGACATAAGTTCCATTCAGGGACCCCAAATCCTTGACGCCGATTCTCCCTGACTCTGTTCGAAAAAATTGTCCGTGATTGCGTGACACGGTCACATCATCAAGGAAGATGTCAGACGAAGTTTTTCGCCCCGCTGAAATGCTCTCATTCTCGATGACGTAGCGAGCACCTGATGTCGGTCCTGAGTTCACCAACAACACATCGTCATGCGACGCTTCGTCAGCGTTGATTCCCTCTGCTTCGCTACCATTCACGAGAGGCAACGATTGTGTATCTTCACCGTCCTCGCGCAGTTGTGACGAACCACACGCCGAACAGAAGTTACCTTCATCAAGATTTTGAGCCCCACAACGATGACACAGCACGCCTCTAAACGTACTCCTTCTCGGGAGGGTCCTGCCAAGGCCATCGCCCGAACTGAGGTCTCGCCCCGTGAGTCCTGTCGAGGCCTCGGGGGCTGAATCTCAATCCGTACCCCTTTTTCCTGCCGCCAGTGCTTGTCGAGCGGGTTTGACGTAACTGACCAAGGCCACCCAGGCCATCACCAATCCGGCGAGACCAGCCACCCATCCGAGTCCACGGAAATAGGCCTGCCACGACGCAGTTCCATGTCCCATGAGAAAGGACGGGTAGGCCACCATGAGCCAGAATGTCCCCGCCTTGCCCACCCACAGGACATCAATTCGCTTCGCCCCAAGTGCTGCCAGGAGCAGGGTCGCTGCCGACACCAAGACTTCTCTCGCCAATGTGGCGCCAGCAAACCACCACGGTGCCGCCCCAACCCAGGCCACCGACAGCACTGCGGTCAACATAAAGACTCGGTCGGCTACGGGATCGAGCACCTTGCCCAAGGTTGTGGTCTGGTTGAAATGGCGAGCGATATAGCCATCCACGAAGTCCGTGATTCCGAGTACCGCAAGCAACAGGGCAGCTTGTGCCGAGGCGTGCCTCCCGAACAGGAGGTAGAGATACAAGGGAATCAGCAGAAGCCGAACAGCCGTAACGGCGTTCGGGACCGTCACGATTCTCTTGAGTTGCTCCTCATTACTTGGAGCATTGTCCAAGGTCAGTCAACCGTCCACGTCGTCGCCGAGCGGAAAAGCGCCGCCAAGTCACCGGTGCCCTTCTTTTCTTGTTCGAGGTCAACTTGCGCTTGCATTTCTGCGCCGTACTCTCCTCGCACGACGTCACGGAAGATCCCAATAGGCGTGGGCTCGTGAACGCCATTACTCAGCCGTGAAAGCGCAAACGCTAATCCCGGCTCGTCGCGATGTTCATCATGGATCAACAACGCATCAGTTCCAACATCAGCGACGGAGACGATCTCAAGGCGACCGTCTGGCAACTGAACAACTCCACGTTCGAGGTCTGCCCCGAAACGGATGGGCTCCCCATTGTGCAGTTCAATCAACATCGTTGATCGCACATCTTTTCCAGTAATCGCCGAGAACGCACCATCGTTAAACACGTTGCAGTTCTGGTAGACCTCAACAAACGATGAACCATCATGCTGGTGGGCTCGACCGAACATCTCTTGCATGTGCTTTCGATCCATGTCGTGGGTGCGAGCAACGAATGTCGCTTCAGCGCCAATAGCCAGGGAGATCGGGTTGAACGGGTGGTCGATGGATCCGAACGGCGTTGACTTCGTCACCTTCCCCTCTTCTGAGGTCGGCGAGTATTGCCCCTTCGTCAAGCCATAGATCTGGTTGTTGAACATCAAAATATTTAGGTTCACATTTCGGCGGAGTGCATGGATTAGATGATTCCCACCAATCGAAAGCGCATCACCGTCGCCACAAATCACCCACACGTCTAAGTCAGGTCGCGTGACGGCGAGACCCGTTGCAATCGCCGGCGCTCGTCCGTGAATCGAGTGCAAACCATAGGTGTTCATGTAATACGGGAATCTTGAAGCACAGCCAATGCCGGAGACGAACACTGTTTTTTCCCTACGGACACCCAACTCAGGCAGGAGCATCTGCAGTGCCGTCAAAATTGAATAGTCCCCACATCCTGGACACCAACGGATCTCTTGGTCAGAGCTCCAGTCCTTTTTCGTCGTAATGGGTACGGCTGTCGATGTCACGATGCACCTCCAAGGTGTTCAAGAATTGCGTCTTCAATCTCTGCAGGGCGGAATGGATTCCCCTGCATCTTGCCCAATGCCTTCGCATCAACGAGGTACTTACTACGCAAAATCGAACAGAGTTGGCCCAGGTTCAACTCTGGAACAAGAACGTGTTCGTAACCAGCGAGGAGCGATCCGAGATCGTTCGGCAAGGGATTCAGGTGCATCAGTTGAATATGTGCGACGTGGCGACCAAGTTCACGAACTCGCTCAACGCCAGCATTAATGGCCCCATAGGTTGAGCCCCAACCCACGACCACGAGGCTGGCTTCACCGCTTGGGTCGTCAACCAAGGTTGCTGGGTAGCTGTCGGCAATACCGTTGATACGCGCCGCACGTAATAGCGTCATTCGTTCATGATTTGCACCGTCGTAGGAAACGCTTCCCGTGTTCTCTGCTTTTTCGAGTCCACCGATACGGTGCTCGAGGCCGGCGAGTCCGGGCGGAGCCCATGGGCGTGCCAAGGTTTCGTCATCACGAACGTAGGGCAAGAACTCGGGTTGTCCTTCTGCATTCGTTGCGTTCGTTGCCGATGCGAAATTCGCTTCGATAGGAGGAAGCGACGCTACGTCAGGGATGAGCCATGGTTCAGAGCCATTGGCAAGATAGGCATCAGACAACAGAATGACCGGGGTGCGATATGTCACCGCGATGCGTGCTGCTTCGATTGCGGCATCAAAGCATTGTGACGGTGTCGTTGCCGCCACCACGGGAACGGGCGACTCCCCGTGACGACCATGAATCGCCTGAAGAAGATCAGACTGTTCTACTTTCGTTGGCAGTCCCGTTGATGGTCCAGCTCGTTGAACGTCAACAATGATCAAGGGCAGCTCGAGGCTGACGGCGAGCCCGAGCGTTTCAGATTTTAGGTCAAGCCCAGGCCCCGACGTTGTCGTGACAGCGAGCGATCCTCCAAAGGCAGCGCCCAACGCCGCGCCGATGCCAGAGATCTCATCTTCGGCCTGAAAGGTCTTCACGCCAAATTCTTTTCGCTTCGACAATTCATGGAGGATGTCTGAAGCCGGGGTGATGGGATAACTGCCGAGGAACAGAGGGAGGTCAGCTTGGCGAGCAGCAGCAATAAGCCCCCACGCCAGCGAGGTGTTTCCAGGGATGTTGATGTATTCGCCTTCACGAAACGCCGCAGCAGAGATCTCATAGCGAGAGTCAAAGAGTTCGGCGGTCTCCCCAAAGTCGTAGCCAGCGCGAAACGCTCGTCGGTTGGCATCTGCTATTTGGGGCTTTGACCCGAACCGCTCCTCGATCCAGGCCAATGTCGTATCGGTCGGTCTCGTGTAGATCCAACTCACGAGCCCCAAAGCAAAGAAGTTTTTCGACCGCTCGGCATCGCGCGGCTTGACTCCTGCTTCCTTGCAAGCCTCTTGAGTGATCGACGTCATCGGGACCTTGTAGACGGCGAACTCGCTCAGCGAGTTGTCCGTCAAGGGATCTACTGCATAGCCCGCTTTCGCCAGCGACCGTTCGTCGAAGGCGTCTGAGTTGACAATGAGGGTCGCTCCACGCTCCATCACCGCAATATTCGCTTTCAGCCCCGCTGGGTTCATGGCCACGAGAACGTTTGGCGTATCACCATGGGTTGAGATCTCGTGGTCAGAAATCTGAACTTGAAACGCCGAAACACCAGCGAGGGATCCGGCCGGAGCACGGATTTCTGCGGGGTAGTCCGGGAAGGTTGCGAGGTCGTTGCCAAGAACTGCACTGACTGAGGTGAAACGGTCACCGGTAAGTTGCATACCGTCACCAGAGTCTCCGGCGAAGCGGACAACTACCCCACCTATTTTTTCGGTCGGACGCTCTGTTGGCACGTTTTTTCCTCGCTTTTACTGGTTTCTTGTTGGCTACTCCGCTCTCCACCCTATGGGCGTCGCGCGGAATTCGTCCATTCCTCTTCGAACCTAACAAACCTCGCATTCAAAGCGAGGGAGCCCTCGGTGCTAGGCGATGGTGACGTTCTGGTCGAGATAGACATCTTGAATCGAATGGATCAACGCCGCACCTTCGTCCATCGGACGTTGGAAGGCTTTGCGGCCGACGATCAGTCCCTGGCCACCAGCCCGTTTGTTGATCACTGCAGTGCGCACTGCTTGTTCAAGGTCGCCCGCACCCTTCGACTCACCACCTGAGTTAATCAGACCTATTCTTCCGGCATAACAGTTCGCCACCTGCCAACGCGTCAGGTCAATGGGGTGATCCGTCGTTAATTTTTCGTACACCAGAGGGTCGGTTTTCCCGAAGTTCAGAGCGGTATACCCGCCGTTATTCTCCGGCTGCTTCTGTTTGATGATGTCGGCTTCAATGGTGACCCCAAGGTGATTCGCTTGCCCAGTCAGGTCGGCCGAGACGTGATAATCCACGCCGTCTTTTTTGAAGGCTGGATTGCGTAAGTAACACCAAAGCACGGTGAACATCCCAAGTCGGTGAGCTTCGGCGAATGCCGCCGAGACTTCTTGAATCTGACGATCTGATTCCGGGGAGCCAAAGTAGATCGTCGCCCCGACGCCCACTGCCCCAAGGTCGAAGCATTGCTGGACTGAGCCGAACATGATTTCGTCATAGGTGTTCGGGTAGTGAAGGAAATCATTGTGGTTCAATTTCACGATGAAAGGAATCTTGTGGGCGTAGCGCCGAGCAACAACTCCGAGGCCACCGAGGGTTGTGGCGATCGCGTTGCAGTCGGCGGCAATCGCAAGTTCGCAGATATTAGCTGGGTCAAAGTAAAGGGGGTTCTTGGCAAAACTTGCTGCCGCTGAGTGCTCGATTCCTTGGTCGACGGGAAGGATCGAGAGATACCCCGTATTGGCGAGCCGCCCTGTTCCATACATCGATCCCAAGTTCCGCAACACCGCTGGCGATCGGTCGCTCCAGGAGAGCACCCGGTCGAGGTAGTCCGGTCCAGGCTGCGTCAGCAGTTCTGAGGGAAAGGCCGTGGCCTTGTGATTTAAGAGGCTATCGGCTTCGTCGCCGAGAAGTTGAGTGAGGTCCATTTCCTTAGATTACCTCTGATCACTTCCATGTGGGGAATGATCAAGGGCCTCGTCGCCCCTCTCCTGAGGCATCGGCTGACTTGGCGATTGTCGACCGTAAAGCGAGACGATTCGAGCGACAGCCGTTACCAAGAAGATCTGACCGACCAGCGCTTCGGTGACCACCAAGGTCCGTGCCATCTTCGACAAGGGTGAGTAATCACCGAAACCCACGGTAGTGAGCACAATGTAAGAAAAATAAACATAATCACTTCGCTGCTTCATTCCCGCTTGAGCGAAGACCGGCGAGAGCGCTGGCACATGGGAACATCCCATGTAAAACAACGCAAAAACCATGCCAATCAAGAGGTAGACGTCCACAGCTGCCAGAAGGGTCGCCAGGTTGATGCGCTCGTGGCCGATGATGCGTATCAAAATCACCACGGGTGTCGTTGCGAGAACGAGAGCCATCACGAAGTAAAACGCCCCTCTAAAAATACTGTTGTCGATGACATACACGACGATGGCCAAGGGGAGTAAGAGTACGAGGAGTCGAACGATTATCCGGACCTTCCGAGGTACCTTTGACACGTCAATCGCCACCAAAACGATAATGGCGACGAGCACCGATGAGGTGAGATCTCCCAGTTTCCCAACGTCAAGAAGAATCATTGACGCGTAGGTCACGCAAATAAGCCCGAGGAGGAGCCCATAGCGATCGGCTGTCCACTCCAACCACCGACTGTGAAGTTCTGAGAATCGAACCGCCACGCTGACCTCCGTTAAGGACGTTTTTTAGAAACGGACTTTCGTTTCGTCCGTGGGCTTCTCTTTGGACCTAAGTCCCGAAGTCGGCTCGTCACGTCATAGGCCCCAGGGTCCGCTACAGCGACCAGCGAGAAGTACTCGCGTGCCCTCGGAACGTCTCCCGAGCGATCATAGAGATCGCCAAGGAGATACCACTGCCGCAAGTGGCGATCGCTGGGATTCCGGCGAGGTTTTCCCGCCCCGTTTGATTCAAGAACTTCAATGGCTTCTGCGATCTTTCCTCGATCGGCGAGACTGCCCGCCATGACAAGTCGGGCTTCGGCCAATACGTCCGGGCTCGGAGACTCTTGGCGCAGGGTCTCAAAAAGTGACGTGATAGAGCGAACTCTTCCCATGCCGCGCTGACAGTCCATCTCGAGGGGTATGTATTGCGCATCACTGGTGATTTTGCGATATTCCTCCAGGTGTCGACCAGCTGGACGCCACCGTTCGCATCGATAGGCACTCAGTCCAGCAAGTTCACGGACGGCTTCGACGGTTGGTACTTCATCGGCCAAGCGACCGGAGAGTCGGGCAGCTTCTTCAAAGCGATTGCGACTATAGGCCTCGGCGGCCTTCCCCATCTGTTCAACCAGTCGTTCTTTTCGATAGGCCGTTGCGGTGACCGCCGAGCGGCGAATTGCCGTGGCGACATCGCCGGGAACCTCTAACGCTGCTTTGTGGCGAGCGGGCGTTGTTCCGGTCTCAGAGATATCGATATCGACGCCGTCCACTCTGATCCACTCGTCTTGGGGCTCTTGTGGGCCTGAGGGAACCGGTGGTGGTGTCTTTGCCTTTGGACTTTCGCTCTTGACGAGGTGGGCGCCTCGACGCGCCACAGAACCCCACGATTTAGGCATCGGCTTTTCTTTGGGTCGCTCGGGTCGTCCCCTCCGTTCACCATCTCGACTGGGCCGATCGTTCTCATCTCGTCGAGACGATGCCGATCGGGGCTTTGGCGATCGCTTGACGCCGCCACTCGAGGGCTTAGCACTCGAAGATCTTCCGCTCGAGGGTCTTCCACTGCTTGGCCTTCCACCGGTTGATCGGGGGCCGTCGCTGCGCTTTGGGCGATCATCTCGCTTCGCCCCAGTGCTGCGACCTCTCGGGGTTGAACCACTTGAACGCGGAGTACCTGATGGTTTTCTCGGACGTGAAGGGGGTCGATCGGCCACTTCCGAAGTGTAGGCGTCGAAACAGAGGCTCTCGTCCCAGAGGGCGCATTTCTTGCCTCCCCTCTCAGGTTGGGGGTGCCAACTACGATTGAAAGGTGATGAATCTTCAGGCAACCCGAGTACCGAGTGCGACGCAAAGCTAATCCTATGGCTGCTTCCGAAGAGTCATCGTCGCTCGAGTCATCGTCACCAAGCTTCACATCTGGCGTTGTCACCGCTCTTCCGGTAGCCCTAGCTGGAGGCGCCACCGGCATTGTCGGAGTGATCGTTACCGTTCTCCTTGCTCGAATACTCTCGAACCAGGGCTACGGCTCGTACGCCCAACTCATCAGCATCTTTTTAATTGTCTCCATGCCCGGCTCGGCCTTGATCGTGGCGGTCGTGCGCAGAACTGCCAGCTGGAGAACCGCCGGAAGTCATATTGCTCTGCGCGACTGGGCGAAAAATGTTCATCACCGCATGCACCGACTCCTCGGGATTTTTACCGCTCTCGTCATTGTGCTCTCCTATCCCCTCTCGATGCTTATGGCCAAGCGAAGCCCAGTGTCCATGGCCTTGGTGCTCATCGCAGCGGGAGTGTGGGTGGTCCTCTGTATTGATAGAGGGTTCCTCCAAGGAACCCAGCAGTATCACGGCTTAGCGATGAACTACCTCGTCGAGGGGGTCGTTCGCACCGCTTTGGTACTTGCCTTCGGAGTCCTCTTCAAGCTCCCTGGTGTGGCCATTGGTATTTTCCTTGGTGAAGCAGTCACTGCGCTTCACGCTCGCCGATGCGCAAATGCGGCGCTCGAAAAGACCACCGGGGACGGATTAGCCGTCGTGCCACCCAGCATCCGCCGCGACATCGTGGTCGATCTGGTCGCTGCCTTGGCCGCGCTGGCCTTGCTTGCGTTACTTCAAAATATCGACGTGCTGATTCTTGGCCACGTGAACCCACATCAGTCCGGTGAATACGCTGCAGTATCCATTGCTTGTAAGTCCTTGGTCTATGCCGCTGTTGTCTTGGGCTCCTACCTCCTGCCCGAGGCAGCGCTCAGCCACCAAGAGGGGGATCATGCCCTTCGCCAACTTGCCATCACGTTGGGAATCTTGGCTATTCCGGCCACGATCTTGATTGTGATGGGCGAATTCTTCCCATCTCAGATCATCAAGCTCGTCTACGGTGCGCGTTACCTCGGGGCCGAAAGCGCGTTTGGCCCACTCGCCGTTGCGATGACCTTCCTCTCCATTACCTTTCTTGTCGTGATGTACCTCTTGGCCCACGCCAACCGTTGGATCGTAGGACTGTTAGGCCTTGCCGTTGTCGTGGGAGCCATTGCCATCCATTTCGCTCACGGGATGCCATTAAAGACAGCGCAGGCGGACTTGTTTGTTCAGATTGGTCTTTGCGCACTCTCGTGCATCGGCTTGATGGTGGCGCATCGGAGACTCAAGCGTTCAGGAAAACCCCTTCTCTCTGCCCAACCTGAGTAACCTCAATTTTCACCGAATCGAAAGTAAGGTTTCCACGTGGAGTTTCCAACAAACGCCGAGTCCGATGAATTACGTGCACTGGCCGACGCCTCAGCGCTTGATGCAGCTCTCATCATGGCCTGGCGCGACCTCGACGACCCCGAGGCCGGCGGATCCGAACTTCACGCCCACCGAGTCGCTGAACGCTGGGCCGCCGCTGGACTCACCGTCACGAGTCGCACGTCATCAGTTCCCAATGCCCCCATTCTCAGTACCCGCTCTGGATACACCGCCATTCGTCGCGATGGCCGCTACTCACTTTTTCCCCGGGTCGTAAGAGAAGGGCTTTTCCATAGAACACCCAAACACACCGGCCTCGTAGAGGTCTGGAACGGCATGCCGATGTTCTCCCCGCTGTGGTTCCATGGACCACGGGTTGTTTTTATTCACCACGTCCACGCTGAGATGTGGGAGATGACCCTCTCGAAAAATCTGGCACGTTTTGGAAACTTCATCGAACAACGAGCCGCTCCCCCGCTGTATCGGCACTCGGTGATCGCCACGGACTCAGCATCGTCGCGCCAAGAGATCCACGAGATGATGCACCTCCCTGCCGAGCGCATCCACGTGGTCGACATAGGTGTCGAAGAACGATTCTGTCCCGGCGGCCAAAAAGCGCCCAATCCTCACGTCGTGGCCGTTGGGCGCCTTGTGCCAGTGAAACAGTTCGACGAGCTCATACGGAACCTGGTTGAGGTGAAACACAAAGTCCCCGCCTTGACCGCCTCAATCATTGGTGAAGGGTCGAAACGTGGCGAACTTGAAGCACTGCGCGATGAACTCGGAGCTCACGATTGGATCACGTTTCTTGGCAAGATCAGCGATGAAGAACTCATTGACGCCTATCGAGCGGCGTGGCTCGTCACCTCTACGTCAGCGCGCGAAGGTTGGGGAATGACACTCACCGAGGCCGCTGCATGCGGGACCCCTGCCCTGGCCAGCGACATCGCAGGTCATCGAGATGCAGTCGAAGATGGTGTCTCTGGAGTCTTGGTTCAAGGTAGAGAACCCTTCGTTCTCGCCATGACCTCAATCCTCACCGATGACCAACGACGGGACGAGTTGAGCAAGGGTGCCTTGGCGCGAGCACGTCGCCTCTCATGGGACCACACTGCCCTTGAACTCTTTAAGTTATTGGCCGATCAGGCCTAGAGTTCTCGCCGAAATACAAGAAACCCCCCGCCAAAGGCAGGGGGTTTCTTCATTTAGAAATCCGGCGGCGTCCTACTCTCCCGGGGAGATTCCCCCCAAGTACCATCGGCGCTGACAGGCTTAACTTCCGTGTTCGGAATGGGAACGGGTGTGACCCTGTCGCTATGGCCACCGAAATATATGCTCGCTTGGGTTCCAAAAAGGAGCCCAAGGGTCACAATCGTGACCTTGAAGCGTTCTAGAGCGAGCACGAGCGTTAACTCCAAGCCCTCGGCCGATTAGTACCGGTCGGCTCAATACATTGCTGTACTTACACCTCCGGCCTATCAAC
>CAIKCI010000041.1 GCA_903825895.1 uncultured Actinomycetes bacterium
CGCAAACAACGTCGTCGTCGTTGATACCCTGCCGAGCAATTTGACCGCAACTGAATTGGCTGGCGTGATCCCAAGTGATTGCTCACTCTCAGGCTATGAAATCACCTGCATTATTGGAACGCTGGCCCCAGACTCTCCCGTGACGTTCAATTTCCAAGTACCCCTTCCTCCAGGGGGTGGCACATTTGTCAACTCAGTTTCTGGAAGTGCCGACAACTCACAAACGGTGGATGCCTCAACAACCACGACGGTGGCAGCCGAACCCTTCCTTACTGTCTCAAAATCAGTTTCGCCCACGACGGCCAAGGTTGGTGACGTGGTGACCTACACGCTTGGCGTCTCAAACACTGGCATCGGCGCCGCTCATGGCGTTGTCGTTGATGACAATGCCATCAGTAACGGACTCCAACTTCTCAGTAGCACCGCAGAACCCGGAACCTTTGATCTCACGACTGGAACCTGGACGGTGGGAACACTTGCGCCTGGAGCGAGTTCCGCGATCAGCGTAAAGGCCAAGGTCTTGCAAGCTGGCCTTCTTTCGAACACCCTTCTTGCGGTGGCGAGCGATCCCGTTGGAACGGCACCGAGCAAGAGTGCCACCGCCGTTCTGGTCTCGACTCCCGCAACGCAACTCGCTTCTACGGGAGGATCGCTCCAGTTGATGTGGAGTGCAGGGCTGGTTCTTGGAGGACTTGGCATTGGCCTTTTCCTCTTCACCAGGCTGCGTCGCTTGGCAAAGCGGTAAACCCATCGTCGTTGAACGCCCTCGAGGTGTTTGCGGTTGAACGGAAGAATAGAACATCCGTCTGGGTTCTTCGAGTCCCGGCCGTGTGGTCAATCTGGTGGGCTGAAATCGTTCAGTCAAATGGTCACGACGTGTGGGGGACAAAAACTGGACCCCTGTGTAATTGGCGTTACTTCAAACCTGTATGTCCCGCCTGGCAGAAATAAGGCAGCCAACAACATTGGTGCGTTGATTCCTCTCGCCTGGAAATCTCAGTTCTTATCCGGAGCAAGGCCTCGGAGGGCTCTTTTCATGAGCCCCCGCCATTCCGATACGATAGGCACCCTGCCCGGTTCTCCGAATCGGACAGCTGGAGAGGTGCGAGAGCGGCCGAATCGGAGTCACTGCTAATGACTTGACTGGGGAAACCCGGTCCGTGGGTTCAAATCCCACCCTCTCCGCTCATGGCAAGGGATTCTTGCTCATCCCTGCCTCCAAAAGCACCCTTATTAATACAGGCCAACGACGTTTCCGTCGTCGTCAAGATCAATAGCCTCGGCCGCGGGATGCGACGAGAGCCCGGGCATTGTTGAAATGTCTCCACACAATGCATAAACAAAGCCAGCACCCACCGATGCCCTCACTTCTCTGACCGGAAGCCGCCAGCCCGTCGGAGCACCTTTGAGTGTTGGGTCGGACGAAATCGATAAATGTGTCTTGGCAATACAGACCCTCAAATTCGACAAGCCTGCCTTTTCGAATGTCGCCAAGCGCTTCAACGCCGCTGGTGAAAAGTCAACACCGTCTGCGCCGTAGACCTTCATGGCCACTGCTTCAATCTTTGATTCGAGAGGGTCCTCGCGTTGGTAAAGCGGGGCATAGCCACTGGGTTCACTCGCTGCGTCAATCACGGCCTCAGCGAGTTCTTTTGCACCTTTCCCACCCTCGGCGAAATGCCGCGACACCGCACAGCGAACATCTAATCGTTCACAAATCGTTCGAATCGCCGCATACTCAGACTCGTGGTCACCAGGAAACGCGTTAATGGCGATAACCGGCGTGACCCCATGGATCCGGACATTCTCAATCTGTTTCACCAAATTGGCTCCCCCGATTTCAACTTCTTCGGGGTGTTCCTCAAGCAGCGCTGGGGGCAGGGGACGTCCTGCCGCAATAGCATGGAGTCCTGAATGTGCTTTCAACGCGCGTACCGTCGTGACAATCACGGCAGCATCAGGGACGAGGCCTGACACCTGGCATTTGATATTGAAGAATCGCTCAGCTCCCATATCGGCGCCGAAGCCCGCTTCAGTAATCAAATAGTCACCGGTGTGAATACCGATGAGATCAGCGACCACCGACGAGTTCCCGTGGGCGATATTGCCAAATGGGCCAGCGTGCACAATTGCTGGCGTGCCCTCCAGGGTTTGAACGAGGTTGGGCTGCAGCGCATCTTTCATGATTACGGCCATGGCGCCGGCAGCCTTTAACGCCTCTGCGGTGACCGGTTCTCCGGAAGAAGAGAAACCAACGACAATGTTTCCGAGCCGCTGGCGTAAATCTTTCAACGACGTCGCGAGTGCCAAAATTGCCATCACCTCAGAAGCTGCGGTGATATCAAATCCGCTCTGGCGGGTCACTCCATCCAACGGTCCCCCTAAGCCAATCACGACGTTCCTCAGTGAGCGATCATTGACGTCAAGACAGCGGCGCCAGGTAATTGTGTCGAGATCGATATTCAAATCGTTGCCATGAGCCAGGTGGTTGTCGACCATGGCGGCCAGGAGATTGTGCGCAGCAGTGACGGCATGCATGTCGCCAGTGAGATGGAGGTTCAGCGCCTCAAAGGGCACTGCTTGGCTATACCCACCACCGGCAGCACCTCCCTTGATACCAAACGTTGGACCCATCGACGTTTGGCGAAGTGAAGCGGTTGCTTTCAATCCAAGGTGATGGAACGCTTGAGAGAGTCCCAGTACTGTTGTGGTCTTACCTTCTCCGAGTGGTGTGGGCGTAATTGCCGTGACGACAACATATTTTGCTTTTGGGCGATCGTTGAGCGCGTCGATTGCATCAAGGCTGATCTTCGCTACTGATCGTCCATAGGGGATGATGAGATCATCATCGATACCAAGGTCTTCTGCGAGTTCACTACTTGGACGAAGTACTGCTCGACGCGCTATCTCAAGTGCGGTCTCACTCTTTGCAACATCAACCACCCAAGGTGCTCACTTTCTCATACGACGAGTAGACAGAGGTAAGGATATGAGAGGTGCCAGTGGTTTGTGCCCTTTTCGATGAAGAAACTACAGAATTCTTTATCGTTATGCGACAAATTTTTATTCTCAGTGTCATGCGTTTACTCTCAGTGGCCAAGTCACGACTTCGGGCCGTCTCGTCATCGTTCCTCAAGCAAGAGTTTCTCTTCAAGGAGAGTGCCTTCCTGCCACTGAAGAACGTTTCTCCCTCATCGGAGAAGCAAGCACGAAGAACCTGAGTCCCATAAGGTGCAAAGCAAGAAGCCACAACAATTACCAATCAAGGAGCACGATCATGGATTTCAGCGTCAAAGGGACAATCTTGCCAGTCCTTGAAGCCACATTGCAGCCCGGCGAAGTCGTCGTCTCAACCCACGGTGACCTTGGATGGATGACGCCAAACGTCCAACTCTCACAGACCACAACCATGGGGAAGGGAGGGAATCGTGGTCTGATGAAGACGGCGAAGCGTGTTGTCGGTGGTGGTGGACTCTTCATCACGCGCTATCAAGCAGAAGGTGGACCGGGTTCGGTTACGTTCGCAGCGAAGCTCCCGGGAAACATCATCAACGTGCAAGTCGCTCCCGATGCTCCCTACTATGTCCATCGCTCGGGATTCATGTGCGGCACCGAGGGTATCGAAGCCACTGTTGCTCTTCAGCAGAAGAAATTCACCAGTGGCATCTTCGGCGGAATGGGATTCTTCCTCCAGCACCTTCAAGGGGAGGGCGTTGCCTGGTTGGAGCTCAGCGGTGAGATTTTTACCTATGACCTTCAAGAGGGAGAGACGCTTCGTGTCCATCCCGGCCACGTCGGGGCCTTCGAAGGTTCCGTTCAATTCAAAACAGGGACCATTCCAGGTCTCGCCAATAAATTCTTTGGCGGCAACGGCTTCTTCTTGGCTGATCTCACTGGTCCCGGAAAAGTTTGGCTTCAGTCAATGAGCATCGCCAGCCTGGCCGCCGAGATCGCCGACTACATGCCGCAGCAAGGTGGCAGCACGAGTTCATCAGTAGCAGGTGGTGTTCTCGGTGGGCTCTTGAGCAGCAAGTAACACGATGTCTGCGTACTCCATGACCTGCCTTCGCTGTGGAGGACCGCTTAGTGACGACGGCGGCGCATGCCCTGTTTGTGGCCCAACGAAGGAACGCAGTGCTCTTGAGGGAATTTCGACCACGCGCACGAGCGCGCACATTGACAGCCCTGAAGGCGGTGCCGTCTTGGCGGGGAGTCCCGACAGACTCGGCGTGTTCCAAGCAGAAGGTCACTCTCGTAACTGGTTTGCTCGGATCACGACACTTGGCGTGACGGCACTCTTTCTGGCCGTCGTCGCCATCCTCTTTCTCGTTGCGCTGGGGGGAATCATCGCAGGATTCGCTCTCCTCGGGCATGGTCTCGGTGGTGTGGTTGTGGGACTCTTTGTGATCGGCGGCTTTGGCATTGTGGCGCTGCTTATTGTCGTGGGTTTCTCTCTCGTTGCGAACGAGAAGAAAAACTCGAGCCAACCGTCAACAACGAAACAATAAGGACGAGAGCAACGGCGTCCGTAGCGGCGTGCATGTGTTCGTCACGAAAATCAGGTTGCTCGCCGCAGCGAGTACCAAAGCACGAGGGGAACACCGAGAATAACCACCCACCATGAAACAATGACGTTGCTCACCAGCGCCGTCAAACCCAAGACCATAACGGCGCCCAGTGCGAGTACCCAGTCGTCACCAATGAAAAATTCAAACAACGCGTCGTAAACCTTTTTTAGCCAAAATGACTTTTTCTCGCTCATGTTGTCACCGCCACCCGCTTTGTCCTCAAGAGCACAATCAATGCTCCTGTTGTCAATCCAATCCAGACGATTATCCCAAGAAGGGCAACATCGCCACCGGGCCAGCGAGCATTCAAGCCCTCTGCGGCCCAGAACATCCCAAATGAAGTCAAGAGAACACCGACAACCATCTTGAGGGCATTTTCGGGGATCTTCGACAGCGGTCGATGCACGACGAAACCAATCAGCACTACCAACACTGCTGCAGACGCTGCACCAAGTGCTGCTAATCCAACTCGATGTTGCGTCGCGCCAAAGGTAACAACGATGAAGGCCACTTCAAGACCTTCGAGAAGTACGCCTTTAAAGGCGACAGCAAAACCCGCTCCATCAATGCGGGATACTGCTGCGATCCCACCGAGTGCCGCTACCTCATCTTGAAAAATCTGCTCCTCATCGTGAAGCGCCTTCCAGCCACTAGCGCGCAAAATAGCCTTACGCAGCCATTGCAATCCAAAGACTAAAAGCAGCGTACCGACGATGACCCGAAGAAGGGGAAGCGGCATCTTGGAAATCAATGGCCCAAAAAGAATGATGATGGCGGCGAGTACCCCAAGAGCGGTGGCCGTTGCGGCCATGGCCGTCTTCCAGCCTTTCGTGATTCCAACGGCAAGCACAATGGTCAAGGCTTCAACCATTTCAACCAAGCTGGCGGCAAAACTCGCCAGGACAAGAATGACTTCCTTCATCTCTTCACTCTTTCACACTGAATCGGAGATGCGAACGTTCCTCCTAACGAAGAATCAAAACGTCGAGCGCTTTCACACCCTCGGCCGTGCAGTTAAGCGGGTTGATATCGAGACCGCTGAGAACGCCCTCGAGTTCAACAGCCAGCGTGGCAAGTGAGCGGACAGCCTCGGTGAGGGCCGCGCGATTAATGGCATCGCTTCCTCGAACACCCTCAAAGAGGCGTGCCACGTGGAGTACCTCGAGATCATCGACGATTTGCTCGGCCTTCAAGGTCGGCAGGCGAACGAGTCGGTCTGCCATCACTTCGACCAACTCACCACCAGCACCCAGCACTAAGAGCGGTCCGAGGTGCGGGTCATTGATGATCCCAAGGGAAAGTTCGACCCCAGGACGTTCTTGTTGCGCAAGCACCACACGAGGCCCGAGTCGTCGAGCGAGGTCTTGATACGACTCGATGAGCTTGGCTTGATTTGGAATACCCAGCACCACACCACCTACGTCAGATTTATGATCGATTCCTTCTTCGTCAGTCTTAAGGACAAGCGGATAGCCCAAAGTCTGCGCCACGTTGACGACAGAATCTTGCGAGTCGGTCGAAACTTGGCGGACAATCGGGACTCCATACTCGGCCAGCAGCGAAAAAGATTCAGCAGAGCTCAGCGGACGCTCTCGAAGGAGTGTCGTCCATCGCCCCTGACGCTCGCTGTTCAAAACGGCTGCATCTTCGGGCCCTTTCCGCCGCAGAGGGAACTGCAAGAGATGCTGCACTGCCGTCAAGCCACTCCGCGTCCCTTCGAGTACCGGGATCCCGGCTTCACGAACACGCAGGGACGTCGCTTCGTCAATCGCACTCGTGATATTGGAGATGACGACCAGAGGCTTTGTGGTTGCCTCAGCGGCTCGAATAATTGCATGTGGATAGGACTCGTCGCCATCGAACTCGGTGACGAAATCCAACGACAAGCCCACAGCGTCGACATTGTCATCGTCGGCCATGGCCGAGAGAACCTCAAAGAAAAGGTCTTCGGTGTCGGCGCCGGTCCCCCAGACGTCAATCGGATTCTCCGCGACGAGTCCAGGATCGAGCCGATCGCTGAGTCGCTTTTTTGTTGTCTCGTCAATCCCGGCAAAGTTGATCCCAACTTCTGAAGCGATGTCGACGACCAGTGCACGTTCTGCTCCAGAATCATGAACCGTTGCAATGCCAGAGCCTGGCCGAGGAGCGCGAGCACGACGAGGGGATGAGAACAACTCGACCGTGTCAGTCAGTTCGTCAAGATCACGCACACGAATGACCCCGTAGGCATTGAACAGCGCCTCCCACGCACCGTCAGCTCCTGCGAGCGCGCCAGAATGAGCGGCCACCATCGATTGACCCATGGCACTCGCTCCCACCGTAAGGGCAACAACGGCGACATCCTGATCAGCTGCCTTTTGCAACGTCGCGGCAAGTGCAAGGGGGTTACGCATGGTCTCTAACAACAGAGCGACAACCTTGGTTTTCTCGAGCGAGAGTGCATAATCGACATAGTCCGCGACACCGGTCACGAGTTCTTGACCGGCCGAGACGGCCAGGGAAAAACCAAGTGCGCGCCTGGTGCGCAACAGCGCTGAGAACACTGAGCCCGAGTGCGTGACAAAGGCAATCGGGCCTTGAGGGATCTCTTCGCGCTCGACGTAACCGATTGCTCGCAATCCATAGTCAACGTTAATGAAGCCCATACAGCCCCCACCGCAGATCTGCATCGATGCACGCTCGGCCAAGGTCGTGATCCGCTCACGAAGTCCCGTTGAACTTCCATCTGCTGGATCGAAGAGACTGCCATAAAGCACGCCGGCTCGATCTCCCCTGCGTATGGCTCGTCGAACTTCATCTTCAACGATCCCGTCAGAGACACCAAAGAGCACAAGGTCAACGGGACCGTCGACGTCATCTAATGAGGGAGCAACCTTACGTCCTTCAATCTCCCCGCCGCGGGGATTAATCAGATGAACGTCAAGGTCTGCTGAACTACGCAGGACTTCTTGCACTAATCGGTTGCCAAACGAACCTTCTCGACCACTTGCGCCGAGAATTGCCACCGAACGGGCTTCTAACAGTGCGGTCAGATTGGTGGTCATTGCCCCGCCTGTTCTCGTAGAAGAAATCCCTAGCTTTTTTTACGAGAGAGTCGGCCAGACTTTTTCTTATCGGCCATCGCTGCGTTATAGGCCTGCCAGCCCGGGATACCGGTTACCCCACCTCCGGCGTGGGTGGCCGAGCTTCCGTTGTAGAGACCCTTGATCGGCGTGCGGTAGTCGGCATAGCCGGGAGCCGGACGCATCGTGAAGAGTTGTTCAAGTGAGAGTTCGCCATGAAAGATGTTTCCACCAATCAAGCCGTACTCGTTCTCCATCTCCCATGGGCCAACGACGTCGCGGTGGATCACGGATTTTTTAAAGCCTGGCGCTACTTCGTCGTAGCAGTCAACCAAACGATCGGCGTAGGCCTCGAGCTCTTCTTGGTGGGACTCATTGGCCCAGTCTTCTGGGACCCACTGCGAGAACATCGACATGATGTGCGTACCCTCAGGGGCCAAGGTCTTGTCCCAGGTAGAAGGAATAACGCTGTCGGAGAAGGGCCGCGTGGCGGGTTTGCCGGAACGGGCTTCTTGGAAGGCCGTCTCCATGTACTCAATCGACGGCGCCATTTCAACGGAACCCGTGTGGTGCTCTTGAAGTTCGTGGCCGGGATTGGCGGTAAAGCTTGGAAGTTCTGAGAGCGCCAAGTTCACCTTCACCACACCTGAACGGGTCTTCCATCGTTCAATGTCGGTAACAAAGTCAACAGGAAGATCACTCGCGTCGAGTTGCTCCAAGAACGCCGTCTTGGGGTGCAGCGTCGTCACGACCACCGGTGCCATAATCTCGTCGCCGTTCTCTAAGGTCACTCCAACTGCTTTGCCGCCTTTGACGATGACCTTGGCCACCTTGGTATTGAGGCGAATTTCTGCGCCAAAGCTCTTCGCTGACTTCTCCATGGCCGCAGCGACTGCACCCATCCCGCCTTCTGGAAAGCCCCAACTCCCTAAGTGGCCGTCGCCAACATCACCAATCGAGTGGTGCGCCATGACGTAGGCCGTTCCTGGCTCCATGGGTCCAGCCCACGTTCCGATGACGCCGTTAACGGCCAGAGGTGCTTTGACCTGCCAGCTTTCGAACCAGTCGTCAAGGAGATCAGAGATACTCATGGTGAACAATCGGGTGATGTCGGCAATGGTTCGCACATCAAGCCCACGGTGCTTCCAGGCCAATTGCAGCGTGTCTTTCAGATCCGAGGGTTTACGTGAGCCGATGTTTGGTGGAACTTTCAACAAGAGCGGACTAAGCACGTCGGCCAAGCCGCCGAGCCAGGCGTCCCACTTCGGCATGGCCTCAGCATCTTTTTTGGAAAACTTGGCGATTGAGTCGTAGTTCCGCTTGGCGTCATCGGCGAAAAGCGTAATTGAGCCGCCTTCGGGGAATGCTTGGTAGTAGGGACCCATGGCGTGGACCTTGTAGCCATGGCGCTCGAGTTGTAGTTCGTTCATGATGGTCGGAGGAAGCAGACTCATCACGTAGGACAGTCGAGTCACCTTGAATTCTGGAGCATCGGGCCACGGCGAGTCAGTCGTTGCGGCGCCACCTGTTTTGTAGCGACTCTCGAGAATCACCGTCTTTGCTCCTGAGCGAGCAAGGTAAGCACCGGAAACTAATCCGTTGTGGCCCCCACCAATCACAATTGCGTCGTAGGACTCTGCCATTTCGCTACCCCCAAAATCTCACAAGTACGTCAAATTCTCGTATTTACTGAATGACCATTCAGCATAATTGCTTCTCACCAGAAGGGCAAAAGGTTTCCCTCCTGCGCTGAGCGATAGCGTAGGGAGGGGAAAGAAACCCACGCCCACAACGGAAAGACCCACGGTGACCGTCAGCGAAGAGATCACGACCGAACAAGGAGAGCTGCGAAAGAGCGAACTTGTCCAAGCGGCTCTCGAGATCATTGCTGAGCGCGGCTTCGCTGAAACCCGGATCGCCGACGTCGCCAAACGCGCAGGAACGTCCCCGGCCTTGGTCATCTACTACTTCAAAACGAAAGCTGTTCTGCTCACCGAAGCGATGCGGCGAGCAGAAGATCAGTGGTACGAAAGCGGCGCCGCACAGGTCGCCGCATTCGACAAGGCTAGCGAGCAGCTTGAAGAAATCGTGGCCATGGTCTGCCTCCCCCAGCACAGCGCGAGTGCCTCAGACTCGTGGTCGTTGTGGCTGGATCTCTGGGCGCAGTCGGCGCGCAACCCTGAGGTGGCGGCCGTGCGAAAAGAGTTCGACGAGCACTGGCGAACCACACTGAGTGACATCGTCCTCAAGGGCCAACAGCAACAAGAGTTCACCCACGTTGATTCGCGAGAGTTCGCCATTATCTTCTCTGCACTGCTTGATGGCCTGGCAATTCAAATCGCCCTCGACGATCCGGTGGTGACGAATCAAGAAGCCTTTGAAATCTCCATGCGATTCGCGAGTCAATCGCTGGGCTTCTCCTGGAACGCTTCGCAGGCACGTCATTCTTCGATCTGAAATCGCCGAAGCAGTTCTCAGTGGAAATAGTGGTGGGTTCTCTCTAGACTGAACCCACGTTCAATCTGGTGAATTTCACGAGTGAACGGAGGGGGTTCTATGTCCGGGGGAGCAGTCACACTCGTCACACTGACGAAAACATTCGATGACGTCGACGCAGTTGCAGGAATTGACCTGTCGGTTGAAGCGGGAGAGTTCTTTTCTATTCTCGGACCTTCGGGTTGCGGGAAGACCACCACGCTACGGCTGATCGCCGGGTTTGATGAGCCGACCTCTGGACAGATTCTCCTTGACGGTGTGGACGTGGCCGACTTGCCGCCGAATAAGCGCAACGTGAATACGGTCTTCCAGAGTTATGCCCTCTTCCCTTTTCTTACCGTCGAAGAAAACGTGGCCTTTGGTCTCAAGATGCAAAAGATTTCCAAAACAGAGACCGCGGATCGTGTGGCCGCAGCTCTGACTCTGGTTCGTTTGACTGGCTTCGAGCGTCGACGGCCGAACCAACTCTCTGGTGGCCAACAACAGCGTGTCGCATTAGCTCGTGCGCTGATTCTCAATCCATCGGTCCTTCTCCTCGATGAACCGCTCGGTGCGCTTGATGCAAAACTGCGCCGTGAACTCCAAGTTGAACTCAAAGCCCTGCAACAAGAGATCGGCATCACCTTCCTCTACGTCACTCACGACCAGGAAGAGGCCTTAACGATGTCGGACCGACTCGCCGTGATGGAGAAGGGGAAGATCTCTCAGGTCGGCACCCCGGTCGATGTCTATGAAGAGCCCGCCAACGCGTATGTCGCTGACTTCCTCGGGATCTCCAACCTTATGGATGGCGTGGCAACGTCCTCATCGCCCCAAGGCTGCACAGTAAAACTCGGAGACTTCACTCTCACCGCCCAAGGTGGACAGAAAGACTGCGCTGGGGCAGTGCGCTTATCAATTCGACCCGAACGTGTGGCCTTGCGCCCTTATGATGAAACCGGCGAAAACTTGGTTCCCGCAATGGTGGAGCGATTGACCTATCTCGGTTCGGCCACGCAAATCTTTGTCCGCTTGGCCGATGGGTCACTGATGCAAGCACTCGTGCAGAACACTGGCGAAGATCTCACGCTTGCCCAAGGAACGGCAGTACAGGTCTTCTTGCCACCGGCATCGCTGCGGGTCCTCGGCCCGCCAGTCGACGATCACTAAAGACCGGTAATCGACTCCAGCGCTTGGCTTCGTCCGGCCCCTCGCTCTCCACGGGTAATCCAGCGATAGCCAAGAAAGCCAACGGCTGCTGCGACCAGGGAGAAGAGCAACATCAAGCTTGCTAAGGCATTGAGTTGCGGGCCACTTTGGCCGCCGTGGGTTGATGAGTAGATAAAGACCGACATCGGCTCAGTATTCGCTGAACTTGATAACAAGTTGCAGATCACGAAATCATCAACGCAGGTTGCAAAGACCAGCACGGTTGAAGCGAAGATAGCCGGCATCAACATCGGCAAGAGCACACGACGTAAGGACTGCAGGCGCGAACACCCCAAGTCGGCGGCCGCCTCTTCATAGGCCGGGCCGATCGACGAGAGTCTGGCGAAAATAATGATGGCCGGCCAGGAGATATTCCAGGTCACCAGTCCCAAAATCTGCGCCGAAGTACCAAGATCAACAAACGTGAATAGCTGAGTAAAGACAAAGAAGAAGGCGATACCAAAGATCAATTCAGGGATGACATAGGAGAACACCATGACGAAATTGAACGTCACCGAGGTCTTTGAACGCCAGCGGTGAATACCAATCCCGAAGGCTACGCCCACGATCATCGTAAGAATCGTTGAGATAATCGCTAGGCGCAAGGTCTGTTCGATAGCGCTACGAAAGACGGGGTTCTCAAAGACCGAGTTCGTGGTACTCCCCCAATACCAGCGCGTTGAAAAACCTTCCCAGGAGCTATCCGACTTTCCGTTGTTGAACGAGAAGATGACGGCAATAACAATCGGGACGATCGACCACACGAGATAGGCCCACGTGAAGGCTTCCAGAACCACAGGCTTTCGCCATGGGTTCTTCCTCCACGACCGCCGCTTGGTCGCTGGGGTCATCACTTCAGAATCTAGGACTGCCGTCACCTACATCACCGAGTCCTCGCTGTGGCGAGACTGCCACACGTAATAGAGGATGGGAACGAGCAAGATCACTAAGAGAAAGAGGGAAAGAACCGCTCCTTCGGACTGAAGGCTCGTCGTCAAGAGTTGGGCGTCGATGACGTTACCGATCATGGACGTTGCCACATTGCCCGAGAGCATCTGGTTGGTGAAGTAGTCACCAATCATGGGAAGGAAGGTAATCAACATCCCGGTGATAATGGCCGGGCGACTCAGGCGCAAGGTGATCGTCACAAAGGTTTGCGTCCGAGAGAGCCCGAGGTCTCGACCGGCTTCAATGAGACGCTGATCGATTCGGTCAAGGCCGGCGTAGAGCACCAAAATCAAATAGGGAATGTAGCCATAGACCAAGCCCAAAACAACAGTGACCGACTTACCCCCAAGCCAGTTCACCGGCGCAGAGATCACATGGAGATTCACTAACGCCTTGTTGATGTAGCCGTTTGTTTGGAGAAGATCGATCCAGGCCAGCATCCGCATCATGTAGCTAATCCAGAACGGGGCAATCATGAGGGCTAAAAAGAGACCTTTGCGTTTTCCGGCAAAGCGCGCCACAAAGTACGCCGCCGGATAGGCGATCAGTAACGACAAGATCGATGCGATGACAACGTAGACCACCGTACGTCCAAGAATCGGCCCGATGAACGAGGTTGGTCCCACGAAGTCGTGATAGACGGCAACGTAGTTCGCTCCTGACCATGCAAACGGATTCCAAACAGGAACCGGTGAGTTAAAGATCGGGTTGAGATGGCCACCAGCCACCGCAAAGATCGTGTACATCGGCACAATGAACAAGAAGACAAGCCACAAGATTCCCGGGACGGCAAAGGCGGCCCATCCCATCGAGATCCGTCGTTGACGCGCGGTCTTTGCTGGTGGTGACGCGGTGATCACCTTTGGCTTCTCCGGAGTCATCGTCATTTAGATTCCCCCACTGACTCGCAACCAGTTCTGCTGATACTGCGCATCGACTTGGGGGTCAAGGGCAAGTTCACGGACGCCGTTGTTGAAGTCAGACTCGCGCACCACGGTTGACGTGAGGTTGGGAGGAATGATTCCTTCAGCGATCAGCCGAGACGGCGTCATTCCGTTAATTGGTTGCATGTAACCCGTATAGGACATGTTCTCGATGGCATTGTTCAAATCCAAGAGATCATTAATCAAGAGGTGCGCCAGTACGGGGTTCTGTCCGGCCTTGAGATTGACCATCAGGTCATTGTTGATCGGACCTTTCCCGTTCGGCGGAAACCAATAGCCGATCGTGTCGATCGACTGTCCTTTGGGTAAGTACTGCCAACTCGAGGCCATGTCACCGGACCAGGCTTCGTGGATCCAGGCCTGGCCAGAGGGAATATTCACATAGTCGTTATTGTCGATCTGGGTCGAGACCAGCGAGTTCAACTCAATCAGTGAGTTCGTTGACGTCGCCATTTGACCGAGGTCAGTCGTGTTCAGGTCGTAAAGATGATTTTTTAACATCCCCAAGGCTGCGGCTTCTCGATAGTCATCGAGGATCCCGACGCGACCTTTGTACTTTGCGTTCCATGGCATCGCCCACCCATTGGCCATGTCGTAAGGGTTCTCGTTCACTAAGTCTTTGCGCCATCCAATACCAGTCGTGAAGATTGTGTACGGCGTCGAGTAGCGCCACTCTTGGTCGTAGAAGGGATTGGTGAATGCGTTCCAAGCTTGAGAGATATTCGGGATATAAGAGTGGTTCAGCGGCCGAATCAGCTCTGATTCTGTCAACGGTCCGATCAAATCAATAGTGGGGAAGAAGACGTCATAGTCCATCTGCCCACTTGAAAGCTTGGACATTGCTTCTGCGGTGTTGTTGAACGTGGATACCTGCACTTGGCAGTTGTATTTCTTGGCAAAATTATTCAGGACCTTTTGGTTGACGTAGGCCACCCAGCAGTACAACTTGAGGGTAGCTCCGCTTTCGGGTGAGCGACCATTGGCGATTGCTGGATTCGACGAAGACAAAGGCCACGTCACGGGATTGTTGACCCGAGGCAGGGGGATACTTTGCGTTGAGGAAGCGCCCGATGTCGCACCGTTACCGCAAGCAGCCAGTCCTAAGCCTGCGCCGGCCAGACCCGCAGCCGTTAAAAAGGTTCGACGAGAAAAAGGATTAGAGCCTTCGGGAAAGCGCTGTCGGGGATGTGATGCCACGCTGGCTTTCCCTCCCCCCCGGGTTCTTCTTTTTTCGATCGATTCGTAAAGACTGACCTACCTGATTCAAGCACTCAACGACTTTCGCCGCAATCGCGCCGACTTATCTCGTCAGCCCCTCGGCCAAGAGCGTGAAGTTGCCAAGAAAACGGTCAATATCTTCTTCATCGTGCTGAACAGAAATCAACCACTGCTCCATTTTCCCCCACGGTGGCAAAAAGACGTTGTTGTTGAGCTGCGTCAACCAGTGCGCATGATTGAACCGATCGTCAATACCGAGGAATCCCCGATAGTTACGAACTCGATCGTTTTGGAATACCACACAACCTTTGGCCCCGACTGAAACGACATGCGCATCGAGTCCATAGGAAGCAATGGTGGTCTCAAGGCCGAGCACGACCCGATCTTGAAGTTCTTGCAACTTCACATGGACTTGTGGCGTCAAGACGTCGTGCAACATCGCATAGGTCGCCGCCATTGCCATCGCATTCCCATTAAACGTTCCCACCATCTCATAGCCGCCTTCGGCCACAAAACCCATGACGTCTTCACTTCCACCAACGGCCGCTGACGGAATGCCGCCACCAATTGCTTTGGCTAAACAGATCACGTCAGGCGTGACTCCGGTCACCCCGGTTGCACCACCGGGGCCTGCGGTAAGGCCTGTCTTGACTTCATCGAAGGTCAAGAGTGCACCATGTTCATGCAAGAGCGCTTTGACCCCGGCCAAGTAGCCCTCATCGGGAGGGATGATGCCGGCGTTCATCATGATCGGTTCGATAATCATTCCAGCGATCTGGCCTGGGTGTTGTTCGAGAACACGACGGAGTCCGTCGAGATCATTAAACGAGACCACCAAAGTCTTCTCAGTAATCGCACGGGGAATTCCCGCGCTACTCGGCACGCTATTGGGGAACGCAGCCGAGCCGATCTCGTCTTCTTCAGGCAGCACCGAGACCTGTACCGAATCATGATGCCCGTGATAACAACCTTCGACTTTGATGATGAGGTCTCGACCCGTGAACGCCCGCATGAGATGAATCGCATCCATCGTCGCTTCAGTTCCCGAGTTCATGTAGCGCCAAAGAGGGAGCCCGAAGCGATCGGTGAGAAGGTCGGCAACGTCAATTGCCCGCTCCGATGGTTGCGCAAAATGCGTACCTCGAGTGACTTGGTGCTGCACGGCGTCAATAATCGCCGGATGTGCGTGACCGGCCAGGCCCGCCCCGTAACCACCGTGGAGGTCAACATACTCATTTCCATCAACGTCGTAGATCTTCGAGCCCGTTCCGTGGCTCATCCAGATCGCCTGGGGTTGAGTGATTTGCCAACTCGACGTCACGCCACCAGCCATCACGCCGCTTGCTCGCTCTCGCATTGAGCGCGAGAGGGGTTGGCGGGAGACAAACGTTGCCGACTCAGCGGCAATTAACTCGTCAAGCTGGGTAGAACGGAGATCTTGTTGAATAGTCACGTTTCCCCTTCCTGGCCACATCACTGAACGAAACATTGACTGACTGACTGTTCAGTTTACTCATTTCCCTGCCAAGTGTTTGTCTTTTGGCTGAAAACTGGCAAAACGTGCCTCCTCCCCAGAATGCCGAAGGCGGACGGACCCCTCACCCTTAGCGGAATGCCGCCACCCCATAGTGTCCGAGGATGACATGGATATTTTGGGTGGTGGCGTGCAGCATCGGCTGCGCTGCGTCCCAAAGAAAGCCGTTGTCGTCGTCAAGACCGTTCATTCGATCCAAAAGTTGGGACAATGCCTCCTCGAGACTTCGAGCGTCATCAAGCGACGCCGACGCTCGAAGTTCGAGGTCCAAGAGCACAGCAGCAAGATAATGCAACTGTTGGAGGATCTCTCGCGCATCGTTGACCTCAATGCGATGTGCGCCTGTTTCATGTGCTGCTGCGTCCACAACCGCTGTTGCATGGAGCCGTGCGTCAACTGCATCATTACGCGCTCGTTCCATGTTGCCTTCACCGTTTGTTGCAAACAAGACAATCGTTCGTGCGTACTCTCGTAGCGAATGCGTGACCTGACAAAGACTGGAAAGTACATCTCCCGTTCGCCTCGAGGCCCAAAGAAAACTAAATCCGACAACGACAAGGCCGCCGAGTATGGTCCACAGCGCACGTAGTGGAGCTAATTGATCGATGGCATTGCCATCATTGGCGAGCAGAAAAATCACGAACATTGACCAGAAGAAAATTCCTGCCGCATAATTAGAGAGAAGAAACACCATGGTCAGCGCTCCACACGCCGCTACCAGCGCGGCGGCGAACCATCCCACCGGGTGGAGTAGTTCGAAGATCCCCAAACCCACGCAAACGCCACCAATCGTTCCTGCGATGCGCGAGAGCACTCTTACGCTGGTGTCCCCGAGACCGGGTTTCGCCATCCACGCAACGGTCATAGGGAACCAGTAACCCCGGGACGGACCCCAAAGAAGTGAGAAGAGGCCGGCCGTCGTGATGGCCAGTGAAAGACGCACGCCGTGGCGAAAGGCTTCGTCTTTCCAGTGAAAATGATGGCGAATCTTTCCCGATCGAGGAAGACGAGGGGCGGCGACCTTGACGCCATGACGTTTGCCAAAAGGCCAGTGGCCGCTCACGGACTCGACCACCTGGGTAAAGGCTGTGCCATTCTTTGCAGTGAGTTCTTGGTCGATAAGCGATCCAAAGGGTTCAAGTTGTCGTGTCGCTTCAAAAAGTGCTGCAAGATCCTTCTCGAGGAAGCGGCGGAACCAGTGCCAGCGCAGTACTCGAGCAACTCCCTTACTCAGTGAGCGCACGGCCAAGAAATACTCCTGCAGCTTCTGCGTGGCTTCAACATTATTGATCTCATCGCCTTCACGGGACAGCGCAATCAGATTGCAGCGGATGATGGTCGACTGCACCACGATGTCATCAAACCATTGCTGGAGAATTTCCCCTTGACCATCGACATCCAAGGCGAAACGTAATCGTCGCAAGCGTTCAACATGGATGACATCGACCGCACTCAATGCATCGCCACTACAGGCGTGGCCCAAGCCCCGATAGAACAAGGCCAAGAGTTCTCGATAGCCGTCAACTCGTCGAAACAACCAAGAGGAGGTAATCACTGCGGTAGCGAAGACCCCGCCGAGAAAGAACGCAGAGGCGTCACCCACTGCACTGGTGAACATGGCTGGCTCACCGCTGAAAACGCAGTAGGCAACCATGCAGAGAACGCCCAGCATCGTCGCTCGGGGTCCCCCAACGACAACAAACCCACCGAGGAAACCGATCACGGCCATCCCTGCGATGTGGGCAACGGGATCTGAAGAAGCCCATGCTCCAAAAAAAACAGTGAGCGTCAGTGCCACCACCCCGGTTCCCATGGAAAATATTCGATGCCGATAGGCGCCGTCGAGATCGAGGAGACCTCCAACAAATGCAGCACCAAGTGACATCGACACGCCAATACTCTCGTGCGATGTGACGAATGCCCACCCTTGAATGGCCAGCAAGATGAGAAAGATCCGTAAACCCTTCCACCACGTGATCATGGAACGATCAAGCGTATGAACGCTCTGCCACGTTTCTCGAAGCAGCGTCATGGAGTAACCCTACGAGAAGTTCACTCATCGTGCTGATTACTTGTTCGAGAAACTCACGACCGATTTAGTAACCCTTAGCCAGAATGCGCTCTCGTTTGGGGTCATAGAACGGTTGAATCGAGAGGGTAATGGGATAAACACCCTGCGGAGTCTCTACCGTAAAGTCGTTCGTATCGATCCACTCTTGCGTGACACCTTCATCGTTGTGCACCGCCACCAAGCCGATTGCTCCGCCCAAGGTAAAGCCATAGCCCGCAGCTCGGACATAGCCCAACCAGGAATCATTCAACATGACTGCCTCATTGCCGAAGAGTCGCACCGAGGGATCATTGACCAACATGCTCACCAAGAGTTCATCGAGCGGTTCAGATGCTTTGATAGCGGCCAATGCTTCTTGGCCGATAAAGCCGCCTTCTTTGTTCAGCGCAACGGCAAAACCCAGTCCCGCTTCGTAGGGGTTGTCCGTGTTGTCAATGTCAACGCCGAGGTCTCGGTAGCCCTTTTCCAATCGAAGTGAACCCATGGCCGAAAGACCCACTGGACGAAGGCCTAAGTCCTGGCCGGCCGCCATCAAGGTGTCGTAGGCCAACAGGCCGTACTCGGTCGGAACGTGAAGCTCGTAGCCCAACTCACCCACATAAGTAATGCGCACACAAAGAGCCGGAGCCATCCCAACATCGATCTGGCGAAGTGACAGATAAGGAAATGCTTCATTTGAAAAGTCCGCCGACGACACTCGCTGGAGCAGTTCTCGAGAGTTCGGACCTTGAACAGAAAGCAAGGTGGTCCCCGACGTCACGTCGGTCACACTCACGAACTCTCCAGGCTTTGTTGCCCGGCGAATCATTGGCTCGACACGACGATGGATGATGTCCGACGCGACCACTAAGAACTCGTCATCTTTGACACGGGCCACCGTCAAGTCTGCGGCGATGCCGCCTTGTGGCGTGCACCATTGGGTGTAAGTCACCGATCCTGGGGCTTTCTTGATGTTGTTCGCCGACAGCCTCGATAACACCGCAAGTGCATCAGGTCCTTTCACCGAGAACTTTGCCATCAAGGTCATATCCATGATCCCCACAGCATGACGAATTGCTTCGTGTTCTTGTTTGATGAAGTCAAACGATGCTTGGGCCTCGTAACCCGGAGCAATCGCTAAGGGGTACGCATCGCCTTCAAACCATTCAGGAAACTCCCAACCCACAGAACTTTGGAAGTGTGCACCAAGTTCTTCAAAGCGATCATGCAGCGGCGTACGTCGAAGGTTACGTGCTGTGCGTGGTCGCCAGCTTGGATAGGCCGCATCACCAAAGAGCACACCGAGTTGTTCATTCGTCCGTTCGTGACGAAATGCTCGGGTGATTTCGTGCGGCGCCAAGCGATCGATGGCATAACCCGTCACATCAACGGGAGGCTCACCGTCGACGATCCAGTGGGCCAACGTCGTGCCCACCCCACCACCGAGAAGAATCCCGAGCGAGTTCAACCCCGCGGCCACAAAGTAGTTGTCGAGTTCAGGTGCAGGACCCAACAAGGGGTGCACGTCGGAGGTAAAGGACTCAGGCCCGCAGAAGAACTTCAAAATGCCGGCGTCTTGTAATGCGGGGACCCGTTCCATGGCCCGCTCCAAGAAGGGAGCGACTCGGTCATAGTCGGGAGTGATCTCTCCAAAGGAGAAGTCGTTGGGCACGCCATCGAGGGACCATGCTTTGGCGTCGGGTTCAAAGAGCCCAACAAGCAATCCGTCACCTTCAGGGCGGAAGTAGCCGTAACAGTCAGGGTCTTCGATCACCGGCAAGTCACGGGTCACCCCTTCCATCGGTTCAGTGATCACGTAATAGTGCTCGGCCGCTTGATTGGGAATCTCGACGCCCGCCATGACGCCGAACTGACGGGCCCACATTCCCGCACAGTTCACGACCGTTTCGCATTCGATCGTTCCTTGTTCGGTGACGACACCGGTAACACGACGACCGTTGATCTCAACGCCAATGGCCGGTGTGTGTTCAAGGATCACGGCACCGTTGTTCCGCGCACCCTTTGCCAATGACATCGCCACCCCAACAGGATCAGCACGACCTTCGTCGGCAATGTACAGCCCGCCAACGAGATCGTCAGTGCGCAGTAGCGGCCACATCTCTTGGATTTCTTTCGGTGAAAGCTCATGGTCTTCGACGCCGAAGCCTTTCACGAACAGACCTTCACGATGCAGTGCTTCCATCCGGTCCTTGTTCGTTGCGATCGAAATATGACCAATGGGTGTGAAGCCAGTCGACAGCCCAGTCTCTTCTTCTAAACGTTCGTAAAGGTCACGCGAGTAGCGACTCATAAATAACGCCGTCTCATCAACCATCCCAGCTGAGGTAATCAAACCCGCTGCGTGCCAGGTTGTCCCCGACGTCAGCGCATTGCGCTCGAGCAAGATGACGTCCTTGGCTCCAAGTTTGGTCAAGTGATAGGCGATTGAACAGCCGATAACCCCACCGCCAACGATGACGATCTGCGCGCGCTGGGGTTGCTCAGCCATCTAGATCTTTGCTTCCCACTCAGGAAGACTTGGTGCTTCGGTGCCAATGGTGGTCTCGTCACCGTGGCCGGTCAGCACTCTGGTTGCACTGGGTAGTCCTAACAGCACGTCACGGATGGAAGCGACGATGGTTGCGTAGTCCGAGAAACTGCGTCCCGTCGCCCCCGGACCGCCATGAAAGAGCGTGTCACCAGAGAAGAGCACATCATGTTCTTCGTCATAGAAACAACAGCCTCCTGGGCTGTGGCCTGGGGTGTGCAAGACCTTCAAGGTGGAGTCCCCTGCGTGAATAATCATGGCGTCACTGAGTTCTCCGTCAGCTGCTCGATCGGGGTAGACCTCTCGCCACAGCATCGAATCGGCTGGGTGCAAGAAAATCGGCGCATCAACCACTTCGGCCAATGCCACTGCGGCGTTGATGTGATCGTTGTGGCCATGGGTAGCCAAGATCCCGGTCACCGTACGCGAACCCACGGCTTCAACAATGGGTCGATGATCGTGTGCGGCGTCGATGATGAGTACCTCTTCGTCACCGATGATCCAAATATTATTCTCTACCTCAAAATCTTGGCCGTCGAGCGAAAAGATCCCCGAAGTGATGACGCGCTCGATACTCACAGCACAACGACCGAACGGAGTACTTCGCCTCGTTCCATGCGGTGAAAGGCATCCTCCACTTCGCTGAGATCAATGGTCTCAGTCACAAAACGATCCAGGTCTAAGCGGCCTTGGAGGTAGAGATCAACGAGCATGGGAAAGTCCCTTGATGGCAGGCAGTCGCCATACCAACTCGGCTTGATACGCCCTCCACGACCGAAGAGTTCAATAAACGGCAGTTCAATCTTCATCTCTGGCGTCGGCACGCCAACTTGCACCACGGTTCCCGCAAGATCGCGGGCGTAGAAGGCTTGCTCGAAGACTTTGGGGTTACCAACGGCTTCTATGCAGACATCAGCGCCGTTGCCGTTCGTGAAACCTTGAATAGCCACCACCGGGTCTTCGTTCGACGCGTTCACCGTGTGGGTGGCGCCAAACTCTTTGGCCAGTTCTAGCTTTCGGTCATCGAGGTCAACGGCAATGATTGTTGACGCACCGGCCAACTTCGCACCGGCAACTGCAGCACAACCAACACCGCCACAGCCGAAGACGGCAACGGAGTCGCCAATTTCAACCTCGCCGGTCCACATCGCAGCACCCAGTCCTGCCATCACGCCACAACCCAAAAGGCCGACTGCTGCAGGTCGAGCGCTGGAGTCAACCTTGGTGCACTGCCCCGCGTGCACCAGCGTCTTCTCGACGAATGCTCCAATCCCCAAGGCTGGGGAGAGCTCGGTGCCGTCACTCAAGGTCATTTTTTGCGTTGCGTTAAACGTAGAGAAGCAGTACTGCGGCTTTCCCTTTTGACATGAACGACACTCGCCACACACAGCTCGCCAGTTCAACACCACAAAATCGCCAGGAGTAAGCGACGTCACCCCTTCGCCAACCGCTTCGACGACGCCAGCGGCTTCGTGACCTAAAAGAAAAGGAAAGTCGTCATTGATGCCGCCTTCTCGATAATGGAGATCGGTGTGGCACACGCCACAGGCCTGAATGGTGACGACGGCCTCGCCGGGGCCTGGATCGGGGACATGGATGGTTTCGATCGTGACCGGGGCACCTTTTTTGGTGGCCACGACTCCTCGTACTTCATAGGGCATTGTCCACTCCGTTTCTTCGTTCTGACCCCTTACTGGGGTTCCTCACTGTGCCACGAACCCCCGGAAGGCGCCACTTGTTCGCCCAACGCTGGACGGGGGACCCGAAGGATTCTAGGATCGACTGTATGACCATTCAATCAGACCTCGCCCCTCTCAACCCGAGGGATTTAGAGCTGACCTTAAAGCCCTTTGGTTATTCACGGATGTTGCCGCCTCAGGCCTACGTGGGCCAAGAGGTTTTTGACTGGGAACGACGGAACTTTTTCGAGAAGGGCTGGCTCTGCGTGGGCTTCTCTCAAGACATCGCCGAGCCAGGCGATCAAAAAGCCGAAACCCTCGGGACCGGCAGCGTCTTGTTGATTCGTGGCCACGACGACATTCTGCGTGCGTTCGCCAACGTCTGTTCTCACCGTGGCCACGAACTGCTTCCTTGCGGAGAGACCGCACACCATGGCCGCGTTATCTGTCCCTATCACTCGTGGTCGTACAGCCTTGAAGGTGACGTATGGACGGCGCCTGGATTCCAAGACGTCGAAGGCTTTGTCGCTGCGGAACATGGTCTCACTGAACTTCCTTGCACTGAATGGCACGGAATGATCTTTGTGAACTCATCGAGCGATGCCGAACCACTCGACAAGCTGCTCGCTGAACTCGATCCCATCATTGCCCCCTACGAACCAGAACGGCTCAAGATTGCCGGCCGTCACGTGTACACCATCAACTCGAACTGGAAGACTCTGACCGAGAATTATCACGAGTGCTACCACTGCATGATGTTGCACCCGCAGCTCTGTGTGGTCTCAGCCCCACAAAGCGGCTATGGCTACTACACCGACGGACCCTGGTCCGGTGGCACCATGCTCATCAAAGATGAATACCAGACCATGTCCATGGATGGGCAGGGGAATGGCGCGATGTTACGCAATCTCAACGCCGAGCAGCTCCGTGAAGTGGTCTACGTCAATATCTTTCCCAACGTACTGATTAGTTGTCACCCGGACTACGTGATGATCCACCGCATCATGCCCGCAGCAGTCGGTGAAACCATCATTGAGTGCATGTGGGCGTTCGCCCCTGAGTCGTGGGATATTGACGAGTTCAACCCCGCCTACGCCATCGACTTTTGGGACCTGACGAACAGCCAGGACTGGGGAGCATGTGAGTCGGTGCAGCGTGCGTTGGCGTCGCCAAAGGCGATTGCTGGGCCACTCTCGAGCCAAGAAGAGAACGTTTATCAGTACGTGACCATGGTGGCAAGGGGCTACCTCGGCCAAAGCGTTAAGAACGTGAAAGAAACCCCCGTCGCGTAACGCGTTAGACGAAGGACTGCGGGCCTCGTTTGACCATCTGGTCAGCGATAATCGAACGCTGGACTTCGCTCGTGCCTTCCCAGATGCGCTCAACACGCAGTTCTCGGAAGAGCCGCTCGGCCACGTTTTCACGCATATAGCCCCGTCCGCCAAAGATTTGTAGGCATTTGTCCGCCACCCGACCCGCCGCTTCCGAGGCGAAGAGCTTGGCCATAGAACACTGCGCATGTTGGATCTTGACGTCAGCACCGGCGTCGATGTTCTTTGCCGTCTCATAGACCATCGAGCGTGCGGCAAAGAGATCAGTCAATGAGTCAGCCAGCATGATCTGTATGGCCCCGAAGTCCGTGAGTGGCTGGCCGTTGACGATGCGCTCTTTGGCAAACGCTGTCGTTTCATCGATAAGACGCTGCATCCCACCGAGGCAGCGCGCTGAGACCATCATGCGCTCAAAGCGGAACCACTCATAGGCGAAATGCATTCCGTCACCTTCGTTCCCCACCATTGACGTTGCCGGAACGCGAACATTCTCGAATGCCACAATGGGGTGGTGATGATTGATGGTGTGGGAATAGCTAGGAGTGCGGACAACGCGCACTCCCGGGTTCGGTAAGTCAATGATGAACATTGCGTGCTGGCCAGCGTTGACCCCTTGGGTGAGCTTGCCTTGAAAAAAGACATAGGCACTCGAGTTAAACGACGTGACGTGCCACTTCTCACCATTCAAGATGTACTCGTCGCCGTCTCGGGTTGCCGTTGAGGTGATGGCATCAACGTCACTCCCGGCAAACTCTTCGGTGATGGCGTAGGCCTCTTCTTTTTCGCCGCGCGTGGCCGGCCGGATGTAGTTCTCGATCTGTTCTGGCGTTGCAACCTCAGTGAGCCATGCCGGTGGGGTGTGCATCATCCACGCCAATGCGTTGGTGACCCGACCAGTCTGCTCTTGAACCAAGACTTGTTGGATCATGGTGCAGCCTTGGCCACCATATTCTTTGGGAATATTTGTCGAGTGCAGTCCAAGGTCGAGCACTTTCTTGCGCATCGCCGTCTCAACCTCAGGAGGGAGATCACCGTCGTGAGTCTCGGCATACTCCTCATAGGGAATGAGTTCGTCGGCGAAGGATCGTGCCGTGGCTTGAAGAACCAAATCCTCTGATGAAAGGTTGTACATCGACGTGCCTCCTTGGATTGACTGACGGTTCAGTTTATGTCAGCGTGAGAGGAGAAGGGAGTGAAAAAGCAAGACATCACACCTTTGATCGTTGCCACACTAGAAAAGGAAGCCCATGAACCTCACGCCATTTTTCTCAGATGCCCTTACTCACCCTGTCGAATCGTGGGGTCCGCTCCCCGAAGCGATCGGCGAGCCCATGGAGACCTCGGGGTTCACTCTTTGGGAAGAAGGCGACCAGATGGTCGGAATCTGGTGTTGCACCACTGGTCATTCACGTTGGGACTTTAAAACCCACGAAATGATTGTGGTCGTGGCCGGCAAGATGATCTGCACCGTTGACGGGGGCGAAGCTGTTGAACTCAAGACCGGAGACACGGCATTCTTCCCAAAAGGGTGGAGCGGCACCTGGGAGATCATTGAAGATATCCGCAAACTCTTCACTATCTTTGACTGACGACGGCCTCAAGCGAGGTTGAGGGGCTCAAAAGAAAGTCTCCGTCGTGGGGACATTGTCCCTCTTCGCCAACGATTGCGGAAGGCACTGCCCTTCGTTAGGGTGAGGATATGGAACCACTTGAACTTTCAACACTGACCGCAGAACCTCTTCAAACCGTGGGGATGATGTTCTACTTCTCGCCCCAAGCTACAGCCGAGGGCGAGAAAGCTGGACTTGACGTGGTCGGGCTCTATGCCGGAGGCCGTGGTGGCGTCCTGGGAAACATCACGCCAACAGAAGTTGACGAGATCTTCTACTTCTTCAACCCGGGGATGATCGCCGGGGCCATCGAAGGCGCTCGATCAAAAGCATCCATCGAAGACACGGTCGCCGCCCACGTCGCTGCAGCGAAGGCCTATGCCCGAGACAGCCTCGGTGATGTTGATGACGCAACGCTCAATGCATTCTCCGACGCAGTTGAGGCACTGGTTGCTACTCTCCCGTCGGGCCAGTGGCCGATCTACGACGGGTATCGCGCACTGCCTGTCCCGAGCAACCCAGCCGAGCGGGCCTATCACTGGGCCATCGTGGTGCGAGAACTGAGAGGCGGCGTGCACACCGACGTGGTGAAAGCGCATAACTTGTCGCCGCTTGCTGCGTGCCAACTCGATCGAGGCGGCGCGTTCTATGGCCTCCATGGCTACAGCGACGACGACAAAGTCGAAGAGACTCCCGAGATCAAAGCCTTGCGAGGAGCGGTCGAAGACGACACCTCTCGCAAAATGGCTGAACTGTTCGAAACGCTTGGCGACGATCAGCGCATTGCGCTCGCAAACGGTGCGATCGCCATGAACTCGGCGATTACCGGCGCCTAAGACTCTTAAGGTTTTTCTGGCCGAGTGATCTCGGTGAAGAGGCCGCCCTGGGCGGCGGTGGAACCAGCGATACCGCCTCCTTGGCCGCGCAAGAGAAACGCAAACGCGCAGGCGATGATCGCCCCAGACAATGGACCTGCAACATAGACCCAGTAGGCATGGAAGTGCAGTGAAACAACGTCGGGCCCAAATGTCCGAGCAGGATTCATTGATGCCCCTGAAATCGGTGAACCCCAAAGCCCAGCGAGTGCGATGTAGCCACCAACGGCCAATGCTCCAATAATGCCAATATTTTGAGCGCCAGAAGCCGTCCCTAAAATCACGCTGACCAGTCCCGTCGTCAGAACAAGTTCCATCAAAAATGCCGACCATGCTGAGTAGTGAGCGGCGGGATACGTGGATCCGTACTGCGAAGAGACATGGATCACTGCTTCAAGAAACAGTGCGGCCAATGAGCCACCAATAAGTTGGACCACGATGTAACCAGGGACTCGTTTCCATGGAAAATCTTTTCTAATAGCAAAGGCGATACTCACGACCGGGTTCAAGTGCGCCCCAGAGACTCGACCCATAAAGAAGATGATGGCCATGACCATCAAACCAGGCGCCACCACTTGTGCCGCTGGTGAGACCGAACCTGGAATGGAGCGAGCCATCATGGGCCCACCAGCGGCGACCAGCACAAGAAAGAACGTCCCGAGAAGTTCGGAGAACTGACGTCGCCACTCTTGGCGTGGGTTCTGGAAATCCGCCAGGGTCTCTCGAAGGCCCAGCTGATACTGCTCTAAAAAACCCTCGGCAGAGCGAACGAGATTGCTCTCGTCCCCAGGCTCATTGCTCTGGGTATCGCTCACTGTATCCCCGTCAAGAATTACTCTTTAGGCTTTTCGCCATTCGGTGAGCGATGACCAGCGTGGCAATGGCAAAACCAAACGAGATAATTGCCAAGACAATATGAACCGCTCGAAATGAGAACGTGTCATTCTTTGCCACCACCATGTTGCGCACAAGCACAGACCAGACCCAGATCGACCAAATCGCCGAGATTCGAAGAATCCAGATTGCGCTTTTTCCCATACTTCGATCCTAGGTCTTCATAACGCTGGAACTCGAGCCTCGAGTCCCTTCACTCGATGACTCCGTCAACGAGTGGATGATGAGTCCCCAAAGCAAGCTCTGGGGCCTAGAAATTCCCCAAGGTGAGCGGCAAAGATCGGGGCCCACGTACTTGACCCTGCGACCACGTCACCGCATCGGGGTCAGCCAAGGAAAATGAGTCAAAACGGGCCAAAAACTCCTCAAGAGCTACCCGCATCTCCATGCGGGCCAAGTTTGATCCCAAACAGCGATGAATCCCGAGGCCGAAGGCAGCATGGCGATTCACTTTGCGGTCGATGATCACCTCGTCGGGGTTCTCAAACATGTCGGGGTCTCGATTGGCCGCCGGGAACGACAAAAGAATCCAATCATCTTTTTTCATCGGACAGCCTGCATAGTCCATATCTTCTTTGACCAAGCGCGCCATGGTCACCGGCGAGTACGCACGAAGAAATTCTTCAATAGCGGTGTCCAAAAGCCCAGGTTCGCTCTTCAAGCGTGCTACTTCTTCGGGGTGTTGGGCCAAGTGCCAAATCGACGAACCAATGGCCGACCACGTGGTGTCGATGCCGGCGACGATTAACAACAACATCGACCCGAAGACGTGCTCGGGGGCCAACTCCATGTCACCGAGCTTTGCTTCTAGCAAAAATGTCGTGAGGTCATCTTGGGGGTTTTCCCGGTGCTCTTCAATGCGAGCGGTGAAGTAATCAATGACCGGCTGGAAGTCTTCGATACGTTCTTCGGGTTCTTTATCAACGGCTTCCAATATCGTGTGGACGAATCCTCGGAAAATCTCACCGTCTTCTTCCGGGAACCCCAACATCTTGGCAATCACTCCGACGGGAATGTGCTCGGCGTAATCGAGCGACGCGTCGATGGCTGAACCCCCGACGAAAGGGTCGAGGAGCTTTCCACAGAGTTCTCGGACATACGATTCGTAGAGATCAACCTGTTTTGGGGCAAAGACAGGCTGAAGCAGCCGGCGCGCCATGGCGTGAAACGGCGGGTCCGACGTAATAGGGGGCGCCACACCAATGGGTGGGGGGAGTGCGTCCTCGCCAGGACGACCATTGCCGACAACGACCGTCCAGGATGTGAAGTGGTCAGTGTCGTGGGCGATGGCGGCAACATCTTCATGGCGCGTTGGCAGCCACGCGCCACCGTAGCGATCGGTGTGGGCAATAGGACAGCGCTGACGCAAGTCATCCCAGATTGGATAAGGGTCTTTCACCCACGAAGGATCCGTGTGATCAAAATCGGTTGCGAAATCTTGGACGGGTGCTTTGTCAGTCGTGCTCATGATTCCTCAATTTCGATCGCATACTCAGGGCAGTTCTCTTGGGCCAAACGAGCATTCTCCGCTTGATCAGGGCTCACGTCACCATCACCGATCACGACACCTTGGCCGAGATCATCACTGTCGAAGAGCGCGGGAGCGAGCGAAAAGCACCTCCCGTGTCCTTGGCACTTTTCTGAATCGATGATGACCTTCATGGCGCAAACCCCCTGAGACAAAAAGTAGCATATTGTCTCAGACCCTGAGTATCGGCGGAATTAGCCGAGCGCGCGGGCTTGGTTCCGCCAATAGGGTTCACGGAGTTTGGCTTTTTGAAGCTTTCCTGTAGCGGTTCGTGGAAGCTCTTCTCGAAATTCAATGTGGCGCGGAACCTTGAATCCCGCAAGCGTCCTCCTCAGGAATTCCTGGATCTCCTTGGGGTCCAGCGTGGTGCCATCGCTCACGATGAGTGCGGTCACCAACTCCCCCCATTTCTCATCAGGGATCCCGATGACTGCTCCTTCTTTAATGTGGGGGTGATGGAGCAGCGCGTCTTCGACTTCAATCGACGAGACGTTCTCCCCTCCTGAGATGATGACGTCTTTCTTCCTATCGGTGATCGTCAGATATCCGTCGTCGTCCATGGTCCCGCCGTCACCAGTGCGGAACCAGCCATCGCATAACGCCTCTGCAGTAGCTTCAGGCTGATCCCAGTAGGACGACAGCACCGTATTGGACTTGGCCAACACTTCGCCCTCATCGTCCACGGTGACCTGCATCCCGAGTGCGGGAACCCCCGCACGGCTCAAGAGTTTGGCTCGCTGTTGCGGACTCAACACATCCCACTCTTGACGATGGCGATTCACTGTTAACAACGGCGAGGTTTCAGTCAGGCCATAGATTTGGATGAACTCCCACCCCAGCTCGGACCCAACACGTTCAATCGTGGTCGTTGGTGGTGGCGCTCCGGCAACAATGACGCGCACTCGGTCGCGACCAGGAATCGGCCCATCCCACTCCTTCGCTGCATCCAGCACCATGTTGATCACTGCAGGTGCACCGCACATGATCGTCACGCCGTGGTCGTCGACGCGGCGAAGAATCTCCGCGCCATCGACTTTGCGCAAGATAATGTGCTGGCCCCCCATACCGGTCACGCCGTAGGGCATACCCCAACCATTGACATGAAACTGCGGCAAGGTGTGAAGATAAACATCGCGATCGTTGACTCCCATGTGGAGCGCGAACTTCGATGCGTTGAGCCAAAGGTTGCGATGAGTGAGTTGCACGCCTTTTGGTCGTGCTGTCGTTCCCGATGTGTAGTTAATGGTGGCAGTCGCTCGCTCATCACCTGGCCACGCTTCAGGAGTCTTTCCTCGGCCAAAAAGCATCGCATCATCGTCACCGAGGACGTGGAAGTGCTCAACATCGATATGACGAACCGTCTCGGCAATTTCAGAATCAGCCAACAGGACGCGCGCACCACTATGTGCGACGATGTACTCAATCTCTTCGGTCGTCAAGCGAAAGTTGATGGGGACCAGGACTCGTCCCCAGCCGCTCACCCCAAAGAACGAGGTCAACATCCGAGCCGAGTTGTGAGAGACGATCGCCACTCGATCTCCTTCGACTAAGCCGATAGCGTCCAAATACGCAGCCAGGCCCCGGGCCCGATCAGCGAGTTCGCTATAGGTGAGGGGGCCGAATGGGGCCGCAGGCTGATCGGGTTCGTCGATCACGCCGATGCGCTTCCCGTAGACCAAAGCGGCTCTCTCGAGAAAGTCGTTTACTACTAGTGGCGTCTCCACCTGGTCCCCTTTCTTTTTCTTGAACCTAGTGAAGCGCTAACTGTTCGGCAAGAAATGCCGTCGTGATCTCCATCGCCTGATCAGCTGCTGCCAGCATGCCGACTTGCAACACAAAGTCGTGCCACAAGCCATTGGCCAAACTCAACGAGACATGGCCCGGCTCCATACCGGCCACGAAGCGATTGGCATCGGGCGCCAAGATATCGTCGGTGCCGCCTTGAATCAAAATCGGTGGAAGGCCATCCATGGATCCATACAGCGGCGAGACTTCGGGATCGGTTGCTCGCCCTGGTGCATAGGCATTGGCGCATGCCTCGAGCCATGTTGGCGTCAACAGCGGATCGCGCCGCACGAGTCCCGGGTCACTCAGCCGATCGTCACTGATATCAAGCCACGGCGAGAGCATAATCAAACCTGCAGGCATCGCGAGTTGCGCCAGCACCCGTCGTTGCAGAGCACTGATCGCTAAGTTCGCCCCGGCAGAGTCACCACTCACCACGACGCGCTCGGCACCGTGTTCGTTGATGACCTGGTCGAGCACCGCGCTGACTTGATCGAGGCCTTCGGGGAATGGATGTTCGGGGGCCAGCGAGTAATCAGGCACCTCCACCGTCAAGTGGAGTGTGGCACTCACCGCAGCGGCCCACATCCGACAACTCGCCGGGGATCCGACCGTGAACCCACCGCCATGGATGTGCACCACGGTCCCCTTCGATTTTCCGGCGACCGGTTCAACACGCTCAACGAGAACACCGGCGATCTCATGGCTGGTGACTGAGACGGTTTTGGGCGGTCGTGCACTCGCCATGGCGATGTTCATTCGGGAGCGCTGCTTCTCCCAGGGGATTTCTGCATTGAGGATGAGACGCCGAATCAGTTTGGCGCTGTTGCGCACCACAGTCTTCGGGAAAGACGCTGCCATCGCTAAACCGAGGTTTCCAGTGCCGGACTGGGCCGCACGTCAAAGTCAATCAAGTCAACGTGCTTCATCATCTGTTGATAGCGCCACGTCGCCCGTGGCCAGTTATTGGTGTTGCGCCCGTTGCTTGTGTACCACGAGTGACAGCCAGAGATCCACGCCGTAGACCCAGAGAACTCAGCGATCATCTCGTCCCATGAACGCTGCGCTGTGGGACGTACTTCAAGAACGCCTTGGCCGGCGCTGCGTGCTTTCTCTAACAGTGAAGCGACGTAACGAGCTTGGGATTCGAGCATGTAGATAATTGAGTTTGACCCCAAGTTGGTGTTTGGTCCATAGAGCATAAAGAAGTTCGGAAACCCAGGAACTGCCACGCCACGATAGGCAGACGCTCCGTTGTTCCACTGTTCCTCCAAGGTCACCCCATCACGGCCGATCACCGTCATCGGCTGCAAGAAATCAAGGGTCTGGAAACCCGTCCCGTAGATCAGCACATCGAAGTCGTGGTGCGCTCCGTCGCTCGTCGTGACACCAGTGGTGGTTATTGATGCAATTGCTTGAGTCTCTAACGCGACATGTTCTTTGATCAATGCTTGATACCACTCATCCGCAAATAATATCCTCTTGCACCCCACTTCGTAGTCAGGGGTGCACTGTTCACGAAGCACAGGATCCTGCACGATGCTCTCCATACTGGCCAAGCACATGGCCTTCAAGCGCTGCCGGATCTTCTTGTTGCCGAGAATCCCGAGCCCTAAGAATTCACCTAAGGCAAAGGTCTTCGCTCGAGCGAAAAGTTGGCTTTGGGGAAAAGTGCCCTGAAGTTTCTTGCGTCGAGCACTGATCGCGGGATTTTCTTTCGGCAACACATAAGGAGCAGAGCGTTGAAAGATCGTTGTCTGACTCGCCACCTTGGCGACCTGGGGCACGAATTGGATTGCGCTCGCCCCGGTGCCAATGACGCCAACACGTTTTCCCACAAGATCAACATTGTGATCCCACAGTGCCGAGTGGAACGCTGGCCCTGCGAAGGAACCGAAGCCATCAACGTGAGGGTAGGCCGGTCGATTGAGTTGACCGACGGACGAGACAACAACGCGCGCATTGACCTCGTCGCCGTTTGCTGACCGCACAGTCCACCTCTTCGATACGTCGTCGTAGGTGACCGATTCGATGTCACGATCGAACCGCAGATTGCCTCGGAGACCAAAAGCGTCGACGACGTCTTCGATGTAGGCCAAGATCTCGGCTTGCGCGGGATATTTCTTCGACCAGACGTTCGGATAAAACGAATAGGAATAGAGCACGGACATCACGTCGCATTCGGCCCCGGGATAGGTGTTCTCTCGCCAAGTTCCCCCGACACTCTGGGCGCGTTCGAGGATGACAAATGATGACGTAGAGCTCTTCTTGAGTTCTATAGCCATCCCCAAGCCACCAAAACCCGAGCCAATAATGGCAACGTCTACGGTCTCCATCGCTCCCCCTCCTTCTTGTGGGAGAAACGCTAGTGCGCATGAGCGCCACCCTGCTCGGCGCCTAAAATCAGGTCAGGAATTGGGCTCCTCATCGGCTGATTCGATTTCGGCTCGAGAGATCCCCAAGAGAAAGAGCACCGCATCAAGGTAGGGGACGCTCAGCGCCGTATCGGCCGCTTCGCGCACGATGGGTCGTGCATTAAAGGCAATGCCCAAGCCTGCTTTAGAGAGCATGTCGATATCGTTGGCCCCGTCACCGACCGCCACCGTTTGATTGAGGGGAATTCCGGCCTGGACGGCGAACTCTTCCAACTTCGCTGCTTTGCCCGCTCGATCAATCAAGGCGCCCGTGATGCGGCCCGTGAGGACGCCATCGACAATCTCGAGTTCGTTCGCTGCTTGAAAGTCAATCCCCAACTCTTGACAGAGTGGTTCAATCACTTGCGTGAAGCCACCTGAAACGACACCGGTTTGAAAGCCTAAACGTTGCAGGGTGCGAATCAAGGTCCGCGCCCCGGGGGCCAAGACAAGATCTCGTGAGACTTGAGCGACATGATCAAGCGTCAAGCCTTCAAGGAGCGCCACCCGTTTCGTGAGCGAGGCCGCAAAATCCAATTCTCCGGCCATCGCCGCATCAGTGATCGCCGCCACTTCTTCTTCGCAGCCACAGTGTGCCGCCAAGAGATCAATCACTTCGCCCTGCAAGAGCGTCGAGTCCACGTCCATCACGATGAGCCGCTTGGCTCTGCGATGCAGACCACTGCGTTGGACCGCGATGTCGAGCTCTTGGGTCACCGCCACTTGGCCAAGTTCTAATCGAAGCTGGTCGTGATCGGGGCCGCGCACCAATAACTCATAGCTTTGAACGGGGTAGTCCGCTAAGCGCACGATGCGTTCAACGTCGCCTCCACAGTGGGCAATTGTTGAGAACACGGCTCCCAGGTGATCAGCATCGATCTCCGGAGCGACGATGGTGACCAAGATGCGACGGCCCGCTGGATCCAAGCGTTCAGTGGTGGGCGTCACTTCAACCTCGACGGTCCCGTCGCTGGTGATCCCTGAGGCCACCACCGCCGCTTCGAGTTCATCGTGGCCGACGCCATCGAGCGCTTGGACTTCAATGCAGAGTACGAGGTGACCACGAATCGTGATCTGGCCAATATCGGTAATGGCCTGTGCCACGGGCCGAAGCGATACAAAGAGACTTCCAGCCAGACCAGGTCGATCTCGCCCCGAGACCGTTAAAAGAAAGCGTGTTGGCTCCACTTCTCCAGACTAGGGCAGCGCTTCGCCATCTTTGTGATTGACGCTGACCCACCCCTTGGCTGGGTCATAACGCTTGACGATACGCGCGGGAACGCCGGCGATCACACAGTGATCGGGAAATGTACCCCGCACGACCGCACCGGCAGCAACAACGACGTTCTTGCCAATAGTCGAGCCCGGAAGAATGACCACGTTGGCACCAAGCCAACTTCCTGAGCCGATCTTGACCGCTGCCTCCACGGGCCATTGTCGGCCGATGGGCTCATCAGGGTCAAGATAACTGTGGTTCTGGTCGGTGATGTAGACGTAGGGGCCGGTTTGGATATCATCGCCAATGTCAATCGACCAATGCCCGATGATGTGGCTTCCTCGGCCAATCATGCAGCGCTGGCCGATCCGCACCACGGGATTTGAGGGCATCTCCTGCGTTGGCGCCATCCCTGCGGTCAGGCAGGTGTTCGGGCCGATCAAGGTCCCGTCGCCCACCTCTATATAACGCTCGTTGTAGCGCACCCCTTGGGGATAAAGGAGCGCCGCTCCTTGGCCAAAGTACGCAAACGCCGATGCTTCGTCATCGTCGGGACCAATTGCACCGAGCTCCTCTGCGAAGACCCTCCATCGACTCAGGAGCCCATGAAGGGGTCGACGTACTGCCTTGGGAAGCCGACGAGCAAGGGTCACCCCCTTGACGCTAGCCAAGGAAATCTCAGATGGAATCAAGGATTCTCCCTCTACCGGCTTCGCCAGCAACGCCAAGGACCACGCCTCCGATTTTTCCCGGACCGACGCTATCCCTCGCTTCGATCCGGCTACCCTTTATCGTCTAGAGGCAGAACGAGGTCATCGGAACCACGTTTCACCAGAACCACTTTTAGGGAGCAACCACGTCATGACAACTCGACGAGCATCATCTCGACTGATCGGCGCCACCGCACTATTCGCGAGCGGTGCCCTGGTGCTCGGAGCGTGCTCCAGCTCTCAAAAGAAGGCAGCCCCGACCTCAACGACTACCACCACCGCCGTGCAAAACTGCCCACTGACTGGCCAGCCAGCACCCGGCAACGTGGTGCCACCGCGCACCGCCATTGCCGTGAAAATCGATAACTACCAATCAGCTCGTCCTCAAAGTGGTCTCGACAACACCGACATCATGTTTGAAGAGCCCGTTGAGGGTGGCATCACCCGATTCGTCGCTGTGTTCCAGTGCCAGAACTCTGCGCTGATCGGCCCGGTTCGCTCTGCCCGAAACATCGATGTCGGTATCTTGGGCCAACTTGGTAACCCTCCTGAAGTCCACGTTGGTGGTATCGACCCTGTCATCGCCGACATCAATGCAGCAGGGATTCCCAACCTTGATCTCGGGAACAATGCTGCGCAAGCCGCTACCCATCCATCGGGTCGCTACGCCCCGTACGACACCTACACCTCAACGGCGGCGATCTACGCCTTAGTCCCTAAGATGACAACACCGCCAAAACCGATCTACACCTACACCGCTACCCCGCCAAAGGGTGGAGTAGCGATCACCAGTGCGAACGTGGACTTCTCAGGACAATCCAACGTCACCTGGAACTGGAACTCTTCGACGGGCACCTGGCTGCGGTTCTATAACGGCACCCAGCCCGACATGCTTGCCGATGGTGTTCAAAATCAGGCACAAAACGTTGTTGTCCAAACCGTCAACGTCACCTACGGACCGTGGCTAGAGAACGCCGGAGGCGGCCTCGAAGTGCAAGCGCAACTCTATGGAACTTCCGGTCCGGCAATGGTGTTCCGCAACGGTGTGCAGCTGGTAGGAACGTGGTCTCGGGCTACCTCAAGTTCACCAACCATCTATAAGACCACCGCTGGAGTCGTCATCCCCATGGCCCCAGGACGAACCTGGGTTGAACTGCTGCCAAGTAGCTCGCCAACACCAACCGTTGTTGCCGCTCCCGTAGCGACCACCACAACAACGAAGGCCAAGGCAAAAAAGAAGGGCTAGGCAACCGCCCTTTTCTCTAGGGGATGTAGACCCCTTGGAACGCTAAGAAGCAGTAGATCGTCATCGCTGAAGCCGTGCCCAGCAGCACAACAACGGCGACGCGGCGAGAGCGCATCAACATCGCTGCGGCAATGGTCAAAGGGAACGCCGACAGGGCATAGCGTTCGAAGGAATCCAAGTTGCTCCCCGAAAGTGCCAGCGCGAAGACAGCCAGAGAAAACCAGGCATAAGAGCTGGGGAGTTTCTTGAAGGCCACCACCAGCAACAACACACTCACCGCTATCCAGGGCACATGCAGCGCCGTCCCGAAGTGATGGCCGTGGAGAACCTTGCTCAAGGCGTGAGCGATAACGACAATGGGATCGGCCAAGCCACCATGATGTCCAGACTGGCGTTGGATCTGTATGGGCTCCCAGAAATTCCCATACGCCTTGGCGCACCAAAGACAGAATACCAGCAATCCAGCAGGTGGTCCCGCTACTGCCACAACGCCGAACGCTCTGTTCTTGGACGATGACCGACTCCAGGCCAATGCCACTTCTACCAAGGCCGGAACGGCAAGCAAAATACCGTCCGGCCTGGACAAGGCGGTAACGAAACCCAAAAGGGCCGCCAGCAGCCACGCTTGACGGCGAAGGGCCAGCAACGTGAGGATGGCCAGAACAAGAAAAAGGGCTTCGGCGTAGCCAACGACGAGGACAAAGGATGCGGGCCCCAGGCAAAGCAGCCAAATTGATACCGTCGCCAGTTTTTTGTCATGGAAGTCATGAGCCACGAGGAGGTAGAGCGCGATCGCGGCTCCGAACGCCGCAACATTGGCCACCAGTGCCACACAGAGTGACCAATGAAGTGGAACAACAACGTGAAATGCCCTCACCACGAGAGGAAAGAGCGGGAAGAATCTCAGCGACTCCGAGGATGCCCCTCCATATCCGTGATCAGCGATAACTCGATACCATCCGGCATCAAATGCCATGAGGCCGTTCTGTGTCTGCGCGACACCCCGGGCATTGAGCGCTGTTCCGTGAGCATTGTGGTAGCGAGAAGCTGCATAAGCAACACCAACCAACACGCGCGCAATGAGCCAGGGCAGCCACGTCACCCGTGCTGCACTGAGAAAGAGGTTGGCGTAGTGCCGACTGCGGCGGTTCCTGCTCACGCAGTGAGCCTAGGACACGGTTCTTTGGACTTCAGGTACGAACGCCCCACCCCGGTAGCGACCAACTAACGCTAGGGGGTGGGGCCTTCGAGAACTCAGTCGAGCGTGATGGGAAGCTCGTCGGCGTCAGCCTCTTCAAGGACGGCAGTCGCTTCGGCTTCAGCAGGACCCGTAGCCAGTTGCTCACGCACACGCTGGTCAATTTCAGCCATCATCTGTGGGTTTTCCTTCAAGAAGTTCTTGACATTCTCTCGGCCTTGGCCCATCTGCTCACCTTCGTAGGTAAACCATGCACCGGCTTTATTGATGAACCCAAGCTCAACCGCCACATCCAGCAGTGATCCTTCGCGAGAGATACCTTGGCCATACATGATGTCGAACTCTGCTTGCTTGAATGGTGCGCCACACTTGTTTTTCACAACCTTGGCTCGAGTTCGGTTTCCAACAACTTCTGTTCCATCCTTGATCTGTTCAATTCGACGGATGTCGATTCGGACTGATGCATAGAACTTGAGCGCACGACCACCAGGTGTGACTTCAGGTGATCCGTAGATCACACCGATCTTCTCTCGTAACTGGTTAATGAAGATACAGATCGTGTCTGACTTCGAAAGGTTCCCTGTGATCTTCCTCAATGCTTGCGACATCAGGCGAGCTTGGAGACCAACGTGGTGGTCTCCCATGTCGCCTTCAATTTCAGCCCGAGGCGTCAATGCCGCCACTGAGTCAATGACTAAGACGTCCAAAGCGCCTGAGCGGATCAACATGTCGGTGATTTCAAGTGCTTGTTCGCCAGTGTCAGGTTGTGAGATCAACAGGTCGTCAACATTGACGCCAATCGCTCGGGCGTAGACCGGATCCATAGCGTGCTCAGCGTCGATGTAGGCACAGACGCCACCGTTACGTTGCGCTTCAGCAACCACGTGCGTTGCGAGCGTTGTCTTACCTGAAGACTCTGGTCCATAGATCTCGACGATTCGTCCACGAGGCAGACCGCCGATTCCTAGTGCCATGTCAAGAGCGAGCGCCCCGGTGGGGATGGACTCGATCTCCATGTGGGCGTTCTCGCCCATCCGCATGATCGATCCCTTACCGAACTGCTTCTCGATCTGGCCGAGGGCCATGTCGAGTGATTTCCCCTTGTCGTCTAACTGTGCCATTCCTCTTCTCCTTCACTTCGTCGTTCCAGTGCTTGGCACCCTAGGAAGGGGGTGTATCAACCCCGCTTCGTTGGGCTTCTCCGCCGCTGAGAGAACAGTACACCGAACAGGTGTTCGTAGCGAGGATTTCTTGAGAAATTTCTAAAATTCTCTCAAACCCCAATAAAGGGCGGGTTTTTCTAGGCTTCGTTGGTACTTGTACTGAACTGTTCGTCTCGACGGTAGCGAACAAGCCAGAGACAACCCACCCCAAACGCGGTCACCATCGCTCCAACGACTCCCGCCCCCACGAGGTTGAACCCAGTAGCGGCCAAGGTCGACGCGGTCACGACAACGGGTGCCACGGGCGTCACTGCAGGCGTCTCGGTCACGATCATCGGAAGCGTCTGTGATGTCGTTGTTGAGTAGGCATAGCCGATCGCCACACACGTTCCCTGGCTCGAACACGACGCCGAAGCATAAATAGTGCTCCCATTTACGTTGTCCTGCCCGGTACCTGGTCCCGCACCATTGGGCAAGGTCACTGCTTGATTCGTCCAGACTCCATTGGTTTCAACGTCGATCAACGGGAGACTCCCAGCTGCGTTGGCATAACCGCCCGTCGCTACACAGTTTCCAAACGAGCTACAAGCAATCCCAGTAAGAAATGCTTGCTGTCCTGTTGCAGCATCACTAGGCAGCGGTGCCACAACTGCCGCCCATTGACCATTCGTCTCGATGTCAATCAACGGAACACTATTCCCCGCCCCATTCTGGTAACTTCCTACCGCCGTGCAATTGGCTTCCGAACTACAAACTACGTTCTGCAGGCTGCTCAGAAAATCACCGGGTCCCGTTCCTGTCGCTGCATCTGGCGGCAACGGTGCAGCAACTCCGCCGCCGATCACCGTGACCGCTGCCTGCACTCCGCTCTCAGTGTCATATTGTCCTACTGCAGTACAGAACCCTGTCGCAGGACACGACATACTCGAAAGCCCGGCATCGGGTTGACTATTGTCGCCCGTCGCCGCATCAGCAGGTAACGTAAGTGGCGAGTTCTCCCAGCTCCCGTTGACGGTATCAGCCAACAGCCAGCCCGAGTTCCCCGTCGATGAGTCGTAGAACGTCCCGACGGCTCCACAACCCAAAGACCCACATGCCACCGAAGCAAACGCGTCAAGGTGGCCATCAGATGGAGAGGCATAAACAGGAAGTGGTGTTGGATCGACTGCAGTCCAGACGCCATGGAACCCTTGGGTGATGAGCGCTTCGTTCGCTGTCCCCCCGTTATTGTAAAAACCCACTGCCACGCAGACACCAACAGCTTTGCACGTGACTGAATCAAGACTGTCCCAATACCCATTCACGGCATCGCTCGGAAGAGTTGTCGTGGCCGACGACCACTGGCCGTCCGTTTCTTCCACGATGAGTGGGGCATAACTATTGACTGCGTTTGCCAACTTGTAGGTCCCCACCGCCACGCAGTTACCGGGCGTAACACACGTAACAGTGAAGAGTTGATTTCCGACAGATCCTGCCGAATAGGGTGCTGCATCGTTCGGCAAGGGAACGGGGACAGTCGCCCACACACCATTGGTCTCTTCGTCAATAAAGGGTGTCCAACTTCCGCTACCGAGCGTGGAGTGACTTACCCCGACGGCCACACAGTTGCCGGTCGATGGACAAGAAATTGAATTTGCGGCGAAGAGCCCAGCAGAGTCAGCGGGATTCAGCGCCCAAGAGCCCGTCCAGGATGGCGTCGTTGCCGACGCCATGGTCGATGTTGCGAGCGAGAATCCCAGCGCGACCGAAAGCACCATCGCGATCCCTAAGACTGATGCACACCATTTCTGTACCGTACGTTTCATGATGACAACCTTTCTAAGAATCTTCCTCAAGGTTACTCCTTGTTGGACTGCAAAGGTCGTTAAGGTACCAAGGACTGCACGACTGACTCAATGATCCCCTCGGCATTTGCCGAGATCCAACGAAGCCGAAACCCAACGATTCGAATGGACATTGATTTAGATGTTCATCGGCACTGTTCGCCGGCGATACCACGCAAGTGAAACAAACCCTCCACCAATCGCCACGAAGAACAAGGCAGTTTCTCCAGCGATTTGAGCATTAAAGCCGGTAGCGGCCAATACCCCGTGTGGGGTCACCGAGACCGCCACAGAAGGAGACGACGTCCCCGCTGCATTGGTGGCGGTCACCGTCACGCTGTACATCTTGGCGTTCGTGAGTCCCGTGATCACGCAGGTCGTCGCTGACGTCGTCGTGCACGTTGGATCGTTCGCAGCTTCAACGGCTGACGCGGTGTAACTCGTCACTGGGCTGCTTCCTGTGTTCACCGGTGCAGACCACGAAACCGTTGCTTTTCCGTCACCAGCGGTTGCGATGACCGCAGTTGGAGGCGTTGGGATGCCAACAATGTTGCCACTCGCCACAATTGGCAGGGTTGCACTCAGCGTGGTTGAGTAGGAGTAGCCAAACATCTGACACGCACCTTGTTGGGTACACGTCCCTGAGTACAGCTCACTGCCGTCATCTATTGAGGGACCAGATCCTGCAGGCAGGGCTACAGGTTGTTGGGACCACACGCCGTTTGTCTCAATGCCAAGGAGCGGAAGCTCTCCGGCCCCGTTGTAGTAGCCACCAAGTGCAAGACAGTTATTCGCTGTCGAACAGCTGATGTCGTAGTACTGATTATCAATGTTCGCACTCATGTCTGATGGCGTTGGTGCGACAACATTGGACCACACGCCGTTTGTTTGCACGGCGAGAAGCGGCGTCGTTTCACTTGGTCCGCTTGCGTAACTTCCAACTGCGGTGCAGTTTCCGGCTGACGCACAGTGCACCGCGTTAATGACGCTTCCTGGGGCATCGGCCGGGATGCTGTCAGCCGGTAGGGGCGCTGCGCTCGCTGTCCATGTGCCGCCATTCTGCGTCACCACAGCGGCTGTCTGCCCATCGGTGGTGTCGTAGAGGCCTCCGGCAACACACGAACCGCTGCTTGGACATGAGACTCCATAGAGACCTGTATCGGTACCTACAACGGCATCAGACGGCAACGCCGCGGTTTGATTCGACCACACGCCGTTGACTGACGTATCGATCAAGAAGCCGTAGTCTGACGTGCTCGCGTTGTAGTACCAGCCAACTGCTGTGCAATTGCTGGGCGACGTGCAGGTCACACTTTGGAGGACATCTCTGTGGTTATCTTGCGGCCCGGCACCAGCGGGAAGAGGCGTTGGGTCAACTGCAGTCCAGACGCCATTGACTTCATTCACGATGAGGGCCTGTGCCCCGGTGGCGATTTGGTAGTAGCCAGTGGCAGTGCAGTTGTTGTCAGATGGACAGTTCACTGAGTACAACTCATTTTGATTACCTGCGACGATGTCACTTGGCAAGGTGGTTTCTCCCGCGCTCCAGACGCCATTGTTCTCAACAAGAATCAATGGCAGATAGTTCGAACCATCCGATGCCAGGTTGTAAAAGCCAACAGCCACACAGTTTCCAACGGAACTACAGGAAACTTGGTCAAGATAGTCATTGGGACTCGAGGTTGCCGCGTCGCTCGGCATGGGCGGTGTTACCGAAGCCCAGACGCCATTGGTTTCGGTCTCGATCAGCGCGTAGGTGTCACCAGTGGGATCGTAGGCCCCAACGGCTACACAGTTCCCGGCGCTCGCGCAGGAAATTGAGTGCGTCGATTCGTTAATGATATTGGTGAAGTTGCTCGGCACGGGAGGATTCACTGCGGTCCACGATGACGTCGCCCCTGCCGGCCGACTATGAAGCATCCCGATCCCAAGAGTCAAGACCATGGCCAACACGGTGAGAAGAACCACCAGTGAGAACCCTCGCACCTTCTCCTCTGTTGACAACTCCACCATGATTCCTCTTTTTCGTTTTCTCTCTCCAGAATACCGCTGTTTTCTCAGGGCTGCTCAGGAACGCAATCAAGCAACGATGCTTGCATAGACCAGTTGACTGAGTTCCTGACTCAGCGGATAGGTCCCCGATGGCAAGAGTTGGGTGTAAAACGCCACCTCAAGTTCTTCATAAGGGTCAATCCAAAAATCCGTCGATGCGGCACCGCCCCATCCATAGGTACCCGCTGACTGTGGGTTCCACGAGGGCCGGGGGTCAACCAACACCGAGAACCCCAGCCCAAAGCCAATTCCTGCGCCGATGGCCCCCGAGTAGGTCCCGACGGCCATCGCTTCAAAGTCTTCATTGTTGGGAATGGCGTTGCTGGCCATCATGGCCAGCGTGCCTGGAGCCACAAGACGAACTCCATCGAGTTCGCCCTCATGAGCCAGCATCGCCATAAAGCGTTGGTAATCATGCGGCGTCGACAGCAATCCTCCACCACCCGAAAATGCCGTGGGGGTAGCGAAAGGATTGGCCGCAAGTTCTGGCACGGGGACGACCTGGCGCGGCGAGTCGCCCGTTGGCACATAGAGCTGCATCAAGCGGTCAGCCTTGGCTTCATCAATGGAGAATCCTGTCTCGTCCATCCCTAAAGGATCAAGCACCAAGCGTCGCAGTGCCACATCGAGCGGCTCGCCCGTGATCACTTCGATGAGGCGACCAACCACGTCGGTGGCGACCGAATAGTTCCACGCACTTCCCGGTTCAAAGATCAAAGGAAGCGAAGCGTAGTGATCGACTTGGGCGGCCAAGTCCTCACCTTTCGGGGCACCCCAGTCAAAACCCTCTAAGCGGTAGATGGCATCGACCGGGTGATTCCATTGGAAGCCATAGGTCAAGCCAGCCATATGTGACAAGAGATGCCAAATCAAGATGGGTTCGTCAGCGGCCCGTGTCTCGGGACTCTCTGGCGTACCTCCAGTAAAAATTCTTGGCTCGGCGAACGAAGGGATGTAGCGCGCCACTCGATCAAGCAAGTGGAATTTTCCTTCTTCCCACAGTCGCATGGCAGCGATTGAGGTGATGGGCTTTGTCATCGAATAAATCCGAAAGATCGTGTCTGAGGTCATCGGGAGATTCTTCTCACGATCTCGTGATCCGCCCATCGAGACTGATGCCACTTGGCCATGACGAGAAACAACGGCGAGGTAGCCCGCTAAACGTCCTTGATCCACATAGCCATCAAAGTGACGCGTGATGGTGCCAAGGCGATCAGGGTCCAGACCGACCTCCTTCGGGTCACAGTTCACTTCGATTGCGCTCATGGTTTCGCTCGCTTTCATTGGCTTCTTGAGAGACTAGCCAAGAAGCCCTTCGTTCCTCGTGTCGACACCCAAGGTCCAGCCTTCTTCGTTGAGAATCGCGGCCCGACGCCTGGCCGACACCACGTCAAGGGCTACCGGATGAAAGAGGTCACTCATCGCTTGCGGCGACAGCGAAGAGAAGTGACGGTGAGTTCCTCGTACCTGTTGTTCGTCACGACACGACCCGCGACTCTTTTGCCAGGGGAACAAGCCAAACCATGTCTCGGCGACAACTATTTGGTGATCAAGATCCAGACCATCAAAGGGCCAGACCCCGACGTCGTTGCCGAAGGTGGTGCGCAGTCGCTCAAGATAGGGCAAACACGTCAAGACCTGTCCTCCAACCGAGCCTTGGCCAATCAACATCCAGTTTGAGATCACGCCAGGGCCGGCCAGTTCTTCACAAAAACGCAAACGAGGCAGTGGATTTGGGGCGAGGCCGGGCACGTCGACATTTTTGATGGGAAGTGCCGTGAAGTGATCAAAGTTCTTGGCGTACGGTCGACCCCAAAACAGCCGGGTGCCACAGTCCGTATTCAAGGCGTTCGCAACCTCAAAGCGGTTGTTCCTATTCTCCTCGTCATCGCCAATCAATCGCGCTAACCCGGACCACAACGCTCGCCACGCCGGCTTGCCCTCAAGCTGCAAGATCTTGACCGCTCCTGCAGGAAGACCAAACGAGACATCGACGAGCACGAGTGTTCTCCGTTTTGCGCTCAGGGATTTTTGAAGCGATGCCTCGATCGCTCCGGCCGCTTCTTGTCTCGTTGCGTAATTCGTGCTCGTAACCCGAGACCCGCGGTGCAGAGCCCCCCGAGCTATCCAGCAAGAATCAGGGCCGAGGCGACGAACCGCGGCGGCTGACCAGTCGACGACCACGAGATCGTCAAACGGGACTGATCCGCTCACCCGTCGTTGAGTGCTCGGCGCACGAGATCTAACGCAGAGATTGCTGAATACTGACGCACGCGTGGACGATCACCGGGAAGATGTAGTTCGGCCGAACGCACTGAACCGTCGGGCATCGCCAGGCCAACGAACACCGTGCCTGGCGCATGACCTTCTTGGGGGTCTGGGCCAGCGACGCCCGTAATCGCTAAGCCGATGTCGCTTTTCAATGTGCGCTTCGCTCCGCGGGCCATCGCTTCTGCAGCCTCGGGCGAGACCACCGGGCCTTCAGGAACAGCGAGAAGATCAAACTTCACCTCGCTGGCGTAACTGACAATGCCACCACGGAACCACTGTGACGCCCCGGGCACATCGACGAGGCGACTCGCAATCAGCCCTCCGGTCAGTGACTCCGCCAAGCCCAGTGTGAGTCCTTTTTGGAGGAGGAGTTCGGCGATGGTCTCTTCCATGTTCTGGTCGTGATCAGAAAAAATAATGTCGCCGTAGGCCGTGGTGATGGCGGCCACCACTTCGACAGCTTCTTCAGCAAGCAGCGCTTCGGCTTCGGCTTCGCTGGCAGCTTTTGCCGTGAGGCGCACCTTGATGCCCTCAATGCCCGACGCCAGAAAGGCCACGGTCACGCCGGTGTTGTTCGCTTCGTGGTGAAGAAAGCGTTCATTCACAGCCTCTGCGAGCCCAGATTCTGATGAACCCCAAGTACGCAGCACCCGTGAACGAATCACGCTGGTCTCGCCTATCCGGGCCAAAAGGTCGGGCAGAATTCCCCGCTCGAACATCTCACTCATCTCGTAGGGCACGCCCGGCACGGCGTAAATGACTTTCTGGCCGACGGGACAAATCAAACCAGGTGCCGTGCCCCGGGTTTGTTCAATAATGGATGCACCCACGGGCACATCGGCTTGAAGGCGGTTGTTCTCCGACATGGGCCGACCTCGAGAACCGAACATTTCTTCGATCTTGCGTTCTATGGCGGGATCGCGCACGAGACCGACGTTCATCACTTCCGCGATCGCGGCGCGCGTGATGTCATCTTGAGTGGGGCCCAGGCCCCCACAGACAATGACGGCGTCACTTCTCGCCAAGGCCGTGCGAAAAGCCAAAACAATCCGTTCGTGGTTATCACCAACGGCTTGGTGGAAGTGTGAATCGATACCCCACTCGGCCAAATGCTCACCTAGCCACGCAGAGTTGGTGTCCGCGATTTGGCCCAACAACAGCTCGGTGCCCACGGCAACGATCTCAACTCTCATGGTGCAGCGCCGCTTCTACTCGTCGTCCATCGATCCAATATTCAATTCCTGTGTACACCGTCAAGGCAACGGCCAGCCAGATCGTTGCCAACTGCAACCAACGAAGATTGGCCGTCCACGGAAGCACGACAAAGGCGATCGCAAAGTCTTGAACCATTGTTTTTACTTTGGCGGTCGCTCGTGCCGGAATCGAAATCCCACGATTCGAGGCCGACCAGCGATACCACGTCATCCAGATCTCACGGGCGGCAATAATGGCAATAGCCGCCCACGGGACTTTGTGTTCCACTCCCAAGGTGATGAAACACGCCAGGACGACAATCTTGTCGATCAACGGATCGAGGAATGCCCCCGAACGTGTCGAGCCCATCTTGCGCGCCACGTAGCCGTCAAGATTATCCGAAAACGCCACCAACGCGCCGATCCCCGCCGTTGGCCAGACGGCCCCCCAATGGACCACCATCCAAATAAAGACCGGGGTAAGGAGCAATCGACCAACCGTGATGGCGTTGGCCGGTGTGAGGATCGCCGTCTCACCAAATGATTTGTTTTCGGCTGTCACGATCTCTTTTCTATCTTCTTTCCGACCAGGTCGTAGCCCTTTGAGTCGGTAATCTCCACATCAAGAAATGTTCCTGGAGCGATTGACGCGGGAACCTCAATAATTCCGTCAATGTCCGGGGCTTCATGGACGCTCCTCGCCACCCCGGCCGCATCAACCAAGACCCTGAACTCCTGGCCGATCATGGCTTCTCTTGATCGCTGGGTGATCTCGTCTTGCAGGGCCGAGACTTCAGCCATGCGCTCGAGTGCCAATTCCGGGTCCACGTGATGGTCTAAGTCTGCAGCGTAGGTACCTTCTTCATTCGAGAAGGGGAAGAACCCAGCCCAGTCGAGCTGCGCTGCTTCGATGAACGCGAGCAGTTGGTCGTGATCATCTTCGGTTTCACCGGGATAGCCCACGATGAACGAGGACCGAAAGGTGGCGTCGGGAGCGTCATCGCGAATCCGCTCGATGCGATCCAAGAATTTTTCGGCATTGCCCCACCGACGCATCCGCCGCAGATGGCTCGCACTGGCGTGTTGGAGCGAAAGATCAAAATACGGCACATCGGTCGCCAAAATGGCGTCGATCAGTGACTCGGTAAGCCCAGAGGGATAGAGATAAAGGAGACGCACGCGTTCGATCACTTGTGACGCGGCACGGGTCAACTCAACGAGGGGCTGTGAACCCGGTGTGGTGGCATCGAGAACCTCAATCGCTTCGCCTTCACCGTTGCGGTCTAAGGCCCAGGAAGCCAAGTCTTGGGCGATGAGGACGACTTCTTTGGTGCCTTGTTCAGCGAGTTGTTCGATCTCCGCAATTATCTGAGGCGCGGAACGCGAGCGCTGATTCCCTCGAAAACTTGGGATCGCGCAGAAGCCACAACGGCGGTCGCAGCCTTCGGCCACTTTCACATAGGCCCACGGCCGATTGGCCAAGGAGCGAGGAAGGTCCAACAGCAACTGGTTGGCCCGTCCATCTCGTCGTTCCGAGAGCACTACCCGGGTCGCTGCTGGTGCGGTCAATGAAGCGCCAAAGCCGGCGACGAGATCAACTTCGGGCAGCGAGTCGGCGAGTTGCTGGCCGTAGCGCTCGGCCATACACCCGGTCACGACGAGTCGGGCAGCGGGAGCTTTCGCATCAGCCAACGACAACACCGTCTCAATCGACTCTTCACGTGCCGAGTCGATAAAGGCACAGGTATTCACCACTACCAAGTCGGCATCACCTGGATCATCCGCTTCAACGTAGCCTTCGGCGACGAGTTGACCGATGAGTTTGTCAGAGTCAACCTCATTTTTGGCACAGCCCAAGGTGGCAAGCCAATAGCGATTCTCAGACACAGCGAAACGGCCCCTTCAACGACAAGATCACCAACAATGGGTGAGATCTTCATCGTACTCCTCGGGCTGCAGTGCCCGATCAATCTCGTGGGCTACGCCAGCGACAAACTACTGTTGACAACCAGCCACAGCCCAATGAGGACGCAGACAACAAATTGAATGAAGACTCGATGCGAATCAATCCATTGTCGCAGATTGGCCAAACTCTTCGTTGCTCGATCAGGCAAAAACACGGTGTAGGCGATCATCGCCAGAAACGGAGCAGACGCCATAAGCACGAAGAGCACTAAGACCACACACTGGCCAGGCGTCTTGAGATTCCCGCTGAGCACCACGGCGGCTCCCGCCGCGACCAGGGCCCAGGGTTGGACCAACACGGCTAAGCCAACCGCAGTCAGCCCGTGAATCTTGTCAATCGTTTTCATCCACGATGGCTGCTTCGCTGGACGTTTACGAAGCGTGAAGGCACGAATCCCCCAGCCCACAAGAAAAATCCCCAGGACCAACTTGACCACCAGTGCCGCCGTCGACGGCGCTGAATTTCTTTCAACAGGATTCCCGCCTGAGATCAGCGCGACGCTCCCGATCACGACAATGAGGGTGGCCATCCAGCCAGCGAGAAACGCGATGGCTTTCTTTCGACCTCCTTCAGAGACAAGCAGCAAGATGAATCCCAAAAGGGGGAAGGGCTCGAGCGAGATCGCAAGGGCGAGAAGAAGAAGTGTCAGGGCCACGGTGATCTCACCTTTTCTCGTGCGACGGATGCCTCGCTGCCTACTTTATGGCACAGATGTCTTTATGGCACAGATGTCCAAATCCTGGGTACACGCGACCGTGCGGCCGCTCCCTTGAGAGGAGCGACCGCACGAAAGCGAGCATGCCTTACTTCGTCTCTGCCTTATTTCGCAAAGCTGCAGGACACCCCATTAAAGGTGCAGGCCGTCGGAGCCGCTATGCCATTACCCGTGACATAACCAACCGTCCAGCTTTGCCCTGGCGCCAACGTCTGTTGCCAGCTAGGAGCCGTGGCCGTGACGTTGAGGTTTGCCCCACTCGTTGCATAGGTCCCCGTTGCGTTCCACAAGCTGTACACAGCTTCGTTGGAAGGAAGGGCGAACTTGAGAACCCATGGTGACGTCGCAGACCCGATAGTGGTCGTACCCGTGTTCGTGATCACGATCGCCGCTTGCAGACCTGAACCCCATGAGTTCGTCACTTGGTAGGACAGCGAGACCGAACCTGACCCCACCGGTGTTGGCGATGGCGTTGGCGTCGGCGGCGCCGTGGCGGTCCCGCTCAGCGAGATCACCTGTGGGCTCGACACTGCTCCATCGGACAGTGACAACGAGGCGGCACGACTTCCTGACGCGCTTGGGGTGAACGTCACCCCAAGAGAGCAGGTCGACCCCGCAGCAGTTGCGTTACAGGTATTGGAACTCACCGCAAAGTCAGAAGCATTTGCTCCACTGATGCTTGCGGATTGAACCGTCAATGCTGCGTTGCCCGTATTGGTTACGGTCACCGATGCAGAGGCAGTCTTTCCCACCTGTGTAGATGGAAAGGCCACGCTTGACGTTGAGAGTGCGACGTTCGGAGCCGGCACCGCGGTCCCTCCGGTCCCTGGTGATCCACCACCAGCGAGCGCCAAGAGATGTTGTTGGAGCCCAATGCCGAATGGTGAGGGTGTGCCGGTGTAGTCGGCGATTAATGCCGGACCACTCCCACAGGACCAGCCACTGCCGGTCGAATCCCACGCCCAACCGAGATACGACACGCCTTGGCTGTCAGCCCAGGCCATGTACTGATTAATAAACGTGGTGTTGCAGTCGTTTTCACCCATCTCGCCGGTCACAACGGGTACCACCGCAGCGGTCGGGGCAATGGTTGAGTTCCAACTCGCCACCGTGTTGTACTGACTGAAGTTATAAATATGCACGCTGGCAATGAGCTGGTGCAAAGGATCATTGGGTTCAAACTGCAACCAGTTGCCCGACGAGTCCGAGAGATCGCCGCCCCAGTTCAATCCACCAACCATGATCGGTTGCGTCGCACCGGTGGCACGAACAGCGTTCACCAGTTGCTGCATTCCCGCAGAGACCCATCCACCAGAGGTCGTGCATCCGTTGAGCCAACATGACCATGAAATGTCATGGGGTTCGTTGTAAAGATCGAAGATGACTCCGGGATTTGACTTGTACGCGGTTGCTACAGAGGTCCAGAACGCCGGTGAGTGATCTGCATCAGCCATCAGCTGTTGGCTGCTCGCCAACGTGGTCCCTGGGGCATTCCAGTGCAGATCCAAAATCGGCACAATGCCCGCTGCTTGAAGCACGGAGACGTAGTTTGCAATAGCGCTTTGATAATTCGCACCGCTGTAGGCGGCGTTGACGCCATTGATCCCGAGCCAGCAGTCTTCATTCAATGGCACGCGGATCGAGTTGATGTCCCAGGTCTTCATCGCAGCAACAGACGCTGCCGTATTTGGACCATCAAACAAGCCCCATCCCTGAGAACAGGCGTATTCCGTACCGGATCGATTTGCGCCAAGTAAACGAATCACTTGACCACTGCCATTAACAATATGGTTTCCCACGACTGAGACGGATACCACGGGGGTGGTCGCCGCTCCGGCGCTTGAGCTGCTCAGCGCGCTGGCGGTCGTCACAAGACCCCCACTGCCCACCAAGACGGCACTTGCTAGGGCAAGTGCTCTGAGTTTGGTTAACCTTTTACCTAACATTACTATCCCCTCCTTGTGGGAACACAAAGCGTTTTGCCTTGTGCACTCCGTTCACTATGGAGGAACGAGACCCGAATGTCCGTTCAGGTCTGACGAAATTTCTAAAAAATCAGAAAACAAAAGAAGGATCAAAAAGTAAATATTTTTTTATCTTTCATCAACGTTGCCTCAACGCGCACCAACCCCCTTGCGGGGGTTGGTGCAGATTATTTATTTTCGACGATGACGAGTTACGACGTACTGATCGTTTCTCCAAGACCCGTTCCGTCAAGTAGCTGTTCTCTTCGAGTCGGGGCGCCCATGAAGTAGAAAATAATCGCAAAGCCTAAGAAGATCGCTAGGGGAACCATCTGCGAGGCTTCGTAGTTGAAGCGTTCGCCAGTAAAGGTCGAAGGCAGGGACGAATCCATGCTCGAACCTGCGAGCGGGTTCAAGAGCCCAGGCCACAGCAGTACGATGCTGGCGAGCACAGCCCAGAATGTTGCCAGAAGCCCGACAATCCAGACACCTGATGTCCCGCCAGGGACCTTGTAGGGCCGGTCCACATTGGGGTACTTGTAGCGGAGTTTGATCAAGGCCGGGAAAATGATGCAGTACGACAGCGTCGTCGCTGAAATCGTAATGCCCAACACCGCTGAGAAGTACTTACTGTTGTTGCCACTCGTGAGCCAGAAGGCCAAGAACATCACTACGGTTGAAATAACCCCACCAAGAAGGTCAACGGCAACCGGTGTTCCATATTTCTCGGAGATCTTTCCGAAAAATCGAGGGGCGGCACCGTCCATGCCGGCGACAGCGAATCCTCGGTTCGCACCCATGAGCCACGACGTGGCCGAAGAGATCAACGCAAGGATGAATCCTATCGCTGCCAAGTCTCCCAAGAGTCTGCCGACACCGGTCAAGGTGGCAGTGCCGTCATGAGCGACTGAGCCACCGTAAACCGTGAAAACCGTCTTAATGGCGTCGATAAACCCGGACAAGTTTGAGACTTGGTTGACCGGGAGAACGACCAAAATGGCAATGATTGGCAAGCCATACATAAAGACGGTTCCGATACCACCACGAAGAATGTTGAAGGGTACGTCTTTCTTCGCGTCTTTCATCTCTTCACTTGCTTCACTCGGAAGCTCAAAGCCTTCAAAGTTGAAAAAGAGAATCGGCGTCAACAACAAAAAGGTGGCCCACGTTGGCTTGTATGATCCCGCACCAAATCCGTGCAATCCATGCTTGGCGGCGTAAATCAACACCGTAATGGAGAAGAAGCCGATCAAAATTGCTCGAGCGTAGGCGCCAAGGGTGGGAATCCACTTCCCGACGCGAAACGAAAAGACTGTCGCCAGCGTTGCAATCCAAATAAAGAGCAACGCAAAGATGTATTTCCACACACCAGTCAAGTTGGTAAAGAAAAGACTGAAGGTTGCCACTGCCGTGATGCACAGCGTTCCGCCCACCCACACTGGGTTTGTGATCCAGTAGAACAGCGTGGCGATACCGGCCCACACTCGACCGAAGGATAATTTCACCCAGACATAGGGTCCACCTTCATAGGGGAACGCCGTTCCAAGTTCTGAGCACAACATGGCGTAGGGCACAAAGAAAAACACCGCCATAAAGAGCAGCCACACAATGGACTGCGCACCGTAGCTTGCGGTTTGTGCAACGGTGTCGAGGCCGACCAGCGCACAAATCATTAAGACAAGACCGTCCATACGACCGACGCTTATTTTGAGCTTTGCCTTTTCCTCCGCCCCTGCTTTCGTCTCGGTCAGCACTGGCGTTGCGTGATCATCGACTTGACTCATGAGCCCCCCTCATCGTCGTTTCATCTGGACATCCAGGTGAATAAAAAAACTTTACCCATAATTCGTTACTTCAGCACCGGATGCTACGTCTCGAAGGAAAAAGTCTCCGTAGTTCTCCCTACGAACCCGTAAATCAGCCTTGCCATCAGCGACAAAGACCACCGCAGGCTTCAACGCCCCGTTGTAGTTATTCAGCATCGTAAAGGCATAGGCCCCCGTGACTCCAACAGCCACAATGTCGCCAATGCTGGGATCGTTAAGTTCCACCCCGTGAATCAAGCAGTCACCCGACTCACAATGTCGCCCGACCAGATCAACCGAAGCTCCGCCACCAACCTTGTTGACAATGGTGGCTTCATAGCGTTGTCCGTAGAGCGAAACATCAAGGTTATCGGCCATCCCGCCGTCCACCGCGACAAAGGTCGGCACGCCATGTTTCACCGTCGTGACTCGATAGAGCGTGACCATGGACTGTGCGACCATGGCGCGCCCTGGCTCGATCAAGAGCTCGGCGTGACGTGGAAGCGACCTTTTCGCAGCGCTAACGAGGGCATCGAGCCATGCTTCAGGTGTGGGTGCGACGTCGCTGTAGGTATAGCGCACGCCGAGGCCTCCTCCAAGGTCGTAGACGTCGAAATCGCCATAGTTGGCTAAGACTTCGACAGCGTGGGCAAACGGTTCTGTTTCAAGAATCTGTGAACCGATATGCATGTGCAAGCCGTCCAAGCGCAAGTGATCACTTTGTTGCAGTCGGCGAATGGCGTTGACGGCGTCGTCATGGCTCAGACCAAACTTCGAACCCTCTTGACCAGTTGACATGGCGTCATGAGTCACCCCACGCACACCGGGCACCACGCGCACCAAGACACCTTGGTCAGCAGTAACGAGTTTCTCCAGGCGATCGATGTCATCAAAGTTGTCGATAACGATCGTGCCAACACCTGCGTCAACAGCCATCGAGAGTTCCACGTCGGTCTTGGCGTTGCCATGCATCACCATCAACGCGGGATCAACGCCACCGTTGAGTGCCAGGACGAGCTCCCCGCCGCCGGCGACGTCGACCCCCAGTCCCTCTTGGGCCATCAGTTCATACATTGCCGTACAGGGAAATGCTTTGGACGCGAATACCGCACGGCTCTTTGGCCATCGTTCTTGAAGACCACGGTGAAAGCGTTGCGCTTGGTGGCGCAGCGACGTCTCATCAACGACAAACAACGGCGTGCCGTAGCTGGCCGCTAACGCGGAGAGTCGACAACCCCCCATGACGACTTCACCATCACTGTCCAAATGAGCAGTTTCCGAGAGAAGATCCAGAAATTCCGGAGTGGTCATGGCTCTAACTTACGCACTGTAGGTAACCAGGCCATTGGCAATCGTGATGGTGACATGCGTATCGAGAAGTTCTTGAGGATCACGCAGGGAACTGAGATCTCGATCCAAGACCACGACGTCGGCCCGCTTGCCGATCGTTAATGATCCGGTCTCGTCTTCCAAAGAGTTCGCCCATGCACTGCCCATCGTGTAGCCCGCCAACGCCGTATCGAGATCCAATACTTCTGCGTGGTTCCAGGCATGAGCCCCATCGAGGTCAGCGCGAGTCAGCGCTGAGTAGAGCCCAACCATGGGGTCCATCTCAGCGACGTTCCAGTCGCTCGAGAACGCAACCGGCGCGCCCGCATCAATCAAACTCTTCATGGCCCAGGCGTAGCGTTCACGGTCTTCGCCGACATTTGCACGCCATTCATGAACAATGTCGGGGCCACAGTGACGAGGCTGCATACACGCCACCACGCCGAGTTCCTCGAAGCGAGCAATATCGTTATGGTGCAGGCACTCAACGTGCACGATCTGGTGACGGGTATCACGAACGCCGTGTGCACGTCGTCCAGCGGCGAAGCCATCAAGCGCGGTGCGAATCCCACGATCACCCGTGGCGTGCACAAAGCTTTGGAGACCACGTTCTTCCAATTCGACAATCAGCGAGGCAAAGGCATCGGGGGACCAAAACGTTGACCCCACGCCATCAAAGTTTGCATAGGGCGCCAGCATCGCTGCCGTGTGAGGTTCAATGACGTCATCGATATAGAGCTTGATCGGTCCGACCGTGATGCGAGGGTGGTCATAGCCAGCAATGAACGCGGCAATCTCGTCGAGCGTCCCCGGCAGTGATTCTGGGGTGTGAATCATGGCGGCGATCAATTGTGCATGAAGTTCACCATCGGTGAAGGCCCGCTCAAAAAGTTGGACGTCGTCGATTCCGTTTTGTGGTTCGACAATTGTTGTCAGACCAAAACGATTGGCGTCTCGCAAGTTTTCGACAACCCGCGCGTACTGGGCATCTTTTCCGTAGCCCGGAAGTATCGCTTCTAAGGCACGCTGGCCTTGAGGGTGAATACCCCGCACGGCAAAATCATGAATCCACCCGGTGGGATGTCCCTGTAGGTCGAGTTCTACCCGGCCAAAGGGCACCTCGGTGTGCTGGGCATCGAGACCCCAGCGGCGAAGTCCTTCGCTGTTGAGCCACACCGTGTGCACGTCATAAGAAAAAATCCAGGCCGGTTTACCCGAGCAGACATCGTCAAGCATGGCGGCCGTTGGCGTGCCGCCCACCACTGAGCCGTAGTGCCATCCCTCGCCTTCGATCCACTCAACTCCGGGATGGTCAATGAGATGTTGGCTGATCGCTGCCTTGATGTCATCGAGAGAATTGGCGTCAAATAACGAGACGGCGGCCGGATTTGCTCCTAAGCGAATATGATTGTGGGCATCAATAAATCCAGGCATCACGGTCTTGCCACCTGCATCAATCACTGTGGTTGACGGCCCGATAAGTTCCCCCACCTGCTCGCCAAGAGCAACGATTCTTCCTTGAGCAATGGCGACACCAGTGGTGCGTGTCTGGAACGGGTCCATGGTCAATCCCGCCGCATTGACGATGACCAATTCAGGATGAATCATCCTTGCGTCACGTCCTTGGCAGTGGGGCGACGACGTATGCTTGCATGGTGGACGAAATATAGGCCTGAAAAGGGATGATCGCAATGTGTTTTTCTTTCCGTGACCCAAAGGAGTCCTATGTGCCGGTTCTTGGCCTATGCCTCAACCACTGATCAAGCGATAACCGGCTTACTCTCACCCGAGGAGTTCGCTGAGTTCACGGCCATGTCCAAGCTTCATGGCGATGGATGGGGAATGGCCTGGTTGCCGGGCAACCAACGCGGGGAAGAGGCCCATGTGGGCTCGACCCGGTCGGTCAACCGCGCCATTGATGACATGAACTACACGACCTTTGCCAGTACGCCGATGGGAAGAGCAGGCATGGCCCACATCCGATGGGCCACGCCGGGCTTTGCCGTCAACGAAGAGAACAGTCATCCTTTTCGTATCGATGAGTGGGCCTTCGTCCACAACGGAGCCATTCCAAACTCCGATCGGATCGACGAATTATTGAGTCCTGCCTCAAAAGCTCGGCTGGACTATCACCATGACTCGCGACGTCTCTTCCTTTTGCTCGTCCAGCGCATCGAAGAACACGGTGATATCGCAGCGGGCGTGCGCCACGCCGTTGATGACATCCGTGCACGTTGTGAAACGGGAAGTTTGAATGCGGTCCTGATGAATGACACCGTGATGATCATTCTGCAGGCCCAAGGTGAGACCGAGCCTCCGGTGTCGTCTTTGTTGCGTGCCGTCAACGACCCTTCGGAACTACCAGACGGCCACGACGAGAACTACTACAAGTTGCGTTTCTGCCAGCGGGGGTCATCGCTCATCGTCACCTCGACCGGCATCACCACGCCAGGGTGGACCTTGCTCGAAGACGATTCCCTCTTTCTCATCGATCTCGATACCCACGACGTCACCATCACGCCATTGGCATCAACCACACCAAGTGACACCTTGTCACTTGCCTGACAGGCACTGAAAGAGTTCATCATGAGTCACGAACCGTTACGCAACGATGCAGGACTCCTTGATGCGTATCTCACGAACTTAGAAACTCGTCCCACCCCGATGACCGTTCCGGGTCACAAACGACTCGCCGGTCTCCTCGACGACGGTCTCGGCATCGTGGTCGATCGAGACATCCAACTCTACGGAGGCCTCGACACGGTCAAACTCACGAACGACACCCTCGGCCACGCAGAACGACGCATGGCGGAGTACTACGGCGCTGACTGGTGTCGCTTTTCAGTTGGGGGATCAACGCACGCCAACCAAGCGCTCTGTTTGGCATTAGGCCAACCGGGCGACACCATTATTGTGAATCGGTCCCTGCATCGATCAATGTTGATTGGCTTTGTCCTCGCTGGTCTCAATCCTGTGTGGCTTCCCACCGAGATCGATGATGCGTCAGGTCTGCCAATGGGGGTCTCGCTCGAGAGTGTGACCGCTGCGATCAATGCCCACCCTGATGCGGTCGCCGTCGCACTCGTCGAGCCGGGCTATTTAGGCACAACATCGGAAGTAAAGGCCATTATCGATCTCGTCCACGCTCATGGCCTGCGCGTTGTCGTCGACCAGGCCTGGGGAGCGCACTTCGGCCTTCACCCTGATCTCCCGGCCCATGCCATGGCCTTAGGCGCCGACGCCTTGGTAACCAGTGTGCACAAACTCTTAGTTGGCTATACCCAGGCAAGCATCTTGGTGGCCAACACGGACGTTCTCGACGTCGACCGCTTAGAGCGAGGCTTCGAAGCGACAAGCACGACAAGTCCCGCGGGATCGATCTTGGCCAGCATCGATGGATCTCGTGCCCTCGTTGAACAACGTGGCGAAGAACTCATGGAGCACACCTTGGGACTCGTACGCCGCGCGCGTCAGCGCTTAGGCGAAGACGTTCCGGGCATCGGCTTGCCTGATGAACACAGCGTTCCTGGTGGTCGCTTCGATCCGACGCGCTTCATTATTCAACTTCCTCAAATCGGCGCCGATGGTGTCCAGATTGAGAAACAATTGATGAACGACGGGATCTCATTTGAGTTAGTGGATCGCGACACCTTGCTCGCCATGGTGACCATCGCCGATACTCAAGAAAGCGTCGACACCCTCTTGGATGCGCTCATCCCTGCACTTCACGCAGGACGAGGTGAGCCCCGCAGGCTCCCCGCCGCGTTGAGCTGGCGGGTCTCGCCGACCACCGCCACGAGCCCTCGTGAAGCATTCTTTGCTCCTCACGAGCGCGTGAGCGCTGATCAGGCGGTCGGGCGCGTCAGCGCTGAACTGATTGCTCCTTACCCTCCGGGAGTTCCCGTGCTGGCCCCTGGTGAAGTGATCACGAAAGTACTGCTCGATGGTTTACGAGAAGCTGCGGCCGATGGTGTCCGCATTGCCTACGCCGCTGATCCCACCTTGGCGACCTTCGAAGTTGTCGCCAAGGAACGCTGAGCGAAGCGATAAATCTCACGCCGCTGCGTTGTCCAAACCTTGCCTGTGATCACGCAGGTGCTTCACCGATCTCGTCGACACTCACCGTGATGTTGTCATCGAACGAAACAAACGGATCGGTCATCCGTCATTGTCGTTCCACCGCCGATCAAACTTTCGACGTGATTGACGGGCTTTATTTTTGAGACGACGTTCCTGAGCCCCACGGGTTGCCTTCGTGGCAACGCGGGGTTTTTCCTGCGTTAACGCAGTATCGATTGAGGTGAGTACCCGAAGCAGCGCCTCTTCTCGATTTTTCCACTGCGAGCGCGACGATGACGATGACGCCGTCACCACCGAACCAAAGACGTCCCGCAGTCGTTGTGTTCTCTTGGCCGAAAGCCCACAGGCCTCAATGCCAACTTGGACCTGCACCTTGGTGGACGAGGTATTGACGTGTTGGCCGCCAGGGCCACCCGAGCGCACAAAGGTAAAGCGAATCGCACTCTCGGGGATTGCGATCCCGTTCGGAGTGTTAACAACAGCCATCCTTCTATCGTGGCAGATCGTGCGTCATGCGGCAGGAAGCCAGCGACTCCTTCATGTTCCGCGAGAGTGGGTTAGGTTGATTAAGAACCATCTGAAGGAAGCAACCCCATGAGATTTTTTGAGTCGAAATGGCCGGCGTTTCTTTCGGTCATGATCCTGGCAACCAGTACCTTGTCCGTCGCCACTGCGAGTGCGACGTCAACTGCAACACCGAATGCGCCAGCCTTTACCCCTGCGGTCACCGTCGCCCCGCCAGCGAACTTCGACAACTACAACCAATTGACGTCCGTGAGTTGTTGGAGCCCGGGGAACTGTATGGCCGTTGGATGGCAATATGACGGTGAATCACTGGAGTATCCGTCCTACGCCATTGAAACATCAGGACAGTGGAGCGCTTCTCAAATCATTGACAGTAGTTCTTTCTCCGGGTTGGCCTTGGGCGTGAGTTGTTGGGCAGCTAACCAGTGTGCGGTCGTAGGAGGGGGTGCCGGAACCACGACGGCATTTGGCATCATTTATAACGCAGGAAGCTGGACAAATACCCTTCTCTCTGGCCTTTCCGGCTACAGCTCTCCATCGCTCCAATCCGTGAGTTGTCGAAGCGATGGCAGCTGTGTCGCCGTGGGACTGGCAACTTCTTTGACGAGCGGCGGCAACGGGATCGCCGCAACGTTCAGTCAAGGGTCGTGGTCGGCACTTACCCCCACCAGCCTCCCTGATAGTGACGGTGCCTATCTCTACGGAGTGAGTTGCGTCAATGACGCAGGGTGCACCGCCGTTGGCGGTTACGAGTTGGGGCCTCTGGTCATGACCGCCTCATTAGGTTCAGCGGAGTTCAGCAACGCTCAAGCAGTGACGGATCCTACGAATAACCCCGTGGCACGACTTCTCTCGGTGAGTTGCACCGCCGATGGCGACTGCACGGCGATTGGTTCGGTGGGAACCTACGGCTGTAATGGCGCACAGCTTCTGGGTGCGGCCACTACAAAATTTGCTTGTGCCGCAACACTGCACAGCAATAACTTTGACTTCGTCAACAACATCACGGGCTTCGCCGTCGATGAATCAACCGGAGTTTGGAAGTCGTCGGTCCCCATAACCCAAAATGCAGCTGCATCGGGCAGCGGACCCACATCGGTGAGTTGTACGAGTCCAGGAAACTGCGTAGAAGTAGGGACCACCTTGGTCAACAATGTCGATCTGGGAGCCTTCGCCACCGAAACCGATGGAGTCTGGAACACAGAGTCCCTGCTTGTTCTCCCCTCAAGCGAGAACTACCTCTACCTCAATGCTGTGAGTTGTACCCAAGTGGGCGCTTGCACGGCCGTTGGATGGGGATCAAGCGGTTCGATCGCCACCTCCTCACCTCCCAACGCTTCGCCCACGACCCCAACAACGACGGCAGTTGTTGTCACGGCCACGCTCGCCGCGACCGGCAACAACGAGACACTGCTCCTCCTTGGTTCTCTGGGCCTGATCTTGGCGAGCACCTCTCTTTTGGCGTGGAAGCGTTCCCGGTCGCCCAAACCACGCGTTGCGCGCTAATAAACCACGGCTGTACTTGCCGATCTAGAGTACGACCTGTGTCCACAACGCAGTCACGTTTTCATAATTTTTTGAAAGCAGCGCCCAAGACGGCACATCCCAATCCTGAACGGTACAAGTGGATCGTCTTAACCAACACCACCTTGGGGATGTTGATGGCCACGATCGATCTTTCTATCGTCCTCATCGCCATGCCCGATATCTTTCGAGGAATCGGGGTGGATCCGCTCTTGCCGTCCAACACCTTTTATCTCTTATGGATGATTCTCGGCTTCATGGTGGTGACATCAGTTCTGGTCGTGAGCTTTGGTCGACTGGGTGATATGTACGGACGAGTCAGGATGTACAACCTGGGCTTCGCACTTTTCACCTTGTTCTCATTGGTCTTGGCGATGACCTGGATGTCGGGAACGAACGCGGCGATGTTTCTCATCATCATGCGGCTCTTCCAGGGTGTGGGCGCGGCGTTTCTCATTGCCAACTCATCAGCGATTCTCACTGATGCCTTCCCTGAAGATGAGCGCGGGATGGCGCTGGGCATCAATCAAATTGCCGGAATCTCTGGGTCATTCCTGGGGCTGGTTCTCGGGGGCATCTTGGCCCCCATCAACTGGCGCTTGATCTTCTTGGTCTCCGTACCCGTCGGCATTGCCGGCACCATCTGGGGCTATACGCAATTGCGTGAAGTCCCTTTCCACCACGACCATCATGTTGACTGGCCCGGCAACATCACGTTTGCCGTGGGGTTGATCTCGCTGATGGTCGGGGTGACCTACGGCATTCAGCCCTATGGCGGCTCGACGATGGGATGGATGAACCCCTTTGTGCTCATCACTGTTCTCGGGGGTATCGCCATGTTGGTGGTGTTCTGTTTTCTCGAAGTCCGTGCACCCGAACCCATGTTCAGGCTTTCACTCTTTCGCATCCGCGCGTTTTCAGCGGGGAGTATTTCAACGCTGTTGTCATCGATCGGGCGTGGTGGTCTGCTCTTTATCTTGATCATCTGGCTTCAAGGGGTCTGGCTTCCGCTCCATGGCTACAACTTTGTTGATACCCCCTTGTGGGCGGGGATCGCCATGTTGCCGTTGACCGCTGGCTTTCTCATCGCCGGACCGATCTCGGGGTACTTGTCAGATCGTTATGGGTCGCGCCCCTTTACCATCGGCGGCATGATCGGCGCGGCGGCATCGTTTGCGCTGTTGGGTGTGTTGCCTGTGAACTTTGCCTACTGGCAGTTCGCACTGTTGCTGTTGATGAACGGCATTGCTGTTGGGATCTTCGCCGCACCGAACCGAGCCAGTGTCATGAATAGCCTCCCGGCCGATCACCGCGGCGTGGGGTCGGGCATGAACTCAACTTTTCAAAACTCGGGCCAGGTGCTGTCAATCGGCATCTTCTTCACCTTGATGATCATCGGACTGTCGGGGACCTTGCCCGGTGATCTCTATGCCAGCTTGGTGGCGCACGGCGTTCCTCTTCGCGACGCTCGACGGGTTGCTGATCTGCCGCCAGTGTCGACCTTGTTCGCCGCGTTCTTGGGGTATAACCCGATGCAACACCTCTTGGGACCTCAGGTTCTTTCGCACCTTCCTGCCTCCACGCAGTCGTATCTCGTGAGCCGGGCCTACTTCCCCTCCGTAATCAGTGGTGCGTTTAAACACGGGCTTCAGATCGTCTGCTCATTTGCCGTCGTGATCTGTCTCTTTGCGGCAGCCTGTTCAGGATTCCGTGGACCAAAAATTACTGAGCCAGTACACGCCAGCGACGGCGAAGACAGCGGACTCTTCGCCGAACCCGAGGACTTCGTCTAACGCCGTCACCGTTCTCCGAGAACTTAAGTGCGCCCCGTTCGTGCGTTGAAGCCTTCAACGAGTGCACCGAGCATTGCTTCAGCTGCATGGGCATCGTTGGGAATCGCTCCATAGACCGCAAAGTCGCTCACGCCTCCTTCGAGGTGTTCTTCAACATTTTGGAACGTTGCCGCCACGTCAAGTTCCTTGTTCGCGTCCGTGCTCACAATGATCGAGCCGCGAATCTGAAAGCCGTCAAAGCTTCGGCCGGCTTGGTCAAAGGCCACGCGGATCTCTTCAACACCTTTGAGGACATCGCGTTGATAATCACCCCAAGGAATCCACCCACTGCCAAAGCGCACCATGCGGCGCAAGGTGGCGGGATGAATGCGTCCTGAAATCCACAGGGGAACACCCCCGGGTTGTACCGGTGTTGGATGGCACCAGGTGGGCCCAAAGCTGACCGTCTCAGTGGTGACGGTGGCCGGCGAGTTGGTCCACAGCGCTTGACAGACTTCGAGTGCATCGTCGAGAAGTCGTCCCCGTTTTGAGAACTCTAAGCCCATCGCTTCGTACTCTTCGCGCTGCCAGCCGATTCCCACCCCGAGATCAAGGCGACCCTTTGAGGCCACATCGATCGACGCCGCAGTCTTGGCCAATAAGGCACCGGGGCGAAGTCCCGCGATCAAGATGCCGGTAGAGAGACGAATCGTTGACGTCACACCACTCAAGAGCGCCAACAAGGTCAAGGGCTCAACCCATGAGCCGTCCGGCCCCGTTGGAAAGCGCCCACCGTCGTAGGCATCGAGTTGGTCGCCCATGACCACGTGGTCCACAACAACAAGCCGGTCAAAGCCAGCGTGCTCTGCTCGTTGTGCTTCAGCGATCCAGTGATCACATGAATCAAGCGTGGGCGACGCGTCAAAATTATTGAGGCCGATCGTCAAGGTAGGGCGCAGTGAAGTCATAGGGGTGACCTTACTTGGGTCACGTTTTTGTCACCACCGTGTCAAGAGTTGCTCGTCACGGCGTTGTTTTTGGCAAGAGAAGCAGGCATACTTAGTTCATGCCCCCACCTCAGAGTTGGCTCTGCGACCTTGACGGCGTCCTCGTCAAAGAGGGATCAATGGTGCCCGGTGCCGATCGATTCGTGGAAGCACTCGAGCACTCCGGTCGTTCATTTTTGATCTTGACCAATAACTCCATGTTCACCCCCCGAGATCTTTCGGCACGCCTTGCGGCGATTGGCCTCAAGATTCCTGAGACCCAGTTATGGACATCAGCGTTAGCAACAGCAATGTTCGCTCACGCTCAGCGACCCCAAGGTTCGGCCTACGTCATTGGCGAAGCAGGACTCCACACCGCACTGCACGACGTGGGCTACGTCATGACCAACCGAAATCCTGACTATGTCATCTTGGGGGAAACCAGAAACTATTCCTTCGAAGCCATCACCACTGCGGTGCGACTCATTGAGAAGGGAAGTCGGTTCTTAGCCACAAACCCCGATCCCACCGGTCCTTCGCTCGATGGATCGATACCTGCGTGTGGGGCAGTGGCAGCCATGATCCAACGCGCCACGGGTGTCGAGCCCTACTTCGTCGGGAAACCTAACCCGCTGATGATCCGCGAAGGTCTTAATGTCTTGGGCGCTCACGCCGCCGAAACCGTCATGATTGGTGATCGGATGGATACCGACGTCTTGGCAGGAATCGAATCAGGACTGCAGACCATCCTGGTCTTGTCGGGAGTCACGCAACGAGAAGAAGTTGCTCGGTTCTCGTATCAACCAGCCCGCATTGTCGATTCAGTGGCCGACTTGATCGGTGAATTTGAGGGCAGCGCCACCTAAGCGGCGTTGGTAATTTCAGGAAGCGCTGCGATCATCTCGAGAAGTTCTTGGTCTCGGTCATAGGTCGCTAATTTCAAGGCTTCAGCCACGGTGCACCAACGAAGTTCATCGGCTTCTTCGTTGATAACGAAGTCTCCGGAGATCACTTCCATCAGCCAGTAGGCAACAATCTTGGGACGCCCTTTGCGGTGGGTGTATTCGGTCGTGCCGACAAAACGGTCTAGGCGACAGGTCAATCCCGTCTCTTCAACTACTTCTCGCAGCGCACACTCTTCGTAGCTTTCACCTTCGTCGAGTTTTCCCTTTGGGAAGGACCAGTCTTCTCTGTGGGGACGATGAATCAAGGCCACGAGCAACTCGTTCTTGCTATCCCGCTTCACCACAACGCCACCGGCGGCTCGCATTAAATCTTCTGGGGGATCGACAGGTTCAATCACTGTTCGAAGTTCTGTGCGCACCTAGGAAAATGTAGTGGCTCTGCACCCAAAAAGGGTGGAGCCTCACGAAGGATTACTTCGATCAAAAATCAATCGTTCTGGCTCTTCGGTCACAATGAAGTGCAGCGAGTCCACGTCAAGGAAGGATTCGATGTCTTGCCACATCACCGCAAAGTCAGGTTCCGCTGTGTGGGCGTTGTACTCATCCATCGAGCTAAACCATTGCAAGGTCACTCCATCGAATCCCGGATCATCATCACCGGTGTAACTCTCAAGTGGGCGGGGATGCTGTTCGTAACGGACAACATGGCTCCCGGATTCAAGCCGCGCCACGAGAGGGGCGTGCACGTTTTCCCAGTGATCGTGGAACTCTGCGGGGGTAGTCCCGGCTTTTCTTCGAAGTAAACACGTTAAACGGACCATGACGCCTCCTTGCTGTTGATACTTCTCACGCTAGACCACCACGGCACAAGAGCGCACCTCGTAGCATGGAAATGTGGTTCTTCAATTGGCGTTCGTGATGACGATACCTAAAGCCATCGCTCTGATCGCGGCCGGGATCGTCGCTGGCGTCTTTAACGCCATCGCCGGTGGGGGTACCTTGATTACCTTTCCGACCTTGTTGGCCATAGGCGTTCCTAGTCTCACAGCGAACATCACGTCGTCGGTGGGAATTGTCCCGACCTACGTCGGAAGCATCATCGGATCTCGAGAAGAGGTGTCGACGCAGCTCCCGCGCGTCAAACAACTCCTGATCGTCACCTTTCTTGGTGGCGCCCTCGGTTCGGTTTTACTCTTGACAACACCTGCGGCGTCGTTTCGCGCCATTGTGCCGTGGCTTGTTGCTTTTGCCACCGTGCTGTTTATCGCCCAACCGTATTTGATTCAACGACTCGCCCACCTCCACGACTCCCACCCCACCCGCAAAGTGTTACTCCAACTCGGAACCTTTATCGTTTCGATTTACGGCGGCTACTTCGGCGCGGGGGTGGGGATTATGTTGCTTGCTCTTCTTGGTATTGGACTGAGTGATTCGTTATCAAAGATCAACTCACTGCGGACCGTGCTCTCAATCATCCTCACGCTCTTGAGCGCCACCATCTTCGCCATTCACGGCCATGTTCTCTGGAGTGCCGCACTCTGTGTGGCCGTAGGTTCGCTAGCCGGCGGCCTCGGCGGTGCACGCATCGCCCAATTTCTCTCGCCTGTTTGGTTACGCCGAACCGTCATCATCATTGGTACGGCAACGACTATTTCTCTCTTTCTTTAGGCGGCAGACCCTTTTTTAAGGGGGTTTTCCGCCTGACGTTACTTTTCGTGGCTTGAGGAATAGGCTTGCATTGGGCGAAGTGATCAATGAACCGATGGAGTGCGGTTCATTTTTGACAACTTGGAAGAAGAGAAGACGATGACCTCACGAAGCCTGTTTCGACGCACGACCTCCATCGCATGCTCCCTGGCACTCCTTTTCTCTGTGTTTGTGGCCCTTGGCTTCTCTCTTGTCCAAGCGGACGCTGGTGCCGCAACGGGTC
>CAIKCI010000042.1 GCA_903825895.1 uncultured Actinomycetes bacterium
ATCTCATGGTGGAGCGAGCCATGACTCGAGAAGTTCACGGCGGTCTCCTCCGAGATAAGCAGTTCATCCAAGGGTTTATTGCGGACAGTTACATTGACTTGCAAACGTCTCGAATGATGACGATCAGTGCGGCGGAAAAAGTAGACCGAGGCGATCCAGATGCGCGCACCAACATCTCTGCGCTCAAAGTCTACGTACCAGCGGCGTATTCGCGAGTGGTTGATCGAGCTATCCAGGTCTGGGGTGCTGCAGGAGTCTCGAATGATCTCCCTCTCGCTCAGATGTATCTAGGAGCGAGGACGCTCCGACTGGCTGACGGCCCCGACGAGGTCCACCGAATCTTGATTGCCAAGAATGTCTTTCGCCACTACGAGCAGGGCGCTTCTTGGGACTTCGCCAAATAAGGCCCCGAGACACGTTTCCTTCAGTCATTTACTGATAAGTTGAAGACCGTTCGAACTCCATGAAAGGAACTACATGCTTGCAGCCGATTATCCATTACTAGACATACTTCTCACTATTCTGTATTTTTTCTTCTTATTTATCTGGATTTTCCTTGTCATCCAAGTCTTCATTGACATCTTCGCCAGTCACGACATGGGTGGATGGTCAAAGGCAATCTGGGTCTTTGTGGTGATTGTTTTGGGCCCCATTGGCGTCCTGATCTACCTCATCGCACGAGGCGGCAAGATGCAGCAACATCGCGTCGAATTAATGAAGCAGCAACAGAAGTCTTTCGATCAAGCTGTTCAACAGGCTGGCGGCGGTTCGAATACTGCTGATCAATTGCACAAACTTTCAGACCTTAAAGACAAGGGTGTGTTGACCCAGGCAGAGTTTGATGCTCAAAAGGCCAAGATTCTCGCCTAGAGAAGTTTTAGACAACTAATTGAGAAGAAGCCCGGCTCGCAGAGCCGGGCTTCTTTCATTTGCCTACGAAAACGACACACCTATTTCGCAGTTTCGTAAATATGAAGGCTTTAGTACTCCGGACTTTTTGGCGTGGCCGCAAGTTCTGGGGGAATATGACCTGTTGCCTGACCGAGAACCTCCACGACCTTGATCATCCTGAAGTGATATTACTTTGGGCTTTTTTCAATCACTTCGTGGCTTTGTTGCGAGAAGGGAATACTCGAGAGGAATTTGCGGTTTCCCCTCGGGCACTTTGAACCGTTGTATTCCTGGCGCAATCTGTTCAAGAAACGGCCACGGCTTGTAGGCCAAGACGTCATGTTCGTGCAAAAACTTTAATTCAAGACCTTGATCCAAGAGGCTGCTGACAACTTCTCCTAAGTGGTGAGACCATTCAAACATCCTCCTTTTTGTTAATTTTGCCGAAGGATCTGCATAGTCACCATCATCTTCAAACCCGAGGCCTGAGGGATTATGAAAGTAGGGCCACGCTGGATTAAACACGATGTCCTCATCATCAAGCATCGAAAGAATCGGGTGAATCTCCAAGAGATAGAAACGCCCGCCTGGCTTGATGAGAGAGGAAACGACACGTGCCCATTCCGGAATATCGGGTAACCAATTGAGGGCGCCTATACCGGTGTAGACCACGTCGAATGGTGTCGGAAACATCTCTCGAGCGTTATAGACGTTCCCTTCAATAAAACTGGCCCCAATACCTGCTCGTTCAGCAAGAGATTTTGCTGCTGCAATTGAGTTCGGTGAAAAATCAACTCCCGTGACTCTGGCCCCACGGCGCGCCCACGACAAAGTATCCAGTCCAAAATGACACTGGAGGTGGAGCAGTGAACATCCATCTACTGAGCCAAGCTCGTCAGGCTCAAAATCGTGCAGTGAG